>CAZIOY010000082.1:0-18596 GCA_964540915.1 uncultured Ohtaekwangia sp.
ATTTCGAAAGCGCATCTTAAAAATCAAAAAATTAACAACCGTCTTCTCAATGGAATTGAAGTTTATGAAGTTAAAGGTGATCATAAAGAAATTCAATTAGCCTTTGCCTATTTGAGTGGTATTTTTTTAGTGAGTAAGTCATCTCTTCTAATTGAAAATGCAATTCGGGTTTTTCAAAATAAAGAAATGAGAAGTTTTAAAAGTAATAACTCTGAATTATTTCAATTCCCTTCATTGAAATCAGATCAAGGGAATGTTTACGTTAATACTGAAAATTTCTCTGAAATCTTTTCACAGTCATTACTTAAATCTATCCCTTTGCTGAGGGAGTTGAGAAGTTTGTCAGTTTATGATCTTAAATCCGATAATGGATTTTTATCGTTAAATGGATTTTCGATTGGAAGAAATTCAAGCCTGTCTCTATTTCAGAATCAAAAACCGGTAGCTTTTAAAGTGGCAAGATATATACCTAATTATTCGACTTTTTTAGTTGATTTTGGTATTTCTGACTTTTATTCATTTAGAGAAGGACTTGATTCTTCATTTTTAAAAACATTTCCAATAGGAAGTGAGATCGCATTTCTATCTACCGAAAATGAAAATGGCTTATTAGCTTTTGTGGAATTTAAACCAGGATCATCGAACGATTTTGGTTTCATCACTAGTTTCACTGAGACCTATTCCAATTATCAAATCCGAAGTGTGAATGGGGAAGTGTTAAAAAAAGGATTTGGAAAAATATTTCCTAATGTTCTTTTTGGCTTTTGCACCGTAAAAGATAATTACCTAATTCTTTCTCAATCTGTTGATGAAATTAAATCTCTTATAGATGCAATAGAAAGCGATGACACATGGGGTAAAACTTTGGATTATCAAAAATTCAGTGGCAAAGGACTTCAGGAAAGTAATGTGACTTTAATTCTTAAAAAGCCTACGTCATTTTCTGGCCAAGATGGAATTTTGAATGGATATTCTGGTTTAATTGACTCGATAGGTTTGTCACAGATTAATTGGCAATCCATTCAAATGAGTGCATTGGATAACCATTTTTATTCGAGTGTTAATTTCAGCTTAGGTTCCGCTGCTTTAAAATCACGGACATCAAAATTAAATTCAAAATCTTCATTTTTGGAATTGCCAGGATCTGTGCAGTTTGCATCGATTGTGAAAAATCATGCTGCGGGATTGCAAGAGATATTAATTCAGGATTCTGATCTAATGGTTTATCTAATTTCCTTAAATGGGGGAATTATTTGGAGTAGACAAATGGATAGTCAAATTCAAGGATCGTTAGCGCAGTTGGATTTTTTTAAAAATGGTAAGCTTCAATATTTTTTTTCCACTAAGAATAATCTTTATGTAATTGATCGGCTCGGTCGGGATGTTACTGGTTTTCCAAAATCATTACCTTCGACCACAAAGTTTTCTGGATTAGTAGATTATGACAAGAGCAAGAATTATAGATTTTTGATTTCATCGGCAAATAACGAGGTGTATCTTTTTGACAAGGAAGGCAATAAACTCACTAACTGGGAGCCTAAAAAATTTGAGACGGAAATTGCCTACTCCCCTGAGCACATAAAAGTTGGTGGTAAAGATTATTTTATTTTTTTTCTAGCTGATGGAAACGTTCATGTTTTCAATCGTAAGGGAGATCGTGATGATTTCTTTCAAACTAAGGATAAAAAATTATTTAGTGGTGATTATTATTTGGAGTCAGGAATGTCATCGTCTACAACTTATTTATATTATATCTCAAATGAAGGCACCGTTAGTAAACAAAATCTGAAAGGAGAAATCCTGACATCAGAGAATTTGTTGCGAGGTAAAAATTCTAAATTTGTATTAAAGCGAACTCGTTCCGACAACAAATTTTATTCCTACCGAATAGATGTCGACAAAATAGTTGTCTTTAATAAAGATGGGTCCATCGTTTTTGAGAAACAAAACAGTGGGTCAACGAACCTGGAATTTCAGTGTATCGAAACAGGAAACAAAAAAATGATATTTAGCTTCTTTGATGTGGAGCAGCGACTTGTACAGGTATTTGATGAATCTGGTAATAGCCTTATTCAGACTCCCATCGAAAGTGATATCCCGCCTTTATTTGGCATAGGGAAATCCAAAAGCGAATTTGGAATCTACTCTTTCCCGCGAAATTCAGTTATTTTTAATCATATCCGTTAGCGATGCGAGTATACCTCTCAATTTTTTTGTTATTGATAGGTAGCGTGTATACAACCTTTTCACAGGTGGATTCCGTTAATAGCTACTCGAGTGAGCTTTCCCTTACCATCGACAATGACATTCTTTTTTTCAATGATTGGTATTATAGCGCTGGTCATGAATTAGTCTATCGGAGATTAGTTCAACCAGAAAGGATTATTCACCAATATTTTAATTAACGACAGGCAATCTCTTCGAAAATTTTAATTGGCTTTACCTATGGGAACGAAATTTTTACCCCGAGAGAAACATCTTCACGAATCACTCAGAAAATGGATCGGCCCTATGCAGGTTGGAATTATGGAGGATTCTCGATAACCAGATTAAAAGGGTTGTCAACTATTTCGCATTTGGAGGCTGAGGTAGGAGTTGTGGGGAAAATTTCCGGAAAGGGGCAGATTCAGAGTTGGTGGCACGGGCGGGTAGGATTTCCTGAACCTCGTGGATGGAATTCTCAAATAAGTAATGAGGTTGTTCTGAATGTAAATTATCAGCTATTGAAGAGCATATATGTTGCTCCAGAAATAGATTTTGTGTCAACGTCAGGTGTGTTTGGGGAACCGGATTGAATAAACTAAGTCAGGATTTTACAATGCGGTTGATAAATTTTAACACACTTACTCAGTCAACCTGGTTTAACGGAAGATTGGGTTACGATGGTACTGATGACAAAGAAGAAATATTCATTTTTATAAATTATGGAATTGATTACATCATTTCCAATATTTTCCTAGAGGGTAGTTTATTTGATAACCCCAGTCCATTTATTGTAAGTGCACAGACTTGGGTGCTTCGAAGAAGTTTTGGAATAATGCATTCTCGTGACATAAGTTCGTTTGCGTTTGAAGTAAATAATTCTAGTCGTGAGGTTGAAAATGGGAGTCGACACGGCTATGCGCGGATTGCTTATTCCTTGAAATTTTAGAAAATTATTTACCTCTTGTTTTTTCAATCGTGTTCCACATCTCATCGGTGATTGCTTCCAAGTGACTGAATTCGCCTCCGTTTCTTAGCCACTCACCGCCATCAATCGTAATTACTTCACCATTAATGTAAGCCGAATAATCAGACATCAGGTAGGCAGCCAGGTTTGCTAACTCCTGATGTTCACCGACTCGCTTGAGAGGGATGCGTTCTGAGGGATCAAACTTTTTTACCAGCTCACCAGGTAATAGCCGGCTCCAGGCGCCTTCAGTAGGAAATGGCCCAGGTGCGATTGCGTTGCTTCTGATTTTATATTTTGCCCACTCTACTGCCAATGATCGGGTAAGTGCTAATACGCCTGCCTTACTACAGGCTGAGGGCACAACATACCCAGAGCCTGTCCACGCATAGGTAGTTACGATATTTAGAAAAGTGCCGGGTTGGTTCTTGCTAATCCAATTTTTACCAACGGCCAGCGTCATATAGTACGTTCCTTTCAAAACGATATCCACAATGATATCGAAGGCACGATGGGATAGTCGTTCTGTGGGGCTGATGAAATTCCCGGCAGCATTATTTAATACACCGTGAACTTGACCAAAGTGACCCTCCGTAGTTTTAATTACATTTTCGATTTCATCATATTTTCTTATGTCGCAGGTTACTGGTAAAACCCTTCCACCGGTTTGCGTTTCCAGTTCGTGTGCTGTCTTTTCAAGGACATCTTTTTTGCGACTTGTGATTACCAGATTGGCGCCTAATTCCAGCATGTATTTACCCATTGATTTTCCTAGCCCGGTTCCACCACCGGTTATAATTATGGTTTTTCCTTTTAGCGAATCTGGTTTTAGCATGCCTTCCATAGTTGTAGTTTTTAATGGTTGTTTTGAAAATTACAATAATTACGGGTAAATATTCATTCAAAATCCCCAAAGGTAGAATTGAATTTTATTGTAGATATTTGCTGAATAATTTTTTAAACTATGAAATACACCGCTATTGTCTTCGCAGGACTGACATTTTTTTTCACATCATGCATAGTAAGTAAAAAGAAGTATGATGATGTATTGGCGCAAAAGGTAAAAACAGAGGGCGAACTGGGAGATAAAACCAAGCAGCTTGAAGCTGCCAATGCCTCACTTAAAAATTTAAATGAGACCCTAAATAAGTTGAAACGAGACACCACGGACTTGAATCAATCCTATCGGACAACCAGCCAGAAGTTGAGCGAATTGAATAAAGAGTTTGATCAACTCAATGCCTATTATAAAAATCTATTGAGCAACAGTGGCAAACTGAATCGCGATCTGGCACAGAACAAAGATCAGCTTCTTTCTATCCAGGAGAATCTGGAGCGAACCAGAAAGTTAAATGACTCGCTAAGCACCAGCCTGGTTGAGCGGGAAAAAAAAGTGAAAGAGCTTGAGCAGGTTTTAGCCAATAAGGATAAAGCGGTTCAGGATTTAAAAGATCGGATCAGTAACGCGTTATTGAATTTTAAGGAGAACGATCTGACCGTAAAGATTAAAAATGGTAAAGTGTATGTATCACTGGCGGAGCAGTTGTTATTTGGGTCAGGCAGTATAGATGTTGACAATAAGGGAGTAACTGCTCTGCAACAACTGGCGAAGGCCATTAAAGATCAAAAGGATATTCAGATCATGATCGAAGGACATACGGACAACGTTCCGATTTCAAAAAAATCGCAGTATATGCAAGACAATTGGGACCTGAGTGTAATGCGTGCCACCTCTATTACAAAGATCTTAACAAAGGCAGGTGTTTCCGCTAATCAGGTTACGGCAGCGGGTAAGGGCGAATATTCTCCTCTTGCAGCAAATGACAACGCTCAAAACAAGCAGAAGAACCGTAGAACAGAAATCATCATCACTCCCAATCTGGACGAACTGTTCAAGATATTGGGAACAAATTAATATCGTATGGCCAGATTATTCGCGCTACTTATATTAATCATTGATGTAATTGTTATTATTGATATTTTGAAAAGCAATAAGGACAACGAGAAGAAGATGCTTTGGATTATTGCTGTGGTCTTCTTACCAATTTTAGGGCCCATCTTATACTATTTTATAGGTAGGAAACAATAAAAAATGGAGCGGTAACACGCTCCATTTTTATTATTAGTTATACCATCGTCACATGATGTCGATTGTTACAGCGTTTACTTGTTTTTGCTTTATTAATTCATTGAACTTCGGCACTTTATCGTTCATCACTTTTTTCAGCTGATCCAATTGGAAATCAATTTTTTCCACGATGTCCTTATGAACAGTTTTAACCTGTTGCGTAGGAGGATAATCGCCACCATCCACTTCTGAGTTCAGGGCTGCCAGTTTATTGTTAAGTCTTACCGGATAATTCAATGGATCTTGTCCGCTGCGATTTTTAGTTTGATACAAAGCTTCTTCGATCTTCTTCATGTCATCTAAAATAGACTTTGATAATTCATTTACATCTTTCATGTCTTCTTTGCCTTTCATGGGTTCGGTAACACGATTGATCTGTTCACGGGCTGTTCTGATTTTTTTAATGGCCACGTGAGTTTCTGAAAGTTTATTCCGTACCGCGATTGAAAAATCAAACTGAGCTTTGATGTCATTTAATGTGCTGCTTGCTCTGGGATCTTTCAGGATTTCAAACTCTGTATCTACCGGAGTGCCGTTTACAGTGAGACGGGCTTTGTATTTGCCGGGTATCGCTTTGGGCCCGGTAAGGGAGCCTGACCACATGATCAATCCATCAAAGCCTTCGGCATTGGAATAGCGCATGTTCCATACGAATTTGTTCATGCCGGTTTTGACTTTGAGATCTTCATCTTTCGCCTTTTTATCGGGCTTGGTTGAAAACTTTTTAATCAGTGTGCCATTCATTTCAAGAATCTCAAGAGCCACGACTGCTTTTGTAGTGTCTTTCAAAAAGAAATGTACCATCACTCCGTTAGGATGATTGAGCCCTTCATTTTTAGGTTGACCTCTTCTGCCTGCCTGGGCACCATTCATGCGATAGCTTGGCATAGGTTTGTATAAATGAAAATCACTTTTAGCCATGCTTTCATTGAGTTGATGTAACGGAGTAAGGTCATCAATCAACCAAAAACTTCTACCTTGAGTGGCAGCAATCAGGTTATCATTCTTGATTGTTAAATCGGTAATAGGCACGATAGGAAGATTCAATTGGAAGGGTTTCCAGTTTGCTCCATCATCAAACGAAATATACATGCCAAACTCAGTACCGGCATACAGTAAACCTGCACGTTTTGGATCCGCCCTTACTACTCTTGTGAAGTGACCGGGTTCAATGCCATCAGTAATTTTGGTCCAGGTTTTTCCATAGTCTTTGGTCTTATATAAATAAGGACGGAAGTCACCGGATTTATAACTTGTTGCGGCAACATACGCACCACCCTTCACAAACGGATCGAACTCAACGCTGTTGATCATCGTCCACTGAGGCATGATAGAGGGCGTTACATTATCCCATTTCTTACCACCATCGCGCGTGATGTGTATAAGACCATCGTCTGATCCTGCCAGGATCAAATCTTTTTCGTAGGGTGATTCGGCCACCGCAAAAATGGTACAATAGTATTCAACGCTGGTGTTGTCTTTTGTAATCGGGCCACCAGATGATCCCATTTTAGTTGGATCATTGCGCGTCAGGTCAGGGCTTATGATTTCCCAGCTTTCGCCACCATTATAACTTACGTGAAGATTTTGAGAGGCCGCATAAAGTTTCTTTGAATCATGTGGAGAAAAGAAAATAGGGAAGTTCCACTGGAAGCGATACTTGGCACCTTCTGCACCGTGGCCCATCGGATTGTCGGGCCAGGCATTGATGCCGCGCTCTTCACCCGTCTTGTGATTCTTACGTGTTAAGAATCCATCATAGCTTCCACCATATACCACATCGTTATCGGAAGGGTCAACCGCAATGTGGCCACTTTCGCCACCGGCAGTTATGTCCCAGTCACGTTCGCCAATGGAAAAGCCATCGGTGCGATGATAGATGCGTTGTGTACTGTTGTCTTGCTGTGCTCCATAGATGCGATAGGGAAAAGCATTATCAGTAATTACACGGTAATGTTGTGCAGTGGGCTGATTGTGGTAGGTAGTCCAGTTTTCACCGGCATCAAAAGAAACTTGGCCGCCACCATCATCGGCAATGATCATTCGCTGATTGTCTTCCGGGGCAATCCACAAGTCGTGATGATCGCCATGCGGAGCGTTGTAAGTAGCAAATGTTCTTCCACCATCTTTTGATTTGTGATAGGATACGTTCATCACATATACCATGTCTTCATCTTTGGTGTCCGCATAAATCTTTGAATAATACCAGGCACGTTGACGAAGGTTTCTGTCATCGTTCATTTTGCTCCACGTTTTTCCGGCATCGTCTGAGCGATAGATGCCCCCATTATCATTTTCGATAATGGCATATACACGATTAGAATTGACAGGTGAAACGGTTACACCGGATATACCCCAGATACCTTTTGGTAGACCCTCATTTTTTGAAATGTTCGTCCAGGTGTCTCCACCATCTGTGCTCTTCCAAAGGGCGGAGCCTTCTCCACCACTTTCCAAACTATACGGAGTTCTTCTGATGCGCCAGGTGGATGCATAAAGAATGCGCGCGTTGTTGGGATCTACTATAAGATCAACAGCACCGGCATCGGCATTTGCAAAGAGAATTCTTTTCCAGTTTTTACCACCGTCTTCTGAGCGATATACTCCACGCTCTTCCGTTGATTTGAAAAGATCGCCTAATACGGCTGCATATACCAGGTCAGGATTTTTAGGATGTATGCGTATGCGGGGAACGTGCCTGGATTCTTTTAATCCAACATGCGTCCATGTTTTGCCGGCATCGGTAGATTTATAAACCCCATTGCCAAATGAAACATTTCCTCTTACGGTACCTTCTCCCTGGCCTACATAAATTACGTTGTTATCCCATTCGCTCACGGCAATGGATCCAATTGAACTTCCGAAGTATCCATCCGAAATATTTGTCCATGAATTTCCGGCATCGGTGGTTTGCCATACACCGCCACCCGATCCTCCAAAGTAAAATAAATTGGGTTTGCCGGGAACACCGGTTACTGCAGCTGATCGGCCACCTCGGTAAGGTCCAATGCTTCGCCACTCAATGGCATTATAGAGGCTTTCGTCATAGCCTGTGGCTGCTTTCGTTGGAGCTGTTGCCCCCTTTTTCTGGGCCCACACTCCGGCACTGATAAGCAGTAATGAAAGGAGAAATAAGTTGTATTTCATAGTGAGAAGAAGTTTGTATTTAATGAAGCGAGTTTAGACCTAAATTATCAATTAACCGCTCCTTTTTTTACCAATGGCTAAAAGCAGCCAAGTGATGGAAGGAGTTGTATTTTGATAAAACTCACCTATTTTAATGTAAATTTTTAATATGGATTCCCGTAGCCTTAAGCAACTTTTCAGCATTCCGGTAATTGTAGCTGCCCTCGGCTATTTTGTTGATATCTATGATCTTCTGCTCTTCAGCATCGTTCGCATTCCAAGCCTTCGTTCTATGGGAGTGGCTGATTCCGAAATGCTTGTTCAGGGTGAATATTTAATCAGATCACAAATGATTGGCTTGTTACTGGGAGGCATCCTATGGGGAATCATGGGGGACAAGCGAGGCCGGCTATCGGTTCTCTTCGGATCAATCTTACTTTACTCGTTGGCCAATATCGCAAACGGGTTTGTTACCACAGTGGATCAATATGCCTTGTTAAGATTTATTGCGGGAATAGGTTTGGCAGGTGAGTTGGGTGCGGGCATCACCTTAGTGTCAGAATCGTTGCCAACCAAACTTCGTGGCTATGGAACTACCCTGGTAGCAACAGTAGGCCTGATGGGTGCGGTGCTGGCTAATTATGTTGCCAAAACATTTGACTGGCAGATGGCCTATTTTATTGGTGGTGGTTTAGGTTTGATTCTATTGGTAACAAGAATCAGTGTATTCGAATCCGGAATTTTTCTGAAGGTAAAAGAGCAAGGGATAGTAAGAGGAAATTTCTTTCAACTTTTCAATCAGTGGGATCGGTTCAAAAAATTTGTTGGCTGTATTTTGATTGGATTGCCCATCTGGTTTGTAATTGGAATACTGATCACATTTTCGCCCGAATTTGCAAAGGCGATGAGCATCACGGGTGTGGTGGCAGGCGATGCGGTTATGTATAGTTATATTGGCTTAGCCGCGGGTGATTTACTGAGTGGGTTCGTAAGTCAGGCTATCAGGTCGCGGAAGAAAACAGTTTTTGTTTTTATACTGCTCACACTCATTTTCATTATCACCTACCTTTATTGGCCATTCGAAACCGCATCAGGTTTTTATATCGGATGTTTTTTCCTGGGCTTTGGAGTTGGCTATTGGGCACTTTTTGTAACCATAGCGGCAGAACAATTTGGCACCAACTTACGCTCCACCGTTGCCACCACCGTTCCGAATTTTATTCGTGGTTCGGTGGTGCCCCTTACTTTTATGTTCGGATATCTGCGCGAACATGTGAATATCTTGCAAGCAGCCCTTATTGTAGGTCTATTTACAATTATAATTGCTTTTTGGGCTCTCAGGCTTATTGATGAAACCTTTTCCAGGGATCTTAATTACGTTGAGAAAGATCATTAGCAAATATTCTCCAGCCTTTTAACGAATCATTATCTTTCTTACATGATCAATGTGTTTAGCGTTAATCTATTTACCTTTAACCTTTACCAATATCCCTAGTCAAGATTAACGAATGACCTTGCGATCTTTCATTGTTTATAGTCTTTTTCTATCCCTGGTCCCTTCTGGGTTATTTGCGCAAAATCTCTCCGTTATTGATAGTTTAAAAAGGAAACTCCAAACGGTGGATGAGCGAAGCCAATTTGATATCCTCAACGCAATAGGGTTTGAATACCGATACTCCTATCCGGATAGTACCATACACTATTGCACGAAAGCATACGAATTAGGAAAGGATATAAATCTTCAGAAGAATCTATCAAGGCCACTTAGTTTTTTGGGTCTTGCCTATACAAACCGGGGTGATTATAAAAGATCGTTGGAGTTTCATGAGTTAGCCATTCAAATCGCTACCGAACAAAGTGATTCTATGCAATTAGGTCATAGTTATAACAATTTGGGTCGGATGTTCCTTGATGGTGGCGATTGGGTAAGGGCATTTTCAAATTTCTTAAACTCTAAAAAGTTTTTTGAGTCTCTGAATGATAAGCCGGGCATGGCGTATGTGTATCGAAGCCTGGCCAGTCTGTATAAGGCACAAAATGAATTTGAAAAAGCGGTCGAGATGTCTGAAAAGGCCTACCAGATAAGAAAGCAAATTGGAGATAAACGCGGTATTATTTCGTCCTTGATTGAATTTGGCTTGTTATATGAATCGAACGGTGACAAGGATAAGGCTCTGGATAAATTCAAACAGGCTGATGTTGTAGCACAAAGCATCCATGATAAAGTAACGACTGCTGAACTGGCCATGGCCATTGCGGAAATACAGTTGACTGAGAAGGAATTTGATCAAGCTTTAGAGAAAGCCAATGTTGTGCTGGCAACTATCTCGGAGACCACGAATCAAAAGTTATTTATCAGGGCCTTTTTAATAAAAGGTAAATTCTTAATTCATCAACGACAGTATGCTCAAGCACTATCCATTTTAGAGCGGGTTTTGACGGAATCGAGAGAATCGGGAAACATCATTTATGAGCTAGAGGCTCTTGAATTAGGGGCTCTCTGTTATGCAAAACTTGGCCGCCTCGATAGAGCACAGCATTATCGTAATGATTTTGCATTATTAAATGAAAAAATAAAAAACACGGATCTTCTTATAGAAATAGACCGCCTTCAATTTCAACTCATGATTGAAAAAATAGAGGCGGAGAATAAAGTTTTAAAAACATCACAACTGAATAATGAAACTTTGATTGCCGAGCAACGGTTTCAAAACAGTGTGTTGTTAATAATTGTCATCTCTTCCCTTCTCATCTCGGCCCTTCTTGTTTTATATAACACAAAGCGAAAGGCAACAAACCTAAGGTTATCACAGCAGAATGAAAAAATAGAGACTCAGCAGAAAGTAATTTCTGAAGCCAACGATATCCTGATAGGAAGAAATCGCGAGTTGAACGAATTGAATAATGAAAAGGATTCTTTAATGAGCATTGTTGCTCATGATTTGAAGGCACCGCTAAATCGAATAACCGGTTTGACCAGGTTACTTGAGATGGAAGGAGGGTTATCCTCACGACAAATTGAATACGTTGGGATGATCATGGTAGCCACCAAGTCAGGCTCAGATTTGATTACCGATCTTTTGGATGTAAACTATTTGAATGAGTCGGATCACAAACCTTCCAGCGTTCTTGTTGATTTAAAGATGCTATTGGAAAGCCGTATTAGTTCTTTTAAGGTATCAGCCGATTTTAAATCAATTCAAATTGATTTTTCTCATTCGATCCAATCTGAATTTTATTCTGTACCTGATTACTTAAATCGGATTGTGGATAATTTGTTGTCGAATGCCATTAAGTTTTCGGAAAAACACTCGCGGGTAGTTATTCATAACACGATGGAGAATGGTTGGGCAATAATTTCCATTCGTGATTCGGGGCCTGGCTTTACAGATGAAGACAAGCAATATTTATTTCAGCGATTTAAGAAACTATCAGCAAGGCCTACCGGAGGCGAGAGTTCTAATGGCTTAGGTCTTGCCATTGTGAAAACACTGGTGGACAGATTACACGGAGAAATCAAGTTGAATAGCAAAGTAGACGTGGGGTCAGAGTTTATTGTTAAAATCCCATCAGCTTCCAATTAAAATGGCAGTTAGTTTTTCAAAGAGCATTAAACTAATAGCCATTAATCCAATCTAATTGGAAAATTAACTACTATGAAAAAAGCAATTTTTATTTTTTCGTTACTCATGCTCGCTGGATTTTCAGTTTGGGCACAGGAACCGGGCACCCCCCGGTCTGATGCCAGACAAAATGCCCAACGGGTCAGAATTCACGAGGGCCGGGCAGATGGTGACTTAACTAAAAGAGAAACGTCTTTGTTGAACAAAGAGCAACGACACATACGCAGGTCAGAACACAGGGCTAAAACAGATGGCAATGTAACGGTTGCAGAACGGAGGAAACTAGACAGGAAACAGGATCGTGCCAATCGTCATATTCACAGGGCAAAAACAATGGAGCAGTCAAACCTGATTAATAAAGAAAGGCACCGTTCGGTGCCTTTCTTCTTTAGATACCTGACAATGCTTGCTCCAGGTCTTCAATTAAATCTTCGGAGTCTTCAACTCCTATGCTTAACCGAATGAGCGAATCGGTTAACCCGTTTTTAATTCTCTCTTCTCGTGGAATGCTGGCGTGCGTCATGGAAGCCGGATGATTAATCAAGGACTCAACACCACCCAATGATTCCGCTAAAGAAAATAGCACAACACTTTCCATCAATTTAGTTGCGTTTTCGATGCTGTCATTTTTGAGTGTGAAAGAAAGCATGCCGCCAAAATCGCGCATTTGTTTTTTTGCGATGTCATGATTAGGATGATCGGTGAAGCCTGGCCAATATACTTTTCCCACCTTGGCATGTTCGCGCAAAAAGGTAGCAATTTTTCTTCCGTTGAGGCAATGTCTCTCCATGCGCAAGTGAAGGGTTTTTATTCCGCGAAGCACAAGGAAAGAATCTTGTGGACCAGGCACAGCACCACATGAGTTGGCAATGAAGGCAAGATCTTGCTGTAGTTTCTCATCGTTCACCACCAGCGCTCCCATAATCACATCGCTATGGCCACCCAGATATTTGGTTACCGAATGCATAACGATATCAGCACCCAGGTCGAGTGGGTTTTGCAAATACGGAGAAGCAAACGTGTTATCTACCGCTACCGTGATTCCTCTCTTTTTTGCTAATGCCACACAGGCTTGTATATCAATGATACGCATGAGTGGATTGGAGGGTGTTTCCAGCCACATGAGTTTGGTCTTTTCATTCAAATAGGGATCTATGTTCTTAACATCCGTAAGATCAATGAAGTGGAATTTGATTCCGAACTTTTCATACACCCGCCTGAACATACGATACGATCCTCCATAGAGATCATTACTGGTGATCACTTCATCACCCGGGCTTAGTAATTTTATAACCGCATCCGTGGCTCCCATACCCGATGAGAAACAGATGCCATATTTACCATTTTCCAGTGCGGCAATACTTTTTTGCAAGGCATTTCGCGTAGGGTTTGCCCCACGGGCATAGGCATACCCTTTATGCTTTGCCGGAGATTCCTGCACATAGGTTGATGTCTGATAAATAGGGGTCATGATAGCACCGGTGGATGGATCGGGTTCCACACCGGCATGCACTGCTTTGGTTCCGAATTTCATAAGTTACTCAGGTTTAATTATAGTTTGAAACAGCCAGTTTGTTGTGTGAACTCACCGCGTGGCAGTTTCATTAAGTTGATTTAATCTGTATTTTTTAAACAGTTATAAACACCGACAAACTTGCAATTTTTTTCGCGATATTCTTACATCTGGAAATTTGAAAGAGAAGAGGAAATTAAGTATGACCTGTTTGTTCGGCCTTCCCAATTAGCCCCGCTCCGGCTGGTAACGTTCATTACCATTTTCGGCATGTCTATTTTTTTAGTGATTGATGCCTTTAAGGATGTAGATTACTCAGTGGTTTTAGTGACCCGCACCTGCGTGTTGGCAAATATTTTCTTTTTTTTGGCTTTCATTTTTTATTCACAGGTAGTGAAGATGGATCCTTTTTATTACAGTGAGCGTCCGCATCTGTTTTCAATTTTTTTTATATCCATATCGTGGGCATGGTGCTCGAAAGCAGAAGGCGCAAAATTTTTTTACTGTTCAATTTTTTGTTCGCCTCAACGGAGGTGATATTTACTTAGCTCCATCGGAAGACGGAACAACTACATTTTGCATTGAAATGCCGGAAGCTTTTGATCAGGTGGTGTCTTCTTAAACCGACCGGGATATATCAAATTTCTCCAGGTAGTCGGCCACACGTCTCACCATACTTCCTCCCAGTGATCCATCCACAACACGATGGTCATAGGAGTGTGACAAGAACATCTTATGACGAATGGCAATAGCATCTCCGTAAGGCGTTTCTATGACGGCTGGTTTTTTCTGAATGGCGCCAACAGCAATAATACCTACCTGCGGCTGCACGATAATGGGTGTGCCCATTACGTTGCCAAAAGAACCTACGTTTGAAATGGTGAAGGTGCCACCGGTAAGTTCGTCTGGCTTAAGCTTATTTTCTCTTGCTCTTTTTGCCAGGTCATTAACTACTTTCGCCAGGCCAGTAATATTATATTGATCGGCATTTTTAATTACAGGCACAATCAAATTGCCCGAAGGCAGCGCAACGGCCATACCGATATTAATGTCTTTCTTTTTGATGATGCGATCGCCATCCACCTGAATGTTGATCATTGGATAATCTTTGATCGCCAGAATAAGTGCTTCTATGAAAATTGGTGTGAAGGTAAGCGAGTCACCTTCACGTTTGTGAAACTCATTCTTCATTTTGTTTCTCCAGAATACGATGTTGGTAACATCGGCTTCCACAAACGAGGTAACATGCGGAGCGGTGCGTTTTGAATCGACCATGCGCTCTGCAATCATTTTGCGCATGCGGTCCATCTGGATAATTTCATCACCGGCATTAATCGAGGCAGGCACTAATGGTGACGAAGTCTTTTGCTGAACGGAAATGGTTTGGCCCAGTTTGCGGTTGTGCACATACGACAAGATGTCCTTCTTAGTAACTCTGCCTTCGGCACCACTTCCTGTAATGGCCTCTAATTCCACCACCGGAATACTTTCTTCTTTGGCGATATTTTTAACCAACGGTGAATAAAATCGGGAAGCTGTTTTAAATTCGGAAACCACCGAAGTCGGAGATCCATTGGTAACCACTGAAGCCGTGACTGGTTTCACGGTCTCCTTAGGCTGAGCAGCCTTCGTTTCTTTTGCCGGTGTAGCAGACGGTTTGTCTTCATCGCCTTCAGTAGAAATGATGGCAATGGCTGTGCCCACCTTTACTACTTCGCCCTGCTTGGCTAAAATTTCTTTTAGAACCCCACCGTGTGTGGATGGCACTTCGGTGTCTACTTTATCAGTGGCAACTTCCAACACTGATTCATCTTGTTCAATCTTGTCGCCTGGTTTTTTTAACCAACTCAGGATAGTAGCCTCCATGATGCTTTCGCCCATTTTTGGCATGAAAAGTTCTACTAGCGCCATGCTTCAATCGTTTGATTTGGTGGCAAGTTAGCATTTTTGACGTGTATTCGAACAAGCCATTTTCAATTTGGATTTTGGTTCCTTAAGCCAAAGGAGCCGGCCATCAAAGGGAAAATGAAAGTGAAAGATTAGGCGTTTGCCTCATTCTGAAAAAGATTCGTATTGCTTGCACGCGAATATCAAACCTGATTTGAATCGTTTCAATCACTGATCAATATCATGTTTTTCTGATACAGAGAGGGATAATTTCGTTCAATCAAAATTTAAACATTATGGACACACAAATATTGGAAACCCCCAAAGACAAAAAGCAAAAAAACATGAAAACAAAGTTTGTATACTCATTCCATGATGGTGACGGAAAGAATAAACAAATTCTTGGAGGCAAAGGAGCGAACCTTTGTGAGATGACACAAATTGGCCTGAATGTTCCTTCAGGCTTTGTTATTTCTACAGAGGCTTGTTTGACTTTTCTGGATACTCCCAACAAGGAGTTGCCAGCTGGTCTGATCGAAGAAGTTCGTGAACAGATTAAACAAGTTGAAGTTGCATCGCGCAAGAAATTTGGTGACCCTGTCAATCCTCTTTTGGTTTCCGTTCGTTCCGGCTCGGCTATGTCTATGCCTGGCATGATGGATACTATTTTGAACCTTGGATTAAATTCTAAAACATTGAAAGGTCTGATTCAGCAAACCGGTAACGAGCGTTTCGGTTATGATGCTTATCGCAGATTCATTCAATTATTTGGTAAGGTAGCACTGGGTGTGCCTGATGAGAAATTTGATAAGCATTTTGAAGAAGTGAAAAAACGTGCCGGTGTAAAAGTAGATGTGGGTTTAAACACCGAAGATCTGAAAGATATCAGTGAGCGATTTTTAGGTGTAGTAAAGGAATACACAGGCAAGCCTTTTCCGGAAGATGTTTTTGAACAATTGGAGATTGCGATAAAGGCAGTTTTCAATTCATGGATGGGCAAGCGTGCGATTGACTATCGCAGAGAATTTAAAATCACCCCTCAAATGGCCAATGGTACTGCTGTGAATGTGGTAACCATGGTGTTTGGAAATATGGGTAACGACTGCGCTACCGGAGTTGGTTTCACACGCGACCCCGGCACAGGAGAAAATGAAATGTTCGGAGAGTATTTAACCAATGCTCAGGGCGAGGATGTGGTAGCGGGTATTCGCACACCAAAACCAGTATCTCAATTGGCTACTGAAATGCCTGAGTTGTACAATCAACTTGAAACATTGCGAAATAAACTGGAGACTCATTACAAAGAAGTTCAGGATTTTGAATACACCATAGAAAAAGGGGTTCTCTTCTGCTTGCAAACCCGCAATGGTAAAATGAATACCACTGCGTTGGTGCGCACTTCGGTGGAGATGGTAAAAGAAGGATTGATTACGCGCGAGCAAGCTTTGCTGCGCGTGAAGCCTGAAGTGCTTGAGCAACTACTTCACCCAAGATTAGATGCTTCACATAAAGCAACACCACTTGCTCAGGGTTTGGCTGCATCACCGGGTGCTGCCTCGGGTCATTGTGTGTTTGATGCTGACCGTGCCGAATTGTTGGGCAGAAATGGTGAGAAAGTGATTTTGGTAAGAGAAGAAACCAAGCCCGAAGATATTCATGGGTTCTTTGCATCACAGGGAATTCTGACAAGCCGTGGAGGTAAGACTTCACACGCTGCTGTGGTAGCCCGCGGTATGGGCAAACCTTGCGTAGCAGGTGCCGAAGGTATTCAGGTTGATGTGAAACTTCGTCAGGCAAAAATTGGTGATAAGATTTTGCATGAAGGAGATTACATCACTATTGATGGCGGAAATGGAAATGTATATCAGGGTGTGATACCTACCGTAGAGCCAATATTCTCTGAAGAATTGAAAGTACTTCTATCCTGGGCCGATGAAGTTGCTAAACTGAAAGTGTTTGCCAATGCTGATACACCAGAAGGTGCAAAGAAAGCGTTGAGCTTAGGTGCTATGGGAATTGGTTTATGCCGCACCGAGCGTATGTTTAATGGCACTGATCGCTTGCCTATCGTGATTGAAATGATTTTGGCTGATACAACGGAAGAAAGACAAGTTGCCTTGGATCGGTTGGAAGTAATTCAACAAAAAGACTTCAAAGAAATTTTGTTGGCGATGGCACCACGTCCAGTAACCATCCGCTTATTGGATCCTCCAATTCATGAATTCTTACCCTCCGAAGATGTGCTTAGAGATGAAATTGAACACCTGAAACATCTGAAGACAACCGTAAGTGGTGTAAACAATCTGTTCTCCAGTCTTCGATTACTGAATGCTGACGTGGCCATTGCTGATAAATCGGTCGCTCCTTTCAATGGTAAAGGTGAAGAGTTGATTGAACAAGCCATTGAGAAGAAAGAGAAGATGCTTAAGAAGGTGCATGAACTGCACGAAGTGAACCCAATGCTTGGTCACCGTGGTGTACGCTTAGGTATTACACTCAGTGAAATTTATCACATGCAGATTAAGGCGATACTCGAAGCCGCTGCGGAATGTCAGCACATGGGTGTTGAGGTAAGACCAGAAATCATGGTGCCTCAGGTATGCAACGCGGAAGAGCTTGTCGAGGTAAAAAAATCAGTAGATGAAATTCAAGGTCAGATTGAAGCCGGAGGAAAAATAAAACTCAACTTCAAGTACGGAACCATGATTGAAGTGGTGAGAGCTTGCCTGGAGGCAACTGAACTTGCTAAAGTGGGTCAGTTCTTCTCATTCGGTACGAATGACCTGACTCAGGCAACATTCTCATTCTCTCGCGAGGATGCTGAAAATAAATTCCTCCCATATTACATCACTCATAATATTTTGAAGGATAATCCTTTCGAAGTTTTGGATGTAAATGGTGTGGGTAAGTTAATGAAGATGGCTGTGGAGGGAGGTCGCCTTACCAATCCTGATCTCAAGATTGGTATCTGTGGGGAGCATGGCGGTCACCCGGAGTCCATTATGTTTTGTCATAAGATAGGCTTGAACTACGTATCGTGCTCTTCGTTAAGGGTGCCGATAGCCAGATTGGCGGTAGCACACGCAATGTTGGGTGATACTAAAAATTCGAGCAACTAATCCAGACATCTTTTAATGGGGGCAGGGCTGA
>CAZIOY010000083.1:0-17259 GCA_964540915.1 uncultured Ohtaekwangia sp.
GTAGCGGGGACAGGACTCGAACCTGTGACCTTTGGGTTATGAGCCCAACGAGCTACCAACTGCTCCACCCCGCGATTTAGTGGCACAAAAGTAGACCCATCCGACCGAAAAACCAAATAACCTATAATTTAATCCTACACACCGCCTGTTTTTGTAATTTCGGATTTTAAGGATAATACCATGATTGTTGATTTAAGAAGCGACACTGTGACCAAGCCGACCAAGGGCATGCACGAAGCCATGATGACGGCTGAAGTAGGTGATGATGTGTTTGGCGAAGATCCCTCCGTAATAGCGTTGGAACAAAAATGTGCTTCAATGCTCGGCATGGAGGCAGCTATTTTTTGCCCGTCAGGAACGATGACCAACCAGATCGGAATAAAAATTCTTACACAGCCTTATGATGAAGTACTCTGCTATAAAGGATCACACATTTATAAATATGAAGGAGGAGGGGTGGCCGGAAACAGTCTGGCCAGTGTGCGTTTACTGGAAGGAACTCGTGGCCGGCTTTCGGTTGAGGAAGTTGCGGCTAACATAAACAACACACACGATGTTCATCAACCTATTTCTTCGGTGGTATCATTGGAAAACACGGTCGTGCGTGAAGCGGGTAGTTTTTATTATCTGAAAGACATTGCTGTTATCAGTGAGTTTGCCCGTCCGAAAGGACTAAAGATGCATTTGGATGGCGCACGGTTTTTCAATGCGTTAACGGAAGCAGGAGATAAGGCCGTTGATTACGGAAGATATTTTGATTCGATTTCTATTTGTCTTTCGAAAGGATTGGGCGCACCCGTGGGGTCAGTGTTAGTATGTAAAAAAGAATTAGAACCGAAAGCAAGACGCATGCGCAAAGCATTTGGTGGGGGCATGAGACAAGCTGGTTTTTTGGCTGCGGCCGGAATCTATGCATTGAATAATAACATCACCCGATTGAAAGAAGATCATCAGCGTGCCGCTGAACTTGGAAAAGCGTTGAGTAACGTAAGTTGGGTTAAATCCATGATGCCGGTGGATACGAACATTGTCATTTTTTCAGTGATTGATAAAGTTACTCCTGAGCAAGTACTGTCAAAATTATCCGGGCATGAAATCAAAGCCATCAAATTCGGTGCGCAGGAAATCCGCTTAGTTACTCATTTGGATTTTGATGATCGCATGCTTGAGAAAACAGTGGACGTAATCAAAAAATTGTCATTCTGATTTTGTAATCATGGTTGAAACCAACGCTCCATTAGCGGAACGAATGCGGCCTTCGAAACTCGAAGACCTGATGGGACAGGAGCATCTGGTTGGTGAAAACGGAATCATCCGCAAGGCAATTCAAACGGGCAATGTGCCTTCCATGATTTTGTGGGGTCCACCCGGTGTAGGCAAAACTACCATCGCTAACATCATTGCCAATGAAGTGAAGCGGCCCTTTCACATGCTTAGCGCAGTGAGCGCGGGGGTGAAAGATGTACGTGATGTAATCGACCAGGCAAGGCGTGCCAGCCGCGTTATATTATTCATTGATGAAATTCATCGCTTCAACAAATCACAACAAGATGCCTTGCTAGGTGCTGTAGAAAAAGGAGTTATTACATTAATTGGAGCAACGACAGAAAATCCTTCGTTCGAAGTTAATTCAGCGTTGCTTTCGCGATGCCAGGTGTACACACTCAAGGCTCTGACTGAAGCGGATCTTATCAAATTAGTAGGTCACGTACTCAGTAACGATGTTGAGTTAAAAAATAGAAAGATCAACATTAAGGAATATCAAGCACTGATCAATATCTCCGGAGGCGATGCCCGCAAACTTTTAAATCTACTGGAGATCATTAGCGAATCGGTGACCGATGATATTGAGATCACGGATGAATTAGTGATGAACGTTGCTCAAAAACATATCGCTATTTATGATAAAAGTGGCGAACAACACTATGATATTATCTCCGCATTCATAAAGTCGATTCGTGGCAGCGACCCGAATGCAGCGGTGTATTATCTGGCCCGCATGATTGAGGGTGGCGAAGATGTAAAGTTCATTGCCCGAAGAATGGTGATCCTGGCATCCGAAGATATTGGCAATGCCAATCCCACTGCGCTGGTCATAGCGACTACCACCTTTCAGTCTGTGAATATCATTGGCTATCCGGAAGCCCGGATTATTCTTTCACAATGTGCTGTGTACCTGGCCTGTTCGCCAAAAAGTAACGCGAGTTATATAGCTATTGAAAAGGCCCTGGGTCTGGTGAATGAAACCGGTGACCTTCCTGTGCCGCTAGCCATCCGAAATGCACCAACAAAACTCATGAAAGACCTCGACTATGGAAAGGGTTATCAATATGCTCATGACTTTCGTAATAACTTTGTGGCGATGGAGTTTCTGCCGGATGCAATCAAAGAGACTAAATTCTATGAGCCCGGTAAAAATGCCCGCGAGGAGGAATTAAGAAATTACCTTAAGAAATTGTGGGATAAGAAGTATAATTACTGATTGAATTTTATTTGTCATGTTGAGCCAGACGAAACATGACCTTGAATTAACATGCAGCGACTTTTATTTGAACATTCACCCTATTTTATTTTACTGTGCCTCGTAGCGGGCGTGGGTTATGCCTACATTCTTTACCGGGCCAGTTACACCTGGAGCAAACGAACTAACCAGGTTTTGTTTGCCCTGCGCGCGATCGTGGTTTTTTTTCTTGCCTTCTTATTGCTGGGCCCTATTCTCAAACTCATTACAAACGAATATGAAAAACCCACCTGGGTATTTTTAATTGATTCCTCCACTTCCGTGGGAGAAGTAATGGATTCTGTTGCGCAGGTAAAACTCACCACCACTTTAGGGGAATCCAAAAGTGCCATTGAGAAGGCCGGCTATGAAGTGAAGTGGAAAGACCTAACGGGTAATGATGTTGCGGCAGTGAGAGCAAACAGTGCTACTTCCGACTTAAACAGAGGTATTCAAAATATTGTCAATGAATTTGAAGGGAGGAACCTGGCCGGAGTGGTTCTGGTATCCGATGGCATCTACAACTCCGGTGCTTCACCACTTTATACTCCCGTGCGTGTTCCGATCTATTCGGTTGGCTTGGGTGATACCACCGCCCGGGTTGATTTGATTTTAAAAAATGTTGCCTATAATAAAGTTGCCTATCAGGGAAACCAATTTCCGCTGAAGGCGCAAGTGCTGATGCAAGGCATCGAGAACCAGGATGTGACAGTAAGCGTGCTGAAGGATGGAAAGGTGTTGTCCAGTCAACAAAAAAACACGGGCACGAAGTCGTTAGTGGATTTTGATTTTCAATTGGATGCGATTGAAAAGGGGATTCAACGCTATGACATTTCAGTGAAGCCGCTCGATCAGGAATTTAATAAACGCAATAATGCCCTGAGCATTTTTATAGAAGTGGTGGATGGTAAAAAGAAAATTGTTTTGGTGGCTCCCGCACCCCATCCGGATATTAAAGCATTAAGAGCGGTGGTGGAAAAAAATTCCAATTATGAATTTATCGTTCATATTCCGGGCGTAGCTAATGCGGATGCTGCTTATCTGAAACCCGGTGCTGCAGAGCTTGTTATTTTTCATCAGGCTATTGATTTGGCTGGCAGAACATTGCCCGTTTTCAATGCTCTTTCTAAAGGGTCGTCTTCTATTCTTATGATGATTGGAAGTCAAACGAATCTAAGACAGTTGCCGGCCTATCAAATTCCTCTTCAATTTGAGCATCGCGGGCAATGGGATGAAGTTACTCCGATTGTGAATAGCGAGTTTCGTGAATTTGGTTTTTCAGAAAACAGCAATGGGGTTTTCTCACGCTATCCTCCCGTGCAGGTTCCGTTTGGAAAGTTCACGTTTCCCCCCGTAGCAAATGTGTTGCTCTATCAACAGATTGGAAGTGTCGCTACCGACCGTCCTCTGTTGCTTAGCTGGGAGGAGGGAGATAGAAAAATTGCAGCGTTCATAGGGGAAGGACTATGGCGCTGGCGCCTGAGTGAGTTTGCCGACAATGGGAACACCGAAATGTTTGATGAACTATTTTCGAAACTCATTCAATACCTGAGCACACTCGAAGACAAGCGAAAGTTTCGAAGCTTTCCTTTGCAGAATGAATTTTCAGACTCAGAGCCGGCAGTGATTGAAAGCCAGGTGTACAATGATCTATTTGAGTTGGTATATGGAAACACAATTCAATTGCAATTGCGTGATGGACAAGGTAAGGTTACCAGCTACAGTTATACCACGAGCCCGGGAGGTTCGCGCTATCGCATAGGTGGATTGAAAGAAGGTGTGTATCGATTTAAAGCCTCCACCACACTAAATGAAAAAACAGAAGAAGTAAACGGCCAGTTTTTAGTGAAAGCACAAAACATTGAAGCCCAAAATCTCACTGCTGATTTCGGTTTATTGCGAAAGCTTTCTGGTGAAACCGGAGGCAAGTTTTACCGATCCGATCAACTAGCTTTCTTAGCCATCGATCTGGAGAAAACGAAAGCCGCCAGTCTCATTCATTCAGAGGAAACATTCAATCAACTGATCAATCTCAAGTGGGTATTTTTCCTGCTTCTTGGTTTGATTGCTACGGAGTGGTTTTTGAGAAAGTATTTAGGAAGCTATTGAATTTTATAATTGGTAATAAACACAAAAGGCGGGATTCCCCGCCTTTTGTGTTTATTATTAACATCGATTACTCGCTTTTCTTTTCTTTCGAAGAAGCCTTTGGTTTTTTTATTTTAATCGTAAGTAAATCACCGATGCCTTCATAGTCGGCCATAATGGTTCCGCCTTCGGTTACTTCACCTTTCAGGATTTCTTCTGCTACCGGATCTTCGAGGTATTTTTGAATGGCCCTGTTCAAAGGACGGGCACCAAATTGCTGGTCGTATCCTTTTTCCGCCAGAAAGTCTTTTGCCTTATCCGTGAGTTCAACATTGTATCCCAATGTGGTGATGCGCGCAAAAAGTTTTCCAAGGCTAAGATCAATGATCTTATGGATGTCCTCTCGTTTCAACGAGTTGAACACAATAATATCATCCAATCGGTTCAGAAACTCAGGACTGAATGCACGTTTCAAAGCGCTTTGAATGGTTGACTTCATCAACTCCTCTTCATTTTCCCGCTTTGCCTTGGTGGCAAAGCCAATTCCGGCACCAAAGTCTTTCAGATCGCGAACGCCAATATTGGAAGTCATGATGATGATCGTGTTTCTGAAATCTACTCTGCGGCCTAAGCCATCCGTAAGAATTCCATCATCCAGCACTTGCAACAAAATATTGAAAACGTCAGGGTGTGCTTTTTCAATTTCATCTAATAACACCACTGAGTAAGGCTTGCGTCTTACTTTTTCGGTAAGTTGTCCGCCTTCTTCATAACCTACGTAACCGGGAGGGGCACCCACCAAACGTGATACAGAGAATTTCTCCATGTATTCACTCATGTCAATGCGCACCAGGGTATCTTCTTTGTCGAATAAATAATTGGCGAGCACTTTGGCTAACTCCGTCTTTCCAACACCGGTAGGGCCTAAGAAAATAAAAGAACCGATGGGCTTTCTCGGATCTTTGAGCCCCACGCGTGTGCGTTGAATTGCCCTCGTTAGTTTTTTAATGGCTTCTTCCTGGCCGATTACTTTTCCACTCAACTGGTCAGCCATGCCCAATAACTTATTACTTTCTTTTTGGGCAATACGATTGGCAGGAATACCCGTCATCATACCCACAACATCGGCTACGTTGTCTTCGGTAACCGTATATTTTTCTGTGCGGGTTTTTTCTTCCCAGCGAGCTTTTGCCAGGTCGAGTTGCTCGATCAGTTTCTTCTCTTTATCGCGAAGTTGTGCAGCCTCTTCATACTTCTGACTTTTCACCACGCGATTCTTTTCTTTCTTCACGTCTTCAATCGCTTCTTCAAACTTCACAATATCTTCGGGCACGTGAATGTTGTTGATGTGAACACGCGCACCGGCCTCGTCCATCACGTCAATGGCTTTATCTGGCAAAAAGCGATCGCTGATGTAGCGGTCCGATAATTTCACACATGCTTCCAGCGCTTCCTTCGTATAGCTTACATGATGGTGATCTTCGTATTTCTCTTTGATGTTTTCCAGTATCTGAATGGTTTCATCTACGGAAGTAGAATCTACCAACACCATTTGAAACCTACGGGCAAGGGCTCCATCTTTTTCAATGTATTGACGATATTCATCCAGCGTAGTGGCTCCAATGCATTGAATTTCACCGCGTGCCAATGCGGGTTTAAACATGTTGGAAGCATCCAATGATCCGGACGCGCCACCGGCACCGACAATGGTATGTAGCTCATCGATGAACAGAATTACATCTGGCGATTTTTCCAATTCATTCATCACCGCCTTCATGCGCTCTTCAAACTGACCACGGTATTTTGTGCCAGCAACAAGCGAAGCTAAATCCAGGGTAACAACACGTTTGCCAAAGAGCACGCGTGATACTTTTTTCTGTATTATGCGCAAGGCAAGACCTTCCGCTATGGCCGTCTTTCCCACACCGGGTTCACCGATTAGAATAGGATTATTCTTCTTTCTGCGGCTAAGAATTTGTGCTACGCGTTCTATTTCTTTTTCACGGCCTACTATCGGATCGAGTTTGTTGTCTTCCGCCAGTTTAGTCAGATCGCGGCCAAAATTATCGAGGACAGGCGTGCGTGATTTTTCTGTACTTTTTTTCTCTTTGCCGCTGGGATTTGCACCACTTCCAAACATTTTCGATGAATCATCATCCGGATCATCTGTATCAGAGGCAGAAGTAGGTTGATCGTTCTGGTATTCCAGCATTTCTTTCACCACATCGTAAGCAACATCAAACTTGTTTAATATTTGAGTTCCGAGGTTATCGGGGTCGCGTAAGATGGAAAGCAATAAATGCTCAGTTCCAATTAGTTGAGCTTTGAAGATCTTGGCTTCCAGGTAGGTGATCTTCAATACTTTTTCAGAGGCTCTGGTTAATGGAATGTTCGCCAGGTTCTTTATCTCATGGGTGGCGGTGCCTTTCGATACTTTCTCAATTTCTGCGCGGAGTTCATCCAGCGGGACTCCCAATTTTTTCATCACGCCAACGGCTACACCTTCGCCTTCGCGAATCATACCTAACAAAAGGTGTTCGGTGCCGATATAATCGTGACCTAGTCGTAGTGCTTCTTCCCGACTTAGAGAAATTACTTCTTTCACGCGGTTAGAAAATTTTGCTTCCATATTTGCCATAATCTTGAGTAATGTAAATGTAAAGTTTTAAGAATGATTATTCAAAAGGCAGGATGGGTATAATCAACCACCGCATCTTTAAGATAATCCCTCCAAAAAACAAGTTTATGATTTTATTTGTTCAGATCTCCTTTCCGTGAAGCGAAAAGCAGGGAGGGTGCCCTGGGTCCTTCACAAAACAGTAAGTCTATCAGGCTAAGGTTTTCTACAAATCCACTGCCAAAAACCTGATGGTATGACACGGGTTTGTAAAAGTCGCGGCCCGAAGCCGGTTTCTTTGGATTTATCTGCGATCGCAGATCAAAAACAGGAGAATCGGGTTCTTTTTCGTAGGACACACTAACTGAGAGAGATGGATGGAGGCGAATAGATGTAAGACAGAATGACAGCAATTCCAGGTTCAGGTCGAACAGGAAATCATGATTGCGGTATAAAAGAGTTCTCAAGTTATCGGAATAAAATTCGAAATAGGGTGCTTTTCGATAGGCGGATTCAATGGTTCTCCAATGATTGTTTTGCCACTTCTTGCTATAATCGATGCGTATGTCTTTAATAACCACTTTTCCATGTTTCGATGTTAGCGGTACAATCAGCATTTCCAGACCCTGAGCTGTGTTGATGTAGCAGCGATTGCGATAGCTTTGTTTCACATAGTGTTCATGCTTTTCCAACTCGATTGCATCAAATCGCTGAAGTGCACAGAAATACTCCAGTGAAGGCAGATAGTGAATATCTATTAAAGCTGATTTCAAGATTTCTGATTAAGATTCAAAATTAATAACCTCGGCTCAATGTGGAATTTTAAACCCTGAACCTTGAATTTATTACCATTCAAATTGACCAAGACCTTGTCGTGTTACAACAGGCTCTCCGCTGGTGAAGTCCACAATCGTGGAAGGAATGTTTTCTCCGGTGCCACCATCAATGACCAGATCCACCTTATGTTTAAAGTCCTCATAAATTTCTTCGGGGTCGGTGGTGTATTCCTTAATGTGATCATCATCCTTGATGGAAGAGGTAATCAGCGGATTGTCAAGAAGTTTAACAATTTCAAGAGGGATGGGATGGTTGGGAATGCGGATGCCCACGGTTTTTTTATTGACATCCAGAATTTTGGGTACATGACTGCTCGACTCAAAGATGAATGTAAACGGACCTGGCAAAAGTTTTCTCAGAATTTTGAACTCAGGCGTGTCGATGCGTTTAACATATTTTGAAATATGGCTGAGATCGCTGCAGATAAATGAAAGATTGAGTTTTTGAGGTTTTATCTCCATGATGTGACAAAGCCGCTCAACCGACCTGCGGTTTAGCAAGTCACACCCGATTCCGTAAATCGTATCGGTAGGATACACAATGATGCCGCCTTCCCTTACTAATTCCACCACGTGCGCTATTTTTCGGGGCTCCGGATTGACAGGATGTATCGATAAAAACTCTGCTGGCATGAGTACGGTTGAAACCAAAGCAAGGTAACTCAAATAACATTATCGCAGTTCTCTGCTGTCATTTTAGTAAATTTGGACCTTCAATTTTCTAATATGGCTGAAGTTCCAAAAAAGAAGCTCGCATTTTTCCTGATCCTATCCACCCTAACGATCACGTTTATTTTCTATGGCTATCAGATTCTCTACACGCCAAACATTCTGGTAGACAGGGATGACCGGGTATTTACCATCCGGTCGGGGGTCACGTTTCGCAAAGTACAGGAAGACCTTGGTAAAGGAAGTTTTGTAAATGATATGGTGTCGTTCAGTTTCCTGGCGCGCATGTATGATTATGATAAAAACATTATTCCCGGCCGTTATTCACTTCGAAGTAATATGACCAACCGGCAGGCGTTGCAGGTTCTTCAATCAGGAAAGCGACAGGCTGTGAATGTGACCTTTACCAATGTGCGCGTTTTGGATGAACTGGCAGGAAAGATCACCAAAAATATAGGTGTTTCTCCATCGGAGTTTAATGAGGCCATGGACGATTTTCTATCCACTAACCAGGAAGGATTTACTCGTAAAAATGTAATTGGAATGTTCTTACCCAACACGTACCAGGTATATTATAATGTGTTGCCGGATGAATTCATTGACCGGATGCTTTCGGAATACAAGAAGTTCTGGAATGAAGAACGCCTTGCCAAGGCAAAAGAGTTAGGGCTGACACCGAAAGAAGTATCCACATTGGCTTCCATTGTGCAGGCCGAAAGTGTGAAGCCCGATGAGGCACCTGTCATTGCCGGTTTATATATTAACCGACTGAAAAAAGATATTCCTTTGCAGGCCGATCCTACATTGGTATTTGCCGTGGGCGACTTCACCATAAAGCGAGTACTGAACGAACACAAAGCGGTTGATTCGCCTTACAATACTTACCGGAACGCAGGTCTGCCTCCGGGCCCTATCAATATGCCACAGATTGCCACTATTGACGCTGTGCTTAATTATCAAAAGCACAATTATATTTACATGTGTGCCAGAGAAGATTTTTCGGGCTATCATAATTTTGCCTCCACATTAACAGAACACAACAAGAACGCACGTAAATATCAAACCGCTTTGACTATTGAGATAAAAAAAGGTGAGGCGCTTAGAAAAAGCGGACAAAAAAAGTAAAGGATGTATACTTCAGAAACATTCATTCGCGTCCGCTATGGCGAAACAGACCAGATGGGCTATGTGTATTATGGTAACTACGCCATGTACTATGAGGTAGGAAGGGTAGAGAGTCTAAGAAAATTGGGTCTTACCTACAAAGAATTGGAAGCCATGGGTGTGATGATGCCGGTGCTGGAGAATAAATCAAAATTTTTAAGTGCCGCTTTGTATGATGATCATTTGAAGATCGTGACGACCATTCGCGAAAAGCCAGGTGTAAGAATACGATTTGAATATGAAATTTTTAATGGTGAAGGAAAGCTGATTCACCAGGGCGAGACAACGTTAGCGTTTGTAGATAAGAATACCGGGCGACCCTGCCGTCCACCGCAAGTTTTTCTAGATGTATTGAAACTTTATTTTGGATGAAGTACGTTACCCGCAAGCGAATTCTCCAGTATACCAGGGCCCGTTCTGGAAGAAACTGGCTGAAAAAAATTAAGTTCAAGCGATACGGTGGACTATCGCTTTATAAGTTTTTCAAAATCTTCCTTCATAATATTGAAGAGGACGAGATACTCGATCGTTCCAATGGTGTGGCATTCAATTTCACCTTGGCGATTTTCCCGGCTGTAATATTTTTTTTCACCCTCATACCCTTTCTCTCTGAGTATTTTCCGATCATCAGCCAGGAGAATATTATGGAATTTATTCGTGAGGTGATGCCGATCAGTATGTTTGGTGAAGTAGCCAGTACTATTGAAGACATCATTAAAAACCAGCGTGGAAGTTTGCTTACGTTTGGATTCCTGTTTGCGGTTTACCTGGCAACCAGTGGCATGGTGGCACTGATGCGTGCTTTTAATTCATGCTACCGCACCATTGACAAACGCGGCCTGTTTCGAATGCGGCTGACAGCTTTTGCCCTTACCGTTATGCTGGCGGTGGCACTTTTTACAGCGGTTACATTACTGGTGGTTGGTCAGATTGCCATTGATTACGTTGCCGTAAATGCGCAGAAACTGAATCTAAACTTAGATTACTACACCATTTATTTTTTGTTTATACTTCGTTTTCTGGTCATCTTCATTTTGTTCTTTATCGTGATATCATGTATCTATTATTTTGGCCCCTCGGTCCATTTTAACTGGAGTTTTTTTTCGGTTGGTTCAGTACTTGCCACTTTTGCGGGACTAGGCGTATCGTATGGATTTTCCTACTACATCACCAACTTTGGTACGTACAATAAGATCTATGGTTCAATAGGCGTGCTCATCGCGATCATGATTTGGATACAGCTGCTCACGGTTGTGTTGCTCTTTGGCTACGAAGTGAATGCCAGCCTGCATTATGGCCAAAAAATTCAGGCGGTTCAATACAATTTAGATTTAAAAAAGACCAAGTCGGACCGGGGGTTGAAATAAAAACAAAACCATAAATTCGGGGACTTTTTAATCGTTTAAGTGTTCTCCATTAATGAAATCAACTTCATAAAAATTAAAATTTAGGAGTTTATTGTTCCCCGGGATTTTCAAATGGCAACATTTATATTTTCAATAAAACATATTACAGTGAATAGATTTTTTTTGGCCGTATTGATTTTGATGATGCAGGTTCATTGTTCAACCCAAAAGAATACGGAAGCAGATCAAACAGGTACTGTTGAAAAGTCACCCAATGAAATGCAATTGATACGAGGCGGAACATTTCAGATGGGCTCAGACTCACCCGAGTTTGTTGTAGAAGGGCCTGCGCATCCCGTCAAGGTAAATAACTTTTTTATAGACAGGACAGAAGTGACTAATCTTGAATTCAAAAAATTTACAGAGAGTACGGGCTATGTCACTGTCGCTGAAGTGGCGCCAATCTGGGAGGAGCTTAAGACTCAGTTACCCCCCGGCACTCCTCCACCCGATGGGTTGCTTGTGGCGGGTTCAGTAGTTTTTTTTCAACCAGATAAGCCCGTTCAATCCATGGAAGACTATTCCCAATGGTGGCGCTGGGAGGAAGGAGCTAACTGGAAAAATCCGGAAGGTCCCGAAAGTAATCTTGAAAATCGTTGGAACCATCCTGTAGTACACATATCGTTACAAGATGCCCAGGCGTATTGCGAGTGGAAGCACAAGCGCCTTCCAACAGAAGCGGAGTGGGAATACGCTTCGAGAGGAGGAAAAGAGGGTTTACCCTTCAGTTGGGGAACAGAATTACAACCTGATGGAAAGTTTATGGCCAACACGTATCAGGGAGCATTTCCTGTGCGCAACCTCATGTTGGATGGATTTGGTGGTACAGCACCGGTGAAATCATTTCCACCGAATGGCTATGGCCTGTATGATATGATTGGCAATGTTTGGGAATGGACATCTGATTTTTATGACGCAAACTATTACGCTTCCTTATCAGGTAATCTTGTCAACAATCCTTCTGGTTCGGAAAAAAGCTATGACCCGCCAGAGCCATTTGCGAAAAAGCATGTTATTAAAGGAGGTTCCTATCTCTGTGCCGAAAACTATTGTAGTAACTACCGCCCTTCGGCCCGTCAGGCTGCTGCGTTTGATTCGGGTACTTCCAATGTAGGATTCCGATGTGTTAGAAATCCTTGATGTAATCCTTCACGCAAAGAGATAGCTGGAGATGAATGATTTGGTAACACCTATCACTGCCTCCATCATTTGTGCTTCGCTCCATCGCTTTTCAAAAGCATTTGTATGGGCATCAATGCAAAAGTCCTGCCTTAAGCCGTTTTTTTCATGGCATCCATCTGGGCGCTCATACATGATTTTTAGTGTTAATAATTTTTACCACCAGCGATTTGAGAAAACGATTTACGAAATGCGGGGAAAATGCGTGGACAAAATTCCACAGATATTTTCACAAAAGAAGTTCATCTCTCATTATAATTTTTGGCATAATAATTTTATTAATCAAAATCGATAAAACCATATAGGATGAAACGAACAAAGAACCAATTCAATGTGTTGACGAATGCACTTGAGCTCTATTATGTAAAAAATTTCATGGCCTTTAAAATGAAAGGCTTGCCCTTTTGATTTCCAGGATTCAAGTTTGGGATGAAGCATAGTAACGGTAGTAAAATAAACGCAAGGGGAAGTTAAGAAGGTTAAGGTATTGAGTACTCATATAAATAAATATTAAAATGAGATTTTGTCAACCAATTGACAGAAAGGGCAATCGGGGAGTGAATTTAAATCGATAACAGTTGGTTAAAGGTTCATAATTAACTATACTACTATTATGAAAGCTATTTGGAACGGACAGGTAATTGCTGAGAGTAATGACACTGTCGTAATTGAAGGGAACCACTATTTTCCTGAATCTTCAATGAAGAAAGAATTAGTAAAGCCCAGCAATACTGAGACGGTGTGCCATTGGAAGGGCACAGCTAATTATTATTCACTGAATGTGGATGGCAAAGAAAACAAAGATGCTGTATGGTACTATGCCAACCCAAGTGAATTAGCAAAATCGATCAAAGGCAGAGTGGCATTTTGGAAAGGTGTTGAAATAGTAAAATAACTAACAGCGACATGTGGAAACCTCTAACCATCCTAAAATTATTGAACAATTAAACACTTATCATCCAGGAATGAATTTATCAGAGCAGTACCAGTACGTGCGAAATTATTCAGTTGAGATATGCGAGCCATTGCAAAGGGAAGACTATGTGGTGCAGCCGGTTGTAGATGTGAGTCCACCGAAATGGCATCTTGCGCACTGCACCTGGTTTTGGGAAGAGTTTATACTGGCAAAGTATCAGCATGGCTATACGCGATTTCATCCGCGCTATTCTTTTTTATTCAATAGTTATTACAATGCCGTTGGGGATAGAGTGTTGCGTTTACACCGTGGCAACATGTCGCGACCAACCGTAGATGAAATCCTTGCTTATCGTTTATATGTCGACCAACATATGATGGAATTTCTAAAAAAGATTCCTGACGAAGTGAAAGAACTTGTTGAGCTTGGACTGAACCATGAACAGCAACATCAGGAACTTTTAGTTACAGATATTAAATACATATTGGGACACAATCCCTTGTTTTCGACTTACCGTACCGACTTTCAGGAGACCTCACTAAACGAAACGGATCATGCTTTTCTTGATATAAAAGAAGATATCTACACAATCGGTTATTCAGGTAACGGCTTCTCATTTGATAATGAACATCGACAGCATAAGATGTACTTGAATAATTTTTCTATTCGAAAAAGCCTTGTAACGAATGGCGAGTACCTTCAATTTATAGAGGCGGGGGGATACCATAATCCTCAGTATTGGCATACTGATGGATGGACATGGGTGCAGGAACATAAAATTGATGCTCCGCTATATTGGTATCTAATGGATGGTAAATGGAATCGCTACGCAATGTCAGGACTTGAATCCATCGATCCCCTCGAACCGGTAACACATGTCAGTTTCTATGAAGCGTATGCTTTTGCTGAATGGAAAAAAATGAGGTTACCAACTGAATTTGAATGGGAAGCAGCGAGCACTCATCTTGATTGGGGTAAACGATGGGAACATACCAATAGTGCCTATCTCCCTTATCCGGGTTTTGCGAAAGCCGATGGCGCTATTGGTGAGTACAACGGAAAATTTATGATCAATCAAATGGTACTGCGTGGTGCTTCTGTAGTTACACCAACCGGGCACTCACGCAATACCTATAGAAATTTTTTTCAACCCAACCTGCGATGGCAGTTCACTGGCATCCGGTTATGTAAAAAGTAAAACATGGTTACTACCGACATTCAATTTGCTGATGTGGCACAAGCTGTAGAGGAAGGATTTTTGAAGACACCCAAGCGATTGCCAAGCTGGCTCTTCTATGATGAAACAGGCGATAAAATCTTTCAAGCTATTATGCGCATGCCAGAATATTACCTGACTGCGTGTGAATATGAAATCCTGCAGATGCAAAAAGAGAAATTGCTGAAGCATTTTTCTCCATCGCATGCTCCTTTTAATTTGATTGAGTTGGGCGCAGGCAATGGTTTGAAGACGGAGATTTTACTTCGGCACTTTATGGAAAGAAAGACCGACTTTGTGTACTCACCAATTGATGTATCGGAATCAGTGTTGGCTCAACTTTCCAAAAGGCTTGATAATATCTTGCCCGAGTTAGTGGTTGAACCCATCCCTAAAAAATACATGGATGCTATTCAAGAAATTGAAGATGATGAAATTAGAAAAGTATTTCTCTTTCTGGGTGCAAACATAGGAAACTTCACCGTGCCTGAGGCGAGGAATTTTATCAGTACGATTAGCCAGTCTATGCATGCTGATGATTTGCTCTTAATTGGTTTTGATTTGAAGAAAGACCCGCGACTCATTCAGTCTGCCTATGATGACGCGCACGGCATCACGCACGACTTTAATATGAATTTATTGGTTCGTCTAAATCGAGAATTAGGAGCGCAATTTAAACTGGATCAATTCAGTCACTATCCCTATTACGACCCAGAAAGCGGAATAACTAAGAGTTACCTGGTGAGCTTGCTGGATCAGAACGTTTTCTTCGAAGCGTTTGATAAGCATGTACATTTTAACCGTTGGGAAGTTATTCACACAGAAGTGTCGCAGAAATATGATTTAAAAATGATTGAGACACTAGCCGAAAAATCAGGATTGCGGATTGTTGAAAACTTTTACGATTGTAAACATTATTTCTGTGATGTACTGCTACAGAAATAATTTCTTTTTTAGGCATAGCAGGAAAGATCTACATTAATCAATGCTGCATTCATTCCCTCATTTTGTATATGTAAATGAATCAATCAAGATAACCAACAGGGGTTGTTCCACCGGGCCACTAAACGAATGATCACACCGTGTGAATCATTATAACCTGTTCAGAACTTTGGCAGCTCTTATGCAAGCAAGGCAACCTTTCTTGCGTTATCATTCATTTATAAATGGTAATTCAGTGGGTATTTGTGTCTACATATCGAGATTAATTACCCCAGTCTGCACTCATTTTTAGATGTGATTTGGATAAAAGCAATCGGCATGATAATAAGAACACTTATCAATGTCAGCAATGCAGCCTTCGATGTTTTCATTTTTCATTTTGCGCTGGTTCGTGCCGCAGAATGCAAAGCTATGCTTGCAGTGGCCATATAAAAAAGCATCGAAGCATGAATTCCGTTTAAGAGAATATATTTCCTAAGCACTAAGGTATTGGCATGTTTTCTTTTCCTGGCGCCCATTAGCGGATTGAGCTATTTGTTTTGAAGTATATGAAAATACATCGAAAGAGAATGAAATGAAGATTGTTTTTGGACCATGTGTTAACAAGAGGGAAAGATAGGTATTGACAAAGTCTTTTTATTTTATACAGAGTTATTTACTAAAACCAAAAACCATGACAAGCAAAATAACACAAGCAATCATCGCTGGCATTGTGGCGACTATTGTATTCACAATCGTAACTCTCATTGCCCCCATGATGGGAATGCCTAAAATGAATCCTCCTGCAATGCTTTCCATGATGATGGGTTTTCCGATTGTTGTAGGTTGGATCATACACTTTATGATAGGAATTATATTTGCAGTCGCCTATGCCTTTTTCTTTATCAACATGGTGAAGGGAATAGACAGTAAACTTCTTCGAGGTATCATTTTTGGAATTGCTGCATTCATTTTTGCACAAATTATGTTGGCTATTATGGGAACGATATGGCCATCACCGCCTATGGAGGGCAGTCCAATGCTGATACTGATTGGCAGCATCATAGGACATATTATTTTCGGAATTACAGTTGCCTTCATCGTGAAGGAGCCATTTGTTAAAAAATAGTCAGCTGAGATATTTATTACATACTAAGCCGATTTGGGAAATGTCTTTGTGATAGAATAACGTGCCGAGAGTGATCTTTGCCGAAGGTGGTTAGAAAATCGTGGAAAACGGTAAAACGTAATGCCGAACGGAACAGCAACCATAATAGATGCTATTAAAGCGAGCATCGTCAGGGGCGATGTGTTCCCAGACCTTCTGAAAAATTGTGCTGAGTTTACTGCTTTTTGTAGTTTGCATTAGCAGACAGAATTTCTTCTTGAATCAAAAAATTAAGAGCAAAGCCGTAGTGATTTTTTTCAAACAGAGCTGACGCATTGAGTTCTTGCATTTATGTTTCTGTGATTTGTCCATCTAACTGACGGAGCAATTGCCTGGCTGTATCAGCTAGATTTGTCGATTAGAATGAAACCGCCTGTGATCTAAAGAAAAAAGTGATAGAGCAAAAAAAAGAAGAGTGGCATGAGTGAGAATGGGAATGCCTTCATGCCCATAGGCACTGAAACCACATCCACAATTAGTAAGCCACTCCCAAAGGCAATAAGGTGTGCGAAATTTCTTCTTTCAATTGTTTATTCTGGAGATACTTTTCAAAAAAGAGGCAAGCAGTTCTTCTAAAAA
>CAZIOY010000084.1:0-17045 GCA_964540915.1 uncultured Ohtaekwangia sp.
ATTGCTAAAGTGGATAACAGGTCAGATGAGCAACCCTCAAAAATATCGCTAGCCACTACCTTTAAAGTTACATTTGATGTAATGGCAGTAGTGGGGATGGTGATAGTGCCACCGGTGCCTCCATAAACTACACTATAAGGATTATTTGACGTATCAAATACCCGGTAGGTTTTACCCGGTTCGCTGGTGGGTACTGATATATTAATGGTGGCTCCGGAACATATAGATGCGGAAGAAGCTGAAATAGCCAATGTACGATTTATTGTGCTGGACAATGTTCCGACAACTGTTCCAACGGTAAGACCAATAACTGCAGCAGTTCCACCACTTCGGGTTATATTCACGTTGGTTTGCGGAGTTGAACTGGTTGTTATAACCCTGAGGCCGGTAATTGTAAGTGCATCTGTTTTATCGGCAGCCCCCCCCCCGCTATTATCTATGGAAAAATTAATACTTACTGTTGTTAATGTGGGGTAGGTGATACTGAATCCCGAAAGGTCATCACCAACTGGTGCTGAGGATGCACTTCCAAAACCAGAAACGAATTCAAAACCGGCTGGTACCTGAAAAATAAGGGTTACAGCACCAATATTTGCATTAACACCATTACCAAAAGCTTGGTTATTGGTTGTCTCGGAAATTACAAGGTTTGTTAAGGTGTATTGAATACCTGCACCATTACAGGCTTTAGCTCCTCCGGTAATAGAAGAAGGGGTAATTGAAACATTCTGGGCATAACCAAAAAACCCTATAAAAAGGAAAATAATTATTACAAATGGAGTCCTTAAAGTAAAATCAACCATACTGTCAATTATATATTCCCTGCAATTAAAGTAACCCCATTCCCGGCACTATTCCTTCGCTTTTTCCTACTCGTTCAATTTACCCTCTGAATTGAGTTTCATCAAAACCATTTTTGTTTGGCCGGTAACTCCACCCAAAGTCATAGTTCCAATAATCACAATCTTTCCATCAGGAAGTTCTGTAGCGGTGCCTGCAAAATCATCTCCGGCACCACCGAAAAATAAAGGTACCTGCCATACTTTCAAAAAGGTATTACTCAATTTAATCAGTGAAATATTGAGCTTATCATTAGAAAGCAACTTACTGTTTGAGAGGAGCAAAAAACCGCCTTGCGATAGACTTGCCATTCTTGACCTATTTACAACTTCCCTGCTGAAGTTATCAAGATTGTTATCAAGGTTACCAAGGTCCGTAGGGGCCTCTTCCGCTAATACATTATCTTCACCAGGAAGAAATAGTGTCTTTTGAAGTTTTACGATAAATGACTGACTCTCTCCACTTGATTTAGTCTTTACACCACTAAGAATAAACCCTTCCCCCAATTGAATTGGGCTCACTATTACATCATTAAGGATTTCGTCCTCCACGGAACTCCCGATGACATCCAGTAAATCAGTTCCGTTGTTGCTTGGATCACCCGTTGCACCAAGACTGAACGACCAGTATTTATAATCCCGATTACTGTTTCGCACTGTGTTGGTGTATCCAAATCCATAATACAGGGATGAATTGATTTCATACATTTTTACGAGAACATCTTCGCTATCGTCCAATTCTGTTGTATAACTCCATAGTCCGCTACTTTCATCTATCAAATCTAAAGCGCTTGTAAAACGAAGGTGCAAAGCATCTTTGGTATCATTCGGTTTCGCAGACTTTAGGGTCTTAACTGCCGTGGTTGATCCCGACACGATGAATCCATCTTGTATGATTGATATCGAATTAACTTCTTCATCAGACTCCTGATTGTCAATGGTTTTTAAACCGATCCGAACACTATCAAGCGGTGTTCCATCCTGAGAGAGGGTTTTTAGATACACATCTTTATCATTTAATCCTTTTTGAGACTCGGCTGCAACGATAATTCTTCCATCGGCAGTTAATTCAATGTCTTTACCAAATTCATCACCTGCCAACCCAAAAGTTTTATCCCAAACAACGGTTCCCAATGCATCCACTTTCACTAAATAGATCTGTTGTCCTAAGGAACCACCGTCTACTTGTTCATTACCCAAAAGAATATAAGAACCATCCGTATTCACTACAAAATCAACCCCTTCATGATTACCATCTTCACCATAAAATTTTATAAAATGGCTTTCTGCTGGTGCTTGAAATTTATTTTCCGTATCGCAGGAAATAATGATTATGAAGAGAAAGAGATGGATGGAGTACCGCATCATGATTTACCTTTTTCAGTATCCGCCTTCTTTCTAAAAAGATTACCAAGTCGCGGTTTTGTCTTTTTGCGTGGATTATAGATCGGATGAATATATCCAAAGGACAAAGACAAATTATCCAATCGAAAAAGGTCACTCACATATTGATAACTGGTCAGCGATGGATCAAATGCATCATCTTGTGAATAATGATTTTCATTGACTTTGATAAAATTTGACAGGCCAGCCATGTAACGTATGTCAGCATAAACAAAGTCTTTACCTATTTTATACTTTGCACCTCCCCCGAACACTAGTGAACGGTTAAAAAAATTTCTTTTAAAGTATACACTCTCATTGCGGCCAGAAGTTTGCTTAATTCCCACTTCCGAATTAGAAGGTGTGGCATTATCAAATTGCAGTGAAACATTCGCTGAGGTGAGCATGCCAATCGCAAAACCAGCATAGCCAAAAGGTCTTACTTTCCCCGAGTCATCAGAATACTTCACATACAGGGGGATGTCAAAACCTGTATGGGTCTCCTGCATTGTCTGCACGTCATTGCTTGAATATCCATTGGTTTCACGCTTAAAAGATTTATAGGAAAAATTTCCTTCCGTACATAAACTCCAATTATTATTAAAGTTCCAATCGAAACCAACGCCTAACTGAAAGCCTACCTTAAAGATTTCTTTTCTATCGAGCGAAGTTCCACTGGTAGTGACTTCCTGAATTAACCGTGGCCTTGACGTATTAAACCCAGCTCTCAGGTGCGGAGTAAAAATAGGTGTGGATGTAAACTTCCTGCTTAGGTAATAAACATCAATGGGATCACGGGCAGGATTAGCCACGTATTCAGGATCGGCCTTTAATAGTTTCAAATAACTGTCATCGGCAGCAATCGGATCATCCAAAATCAAATACGCCTGTGTTAATATCAGATAGGCCCTTACTTTTTGCTCATTGGTAAATCCACTTTCGATGCAAGACTTTAGTAAGGAAGGAATTCCATAAAATCTACCTGTATTATATTCATTATCCGCTTGAACAAGAATTTGTTCGCAGTCTTTATCCTGTGCTCTGGCGTGGCCGGATAAGAAGAGAATAACAAAAAGAATTAATAAAAGTCTGCGATTCATTAAAAGTCCTTTATCAGTAAACTTTGACAAGTTGATTCGTAGCCAATATTATTACCCACATAAATCTCCCACTCTTCCGGTGTCATATTTCTCTTAAGTTTTGGACACACTTGTTCGGCCAACATGCGTGGATCGGTAGGCCAAAACCTGATCTCACCATTATTACAAGAAGCGATCAGGTAATCCGACCCCTTCGTAAAGGAAATATCCCACACATAGCCATTATTATTGTCCATCAAAATAGGTAAGTCATTCTCATGATCAACTACCCACATTTGTAATTTTCGGTCAAGGCCTGCGCTTGCCAATAATAACCCATCAGGACTAAACTCAAGATCCGTAATACCTGATTTATGTCCTGTTAATTCTTTTACCTTTCTGGTATCTAAATCCAACAATTTAACCACACCCCTTACTACTTTCTGTTGTTCGTTGATCACCTCTACTCCATAGGCCAATAGAGGTCGGCTTGGATGGTATACTACAGATAAAATTCTGCTCGGTGCTTCATTAGCAATTTCTTTATAAGAGTAATCGCCCAGATTTACAAGGATTAGATTTCCACTTGTAGAAACCCCCGCCAGTTGTTTACCATCCGGACTTATGTCGATCGATTTCAGATCATGCGGCAATGTGAGGACATTTTTACTCTGACCAGTAATATGATTAGTAAAACGAAGTGTTCTATCCGCTGAGGCCGAGATAAATCCTGAGTTATCCGGAAGGAATTTAATGTCATTGATGAGTTGCTTATGTCCCAGCACACGCACTGGCCTGGAGGGTTCTGCCAGATTAAATATTTCCATATAACTGGAGTCACTTCCATTGACAAGATACTTTTCATCTTTACTTAAGGCTAGCACCCGGTTCGGGTAGCCTTTATTCTCGTACAACATCTTATACACCTTTTGGTCTTGATAATTACCCTGGAAAATCCTGCCGTCATTTCCGGTGGTATAGAAGGCCGCAGAAGTAGAGGATACCGTGAGTGCATACATCTTGTTTTTAAAGTTACCCGGCACTTTTGATGCGTTGTAATTAAAACCATTCAGTTTAGCCAATGCATAATACAATCCACGGAACACGTAAGGGTCGTATTTGTTGCCCTCATATTTTGTATGGTATAAATATCCCTGCATGGCAGTTAAGCCTGCTAGTTGTGAATCATCAAGCCCTTCCGACTTAGCCTCCAGTGACTGAGCGATAGAGAGCATCAGTAGGCGGTTTGCCTTATCAAAATTCTGCTGGGCAATTTGCGTTTGCTTCTCCGCCTCAATTCTGGCCACTTGCTCCTTACCGGCAGAGGAAATAGCGAGCGCCTCCTGCTCCAGCGCGTATTTTAAATTCTTTTCCGCTACATCCCTAGCCAGTTTTATTTGTTCATTGGCTGATAACAAGGCCTTATTTTGCAAATCAAGTTTTTCTTTTTGAGCTTCTACTTCCGCAAGGGCATCTTCTGCAATTTTACGTTGTTCGTTGGCCTCGATCGAGGCCTTTTCTGCCAAAATCCGTTGTTCGTTTGCCAGCTGGTACTGCTGCTCTGCTTTAATTCGTTGGAATAAACCGTAAATGAAAAAACCGGTTGCTATCAATAACAGCAATGCAAGAATCAGATTGGTAACCCGGGCTCTGCGCAACATTCTGCGTTGCAGCCTTTCCTGGTTTTTGAGCTCGGCTTCATACGTGATTCGGCTCGTATCGATAAACACAATGGCCCGTTCAAAAGCAATATCATATCGCTGAGCCCATGTACGAGTTGGCTTTTGTTTCTTTTGCCAGTTAAGCGCCAGCTGCAAATCGGGTGGTCGCCATAAACTGGTTTTGCCAATTTGATACATGGCCGCTGCATCAGAGACACGCTTATACATGACGGCCGACTCAAACTCTTCATCTACCCACGTAGAAAGCCTCGTCCAGATGCGCATTAAACTTTCGTGGGACAATTCAATTATCGAATCATCATTTAATGAAACATTGGTACCGGGCATTAAGAAGGATCTGCCAGGTTTTCTAAACTTCTCAACTACGCCTATTACCAGTTCTTCTGATGCCTGAGCCTGTTCCGCTATCTGTGAAACTTTACCCGGCCTGCGCATTTCAAGATTTTCAGAATTCTTTTCAGTAATTGTCTTGAACAGAACTTCAGCGATCTCCTTTTCCTGACTAGTTAGTTCATCAAAGGCTTCGTTGGCGTGAAGAGACAAGGCTTGCGATATTCTTCCCACGGCATTGTAATGCCGTATATCTATTAGCTCAGCAGTTTCATGGTTAGCGATCCAGTAATCCCAAGTGCGCATAAGGGCATGCTGTAAAATGGGAAGTTGATCCTGATTGTCGCCAATGTCGCTCAATAAACGCTTTACCAATCTTTGGGAAATCCTTCCTCCTCCAACTGCTACCGGTCCTTCAATCGCCATTCGCTTTTGTTCTCGCGTCATCTGCGGAACGAGGTAATTGCTGTCATTGATCATTTGTGTCAGCCCGGGGAAGGAGGCACAATCACCAATGAAATCTGAACGCATGCTAACCGCAACAAATGCCGGCACCTTTCGCTGGGCCACAGCGGTAAGAAATAAGTTAACAAAGCCAGTGGCTTCGTTCACATTTTCATCATTTCCGGATTCCTTAAATCGGAATAACTCTTCAAACTGGTCTATAAAAAAGAAAACATTCTCAGAGTGACTGCTCTGCAAATATTTAGTCAGCTCAATCAGGCCATTGTTGCCACTTCGCAATACAGACCCGATAATAGCTTTATGTATTTGTCTGTCCTCTTCTTTAATCCGGCCTTCCCTGAGAAGAAACTCGATAGAGTCATTGGTAAGATTTTCAATAGGAGCATTTCCAGGCCTGGTAATAATCACCTTCCAATGAGGTCCTGTCTCGGTCATAAACCCGCCATATAGGACTGGGATAAGACCGCAATACATCAAACTAGACTTACCGCTACCCGAATAACCAATTATGGCAACCGAACGATTATTATATAGTTTCAGTAATATTTCATCCACCTGTCCTTCTCTGCCAAAGAAGAGATGGGAATCATCAATGGAAAAAGGACGTAGTCCAGGGAATGGATTAAATCCAAAAATTGATTCATCAAACTGCTCGTCTGTTATTGAATCATTCGCATTGCCAACCTGGACAGAATAATTTAACATCCTTTCTTACTCGGGGTAACTCTTAAATTTAGTAAAAATGACGCGATTTCAATGAAATCAATTATCTAGAAAAATTTAGTTTAAAAAATTTGATCGTACTACAAGTTTAAAAAATTCTGTGAAATTTAAGTCAAAATCAAATATATTCCAAAATTTTGTCAGCAAGTTTAACTTGATCAGAAAGCAACTCGTAAAATTCATCTTTATTGAATTTCAGTAGTATCGTGTCCTCTTTTGATACTATTGCATTTGAGTTCAACCTATCTGTATCACCAAGTTGCTCTCCTAAAAACTGCCCTTCCTGAAAATCAACAAGTGGTTTACCAAATTCAAAATACTGTACCTGACCTTTATAAACAATCAGGAAATCGTTTCTTTTATCACTTTCAAAAGACACTATTTGATCTTTTTTCAAAAAAACACTCTTCGACATATCCACCACATAAGAGAGCGTTATGCCCGCTAATCCTTCAAACAACTTGATCCGTTGTAAAAACAGGATTTTATCATACAACAATATTGCTTTCTCCGTTCCGCTATCCAAAATAGCAGCATCCAGCGATTTCTTTTGTTCTTCACCCAAGCGTATTGAATTTGTCTGATAAAGCTCTGGGTTGATTTGATATAACGCCCAGGCGGCCGTCTCTCGAATCAGTTGATCGGGATTAAATAATTGCGAAATCAGATCCAGGGTAAAATCCTCAATTTTCAGGATACCAATCTGGTGCAATACGCATGCCTTGGTCCATCGGTTACTTTGAGTAAAATCACGGTTAATTAAGAATTTCAAAACCAATTTTTCATCTAATGGAACCCTCGGGTAAAACACCTCAAGTCGATTAATTTTTTCGGAGTTACTCACATCATCGAGCACGGGTATTACCTGTTGCTTTAGTTGCTCCGAAAGGAATACATCCAGCAATTCAATGGCATAGGTTACGCCTTCTGCCGTGCCGCTTTCAATACTCTCTTTCACTAACTGAATAGACCTTGTGTCGTACAACATCGCCAGCAACATATAAATGTGTTCGATGTCGTTCTGAACTTCACGTTCAAGAGCTTGCCTTACGACTAATGACCCTGGATAATTTCCAATCTCCTCGATGGCACCCACGTTCCAGGTTATATCTGCAACATCCGATTCAATGGCATACTTAATACGACTCACTTGGGCTAACCCCGCCTTAAAACCAGAATTTCCAAGAGCCAGCAGTATCTGAGAGGTAATCACCTTATTCGGATAATCAATCTTGTTCCACAGGAAGTCCTTCGCCCTTGCCCCACCAATCGATCCTATAATTTGAACAATCCTGATCATCACTTGCGAACTCTGACCCGATCTATAAAATGAATTATCCAATAGTTGCACTGCGGGTTGTCCTATTTGAGTAAGGGCATTGACTGCTGCATTACTATAGAGCGAATTGCCAAGGTTTTCAATAAGGGATGAGATTACTTCATTGTTATATTTCTTTACGGCTGTCTTAATTGCTACCAATCTAACCTGGGTGTCATTGTCATTTAATAGTTCAATCAGGAACGAAACGTTTTCCAATGTGGTCGTGTGCAAAAGTAATTCGGCTGCGTAGTGACGGTCAGTAGGATATTGCGATCTGGCCAGCCGCTGAATTCGCGTTTTCTGAATATCCCCTCCACTATTCAGCAGTAAATCCAAATCACTTTTTGACAGGATATTTTTATTATCCGAATTTGATCGGCCCGGGGCCATTCGTATCACGTAATTTTCAGAAACTGACAACCCTTTGATCTCATTCATTCTTTTTTGGGCATATTCTCTAGCTCTTTCATCTTCACTCTTCATCAATGTGTTCACCCAAACTGCTGCTTGTGCCGGGTTTATTTTCTCTAATAATTTAAATGAAAATATGGCTCGCGATGCCTTTGGATATCCCAGGTATTCCTCAAGCCGTGATACAATGCGCGAATACCCAACCTCCAGCACATCCTGATGACTGCCTGTGTTCTCCAACTTAGAACGGATTTTGTTTTTATACTCAGCGTAGAGACCATTGGATACTAAAAAGTAAAGTATCAGCAATCCTAAGACGATGACGGGAATCCACAGTAAGGTAAAAAACGGTATCAATGCAAAGAGGAAAATAAATGCGCCTGCAATCAACCTTCCCGATTCATTCACCACACCTTCCACCTTAGCCTGAATACTAAAACGGTAACGGCTATCCAAAGGAATAAACAACAATTTATATACTGGATTCTCCAATGAATCGCGCAACATACTATTGAAGAGCCTGGTCAGCGCCACAAATAGGAAAAAGTAAATGAATGTTTGTGGGTTATCTTCCAAACTAAAACCAAAAATGGAACCAGAAATTACAGAACCAAAAGCCATGATTGCCACTACTGCCGGAAGAATAAAAAGTGAAATGCGAATTCCGTACGTGCTCATTATTTTGTCATTCACATACACCTGCATGAGTAAACTAAGCGCATAAATTGCCCCATTGAAATAAGCCAGAAAGTTGGTTAGATCCCGTTGATCCGGGTATTGCTTATTCAACAGGGTTTGAAAAGTAAACTGATTGAAAATGAAAGTCACCATAGAGGTGATCAGGAATAAACTCAACAATACTACATACCGGTCTTTGAATATTTTAGTGAACTTAGTTTCTTCGCGCACGTTCGCATCTGTGCTCACCCTGGCCAAATCAAACTTCACTGAAATAATAATCAGGCAAATCAGTGTACCTAAGATGCTGACCGCACAAACCAATAAATAATCGGCTGTATCGCGAAAAAGACCAGAGGTAAGAGGTATCAGGAAATTGGCAACAACAATAGCGATTAACTGTCCGGTGTCAATCCAGCCGATGATTCTCTTCGACTGCTTAAAATTAAACAAGCGTCCAAAAATGCCCCAATAGCAGAGTAACAATACCGCAGTGATTGGGCCAATAAGACAATACATCAGGAACAATGTCCGGTCTTTTATTTCTTCAACACCAAAATGATAGAAGTAATAAAGACCAAGAGTAGATGCGATAATGATTACAATGCTGAAAATAGATAGCGCGATAAATCGAATACGATTTTGGAAATAGGAGAATAGCGCAGTGGTGAAGATTCCCAATAGACCGGAAGCCAGAAATGCTTTATTGAGCTGATCACTTAGTTTATTAAGGAAAAGTGATTCGGCTGTAACCTGATAGGTTGCTAAAAAAATACCTATAAAAAACCCGGTTCCCAGCATGAGAATTACCTGTACTTGCTCATCGGGTTTTACTCCTAAAAAACCTAAAACATTTCTTTTCACGATTTGAATTTAAAACATAAAGGCTAAAACAAAAAAGCCGGGCTGTTTTGGCCCGGCTTTTTTTAAGGAATAATTATTTTTTAGTCGCAGTGGAGTCGGTCTTTGTTGCAGGTTTTGCACTATCAACTTTAAAGGCTTCATTCAAACCTACGATCACGTCCTGTGTGATATCGATCGTCTTGCCGCCATAAAGTAAATCACTGGTGGGGTCATACTTTAACACAACTTCCAGGCCTTTCTCTTCTCCATATTGCTTTAGGTAGGCGGTTATCTTTGCGTAAAGATCTTCATTCATTTTCGATTGCTCGGTCATGATTTCCTGTTCCAGGCTTCTCTGATAGAGTTGCAGGTTCTGCTGCTTTTTGCCAAGATCTTCCTCCACCGCTTTGGCTTGACCGATGGTCATGCTGCCCACGTTTCTTTGGTAGGCGCTAATATCATTTTGAAGGCTTTGTGCCCGATTTCTAAAGTCCTGATCAAGTTTTTTTCCCTTACTTTCAAGTTTTTCCTTATTGAATTTAAAGAATTCATAATACTTCAGCACGGAATCAGAGTTGATGTATGCAATCTTTAAATCAGAGGCACTGGCAGAACTGTCTTCGGCAACAGCATGGCTCTTAGGAGAGAAATGTAGATAATATAGAACGGCCACTGCTACGAAAAGGATGGCGTTCAGAATCAGAGAAATGTTTTTCATGAATAGATTTTAGTTAAGGGCGCAAATATATGCCACTCTAAACGAAATTTCATGGATTTTATAAAAACAAATCAAGGTTTTAACTCCTCCGTCTGGGTTTGGAACGAATAATGGCCCGGATCAAGAACCAATTTATCGGCATTAAAATCACGAATAAAACTTTCAATGATTTGAGGAGTAACCTTATCGATGTGTAGGCCTACATCCAGTCCTATACCACATTCATGAAGCAGGTCAAGGTCAACGTGTTCTTCCACTTTCACCTCACCCTCTTCTTCTAATTCCATCATTACTTCAGCCATATAAAGTCCAATCTCCTCCTCCAAATCATTCAAGGCCATCAAATTCCCGTCTTCGTCTTCTTCGTATTGGATCTTTTTATATCCTGGAAAATGTTGGGCAGCTTTCTGCTCTGCCATTTCAAACAATTCACTTTCATGCTGCATGCGAAGCGTATATAGTATCGCGTCAAATAACACTTCTTTTCCTTCATGAACACCCATGAAGTAGAAATGGGCATATTCTGTCGTTTGTTCGTCTTCAGCATCATAAATAAAAGACTGACCTAAAGATTTTACTTTCTTGATTAAGTCCTGCTGCTTTTGTGCTGACGGGCTTGAACTTTCTGTATTTTTCATTGAAGATATAATATAAACAAATCAAACATACTCTCCTTGATTATCCTATGATTTTTGTCATTCAGGATTCCTCATTTTATTTTGAGTCCTAGGTAAACCATTCTGCATACATCGGATAATTTCGGGCTGTACGCTGAATGACTTCTTTCATGTCATCTCCTATTTCCTTTACTTTTTTTGCGGGCACTCCTGCATAAACACTCCCCGGCTCAACGATGGTCTTAGGTAATATAATGGCACCTGCGGCAATGACAGATCCGGTGCCTATCACGGCATCATCCATTATTATTGCCCCCATTCCGATTAACACATTATCCTCCACGGTGCAACCATGAACTACTGCATTATGGGCAATTGACACATTATTGCCTATAACCGTTTTTGACTTTTGATAGGTGCAGTGTATGACAACACCATCCTGAATATTGGTATTGTTGCCGATGGTTATTGTATTCACATCTCCACGCACCACCGCGTTGAACCAAACCGTACAGTTATCGCCCATAATAACCTCTCCTACCACCACAGCGTTGTCGGCCAAAAAACACTTGGATCCAAACTGAGGGGAGAACCCTCTTACTGACTTTATAATCGCCATATTTTCATTATTTGAGTGGCAAATTACGTTAAAAAGAGGCCTTCTTTCGTTAAATGTTAAATCCATGATAAAACTATCTGACAAGATGTCACGATAATTTGAAATGTCGTAAATTTGCACTTCGAATATAGAAAATGGAGAATTTGATACAGGATATAGGGGTTTTTAATGAATTACATACTGAATCTCATGAAAGCGTGCGGGTGACACCCAATCAATCCACGGGCAAGACCAGAAAGCTATACATAGAGAGTTATGGCTGCCAAATGAACTTCTCTGACAGCGAAATAGTTGCCTCCATCCTTCAGAATGCCGGATTTGATACCACTTCTGAAATTCAAGAAGCGGATCTCATTTTTTTGAATACCTGTTCCATCCGCGAAAAAGCAGAGCAAACAGTGCGAAACCGACTTAATCACATCAACGGTTTCAAAAAGAAAAAGCCAGAGTTGATGGTAGGTGTGCTAGGTTGTATGGCCGAGCGGTTAAAAACAAAACTGCTTGAGGAAGAAAAAATTGTTGACCTGGTAGTGGGCCCTGATGCTTATAGAGATCTGCCAAATTTAATTCTGCAGGTGGATGACGGAGATAAAGCGGTGAATACTTTTTTATCACGCGAAGAAACGTATGCAGACATCAGTCCCGTTCGATTAAACTCCAATGGGGTGACTGCCTTCATTTCCATCATGCGTGGTTGTGATAACATGTGCTCTTTTTGCGTAGTACCATTCACACGCGGTCGCGAACGCAGCAGAGACCCGCATTCTATCATTGCCGAAGCAAAAGACTTGTTTGGAAAGGGATTTCGTGAAGTAACGTTGCTTGGACAAAACGTTGATTCATACAAATGGAGCCCTGTCGAAAACAACAAAGCACGGCTTGAGAAAAATGGAGTTGATGAGGTTGTGAATTTTTCAAACCTTCTGGAAATGGTAGCGCAAGTGAGCCCGGAGCTGAGAATTCGTTTTTCAACTTCCCATCCAAAAGATATTACAGACCAGGTGCTTCACACTATGGCGAAGCACGAAAATATTTGCAAGAACATTCACCTGCCCGCACAAAGCGGCAACTCCCGCATTCTTGAATTGATGAATCGTGGCTATACCCGGAAATGGTATTTGGACAGAGTTAAAAGCATACGCGAAATTCTAGGCGAAGAATGCGGAATTTCATCCGACATGATTACCGGTTTTTGTTCTGAGACCGAAGAAGATCATCAGGAAACACTCACGCTGATGGATTTGGTGGAGTATGACTACTCCTATATGTTTTATTATTCAGAGAGACCGGGAACACTGGCTGCCAAAAAATTACCGGATGATGTTCCGTTGGAGGTAAAAAAAAGAAGGCTGGACGAAATCATTAAAAAACAATCAGCACTTTCCTTAAAACGAAACAGACCAGATATTGGCAAGGTATTTAAGGTCTTGATAGAAGGATCATCGCGGAAATCAGCTGACTATTTGCAGGGAAGAAACTCACAAAACAAAGTGGTGATTTTTCCGAGGGAAAATAAATCAAAAGGAGAATACGTCCATGTGATGGTAGAGAGTTGCACACAAGGAACGTTGATTGGAAAAATTGTTGAATAAAGTATGGCTATCGCGGACGCAGAAATACAAAGTGTAAAACAACGCTATGGAGTGATTGGCAACTCACCCTTGCTGAATAATGCAGTACGAGTGGCTATGCAGGTTGCCCCCACCGATATGTCGGTGTTGATTACCGGTGAGAGTGGAAGCGGAAAGGAGTCCTTTTCCAAGATCATTCACTTTCAAAGCGCCCGCAAACATGGACAGTTCATTGCCATCAACTGTGGCTCCATACCCGAAGGCACCATTGATTCAGAGTTATTCGGACATGAGAAAGGATCCTTCACAGGAGCTCATGAATCCCGCAAAGGATATTTTGAAGTAACGAATGGTGGCACCATGTTTCTCGATGAGATTGGTGAGATGCCGCTGGGGACACAGGCTCGTCTATTGAGAGTACTTGAAAATGGGGAGTTTATAAAAGTGGGTTCATCGAAGGTGCAGAAAACCGATGTGCGTGTTGTTGCTGCCACCAATGTGAATCTTCTTGTTAAAGTAGAACAAGGAAAATTTCGCGAAGATCTATATTATCGCCTCAGCACGGTGCCCATCTATGTTCCTCCTTTGCGGGAACGCGGAAAAGATGTTGAGCTTCTTTTCAGAAAATTCGCTACTGACTTTGCTGAAAAGTATCGCGTAAAACCGATCACACTCACTGAAGACGCAAAAGATCTTTTGTTGAAATACCGGTTTCCCGGAAACATACGCCAACTCAAAAATCTGGTAGAACAAATTTCCGTGCTATCGTCTGAGAACAAAGAGATCACCGCGGAAATACTGAGCCATTATATTCCCAAGGAATCCAACCTGCCGGCACTCTACAAAGACCAGCACAACCAGGAAAATATTTCAGAGCGTGAAATCCTTTATAAGATCCTTTTTGATTTAAAAAAGGACATGAACGACTTGAAAAAACTGGTGCTTGACAGTACTGCCAACCCGGCACAGGCACAGCAAATTTTAAAAGACCATGCCGGTCTTTTTGAAGGCCTTCAGGAAGATCTTAAACCATCGCATGAGCCAGTGGTTTTGAATTTAAAGTCAGGAGAACAAACCGATGACGAAGGAGAAGAGGAGTTTCAGGATATCGCGCATGAGGCCGAAGATGATTCCCTCTCCATTGTAAAAAAAGAAAGAGAACTTATTATGCGTGCATTGCGCAAGAATAACAATAAGCGAAAATATGCAGCTCGTGACCTGGGTATTTCTGAACGCACCCTTTATAGAAAAATTAAAGAATATCAACTTGAAGAATAAGTTACTTTTTTCGCTATCGCTTTTTCTATTCACCATCGTTCTTGCTATGCAGAGTTGTCGCTATTCAATGAGTGGCGCTTCCACCCTGGCAGAGAGTATTCAGGTAGAAGAGTTTTTTAATAACACTGATTTAGGTCCGGCTAACTTAGGACAGACCTTCACCAACCGGCTCAAAGACTACTATCAGCAGAATTCAAGTCTGAGGGTGGTAAAAGAAAATGGTCAGCTTGTTATCGAGGGTATGATTACTACCTATCAAATCAGTCAGCTGGCCCCGGTGTCCGGAGGAGCGAATCAATCAGACCTTGCTGCGCTGACCCGATTAACTATTGGAGTGAAAATAAACTATACTGATACGCTGGAACCTAAAAACAATTTCAAAGACCGTACCTTCAGTTTTTATGCTGATTTTCCCAACACGCAAGATCTAAACGCAGTGCAGGAAAGCCTTGAAAGGAAAATAATGGATCAAATATTCATTGATGTGTTTAATGCCACCATCGCCAATTGGTAGATATTGCTCTGAGTTATATTTTACGCTACTTTTACTAACCCCACTTTACAAAAATTGGAAAAGCAGCGATTTCATACCCTCCTCAATAATTACACTTCCCTCACAAGCGAGGAGGCGCAGGCATTGATCTCACTTGAAAAGGAATTCCCCTACAGTCAGGTGATCCATAGCCTGGCGGCAAGGGCAACGCAAGACCATAACCTGCCCGAAAAAGAAGAACAACTGCACCTGGGGGCAATTTACACCACGGACCGGGCTGTCTTCAAATCGTTGATGACAGCTATTTCTCAAGAAAGAAAATCAGAAGCACATCAAAATTTCCAGGTAGAGTCACAGTCACAAGAGGTGATTGAAAATCTTCAAGTAGAGAGCAGTAATGAGATTCCCGTAGAGGTTCAGGATATAAACGCTGAGGTGAAAGAGATTCAGGCTGAGGTACAGGAAATAACAGAAAATATTTCGGTAGCGGCAGCACTTTCATCGGAGGACGCTCTTTCGAATATTGATTCTCCAGAAGATAAAATGGATGATCAGGTTTCTGACAATTCATTTTATAATGAGCTATCGCATGACCTTGAAAGGCTGAAAGAGCTAAAACATGAATTTGAAGAAACCGTAAAGCAATTTGAAAACGGAACTTTATCAGCCTCTCTGGATTCTGGCACAACTCTCAAAAGTAAGAGTAAACCCGTTGATCCCACCGATGAACCGTTGACTGAAATAAAAAGCTCGAAGAAGAGGGTAAAGCCCGATGGACCCAAGCAAAAAGAGCAAATTGAAATTATTGAGCAATTCATTAAAACTCAACCGTCTATTAAGGGAAAAGTAGCCTCCGAAGAAAAAGCTTTGCCGAAAGATGACCTGGCTGAAAAAAATCTCACCTACAATGAAAACATAATCTCTGAAACATTGGCACAAATTCTTATAAAACAAGGCAAAAAGGAGAAGGCCATTGAAGTCCTGAAGAAGTTGATTTGGAAGTTTCCACAAAAAAAGGCTTACTTTGCGGCTCAAATAGAAGATCTTAAGAAGTAAGCATGTATATTTTATTTATCAGCCTCGCAATTTTCAGCTCAGTTCTATTGGTTTTAGTGGTTTTAGCCCAAAACTCAAAAGGTGGTGGACTCTCCAACCAATTTGGTGGATCGGGTGCCAGCAACCTGATCGGTGTTAAAAAGACCGGAGATTTACTCGAGCGTCTTACCTGGGGATTTGCTATCGCTATCATGGTTTTCTCGTTGGCGACTAATTTTTCAACTCCCAACGCTGCTACTACAGATGAAATTCTTGAGAAAGCAAAAGAGCAGCAAGGTGTTGGCATTGACATGAAGAAAACAGAAACTCCTGCTCAACCTGCAACAGAAAACAAGTAATCAGACATTAATTCATAATATTGAGACCCATTTCGATGGGTCTTTTTTTTATCAGTTTGGGGAGAAATTAAACTTCTTCTCAACTTCAAATAAAACGGCAGCCTCTCCTGAAATTTTAGGCACTGTAACCCAATGGTAAGTCCGTTGTCCAGCCTTGTCTATTGCTGTATCAAAAGCTGCTGCTGAATTTGGAATCTGGCTACAAGCAGGCAGGTATGGATTTTGAAATTAGCAATTTACCTAACAACAAACCCAATGTTTCATCCCGATAAGTCGGGAATCCTGAGTGGCAAAGTGTAATGATGCCTTATGCAGGTGGTGACATTTAAACCATTAATAAAATGCTGGGCAATAATGATCAAGAGTGAAGGATCCCCTTGGGCGCAGCAGATATCATTGGGTAGCTTACACACCAGGGCTGCTTCGGTCGGGGGGGATCCTTCGCTGCGGTTGGGTTGAGTTGAAGTGTGAGGCTTTGCAAAAAGGATCGGAAGCTATTAATGGCAGTCATTTATATTCGCTCAGTATTGGGTTATGATTTTTTTATTTATCCGATGCCTTTGGTCGGAGCAGATACTATTGGTTAACTCACGCACAGTGG
>CAZIOY010000085.1:0-16118 GCA_964540915.1 uncultured Ohtaekwangia sp.
TGTAGTGGTGAATGATTGAATCAACAAGATAAAAACAAAAATGAGAAAGAGGAAACGTGGAGAATGCTTGTTACCCGGAACTTGATTTTTTTTCATAGCCTGATCCTCGCAACATCATCCCATCGAAGATATTCCGATCAAAAAATTGATTATCATAAGTGAAGGGAAGAAAGATCCACCTGGAAAAATTATTATACGGTAATGTAGGACAACGTTTTGGTACCGGGCAGACACACAACCAACGTGTCAGTCAGGCCAAGCAGGATGATAGTAACTAAAAAATCACTTTTTAATAATTGGTTACTATTCCTACGTGGCCGACAGCGCGAGCCAGACCTATAAGCCCGTTGGCTGAATCCCGTTGAAGTCGCACGGATGCATTTCATTAGTTGCTTCTGAGAGCCTACCACTCCCCAGCGTTGCGCATGATGATTTGATTATGTTCTTTCAGCAGCCGTTCGTAAAGACCTTCCTCAGGGGTGTAGTTGGCAAATGTTATGGCTTGCTTGTTGGAATTCTTATTTGTTACCGGCAGTATTACACACGTTACGTTCATGCCATCTTTTTGCATGCCGTGTGTCCTGTTAGCGAATGAATTTTCGTTGGTCACCTTGCTTACCACCTCAAAGGTTCGCTTCGTGTCATCTTTAATAATCAGCCAGTTTTTTGAAAACATACACAGTGAGGTAAGTGAGAATGCAACCGTAAAGGTAAGTGTAAGATTGGATAAAGCGTAACCGGCTCACTGGCCATTTGCAGGCTGAAAAGTTCCTCACACGCATTTCACTCCTTCCGTATGACGGATATCACACCTAACGATCATGGGTTTCATTTCAAACCGTGGATCAAGTAAGTTATGAGATATTCCATACGACAGAAGCAGCCACTTAACTACAACGTACTCTTAACCCATGTTGGTGTTATTCACCTACACAACCAACTACTTTATCCAGCCATTAGAAGTTGACTTGCGTGAGAACCAAATAAGGAATATGCCAAGCACTAACACCATGACCGGCATAGCTAATCCACGCGGTCCATACACCTCCATGGATTTGCTCATAAAGAGGTTGTAATACATCTGCACGAGGATTCCTGCAAAAGAAAGAATCAAGACAGGAGTAGCGAGTTTTTTACGCATCAGTAAAAGAATACTGCCCAGGGTGCTGCCCCAGACGGCAATGGCAAATGCACTAGTCACCCACATGGGTACAGACTCCATCAAGGTTCTTTCATTTGCCGGTAATGCCTGAAGGGCTTCTGGACTCATCGTAACTTGCATGATGTAGGCCATTACGCCCATTAAGTTCCACAAAAGTGCAATAACACTTACTACCCAGAACCAGGTAGCGGGTTTAGTAGTTGAGGTCATATTATTATTTATTTAGGGGTAGCGAATATGTTAATACAACTTAAGAAATAAAATGCAATCGTGCTTCATTTTCTATTTAGCCGGAATAATCCTATGCCTCAACCGGAAGTAAATACAGAAGGTAGGCACACCTAACTTTTCATAGCTTCATATGCTAATCAAAAATAATGATATCTTTTATCCAATTACCCCGTTACTAAACCCAAACTTTTCACATGAGCTTAGTTATCCAGAATCTTTCCAAAAAATACAACAAAGAGAAATACGGACTGCGTGATTATTCCCTCACCATTGAGAAAGGAATTCTTGGACTATTGGGACCCAATGGCGCAGGCAAGTCTACGCTGATGAAAATAATTGCCACCATCAGCAAACCGACTTCGGGGATATTAACGCTCGATGGAAATGACCTGATCCATGATCCTAACTACATCCGAAAAATGCTGGGCTATCTGCCACAGGATTTTGGTGTGTATGCTAACCTGAATGCCTACGAATTTTTAACCTACATAGCAGCCATGAAAGGCGTGGGTGGACCGAATTTAAAAAGCAGAATTGAAATGCTGCTCGAAGGCGTTAACCTGATTGAAGCAGCCCGGCTACCCATTGGCACTTACTCGGGTGGCATGAAGCAACGCATCGGCATTGCACAAGCATTGCTCAACGACCCGAAGGTGTTAATCTTCGATGAGCCCACGGTAGGCCTCGATCCGGAAGAACGCGTTCGCTTTCGAAATTTAATTTCCAACTTAGCGCACGACTGCATCATCATCCTATCCTCACACATTGTTTCCGATATTGAAACCATTGCCGATGCCGTGGCCATCATGAAAAGCGGAACATTAATCACCACCGGAACGCAAGCTGACGTGATTGCGCAGGTGGAAGGAAAAGTTTTTGAGACTATCATTGATAGTACTGCGCTCGAAGCCTTCCGCGCAAAGCAATTCGTGGTCAACACCATCCGACAAAAAGATAAAATGCGACTCCGCTACATCAGCAATCAGCCTGTTCCTTCCTCCACACCTTTTGCCGCCACACTGGAAGATGCCTATTTGTTTCTCACCAAAAGCAACAACTAGTCATGAATGATTTCATCGCGATGATCAAAGGAGATTATCTACAACGCACGCGCAGCTATGCCTTTCTGATTACATTGGCCATCAGTTTATACATTGCCTATACGTTTGTGCCCCCGCCCGATGCGAACTACACCACCGTGCGCATTGGCAATTATATTGGTGACTATAATTCTGCCTGGATTGGTCATGTCACCGCCATAATGACGAGTGTGTTTCTTTCGCTCATCGGTTTCTTCCTGGTGAATAACAGTGTGAAGAAAGACATTGAAACCGAAGTGGGCATGATTATCGCCACCACGCGTGTCAGCAATTTCAGTTACCTGATGTCCAAGGTGCTCAGTAATTTTTTGGTGTTGCTTTCCATTACGGCCATTGTGTTTGTCATGAGTATCGGCATTTTCTTTTTGCGCTCCAGCGGATTTGATTTTGAAATCTCTTCGTTTCTGATTCCTTATCTCTTTGTAACGATCCCTTCTTTATTTTTCATTTCATCACTGGCCGTGGTGGGCGAAGTTTTTTTAGGCAGGCGGTCGGTGATCCAATACATCGCTTTCTTTTTCCTCTTTAATGTGATCATCGCCAATGTGCAGGTAGGAAAAGGTTCTGAGTTCATTACCTGGGTCGATCCCTTTGGCGTAAAGGTGGTGACGATGGGATTGGAAAACCATATCAAAACCATTATGGGCAGTGACGAGCGCGTAGCATCCATGGGTTTTAATTTCAGCTCAAAAAATGAATTAAAGGTATTTGTATTTAACGGAATGGATTGGCCCATCGGGTTTTTAGTATCGCGACTGTTATGGTTTGCCTTTGGTGTGGGATTGGTACTGCTATCTTCTAAATTTTTTCATCGCTTTGATGTGCGCGAAAAAATCAGGTTAGTGAAGAAAAGTAAAGTGCTTAGCGAAATCACTGAACATGTTTCACCAAAAACAATTTCACTTACTTCATTACCTGCTATTACAACCGATCACGGTATCACGGCATTTATTAAAACGGAGTTGTTGATGCTTTACCGAAAAGGCCCGCGATGGTTTTGGTTGTTCAATGCAGGTGGCATGATCGCGTTAATTTTTGCTCCACGCGAAATAGCCCACCAGTTTATTTTGCCGGTGCTTTGGTTTTTACAGGTTGGCCGGTGGTCCGATCTCACTACGAAAGAGAAAACCAATCGCATTCATCATTTCACGTACGCGGCTTATCAACCGCTCAGGAGATTATTACCTTCTCAACTCATAGCAGGAATTATTCTCGCGCTCGTGCTGGCGTCACCACTTTTTGTACGGTATGCAATAGCTCAACAATTTTTGCCGATTGCGGGCATTGTGGCAGGCGGAATTTTTATTGTTCTCTTCGCGGCTTGCCTGGGCATCATCAGTGGTGGTAAAAAACTTTTTGAAGTGCTGTTCTTCGCCATCACGTACATGAACATCAACCTAATTCCCTTTGCCGATTACTTTGGTTTTTCACCAACCTATACATCGATTCTGCTCGTGCTTACGCTAAGCCTCTTGCTGGCAGCTTTGAGTGGGTTGGTAAGGAGTTATGAAATCCGGCATTCGTGATTACAGGACTGGGAGGAGCGATAGGTATAAAATCAGGTTAACTTGCCCGCGATGACATTTCATAGAAGTATGCACTATACAATTAGCATGTCGTTGCGGGCAAGCTTGATGAAGCATTGAACGAAAATAAGTTTCGCAATTTACCTAGCACAATGATGAAACTCTGGCGCGACCCGCAATCTCGTGAAGGTCGTACGAAAGCTTTTCATAACTCCACAAACGCTTCACTTCATCGGGATACCGGGTCTCGTTCCTCGCCCGCGATGACACTTCAAAAAAAGTGTGTGCCGATCAATGTGTCATAATCATGTTGCATAATGGTTGCCACCAACAATGGCCGAGAGACAACAAATTAGTAATATTGAAATAGTGATTACTTGAAACGGTTTGCCCCGGAGTTTTAAAACGAATTTCACTTAGCTAGACATGGAGAGTGAGGAATACGATGTGGTTATAGTTGGCGCAGGCCCGGCAGGGTGTACCTGTGCTTATCAACTGGCGGGAAAGGGAATAAAAGTAGCCCTACTCGAAAAAGAAATTTTTCCGCGTGATAAAACATGCGGTGACGCCCTCAGCACAGATGTGGTCAATCAATTGTCCAGAATCGATCCGGCATTGGCGCAACAATTTCAAGAGCGCGTTGAGAAAAGAACCTCCCGTGGAATTCGTTTTTTTAGCCCCAATAACAAGTGCCTGGATATTGGTTTGAATAATGATCTTTCGTCCAGCTTCATCGCCAGGCGCATTGATTTTGATAGCTTCTATTTCGATCAAGTAAGGCATCGCCCCGATATTCATGCGTATGTCGATTGTAAAGTAGAAGAAATAGAAGCGTTGGAAAATGAAATCATTGTAACCACCCCGAAAAAGAAATTCAGAACCAAAATGGTGGTGGGGGCCGATGGGGCTTACTCGATGGTGACCAGAAAACTTACGAACCATACCGTTGAGAAGGATCACTATTGTGCCGGCTTACGGCAGTATTATGAAAACGTAAGCGGATTTCATCAAGACGATTTTATTGAACTGCATTTTTATGAAGGCATACTACCGGGTTATTTCTGGATTTTCCCATTACCAAATAACCAGGCTAATGTTGGATTGGCGATGCTCTCCAGCGAGGTGATTAAACAAAAAATAAACCTGAAAGAAAAGCTGGCCGATATTATTCAACACCATCCTGCTGTTTCGCCCCGCTTTAAAAATGCAAAACCATTGGAATCCGTTAAGGGATATGGATTGCCTTTAGGTTCAAAGAAAAGAACCTGTTCAGGTCATCGTTTCTTGCTGTTGGGTGATGCCGCAGGTCTGATCGACCCATTCACTGGCGAAGGAATTGGCAACGCCATTCGAAGTGGCCGCATTGCTGCTGCACATTTGATCAATGCGTTTGAACAAAATCGATTTGATGCCAAATTCAATATCTTATACGATGAGGAGATCTATGGCAAAATGTGGAAGGAACTAAGAATCAGTCGATCCATGCAACAATTGCTACGGTATCCGAAACTGGTAAATTTTGTTTTCAAGAAAGCCATCAAAAACCAATCTGTTCGGAGCTTATTAACTTCTATGCTGAGTGATGTGGATATCAAGAAGGAGTTAGTGAAGCCTTCTTTCTATATCAAACTAATTTTTAGCTGACACGCGGACTTCGGCCATGACATGGTAAAAATAGTGTGTGGCTCTCTACAGCGTATCGCGGTGTACGTTCTGTTCCGTAATTTGCGCACGGAAAAAAACAACACCCGCATTCCGATACACACATGCTCATTAAAAAACTTGCCGTTCCTTTTATTAACGATAAGCTGCTGCAACAGGTAGAACATTGTTACATCGCCACCGCGGCTATCTCCGAAGCGGGCTTCGATTTTATCCGAAGTCGGATTCCCACCAAGAGCAAAATGGAAATTGTGACGGGGCTGGATGTGCCCACCTCACCCGAAGTACTGCGCAGAATCTGGCGCAACTACCAGGGCCGCATCACACTCAATATTTATACGCGCAACTTCTTTCATGCCAACGTGTACATTTTTGATTTGCCCTTTAGAAAAGCGGTTGCCTTTGTTGGCTCTGGTCATTTTACATTGGATGGTATTAAAGACGGTGAAGAACTTTTCTATAAGATCACCGATGCGAAAGAAATTGAAAACCTGAAGTCTTGGTTTATCGGCTACTACGAATTTGGTGAGCCGCTCTCTGAAGCACTCATCGAGGAATATGAATACCTATACCCAACACTCAAGCAACGCGACATTCTATCACGACAGGAAAAGAAACAATTCATTGCATTAACCACCGCAGGGTTTAGTTGGGATCATATCAAGTTTAAACTTCAGTATTTTAAAAAAGAAAATTACTTAGCCCTGAGCAGCAGTAAGGCACGCTTGACCACGCCCGAAATTCTGGCAGAACGCGAATCCGTAAAAAACAAATTGATACAACTTCACGCGTTGATCAATGATCACGTGCACCGATTGAAACTGCATGAAGATCATGATCCCAACCAGATCGTGAGCAGCTCCGATCCTGCAGATCATCCCGATCATAAATTGCGCAGTATGTGGATAGCCTATGGCCCCAGCGAAGCCGGGTTGAAAAAATATAATCCTCCTGCTGCATTGACGGATGTGATGCAGCTGCAAATCATCCTCCAGCAAAAAGAAGTGGGCATTTGGCTAGTGCCCGGCAAACCCAACGCAGGCAAAGCCGATCGCGAAAGTTTTAAGAATAAGATGAACGATGCCGAATACCGGATTCAGTTCCATAAACTATTAACCGGCTTAGGTGCTGGTTACTGGATTGAAATTGCCGGTGACAGAAGAGCCCTCGAGACATTTCAGAATGAAGAAGCGCTGTGGGAGTTTACCAAAGCCGACAACTGGCAATTTTATTCGTTCACAATCGGAAAAAATTATTCACCGGCAGATGTAGAAATCAGCAGCGAGCATATTGCAACGACCATCACAAAAGAATTTGATAAACTGGTTTTGCTTTACCGGCACATGAAAGATGCTGGTGACGAAAAGAAAATGTAGTGACTATACTGCGCAGTTTAATCATTCTGAAACAGTTCTTTATACTTTTCTTCCAAATCTACTATTTCATTCTCCGACAGCTGGCTAAACTCTTTTTCTTTTGCTCTTTTTGAAAGGCTCCCATTATTCTGCTCTAAAAACCTGACCGCTTGGGCTACTAGTTTGTCAGGCATTTCATATTCCTCCTCCAGGTATTTCTTAAAGGCATCATAGCGGATTAAATATTTTACTTCATGGGGAATAATATTTTCGATCGTGTCTTTCACGCAATCATATAAAAATTCTGCTTGCCGTGTTGCATCAAAGTAGCGATAGTAATCAAGCGTGTCATTGGTTACTTCTACATTATGATCGCGGGTTTCTTTCCAATCAATGAAGTCCAATAATGAATGTGAATATGTCTCCAATGTTTTTCTATAATCAACGATGTGATCTAATATGGAAGCAGAAACCGGAAAGATAATACCTTGCTGTGCGAATTGTTTTTTTGCCAATACATGATGGATGAGATAACGATGGATACGGCCATTGCCATCTTCAAACGGATGGATAAACACAAAACCAAAAGCAATGATTGACGCTGCCAATACTGCATCAATGTTGCTTTTCAATAGTAGTTCATGCGTGTTCAGCAATCCTGAAATTAACAGATCAATATCTTGCCATTTAGCAGAAATATGGTCGGGCAAAGGCTCGCCTGTCGTTCGGTCATGCTCGCCCACAAAGCCACCTTTTTTCCGGAAACCCATTTCTAAAAAACGAGCGTTTTCAATGACTAATTGTTGCAGCCTGAGCAACTCCTCTTTGGTTAGTTCGCTGTTGCCGGCTTGCCCTATCGCTTGCCCCCACCGTGTGGCTCTTTTACTTTTCGGACTTTCACCCTCAATGGTAAAGGAAGCTTTTGAATCTTTGAGCAATAAGAAAGCAGCGGCACGCTGCACAATGTCTTTGTGTATACCTTTCAGGAAATTATCTTTTTCCCCGGCAAGATTGGCGGCTATGTATTGGTGCAGTTTAGCGGTCTTGCGAATGAGCGGACAAAAGTTTTGTGTACCCGGAAGATTATTTATGATTCTATGTCTCGCGGATTGATATCCCTTTAAAGCATATTGTTTATCCTCATCCAATAAGGAGGTATATTTTATTTTACTGTCTGCGTTGGCAATCGTTAACTGAGTTGAAAACAACCACTCATACAAAAACCAAATCTTGCGGCTATACTGTCCCGTTGGTTCAATTTGTATCAGTGCTAAAATTTCTTTTGATGATAATTCTGCGAATAACTTTTTAAAGAACAATAGATTAACACCTTCATACTTTAAAGCAAATACTAATTGTTTATACAAAGTATCTTCTGGCTGATGTCGCGATGTGAAAATCTTCCACTCGTCTGTTTCATACTGCCGCTTTTTTGAACTGATCAATGCCAGTTGTGCCGGCATAGGCATCGGTAATTGAAATGATTCAATCAATGCGCCATAGCCTACCACCAATGACTCTTCAGGCGCCCGCCTGCTATGAAAAACATTTATTTTTTGAGAAAAATGCTTACGTTGCTTAGCCATTGGGTGAGAAATAGTTGCCTTACGTGAAAACCAAATGCCTTTTATTAACCAGGGTGAAAAGCTGACGGGGTTTGCATCTAAATCAAATATAGGTGAAAAACGTACGCAATTGGTGAAAAATGAACGCTTTTTGAATACCCCGGTGAAAAATGATCGCAAACTGATCGTCAATTCGTGAATCGTGTTTGCTGGAACACGGGATTCCGGTTCCTGATGCTGGATATTAATGGCTACCCCCAAAAGCAATGATGCAAATCTTCCTCTACTAATCGCGCAAAATCGTGAAGCTTCTTCACCACTGGCTTTGGTGAATAACTATGCCACTTCAAATCGGCCCGCTGCCAGAATACTTTCCAATGATTACTTGATTTCACATAGGTGGTTTTCGCAATGGGATGTTGCCGGATTATTTTAGGATCATTCCATTGAGGGCGCACCTCATAGATCACCACACTTTGATTTTCAATCTGATATGTAATGTCTAATTGAAGACGTATGTGCTCGGGTGGTCGCTTGCGGGTAAGAAAGTTTTCCATTACCTCAATAATTTCAAGCGTGGTAAGTGACTTGATAGCCCTATTCAAAGATAGAAGTATTATTCGTTCACAATCGGAAAAAACTATTCACCGGCAGATGTAGAAATCAGCAGCGAGCATATTGCAACAACCATCACAAAAGAATTTGATAAACTTGTTTTGCTTTACCGGCACATGAAAGATGCTGATGACGAAAAGAAAATGTAAGCGTGGACAAGCCCAACTACAACGTGTCATTCCTGCTAAGCTTGATGATAATGAATAAAGGAATTACTTTTTGATCCAATCCCATGGAAGAAGCACAAGCGCATTTCATAGTTTCGTTTGTATGTTACTTCAGCGGGACCCCGGTTCGGGTTTGAAATACATTCACGGGTTCACACTTTATGTTACCCGACCTGGATGACAATTTCATAGGGGAGTTCACTTGACACACTTTTTTTTCAGCGTGTCATTCGGCCAAGTCGGGTTCATCCATAAATAAAAAAGCAAGAGACTAGTTTGCCTAAACCCTTGCTATAAAACGCTGCCCCGATCAGAAGAAAAATTGCTCAGAAACAATCTTCCCGTCTTTCACTTCATACACGCAAATTTCCTCCAGTGTTTGTCTTCCCTGACCCTTGAAGGTGGCATCCAATATCATCACCGCACTGAAATAGCGGCCCGCTACGATAGGGTCTCCAAACGAGCCACCATGACGCTGCTCAATCATGGGTGCAAATTGAGCACCTTTTTCCGCAACGGCCTTTTTACCCTTCGCTGATTTGGTAGGCGCATGGGCCGGTTCAATGCTTACGATGTCATCGGAATACAGTTCTTGTGAGGCCTCCGCTATTTGTCCTTTGCGGCAAAGTTCGATGAGGCGATCGGCTACTTGTTGTGTGGTCATAATTTTTAAAATTTAGGTTGGCTAATGATTTTACAGATTAAAGACGAAACACCCAGCTGGAATCGGACAGCAGATAAGGAATTAATTTTACCCGATCGTTACCCGTTACTTAAATTGCATTGTAAGAAATCCACACCACAGTTCATGATCATTAAAACTGGCCGTACCCCCAACTTATTTAGATGTCATTGCGGGCAAGCGAGATGAAGTGTTTGTCGAAGTTGAGTTTGGTAATTTATGATGGAGCGTTGATAAAGGTCTGGCGCGACCCTTCATCGCGTTTGTGCATGAATGCAAAATACTATTGAGGCACTAAACACTTTCTCTTACACAGAGCATATATATGAAGGAAGAAAAGAACTATGAAACCAATGATGCCAAACAACAAGAATAGAAATAATTTTTATGGGTATTGTACACGGGTTGCCCCAAGAGAAAGTTGCTTAGCTTTGGATTTCTTAATCTCTCCAATTATTAACGCATGAGCCCCGTTATCAACCAACGGGTCATGTATACAATCAAGATTTATTTGGCTAACATATCCGGCTTTTAAAGCATAGAGTCTAAACTTTTGAATGTTTCTTATACTTTGTGCATAGGTGGTTAATCTGGAAAATTTCAACTGATAGGCCTACTTCTAAAGCTCCCTCTATTCTACGTGGAAGAAAAGCAACTGAGGTTACGGTTTGATCAGGTCTAACGTAAAGTGGATCAACAATGTCAAATAGTACCCTCCGCAATAAGTCGTCAGAATCAAGAATTTGCTACAACATGCTTAGGCGTTGATGAACCGGAGAAGGTCTTTGTAATTATTTTCAATCGTTCCTTCTTCAATAATAGCATCACCTTCATTCATCGCTAATTCTGTTGAGCCATCGGGATTGAAATAAGCAGCCGCCTCTTTATTTCCCTTTTTAAATTCTACCACTAATTCACCATTAGGACCCGGAGCCGTGAAATAGAACGGGAGAAGATTTTTGTCAGCATGCTTGATAAATGAAATCGCGCGTTCAATATTTTCAGATGATGGAGCAACTGCTCCGTGGCTATCCCAATTATCTTGCAGTGATTTGAATGAATTAGCCTTGGTAATCATTTGCCGGGCCGACTCACTTAACGTGGAGAATGTTTTATAAATCACAATAGTAGTATTACTTGCTGACTTTCTTCGATCACCTAAATAAAAAACTACATCTTCTGAAATGGACGATGTATTTGTTTCTGACTCATAGTCCAGTATTAAATCATTTGAAGCTATCATAAAATCGGGACTCCGTCATTTCCTTAAATAAGTCTGATGTTATTGAATGGGCATCTTTTACCCATCTAATTAACGAATCTTTTTCAAATTTTCCACTTTTCAATACTGCGGTCTGCCAAATCAGTGCCTCCTCTTCCGTTTTTCTATACTTACCGCTGTTCATTGAAATGTATAACTCTGATTTGTCTTCTAATTCAAAATACTGATCAAACTGAATTCCTTTAATAAGGCCTCTTGAATTAAAGTTATTAACGAACGCAAAATTGAAATGTTTCTGAATGAATTCCTGCCACATACCATCAAAACCATAATCCTTTAGCTTTACTGAATCTACGTAGCGAAGGCTCGCATAATTAATACGAAGATTTCCATCATAAGCTTCATGAACCCAATCTAACGCCCGATCAATTAATGGAAAATAGGTTTTGGTCCAATCATAATTTAACTCTGTTTCATTCACTGTAAAGATCCCAGGGCCTAATTGCAATACAGGCCACACCGAGGGTTTATTCCAATATTGATTGATTACCTGGTATTGAAGTGCCTGTTCAGGGAATTGATAAGGAACCTTTCTTGCAAAGGCAGGAAATTGTTTCTTAACTATTTCCTGAAGTTTCCCCTGAGCGAGAGAAAAGCCAATATCAAATTATTGATTACTGGAGGGATCTAAATCCAGCTCCCATGTGATTTCAAAAATAGCTTCCTGTAAGGGTGCTTTAGGCAGTTTGGGCATTGCTCAAAAGAAACGAATAAATTTAATCACGTGTTCACGCCAATATACAAAAAACAAAAATAGTGCACTGTGTGGTACTCTGTTAGTTGTTTGGTTCCTGGTTTTTAGTACAACTTTATTTCCGGGCAGCTTTTAATTCAGCATCGTCTCCTGTATGTATGCCCTTCAATGTGCATCGCCCCGTGGAGAGACGATACTTGAAATAAATGATTTTGAAGCACTACCTTTAATATCAAATGAGATATGCACATGATACCATGTTTTTACAGCGGCTACCTGGTGGACGGCACGGGCGTCATCCCTACCGATGTTGCTGAACGCGAGACAGAATTTTTGCCTACGATCGGATGCTCGCGGTTGCGTTGCCGGAATTGTGGCGCACAGGTGCGCCATGTAGTAGGCGTAGCTTTTGCCACCAAGGAAGACATTGAACCAAGTGCGTTGGCTACCTTATATGATATGCCCGACTTGTTGATGTCACCACTCATGCACCGTACGCGCGATGAATGGCGACTCTATATCTGCCGTTGCGATCGCTGGCTGGAAACTGATAAAACAGCTCTTGATCCTCCCGACCGTGACGACTCACCCGGTAAACCATGGTATTGTGAAGGTCATCCATTGATGGCCCTTCCTTATACGTATGCAGGAGCTTCCATTGAAACGGTGACTGATCTGCGCACCGTTACTCAATGTGGCTTGAGCGGAGAGGTGCAACCCGTGGTGCGCGCAGCCGATCGTGAAAAATTATATTGGCTCTTGCGCCTTCACGGTCAGCTCGAACCTGATGTAGCACTTGCCATGACCAACGTGGCTGCCGTCAACCTGCAGGAAAATAATGCGGCCACTCTTGCGCGCAGCCTGTGGTTTTTATTTTACACGGCAACGGAACAACACCGTGAGCGCGTGCTCGATGTACTTAAGACAAAACAAGAACTCCTTACGGCACCCATTGAATTTGGCGTGACCACATTAGACAACACGGTGAGCAACACTGCCTGGCGTGTGGTGGCTCCGCTTGTTGCGCAGGAAGGCGCTGCACGTGAATATGCCCGGAGCGAAGCACTTGCTAACCGTCCGTCAAGAGCATTGTTCGATGCGCTCGCTCAATATGACACCGACTGGTTCCTGACTCACCTCGAAGAAATAGTACAGTCGATTCCCGGAAACGCTGGCGTGCTGATCGATAGTCTTATCCGTCTTCCCTACGAGCGAAGAAGCATTAAAAACGCACAGCGTATTCGCGACCTTCTGATTGGAAAAGAGGTGGTGCTGGATGAGCTTACCAATACCATGAAGGCATTCGCATCCATGCTTCAAAAAACGGCTCTTAAAGATCTCCACTATCCCGTTACGCAAAGCCTCACGCTGCTGCGCGATGGCACTGAGTTGGCGCTTGAAGTGAACCCACCTGCGGTAGCACAAGGAGATGAACTGCTATTAACATTGAATATCACGCGGGCGCACAGCACCGTGATTACAACTCTTATCAAACAAGACAAAAAACTCCACCTGGTCATTTTGCTCGGATCAAAAAATATGGTAGAACGCATTCTTTATAAATCACTCATAGCGCTGCCCATGCCGCTGGGCCCGTTGCTGGTGCGGCCCGGTTCTGAAGCACCGACTGGAGAAGCAAGTAGCGACCGTGCATCCAATTCATAAAAGGTAAGCACTGTTAGGCGTGCATTTCATGGTTGGTCACCAATACTTTGGGATCTTGGAGATGAGTTCTAAGAATTCGTTTATTGAAATAGAAGTGGTCGGATTTTCATCGGTGTATTCAATGCAATCAAATGCATTCCAAGTGTGATCTAGTTCTGGAATCCAATCTTCATGTTTTAATGCTTGTACTCTCCAATATTGAGGATCAAAGAATTCTCCATCAATCAATGACTCTCTGATTTTGCTTTCAATGATTGTCAAATCAAGAGATTGAGGGTTGGAGAAAACTTCATAACCCCAGATTCTATAATTGCTTGCATCGCGGTAGAGGTAGTTGAATTTGATTTTATTCATTAAATAATCGTAATCCCAATGTTCACTAAATAATTAAAAGTTGAATCATAATACTCCGACTTTCTAGTATGATCGTCCAAGCTACCCTCAGGGACAACTATGACCATTCCTTGTCTTGCTCGCGTTAAAAGAACTCTGTAAGCATTTATTAGATATCTTTTCCTCTCTAGCTTATGAATATTTTGCCATTTGCTTCCCTTAAACGCAAATGTTTTCCAATCACTTTCAGAGTATCTAAGATCCCCATCCCAAACAACACAAGACCAATCAAGCTCGAGTCCCTGAACATGGAATTCGGTTGCAACATCTTCCAAATAGTAAGAAGATCGAACATCATCTTTTCCATCTAGAAACCAATTCACGGGATTCATTGGAGATTTAACATCAATAGCAAACGGTTTTAATCTTTGAGCTTGAGAAGAAACCACCATTCCATATCGTTCACTTCCACGTGCTTTTTCTTTCAGCCAATCCTTAGCTTTGGTCAAGTCTCTTGTTAATACAATCGGGTAATTTTCGGAAATTGTTTTGAAAGTCTCTTTGGCTATAGAAAGATCTAAATCCAAAATATTCTTAATAAATCGCGAAAGGTTTTCAGCTCGGAATGATCGCATGGAAACAGATAAATGCAAATCCTCATTGAATCTAACGATAGATTTAGTCTTTAAAAGTTCAATTGAATCAACTGCCGAATACTCATTGTCAGTAAGATTTGGAGAAATATAAACTTCCCAGCCAGAGAATTGATTATAGATTGCATTTATCCATTCAGAAATACCTGCTTCCCCAGTATTTATCTCTTGGCCACCTCCTACTAAACAAACTACTACTGCCCAATCTTGATGTCGATCTAAACAAGAAATAAGAAACTCCGGCTCTGAATGATCAAAGTCTGGTTGATTCTTTTTCTGCTTCATGAATTTTACCGTCTGCTCTCTATTCCAAGCTCGCTGTGCTTCATCAAAAATGGCAACATGATCGTATGGAGCTTCTGAATTAACTAAATAAGCATCTCTGTAATGATGAATTATTTGAATAAAGGATTTTACAGCTTGTTTGGCACTGCTCTTAGTTATTTTGTTACCTAATATTTTCTCCCTCTCAACTCTATCTCTTGTTAATGCTTCTTGAAGAATGGCAACTAATGGAGCGTTTCCGGATAAATAAACACTTGCGTTTCCTTTCTCTTTATCCAGATGTGAGGTGGCAACTTTTAATCCAACGAGTGTTTTCCCTGCACCTGGAACTCCTGTTACAAAGCATATTATTTTCTTTTGTCTCGATTTAGCTGAATCTATAATCTCTGATATTGCTGTTGTGGTTAATGTTAGATTTTTTGCCTCAGCATCGCTTCTGGTTATTTCATCAACTGAATGACTATTATATAATGAAACTGCAGCTTCTATGATCGTTGGTGTTGGTGAATAACTTCCCTTTGCATAATCGTCTCCATTTATTACTTCATTTCCGCTAAAGAATTGTAATGTGCCTTTAATAGCATATATTAAATCATCTTTTGTCGACTTGATGGGCAAAATCAATTTATCATTATGCGATGTTGTTACAATTTCAAGAAAGGATTTTTTTGCATCGGTTGAAACTAATATGGGCGCTAAAACAATATTGTGACTTGGCTTATGGAAATTCTTAAGATCAAGCGCATAATCCCAAACTTGATCAATTTGATAATTAAGGAATTTGGATTCTCCAACTTTGAATTCGATGATGAATACAACAGTATCAATAATGACTAATGCATCTATTCTCTTTCCCATTCGAGGGATTGAGAATTCAAAAAAAATGACACCATCAAATCCACTTAGGGCTGTCTTCAAAATAGGAATCTGTAGTTCCCAAGATTTATTTTGCAATAGAGTTGAATCAAATTGATTTGAAAGAGTTATTGAACCAATTATTTCCTCTTTGCTCTTTTCAAGGAAGGACTTAATGGAGTCTTTAAAATAATAGTTTAACATCAAAGTCTATTGTTCATTTTTACCTCGTCTTTCATTCTTGAATTAACTCAATATCCGCCTCAACAACAAATTGATTTTTACA
>CAZIOY010000086.1:0-15179 GCA_964540915.1 uncultured Ohtaekwangia sp.
ACTGATCGGCACCCCGGATATTCTGGTGAGGGGGAATATGATTCTTCTCTTCGTTAAAAAGATCAAGTTTGTCCATGCCAGACTTGAGCATGTTTTCAATGCTTCTGTAGGAACAGTGTTGGGCAGAAAGCATTCTCTGACACGCTGTCTCAATGCGGCTCTTTGAGTCGAACTAATAAGTTGGGAAGAACCAAAACTTTTATGGTTAGGCTACCTGACAAAGAAAAAGGTTATTTTGATTATGAATGGACAAAGGAAAATTCTGATTCATTAAGTGAGATACTTGATCGAGATTTTGATCGTAGAAGATGGAAGTTTTATTCAGTGCGAGCTCACGATATGAGGGGTTATAATTCTGCTTTGAAGGCAGGGTATTGGGACCCCCAGCATTGAAGTAAGACTTTATTGTTTCTCCACCTTTCCATCCTTCATTACAAAAACAACTTTCTCCATCACCTCAATTTTTTGAAGTGGATCGCCATCCACGGCAATAATATCCGCGAAAGCACCTTTACTGATTTCACCAAGTTGTCCGCGCTTATCTAGTAAGTCTGCAGCAACAGTTGTGGCAGATTGAATCGCCTGCATAGGTGTCATTCCATAATTTACATAAAAACTAAACTCGCGTGCTTGCGGAAGTTTCTGCCAGTCAAAGCCACCGGCATCAGTTCCAAAAGCAATCTTCACACCTTTCTGTAACGCCTTTTTAAATTGAGGCTTCACTCCCTGAAACATTTCCAGGTAACTGGTGGCACCAAGTTTTGCTCTCTCCTCAGCCACATAATCCAACACGGTTAATGTGGGCACCCAGAATGCACCCTTCGAAACAAGCAAGTCCATACATTCTTCATTGAGCGCTGTGCCATGTTCAATCGTGCGAGCTCCGGCTTGCAATGCATAAATAATTCCATCAGGTGTCATGGCATGAGCAGCCAGCATCTTCCTGGATTTTATAGTCTCATCGGCCACGGCTGTAATTTCTTCATGTGTGAAGTTGGGAATACTACCAAATGTTCCATCTGCTTTTTTAAAGTAACCGCGGTCGGCATAGATTTTAATCCAATCGGCACCATAGCTGATTTGCTCACGCACAGCCTTACGTGCTTCGTCTGCTCCATTCACTTCCTGAATTCCTTTAGGCATATGCAACTCCCAGCTATAGGCACTGTTGCCAATACTATAATGACCATAGGTGTTGATAGCACGGGTGGCCACAAACATGCGCGGCCCGGGAATCACTCCATTGTTAATTGCTTTTTTCATATCCACATCTGCATACATGGCCCCTTCCGTTTCCACATCACGAATAGTGGTGAAGCCATTCATAAGCGCAATCTTACACGCAACACTGGCACGCAATGCGCGATACGGAATGCTTTCTTTCAATAGTTGATCGTCATATTCCTCAGCGGTGATATCACCTTGCAAAAGCACATGGGTGTGACAATCAATAAGTCCGGGCAACACGGTTTTAGTAGCCAGATCAATCACCGTTGCCTTGGCGGGAATTTTATCCCACTCGATAACGTCTTTGATCACGTTGCCTTCCACCACAATTGCTTTTTTGCCCAAAGGCTGATTCGATTTGCCATCGATCAGGTTGCCACACTTGATAATCGTGGTTTGTGAAAATGCCGATTGGGATAGGATGAGAAGTAAAGCGACTAGCAGATTTTTCATACAGGAAAATTATTTTAGGGATCAATTGGTTGTTCAATACTAACCGTTTATTATGCCTCCGGCAAGAATCCGAAAATACCTATCCGCCATCCAACACTTTTATTTACTTTTGCCGACTAAAATTAGATTTATGAAATATGATGTGTATGGCATCGGCAATGCCCTGGTAGATATTGTTACCGAAGTAGAACATGATTTCTTCGAAAAGAATGAAGTGGAGAAGGGACTGATGACGCTGGTGGATGAAAAAAGACAACATCATTTGATCAAGGCCATCGATATGAAGAGAAGTAAGATGTCCGGTGGTGGTTCAGCAGGTAACACCGTGGTGGCTATCAACCAGTTTGGAGGCAAGAGTTTTTATTCGTGCCTGGTGGCGAAAGATGAGTTGGGTATATTCTTTTTGGAAGATCTGAAGCGCAACGGTGTAGATACCAACATGAAACATGAGCTATGCCCCGAAGGCCATACGGGCCGTTGCCTGGTGATGACGAGCCCCGATGCGGAACGCACGATGAATACTTTTTTAGGAGTAAGCTCATTTTTGTCACCGGAGCACATCGATGAAGAAGCAATAAAAAATTCTTCCTATATCTACCTCGAAGGATATCTGGTAGCCAGCCCTAAAGGATTGGAAGCGATGAAAGAGGCCAAGAAGATTGCAGAACGAAATAAAGTTTCAACAGCACTCACTTTTTCAGATCCCAGCATGGTTAAATATTTCTCTACCCAAATGGAGGAGATCGTTGGCGCCAGCGTGGATTTGCTTTTCTGCAATGAAGAAGAAGCGATGATTTTTACGGGCACCAACAACATGAGTGAAGCGCGAGAAAAATTAAAACAAGTAGCAAAACGTTTTGCCATAACGCTTGGCGCGAACGGTGCGCTGATTTTTGATGGCGACACCTTCATTCAAATTGAGCCCTACAAAGTAAGAGCGATCGACACGAACGGAGCAGGCGATATGTTCTCAGGTGCATTCTTGTATGCCATCACACATGGCCATAGTTATGCGGAGGCAGGCAAACTGGCATCATTGGCTTCGTCACGGGTGGTTACGCAGTGGGGCCCTCGATTAAAACCACAGCAAATGAAAGCACTTTTGGGGGATTTGATAAGTTAGACAACACTTTTGGGCACTTTGTTTGACTCCAATCGCTTTGTTAATTTACATCAATGTATTTAAGCAGTGAGGAGCAGATTTTATTTTTGTTCATGATCGTTCTCTCTTTTGCTGGAGGGTATTTCTTAAAAAAGATTCTCTTGCAGAAGCAGAGTCGTAAGCAGATTGAATCAGATACTGAACGAATCGAAAAAGAGCATAATAGGCAGAAAATCGATCAGGTCAGATTGGATGTGATTGACCAGGCCGTGGAAGCCGAACGCAAAAAAATAGCCACGGAACTCCATGACGATACCGTGCAACGGATGGTTGCGGTGAGGCTTCGCTTAGAGCAAATTCTTTATTACCCCAGTCATGAAGGGGTTACAAAAGAAGTTAACGGATTGCGAAGAGAATTAGACAAGATTGTGGCAGCACTTCGCTTCCTGATCAACAACATAACACAGCCCCGGTTTGAGCAACGACCATTTTCTTATCTGATTGGCGAGTTGGCCGACACGCTTGGCGCTATGCATCATGTTAAGTTACTGGTTAAGACCTCCAGGCCCGATCAGGAATTCAGTATGCCACCACATGTAAAGCAAGAGCTGTACTACCTGGTGCATGAAGTGACTCATAATTTTTTGAAGAACAGCATGGGGTTTCAACTCGTTATCAACCTCAATTGGTCTGATCACCTGATCATTCGGATTAAGGATAACGGGCAGGGATTGCAGCGAGGCAGAGGTTACGGCATGGGCATGGTATCGATGAAGGAACGGGCTGATCGTATACAGGCTGAGTTATTGATTAATTCGCAAAATGATGGGCTGGGTGTCACCATTAAATTAAAGAATACCTATTTATAATATACCGTTGCGATGAACATAGCTCGCGCGCTCGGCCACATTTTTTGTATTGGTTTTACGAAGTAGTTCTTTGCGGTAATCCTCAATTGTATATTCTTTTAACCCTAAATGATCGGCAATCTGTTTGGTTGACTGACCTGCACAGAGCAATGGAAGCATTTCCATCTCCCGTTTAGTAAACTGAATGATGGGCTTTAATAGATTATATCCATTTTGGTTAAGACGTGATTGCACTTCTGCGGTATAATAGGTTCTCCCGGCTAAGACTTCCCGGAGGCAAAGATTGATTTCTGCCCGATCAGTACTTCGTTTTAACAAAAAGCCAGGCACACCTGTGCGTAAGACTTCTACCACCGTGTCGTCATCATAGCTGGTCATTCCGATCAGCTTGATAGTTGGGTATTCAGTTTGCAACAATGAAATGAGTGCAATCCCATTCGTATCAGGCATGCGGGCATCGATCAATGCGGCATGTATTCTTTCGCTCCTCACAATCTTCAATGCTTCTGTGGCATGGTAGGCAGTGTATACCTTACCAATGCCCTCTGCCTTTTCGATCAGTGCGGCAATACCATCGCACACCGAAACGAAATCGTCAACAACCAAAACGTGCTGTAACATCATAGACCAACCATAAGACTTTATAAAAATACCCCGAAAACAGGGGTATAACAACCCCCCATTTATGGGGGTGGGGTATGTTAAAGCGCGATGTTAAATTACTTTAGTGCTAAGGCTGCCGGCCTGGGGCTGAAAATTAAATTTTTAACTTAAAGAATACAAAAATGAAAAATTCAATTTCGTTAAATGGGTATGGACTGACCGATTTAGATTTCAGGGAGATAAATGAAATACAAGGCGGAGCCACCTATTGGTGGATAATTGAGGCAGTTGGAATTGCTGAAGCAGTCACTGAATTTGGAAAAGGCTTCTATGAAGGTTTTACTAGAACAATCGATGAAATCCAAAAATAATCCTAAACTTTAAACAATAAGAATTATGAAAAATGTATTGAATATTAGCGAAATCGGATTGAGTGAACTATCATTCAACGAGGTAAGTGAAACTAATGGTGGAGGTTTCTGGAGTGATTTAGGGGATGCCGTTGGAACAGGAGCGGCCTACGTTGTTATGGGTTTTGTGGCCTTTTATGAGGGAGCAGCTTATGCCAGTGAAACAATGCCTGGATTGAAGTAATTAATTAGGATGAAATCTCAGAAGAATTGGGGTGTAAAGACCTCAATTTTTTCTTATTTTAAGAATACGAAGAATGAGTAAAGTGGATGTTACATCAGAAATTGATTTGCCTAAACCTTATAACAATTGGCAACGTCTTTTCATATTTGTTTTGCTTTGGATTGCCACTTCTGTTGTTCTTTATATACCTATAGTTATTTTTTTCCCTACCTCATCGCTACTTTTAAATTCGAGAGAATTGCTGCTGAAGGGGGATAACAATTATTACATGATACTGGCGATTTCTCAATCAATCGCTTTACTCAGTGTTCTTTTTGCAACGTATGTTGTTGTAAGAAGAATTGAGAAAAGAAAATTCAAAGGCATTAGACTGAGTATTGATTTACGATCAATTCTTCTCGGCTTTTTAATTGGCGGTATGCTAATGATTATTTTTACTTGGATCGCAGTCACAATGAACCTTATTACACTTTCCTTTTCTGATATTTCATATCACTTAGGCTTTAGTTTTGGTTTCTATCTATTAGTTTCTGTTACTGAGGAGATTGTAATTCGGGGTTATATTTTGAATAACCTTCGTGAGAAATTCAAAGATGAATATGCAGTTATAATCTCGTCACTAATTTTTAGCTGTCTTCATATTTTTAATGACGACTTTAGCTGGATAGGCTTTTCAAATATTTTTTTGTCTGGTGTTTTATTAGGTTTTTTTTGTATTAAGCAGAATACGGTCTCTGGTCCAGTGGGACTACACTGGTCTTGGAATTTTATTCAAGGTCCTATTCTAGGTTTTAATGTTAGCGGTCACATTGAGAAAGGAGTTTTCGAAGTTAATCCATTAGCTTCAAATATGCTTACTGGAGGCACCTTCGGTGCTGAGGGCTCCATCGTATTAGTCCCAATTACCATTATAGTGATTTATCTTGTTTGGAGGTCTCCGCCTCGGTTCGTGTCCGCACGAAAGAAAATAGAATGATTACATAAAGTAAAATGTATTCACAAACGACCTACTTCCCTGCGTACACACGCACTTCGGTTATTTATATTTCTTGCATTGCATTCTTCTGTATAATCCTCGCAGCGTTGCCCTATCTGAAAACCGATGTGAGCATTCGCTCCTTCGCTCTTATTCGCCCGGCCTCGGAGGTAAATATAATTCGCAGCATTGCATCTGGGCGTATAAAAGAAGTCCACCTCATAGAGAACAAAAAAGTTAAAGCAGGAGCTTTGCTATATGTTGTGGAGTCGGAAACACTCAATGAGCAAGAGAAATTTTTTGTTGGAAAAATTGCTTTAGGCAAAACCTTTATACAAGATGTCGAATTGGTTCTTAAGGCATCTTCGGGTAAACTTCCTACTCCTTCTTTTGCCAATGGCCTTTACCGCCAAAGCTATTTTACTTTTAAGCAGCGGCTAGCAGAGGCGCAAACGGTTTATGTAAAAGCCCGGCAAGCCCACGACCGTCAAAAAAAGCTATATGAGCAAAAAGTAATAGCGGCTATTGAGTTTGAAAATTTTCAGTTTGAACTTGATAGAGCGAAAGATGCCATCAATCAGATAACAGAAGCACAACGAAGCCAATGGCAAAACGAACTCAGAAATTTGGAGGAGGAAAAGCGGGAGTTGGAAAGTCAGTTGGTCCGATTGCAAAAAGAGAAATCGATGCTCACCGTTACCTCACCCATAAGTGGTACAATACAGAATGTTGCTGGTGTGTACTTGGGCAGTCTGGTGTATGCTAACCAGGAACTGGCGCAAATCAGCCCTGACACAAACCTGCTTGTAATAGCCTATGTGCAACCAAATGATATCGGGTTTATAAGAAAAGGCATGCCTGTGCGCTTGCAAGTAGATGCGTTTAATTATAATCAATGGGGCATGGCTAACGGAACGGTTACGGCTGTGCCACAAGACATAAAAATCATTGACAACAAACCCGTGTTTGAAGTGCGCTGCTCTTTAGATAACGATTTTCTGCAGCTAAAAAATGGTACAAGGGGTATCTAAAAAAAGGTATGACCTTGCAAGCAAGGTTTATGGTTGCCGAGCGCACCCTTTGGCAATTGCTGTATGATAAAGTGGATGATTGGATGAACCCGAATTTGGAGTAATGCCAATGAAAATCCCAAAAGTAAAACAACGCGACATAACAGATTGTGGAGCAGCCTGCCTTGCTTCTATTGCTGCGCATTACGAGTTACAACTACCTGTAGCGCGCATTAGGCAATTAGCCAGCACCGATAAAAAAGGAACGAATGTATTGGGCATGATCGAAGCAGCCGAAAAACTTGGCTTTCAGGCGAAAGGAGTGAAAGGTCCCTTTGAAAGCCTATTCAAAATACCAAAGCCAGCCATTGCGCATGTAGTTATAAAAGAAGTTTTACAACACTATGTAGTTATTTATAATGTCACGGCTAAGTACGTTGAGGTAATGGACCCTGGTGACGGTCAGGCTCACCGTCATACACACGAAGAGTTTAAAAAAATCTGGACAGGTGTACTGATTTTGTTGTTGCCGGGCGAGACATTTCAAAAAGGCGATCAGAAGGAATCTATGACCTCGCGCTTTTGGCGACTTATACAACCTCACAAGAGTGTAATGATCCAGGCACTTTTTGGTGCACTGGTCTATACTATTATAGGCCTGTCAACATCAATCTATGTTCAAAAAATTGTTGATTATGTAATTGTGGATGGGAACCGCAATCTTTTAAACCTTATGAGCATCATTATGGTTGCTCTGTTGCTCGTCTCTATTTTCATAGGTTATACAAAAAGTCTTTTCACCGTTCAGACAGGTCAAATGATCGACTCGCGGTTGATACTTGGCTATTATAAACACCTACTCAAATTACCACAACAATTTTTTGATACTATGCGCGTGGGCGAGATTCTTTCGCGCATTAACGATGCGGTGAAGATCAGGGCTTTTATCAACGATGTATCTATTAACCTAGCAGTGAATTTCTTCATGATCGTTTTTTCGTTTGCGCTCATGTTCACTTACTATTGGAAATTAGCGATAGTGATCTTGCTGGTGATTCCATTGTATTCAATCATTTATTACATCACTAACCGATTGAACAAAAAAGCAGAGCGTAAACTGATGGAAAACTCAGCAGAGTTAGAATCGCAATTGGTGGAATCACTCAACTCTGTGAGTACCATAAAGAGTTTTGGCTTGGAACAATATGCCAACTTTAAAACGGAAGACAAGTTTTATAATTTGTTACAAACCGTCTATAAGTCAGGGCTTAACAATCTGTTCTCCAATTTTTCCACAGAGTTTATTTCAAAACTTTTCACTATCATTTTGCTTTGGGTAGGCGCAGGCTTTGTGTTGGATAACCAGATCACACCGGGCGAGCTTTTATCGTTCTATGCATTAATCGGCTACTTCACGGGCCCGGTAAGCGGCCTGATAGGAATGAACAAGACTATCCAAAATGCCATGATTGCAGCCGATCGTCTTTTTGAAATAATGGACTTGGAGCGGGAGAGCGATGAGAATAGAGTAACCTTAACACGGGAAATGGTAGGTGATATCGAATTTAAAAATATTGCCTTTCGGTATGGTTCGCGTGTAATCGTGTTTCAGGATTTTAGTCTTAGCATTCCGAAAGGAAAAGTGACCGCCCTGGTTGGTGAAAGTGGTTCGGGAAAGTCAACACTCATCAATATATTACAAAACCTATATCCCATTCTCAATGGTGGAGTTAGGATAGGTGAGTATGATTTAAAATACATCGAAAATAATTCATTGAGGCAACTAGTGGGGGTAGTGCCACAAAAAGTTGACCTCTTCGCTGGTAATGTGGTAGACAACATTGCAGTAGGTGATTACCAACCAGACATGAAGAAGATCATTTCCATTTGTACTTCATTAGGTATCTTGGAATTTATCGAGAAACTGTCCGCTGGCTTCAACACCTATTTGGGCGAAAATGGGGCAACGCTCTCGGGTGGACAAAGGCAAAGAATCGCTATTGCCAGAGCGCTTTACAGAGACCCTGAAGTATTGATTCTTGATGAAGCTACATCCGCGTTGGATTCCGCATCTGAACAGTATGTGCATCGAATGATTAAGTTGATGCGTGAGAAAGGAAAAACTGTAATCTTGATTGCTCACCGTCTTAGTTCTGTATTGTGGGCCGATAAAATTGTTGTAGTTGATAAAGGTGTTGTGGTTGAAGAGGGAGTTCATGATATATTGATTGAAAAACGGAAGTATTATTATGAACTATGGCGTCAACAATTTCCATTTACCCAAGAATTAGTTCAATCGCTAAGATGAGTAATTGATTAAAAAATAGACACAATCTATAATAAAATGTTAATATCACTATCGTGAGTGATTTTCTTAAGCAGGCAATAAAGAATTCCTATCATTGAACCAAAAAATCAATTACGCACAAAAAGCAAAGGTTAACCGCTTGATCCTGTTCAGGATGGTGAACGCAATGTTGCCTTAAGGAGAGTAGGCGATGTTCAATTGGCGATGACAGCCTACCACATTCCTGCAGGCTCTCACCCTGATTACCCTGCCATTGAGGTGCTGGCAAATATTTTGGGGATAGAACCTAGCGGCAGACTATACAAGGCATTGGTTGATTCCAAAAAAGCAAGTAGTTCCGGTGCATTTTCATTTCAGTGGAAAGAACCAGGCCTGTTGCTCACCTATGCTGAAGTGCTGAAAGAAAATTCATTGGAGGACGCAAAGTCAACCATGTTGAAAACTTTGGATGATGTTGCCAATACCACACCTACGAAAGATGAAGTAGACCGCGCCAAGAACGAACTGATTAAGCAAATTGAATTAGGCTTTAACTCTTCCGAAAGCATCGGGTTGCAGATCAGTGAATATGTAGGTATGGGCGATTGGCGCTTGCTCTTTTTAACACGTGATCGCATAAAAGCGGTTACGGTAGAAGATGTTTCGCGTGTGGCTAAACAATATCTGAAGCCTGATAATAGAACGGTGGGTCTCTTTATTCCAACGGAAAAACCGGAACGTTCTGAAATACCAGCCACTCCCGATGTAGATGCGATGGTGAAAGATTATAAGGGGACCCAAACCATTGCGCAAGGCGAAGCATTTGATCCATCCCCAGCCAATATTGAATCGCGCACAGTTCGCTCCGAATTGCCAAATGGAAGGAAGTTGGCGTTGCTTTCGAAAAAGACACGAGGCGAATCGGTTGAGGTCCGCATCACGTTGCGCTTTGGCGATGAAAAATCGCTTCAGAACAGATCGAAAGCTGCTGAGTATGCTGCCAGCATGTTGAATAAGGGAACATCCAAACACACCCGTCAGCAAATTAAAGATGAGTTTGATCGCCTGAAGACAAATGTATTTATTGGCGGAGGCCCCAGTCAGGCATTTATTAATATAACGACCACAAAGCCCAATCTTAATGGAAGCGTTGAAGTTGGTTGGTGAAGTATTAAAAGATCCCTCTTTTCCTGCCGATGAATTTGAAAAAACAAAAAGTGAAGAATTGGCTGGTATTGAATCGCAAAGAAGCGAACCTCAAGCCATTGCTTTCAACCGAATTCAACGCCACATCACGCCATTTCCAAAAAGTGACCCTAGATACATCAGTACGTTTGATGAACAGGTGGCCGGCATAAAGGCATTAACGATCGATGAAGTGAAAAAATTCTATAAGGATTTTTACGGAACCAATAACGCTACCATGTCTGTTGTGGGCGATTTTGACGAAAATCAATTGAAGTCATTGACCACAGAAATATTTGGAAACTGGAAAAATGCACAACCTTATTCGCGCATTGTTAATAAAGCTATCCCGGTTCAAACGATTAATGAGTCCATCGAAACTCCAGACAAAGCCAACGCTTTCTTTGTGGCCAGTTACAACTTTGAATTCAGAGATGATAATCCCGATTATCCTGCCATGGTGCTCGGTAACTTTATGCTCGGTGGTGGATTTTTGAATTCACGCCTGGCTACACGCATCCGTCAGAAAGACGGATTGAGTTATGGAGTGGGCTCTCAGTTCAGTGCTGGAGCATTGGATCCGGTGGGATCTTTCTTTGCATACGCGATCTACGCTCCTGAAAATGTTGAAAAGCTTGAAATAGCCTTTAAAGAAGAAATTGCAAAAGTGGTAGCAACAGGTTTTACAGCCGAAGAAATAACGGCAGCAAAATCCGGATGGTCTCAATCGCGCACAGTAAGCAGAGCCCAGGACGGAGGCTTGGCCGGCACATTGAATAATTACCTTTTCCTGAAAAGAGATTTAAAATGGGATGAAGACTTTGAAAAGAAGGTAATGGACCTAACTCCCGAACAAATCAATGCGGCTGTTAAAAAATACCTGAAACTGGAGTCCATTAATATCATAAAGGCCGGAGATTTTGCAAAGGCTAAAGCGAAGGCGGCTGAGAAGAAGTAGAAAACAGACCTTTTACAGATGTTAAAAAGTTATAAAACCCTTCATTTTGCAAAAAGTGAAGGGTTTTCTTATTCTGATGGATGATAAACAGATAAGGAAACCACTGAGGTTGGTTGGAAATTTCGATAATCCTAATCATCTTTGCAGCCCTTTGAAAAATACGGGATAGATAAGATTACTTTACTACTATGAAACGCACATTCCAACCTTCCAGAAAGAAAAGAACGAATAAGCACGGTTTCCGCGAGCGCATGGCATCAGCCAATGGCCGCAGAGTATTGGCTGCACGCAGAAGAAAGGGCAGAAAGAAGCTTACGGTATCTGACGAAGGTACTCCTAAGACGAAATAAGTAGTTTCCCCAAAAAGGGATTAATTTTAATCTCATGGGGAAGTTTACTTTCAAAAAAGCAGAACGGCTTTCAAAAGAAAAAACTATACAGGAACTCTTTATCAAGGGTTCCTCTTTTTATTTATACCCCTTCAAGGTTGTTTATATTCTCAACCCCGATCAATCAGCAACAGCACCCCAAATCTTGATTTCAGTATCCAGTCGCAATTTTCCACGTGCGGTAGATCGCAATCTGATCAAAAGGCGAATGCGTGAAGCGTATCGTCTGCAGAAGGAAATTATTCAGGATGGATCGAAAAAAGGTGTTTTTGCGTTTTTATACACATCCAAGACCGCGCTGCCTTTTGCCGAGATCAAGGGCAAACTTTTTTTAGTGCTGGAAAAAATTAAGAAATTGGAATTCATTTCACAGGATAAAGTAGAATAGAATGAGAAGAAAAATTAAAATTTTAGGAGTTGTTGTGCTTGTGTTTGTTGCCTTTCTGGCCTTCCGCACACCGGGTGAAAAGTATTTTGAGATCGCCAAAAGCCTCGACATTTTTGCTACCCTGTTCAAAGAGGTAAATGCTTATTATGTAGATGATGTAAATCCAAAAAAACTAGTCGAAACCGGGATCAATGAAATGCTGGATCAGCTTGATCCTTATACCGATTATATTCCTGAAGAAGATCTTGAAGCCTTTAGCATTCAAACAACTGGTCAGTATGCCGGAGTGGGCGCATTAATTGGTGTGGTGAACAAAAAGACAGTGATCACGAACCCCTATATCGGTTTTCCCGCTGAGCGCGGAGGAATTAGCGTGGGGGATGAAATCATTTCTGTGGACGGAAAAAATGTTCAGGGTAAATCAACTTCTGAGGTAAGCGCATTTCTTAAAGGGAAACCCAATACCGAAGTGGAAATTGAAGTGAAAAGGTGGGGTAAGAAAGAAAATCTGAAATTTAAATTGGTTCGAGAAAAAATCAAGATCAGTAACATTACATACTTCGGAATGATTGATTCGGAGATTGCCTATATCAAGTTGGATGAGTTTACCCCCGGTGCAGGAAAAGAAGTAGAAGAGGCGTTGCTGAAATTGAAAAAACAAGGAGCTAAAAAATTGATTATTGACTTGCGCGATAATCCGGGTGGATCTTTATACGAAGCGGTTAATATTGTAAATGCTTTTGTTCCAAAAGGAAAGGAAGTGGTGGCAACTCGTGGCAAGGTGCCGGAGTGGAACAAATCATACACGGCTCTCAACAATCCTGTTGATACTGAAATCCCCTTAGCCATACTAACCAGTGGAGGAAGTGCCTCTGCTTCCGAGATTGTAGCGGGTTCGTTACAGGATTATGACAGGGCAATTCTGGTGGGCCAAAAAACATTTGGCAAGGGCTTGGTGCAAACCACCAGGCAACTGGCTTATAACGCGCAATTAAAAGTTACCACAGCAAAGTATTATATACCGAGCGGTCGCTGCATCCAAGCATTGGATTATGAACACCGAAATAGCGATGGCACTGTGCAAAAATTTCCTGACTCATTGAAAAGAGAATTTAAAACGGCCAATGGTCGCAAGGTATTTGACGGAGCAGGATTAGATCCTGATGTGTTTATTAATAGAGAACCATATAGTATGACTCTTGTAGAGTTGGCTGGATCAGGGCTTATTTTTGAGTATGCATCTAAGTACTGTGGCGAGCATGAAGCTCCGGTTGATTTTAGGAACTTCAGACTTTCTGATGCAGAGTATCAAAAATTTCTGATGTGGGTAAAAGAGCAAAAATTTTCATATGATTCGGAAACGGATAAAAAAACCGATGATTTAATTGCTTCTGCGAAAAAGGAGAGATACTATGATGATCTTCAATCTTCCCTGAAGGAATTGAAGATCAGGATCGAGCAGAATAAAAGCGCGGCATTTTTAAAATTCAAGCCAGAGTTGTCAAGAATTCTTGAAGAGGAAATTGCTTTTCATTATCGGATGTCGAAAGGACAGATAGAAGTTTCATTGAACAGAGATAATGAAATATTGGAGGCGAAAAGAATTCTTTCAAATCCAGTGGAGTATGAAAAACTTCTCTCTCCTAATTAATGGCACTTCTGCTCAGTCTGGAGACCTCAACACAATGTTGCTCGGTAGCGTTACATGATGATGGCGTTCTGGTTGCATCAAAAGTAATAGAAACACCAAGATCCGCTGCATCTCAATTGGCAGTTGTGATAGATGAGGTTTTTCATACCTCGAATATTATACCACTGGACCTGAAAGGAATAATAGTGACAGCCGGCCCGGGTTCATATACAGGTTTGCGCATAGGTGTTGCCACAGCAAAGGGGTTATGTTATGCGTTAAACATTCCTATTGTTTCGGTGAATACATTAGAACTACTGGCCTATCAGTTTTTGGAAATGGAGTTATTGAAAAACGATCTTCATATTAATAACGCCATATTGTGTCCAATGCTCGATGCAAGAAGAATGGAAGTGTATTGTGCATTGCTGGATCAAAACATGAATTACGTAGAGCAGGTGCAGGCGAAAGTGATTGACGATCAAAGCTTCAAAGGCATCATAGAATCAAAACCAATCTTTTTCTTTGGCGAAGGTGCCGATAAATGCAACGCGGTAATTAAACATACAAATGCACATTTTTTCTCTGGGGTCGTCCCCCTTGCGTCATCATTAGGAGTAATTGGTTATAAAAAGTGGAAAGAAGGCGCGTATGAAGATTTAGTTTCCTTTGAACCATTTTATCTCAAAGACTTCCTGATCAAAAAACCAAATTTGAATTAAACGTGTTGAAGAGCAATGGAAAAAGAAATAGTAAATAGAGTAAGCAACAACAGTCAGTTAGTCACGTTTGACTTGGAGGAATTATATACTCCGGGTGAACGCGTTCTATTTGATATCAAGAGTTTACTTTTCCAGGAGCTTATTTTACGAGAGAAAGATTTTAGAGATTTTATTAAGTCACACGATTGGTCACAATACTCTAATAAGTATGTCGCGATCACCTGTTCAGCCGATGCGGTCGTTCCTACATGGGCGTATATGCTACTGACATCAGCGTTGCAGCCTTTTGCTTCACTGGTAATTTTTGGGTCGCTTCTGGATTTGGAGACTACTCTTTTCAAAAACGCATTGGATAATATTGAGTGGGGAAAGTTTAGCAACGCCAAAGTGGTTATTAAAGGTTGCAGTAAGGTTGAGGTGCCAATTTCTTCCTACGTAGAAGTAACGAATCGACTCCGTCCGGTTGCCTCCAGCATCATGTTTGGAGAACCCTGTAGTACTGTGCCTGTTTTTAAGAAAAAATAATACAGAATTTTATTCTGTAAATCAGGTAGTTACCCTCCCAAAGCTTAAAAAAAGGCATTTTTTATAAAAATCTTTTTCGCAACTATTGCAGAAACCCCTTCAACATGTACCTTTGCACTCCCTTTTAACGGAAAGGCGAAAACAAACAGGCTAACAAGCCACTAATTAGAAAGCACTTCGATATAAAAGTTGAAGGAAACTCTGATAACGTTCTTTGAATGAATGGAGATTGATAGCGGACCCGGATATACTCGATGGAGG
>CAZIOY010000087.1:0-14493 GCA_964540915.1 uncultured Ohtaekwangia sp.
ATATCCATCTCCAACTTGTTGATAATGTTGCGAATGACCAAACTCATGAAAAAATGTATTACTTAATTGTGGAGCAGATTGTGTTGGACCGGTTGGATTGCCATTAATATTCTGTTGGAGGCGCAATGTTACGTCAGGGAGCCAGTTAGTGAACATTTTTCTAATAATAGGACTAATGGTTTGTGGAGATGGGCTTAAAATAAAATTGAGGGCATTGGCTAACGTAACAGGCTCGTGTAATAGAGCTCTTAGCATAGGTGTGGAGGCCGCTCTAGTCCAGGCAGAAGTTATCCAAATGTTCATAAAAGGATATGGTACTGGAAGAGAGTTTGTTGAACAATATTGTTTCATCTCATAATGTGTATTTATGCAATGTGCTGCGGCCCATTGTAGCGCTCCATACGTATCGGCATTGGAAATATAAGACAAGTTAACATTTATTGGCCCACTACTAAAAAGGCCTACTTCTTTTTCTAAGGCTTGTGCGTATTCCCAAACTTTAAAGGCACCACTAATACCTCGTATGGTTATATCGTTGTTGCGGAATTTTAAAACTACGTTTGCCTTTTGGACGTATGTTTTGTTTATAGCAAAGTATCCATTAGCATCTGTTTGTGTATGGTCTAACTTAAACCACCTGCGTGTCTTCACGGTTATATTTTTAACTGGAACCATGAGCCCCGTTGCATTATCAGCCACCTTAATATAGCCAGAAGGTTTAAAACTTTGTGTTTTACCGTTGCTTGGACTATTTTTTATCATTTCTTCTGGGAGTCCAGCTAAGCGCATGGCCTCATTATAAAGATCAATTAAATTTATTCCGGATTTTAGTAACTCAATGGTGGTTTTATTATATAAATCTTCAGGTTTTTTTTCTGCATCCGAAATCCTTAAGTATGCTTTAGGAGATGTGCCACAGATATAAGCCGATCCAAATTCATCATAACAAACATTGCCGCTAGGAGGTGGATCTGGAATCCAAGGATCGATAATTTCATCTTGTTCATCGCCTGCGGTCTCATCAAATAATAGCACTTGAGTTATAATTGTGTAAGGTACGGTAGTTGGCAGACTGTAATTGGATGGAACCAACGTATATTGATAGGTGATTGCATCAACGGGAAGAGAAGGATCCTGATAATATTCACCTGAAGTTATAACTTCTTGATCAAGAGGCACATCGTATAGGTCATAGCCCAATTGTGCAAGGTTAAAAGCTGGTCAACATCTTGAGGAGCAAACCTTATATAGTTGTGCGTGGACGAAGGAATGCATTCAAAACAAGTACTTATCTTTCCACCTTTAGCCTGTTGTCTTACAAGTATGTTTGATAGCGCCTGTTTCATGTTGTCAGCACCAAAAGGATTGGGACCTCTCTTACCTAATTCCATTGAGTTTTCTTCTAGAGTCGCCTCATCTGGAATTTTTCCCATAGGATATTCACAAGAAAAGAAGAATGGAAAAATGAAAAGTAATAGTAACAAGCTTATTCTTTGAATAGGCTTGAAGAGATTTAAGTATTTTTTTCATTGCTTTTTATTTTAAACAAATGAAATCGCTTAATGTGCAAAGTCCTACTTCATTTTTCCTGATTTTTCTAAGCCTTTTAGGCACTGAATCTAGGAAAATGCTTAGCTGATTTTTCTAATTTCATTAGAAACATGGTTTTTGTAAGGATACCTAAAGAGAACTACCTTTAGATTGATGATTCTTGCCAAAGTATACGTCTACTTATTTTTTGCCTGGTTTATTATGGCAGAAGTTTCATTGTTTGCGCAGCCAGGTCAAGTGAAATTCGTTGAGAACAAATGCCAGTGGCCTGAGCAGATTCAATACAGGGCTTCCGTTCAAAATGCTTTTTTCTCCATCAATTCAAAAGGGTTTGGTTATACGTTTATTGATCAGGATGAACTCAATGATGCGCATGACCACGGTCATGAACCGGATCAGTCTTCCTATGTTCCACAAGCTGATATTCTGATATCCGGCCATCAGGTCACTACAACTTTTCTTGGTGCAAATATGAATGCGCAATCAGTTCCATTTGGCAAGGTGACAGAATACTATAATTACTTTTTAGGAAATGACAGAGCTACATGGAGTTCGAATGTTTTAGCCTTTGAAGGCGTATTGTATCCACGGTATTATCCAGGTATTGATCTGAAAGTTTATTCACAAGGTGAGAATGTTAAGTACGAATTTATTGTGGAACCTGGAGCTGATCCTTCACAGATTTTATTTGAATACAGTGGAGCGGATCAGATCACGTTGGTCGAAGGAGACCTGGTGGTGAGCGCTTCACAATTTTCATTTATTGAAAAGAAGCCAATCGTGTATCAACTCATTGATGGTGCGATGGTCTATTTGCAGAGTGAATATGAACTACAGGACAATACCGTTCGCTTTTGTTTTAACGAAGAGTATGATCCTTGCTATGCTTTGGTGATTGATCCTATATTAATTTTTTCCACCTACTCAGGCTCGTCAGCCGATAACTGGGGTAGCACGGCAACACCCGGTGAACATGGAACTTTATATTCTGCCGGGGTTACCAATCCTTCTCTATTTGGAGGATTTTTTCCGGTAACGACCGGATCGTTTCAGCTTGCGTATGGAGGCGGTTATGATATTGGTATTCTAAAGTATGATTCAACTGGTTCGAAGTTACTCTATGCTACTTACCTGGGTGGTTCTGGCTCCGAGTCGCCCCACAGTTTGGTAATCAATAAGGACAATGAACTTCTTGTTTTTGGCACAACGGGCTCATCTGATTTTCCAACTTCCCAAAATGCATTTGACAGAACCTACAATGGGGGAGTGTTTGAGAGTAATGTAATCACCTACAGTAATGGTTCTGATTTATTTGTCGCGAAAATTAGTGGAGATGGAAAGCAACTACTAGCAAGCACACTATTGGGTGGATCTGCCAATGATGGATTGAATCGTACAACGAGTCCATTGGTTGCCAATTATGGAGATCAGTTGCGGGGTGATATCATAACGGACTCGGAGAATAATATTTATATCAGCACGGTGACAGCATCGGAAGATTTTCCGGTCGCTAATAGTTTTGGACTGACCTTTTCAGATGGGCTTACAGATGCACTGCTTATAAAATTAAATTCTGATTTGTCTCAGCTTGTATGGGCCGGTTTTTTGGGAGGCACTGGCATTGATGCTTCGCATACCATTAAGTTTGATTTAGATGGCAACCTGGTAGTAGCAGGTGGCAGTTCCAGTGTAGATTTTCCAACCACAGCAGGTGTGTATCAGCCAGTACATGCCGGCTCAGTGGATGGATGGATTGCCAGAATAAAAAATGACGGCTCCTCTATACTCACATCAACGTTTACCGGCACTCCGTTATTTAACCAGGTTTACTTTATTGATCTGGATAGTGATGGCAACATCTATGCCTATGGTCAAACCAGTGGAAGTTTTCCAACTACACCAGGCGTTTATAAGAATGCAAACAGTGGACAGTTTTTGCAGAAGTTTGATCCCACTTTATCCACGTTGATTTTCTCTACGGTCTTTGGATCGGGTATTGGAATACCAAATATTTCTCCCACCGCATTCCTGGTAAATGATTGTAACAATATTTACCTGAGTGGGTGGGGTGGAAGGATTAACAGTGAATTAGGCTTTTGGCAAAGTTCTACTTCCGGAATGCCCACCACAGCCGATGCATTTCAAAAAACCACCAGTGGTTCTGATTTTTATTTTATGGTACTCCCCAACGATGCTTCTCAATTGTTGTATGCCACCTATTTGGGAGGCACCCAATCGAGGACACACGTAGATGGTGGCACCAGCCGCTTTGACAAAAGCGGAATCGTGTATCATGCCGTGTGTTCGGGATGTTCTGCACTGAATGCCTCCGGAGTTGCCACTTCCGATTTTCCAACCACAGCAGGGGCCTGGAGCAGACTGAACAAAAGTTTAAACTGTAATAATGCAGCATTCAAATTTGACCTCTCATTATTAAAGGCCCGCATCCAGACCAACTCAGTTACATTGAAGTTGCCAGGATTAAATAAAGTCTGCCTTCCCGATAAAATTGTATTTCAAAATAAAAGCACCGGAGGTCAATATTACCGATGGGATTTTGGGGATGGTAAGTCATTGGATAAGACCGACACATCCCGAATTGTGTATCAGTATATGAATCCCGGATTGTATAAAGTCAAATTAAAAGCGATCGACCTGGGAACCTGCTTAGGAGTTGACTCAACCGCCACAACGATTTCTGTGTATAAGGCAACCGGGTTTGCGGGCGAAGATCAAATGATGTGCTTCAATGCAGGCGTACAAATAACAGCCGGTGGCGGAGTGCAATATGCATGGTCTACGTCAAGGGCAGTTGTATCCACCCAGGCATCACCAATAGTAAATCCTGAAAGTGACACGCGATATTTTGTCAGCGTGACGGATCAGAAGGGTTGCCTTAAAAAAGATACAGTAGATGTTAAAGTGGTTGCGGGCATAGATCTGGACTTCACCTATTCCAACATGTATGATTGTTTTGGAAGAACGGGCTTGCAGGTGGAGAACCTCACAGATTCTGATCAACAAACATTTTTTGATTTTGGTGATGGAACAACATCTGATCTGATCACGGCCAATCATGAATATGATATTGACGGAACCTATCCGGTGAGATTAGTAGGCCTGCGCGAATCGTGTGTGTACGAAAAAAGAGTTGATATTCCCATTTACACCTTGCTAGTACCTAATGTGATTACCCCGGATGAATTTCCGGAAAACAATTTCTTTCAAGTCTTGTATGGCGGAAGGCCTATCTCAGAGTCTGCGTTAAATGCTTCTCTTTATGTTTATAGCCGGTGGGGAGGTCTGGTTTATAAAAGTAATGAGTATAAAAATGACTGGGATGCCGGCAATGTGGAATCAGGAGTTTATTTCTATGAACTGGTGATCGAAAATGGATTCACTTGCAAGGGATGGGTGCACGTGATAAAATAATTCTTCAGCTCAGAATTGAAAATAGATGAATGGCTGAATCGAGGCGGACCTGGTTTGAATGCACAATACAATCACCACCAACACTAATGCAGCTTTTCCTGCCAATGGCAGCTGAATAGTCCAGCGCTCTGCGGTAAGATCAACCGACTTCGGTAAGAAATGCAGGAGATATCCCAGAAGAATCAATGAGCACACACTCCAGTATCCGGCTATGAATTCAAAGAAGATTGTGGGTGTAAAATGATAGACTATCTGGTTGAGCATCTGACCGGCATATTCCATCGAAGGAGCACGAAAAAAAATCCAGCAAAAACATACGAAGTGAAAGGTAAGGAAGCCTGCCACCAATGAACTAATTGATTTGAATAACGGAGTACTTGCGAGTTTGAAAGTATAATTCAATTCACCAAAAAATTTATGAATGGCCAACATGATTCCATGAAGACCGCCCCATAGAATGAATTTGAAGGAGGCCCCATGCCACAGGCCCCCAAGAAGCATGGTGATCATCAGGTTCAGGTAGGTTCTGATCCTTCCGTGCCTGTTGCCTCCTAATGAAATGTACAGATAATCTCGCAGCCAGGTAGAGAGTGAAATGTGCCAGCGTCTCCAGAACTCGGTGATGTTTGTGGCTGTGTAGGGTGCATTAAAATTTTCATTGAAATGAAAGCCAAGTAAGAGAGCCAGGCCGATGGCCATATCCGAATAGCCGGAGAAGTCGCAATAGATTTGAAGGGCATAGCCATACACCCCAAACAGGTTTTCTAATCCGGTGAAGAGAGCAGGAGAATCAAAGACACGATCTACAAAGTTGGCGCTGATGTAATTGGAGATCACGGCTTTCTTAAACAACCCTGCTGTGATCAGATAAATACCTTTCCCAAACATTTCTTTAGTGACCAGAGTAGGCTTTGCTAATTGAGGCAAAAACTCGGAAGCCCTTACAATGGGGCCCGCTACCAATTGCGGAAAAAAGGAAACAAAGAAGGCATAGTCGATGATGTGATCCGCTGGCTTCAACTGTTTTCGGTAAACATCAATGGTGTAACTCAGTGATTGAAACGTAAAAAACGAGACGCCCACCGGTAAGAAAATATCAAAGGGTTGATAGGGCAGGCCAGACAGGTTGCTGAATATTTCGTGAAGGAAATTGGTATACTTAAAATATCCCAGAAGCCCGAGGTTGCTTAGTAAGCTAATGGTGAGAAGCGCACTTCTTTTCCAGGGGGTTCGGTGGTCATAGATCAATTTTGCCAGTGCGTAATCGATGCAGGTGGTGCTGATTAATAGCAGAAAAAACAGACCACTTGATTTGTAATAAAAGTACAGTGAAAAGATAGTAGTAAAGATCAGCTTGGGCCTGTGTGAGCTGCTTAATGGAATATAGATTAGTAAAAAGCCAACGAACAACAGGAGGAATAGTCCGCTGTTAAATAGCAGCGGTTCATCCGGTTGGTAGCCGAATTGATTAATGAGTTTTTGAATGTCGATGGAGAACGTACTCATTATATCCTTTTATAATTGCTTCGAACAACAGGTAGCCTTGCAGTGCGTATCCTTTTTTTGAAAAATGAATACCATCCGGTTGCATGAGTTCTTCTTTTTTCCAAAGATCAGCCGAGTGATTACCTCCGGCTACTTCATGTAAATCCCAGTAGGGCAGTTTATTGTTATTGGCTACTTCAATGATTTTGTTTTTTATGATTTGTATGCCGGTATTTCTGCGCGTTCTTTTTTTATAGAAATCAGCGGGCGTTGTCAGCAGAATGTGTGCATTCGGATTGCCAGCTTTTAATACGGAGATGAGCGTATTTAATTGTTTATCAAAATTTGTATCCAGGTTGGGATGATCGACTGCTTCATTGGTACCCAGCGAGATGATGATAAGATCAGGACTGAGCGCTGTAGTTTGATTCAATACTTCTTTGGATTTAATAAAGTGCTTACTTTTTGCTCCGTTAACGCCAATGATATGATAAAGAATACCAGGATTCGAATTTTCGAGGCTGACACCAAAAAGTGTAAACTGATTTTGTGATGGTAACGTCTGAGCCGTTTCAAGTTGAACCTGATTTATTGAATAGGGTAGTACCAGTTTTGAAGCATTGGGGTATACTTCATCTGTAAAGTATCCCGCAAAGGCGAGAGATGTGCCGGTGGAATCCCTGGCAATAATCGTATAACTGCTAATGTCCTTTTGAAAAAATAAGGTCATGCGATTGAATGAATAGTCGTGCGTAGCGTTGATAGTTCTTATTTTTATTGTATTCCCGGCAAGCTCTGTTTTTAAAGAATTGCCTGCAACACCGATAGGTTGAGTATTTTGGGAGTTTGTGATTCGATTGCTATTCCATTGGCCGGTGGAAGATGAGTAGATAGAGTGTGATTCATTGGTGTGTGCAACACGCCCCGGAAAAATAAGTCCTAGTCCTGCATTTCCAAATTCCTGTTGCAGCAGAGTGCGGGTGGTTCCGGTAAAGTAATCGGCCTGTATATGGGAATCTCCCAGTTGAAGAATTGTCACCTTGCTTTGAGGAGTTTCTTTCAATTCAATCATCTTGGCATAGAGGGGGTCTAGCGATTCTCTGTTATGAATTACATTGGCTTCACTACGAATGAATGAATAGGTGGCAGGCGGATTATACACGACCGTGTCTTGTGCCTGCACGTTCAAAACACAAGCGATGAGCAATCCGCTAAGGATTATTATTTTTCTTTTCATGCTTGTTGAATTCATGAAGTAACGCATCGGCCAGCTTTCGTCCTATTTTATCTCCACCTAAATGAGTGAGGTGGGTGTAATCTTTGGCGGCCAGCGGAGGCTTGGCCTCGGTATAATTCGCAATGCTGTTTCTTCCTCCCATGGCTTCGAACATATCCCAAAAGGCAATACCACTTTTCATGGCAATCTCTCTTTGCATAGTTCTCATTTTCGGAATGGACTCCATCGTCACAACATTACCTTCTTTATTTGTACCTCGATCACTTACGCTCAATAACAGGAAACTTGTTTTGGGAAAAACTTCTTTTAAATCTTTAATAATCTTTACCATCTTTCCGGTATACCACCCATAATTTGTAGAATCATTTTCTGACGCCACATTGAGTCCATATTGAAGGATAATAAGTTTGTAATCGAGAATATCATTGAATTGTTTGAGTAGGCCTGGAGATAATTTCGAAAGTGAGATACCGGAATTCCTTCGCATCGAAAAATTATCTACATACACGCCCCGCGTATTTTCAAAACTAATTCCAAAAAAAAGAAGACTATCAGGCGCTGCACGAAGTTGTATGGATTGCATACCCGGGTGAGTAACGATAAATTGCTTTACACTATCTGATTTCTCAAACGAATGACTTACCTCTGGCCCTCCATTGATGGCGTAGTGGATCGTTGCGGATCCTGCATTTTGGTATAACACTTTTACCACGTTGAAATTCTTCTGGTGTGGAACCTTGCCGGGCTTATACATTACGATGTTACTCTCTTTTGGAAGATAGGTGTATCCTGAAATTCCCATCGGAATGGTATCATCCTGTGAAGTAAGTAATGAATAGGTATCCCAGTTGGAGTAGGTATGTTTTATGGATTTACGGAAGCTGGCTATTTCCGAAGCCATTGGAACCAGTCCCACTCCGTTGCCTCCAAAGACTTGTTGAAGGGTATCTCTGATAAAAGAGCTAATGATATCACCCTCGGTGAATGAATCGCCAAAAAAGGCAATGCGAACCTGCCTCTTGTCAGCGTTTTGTAAGGCATAATAAAAGTGCTTTAAATTTTTTTTATCAGTACTAAAATCTTCTATTTGAATAAGGGATGAATCAACGGGAACAGCAACCTCTTGAATGATTTCTCTGATGAACGTGGTATCAATAGTTGTTACATTTTTTAATGCTGCAGGATCGGGATGTAAGTCGCTAAGAATGTCAATTTTCTTAAGATGAAATGATCCGATCGTAACTTCAGGAAGGAAGGAAAGTAAAAAGAGCCCGGCCACAATGATGGTTGCTAACCACAGAACCTGCAAAAGTTTATTTTTCTGTCTGATTGACTGCGGCATTTTCTCTTATTAAATGTAGCCCGCCATTTTATAGGCAAGCATTCCTGCCCATTCTTTTGTGAGTGCCTGCCAGACGAAGAGTGATTCAATTTTAGGTATCAGCAAGGCATCCGGAGTGAAGCTTCTCGTGCTGGATAGAAAGTCAACGGTAAAGGTGTCTACATCATATCCTGCCTTTTTGAAGCAGGCTCTCGATCTTCGCATGTGATAGCCCGAGGTGATCAAGAGGCATTCGGTGGGTGAATACATATTTTCAATCATTTTTTTTACGGCTACAGCGGATTGATAGGTATTATCCGATTGGTTTTCAATAAGTAAATCTTCTTTTGGCACTCCCATCATTTGCAATACAAGAGAAAGGTCGTCAGCTTCCTTGTTGCGTTCCAGAATGGTTCCGCTTCCGCCCGAAATCAATATTTTTTTAATATGCCCCAAGGTATAGAGTTGTAGGGTATGAGTTACCCGGTCTGAACTCCGTTGAAAGTACACACGATCATTCGGACTGAAGTTTGACTTGGTAACACCCGTAAGCAGAATGCCTACTTCATAGGTTTTCCTGATTTCTGAAAAAGGAGTGGGGGGTAGTTCCCACAGTCGCATCACTTCGTTGCTGATAAATTCATTGGAACAAAACAGCAGACTTGCCAACGCAGTAATAAATAGCCTTCGTTTCCAAACTTTGCTACGAATCACCAACGAAGACAGGAATAGTAATACAATTACTACGAGTGGCCTGGCCAGGTATCCGAAGGTTTTTGAAAGGATAAAAAACATATCGATGGGTTACATTCGTTTGGGGATCGGATTAGAGATGTTACCCAGGCCATCAATTATTTTGCGCAAGATTTCAAAATACAAGGCAAACGAAAGAAAAATAGTCATCGACCAAATGACACCCAGATTGAAATAGAGGGTATCTACATGTTGGTTTAAAAAATGTTTGGACGGCATATAGAACTGAGCATTAAAGTCCACCATGTGGTCGGGGTCGGGATCTTTGTAAATCGGAAATATTTTTTGAACGAGCTTGCCATCTTTTTCGATAATACGATGCATCTCGCTAGTGTTTTTTACCAGATCACCAATGGCTTCATTTTGATAATCGTTTCGGAATTGTTCAAATGCCAGTTCTTTTTCAGCGGTGCTGGTTAAGCGGTTGACTTTCTTTTCTTTCTCTTCATCCGCTTTGTTATACCGGTTTATATAGAATTTCTTGAGGGCCCCGAAAAATAGTTTTGTTTTCTGATAGAGATCATCACTAAACCGATCGATCAGAAAGTCATCAATGTTAATGTAATCGGCTTTTCCAACGTATTGGAGTTCTTCCCGCAATTCATTCTGCAATAGTTGTAAATCCTCCCGCACTTTTTCACGAATTTCTTCGGTGGTATTTTTATAGTTGAGATTGACGAAATCCAATTTCGTTTCAAGGGTGGGGATGAAGTAGATTCTTTTATAATCCGAATGGGCTTTTATCTTGTCATCCTGATAAAATTCTTTTTCAAACTTATTGTCTTTGTATTGAGATACCATGCTGGCTTCAAAGGCCCACCGGGAAGCCATAATGTCTCCCACAAACGGTACCGCGGCCGTGTTGCCTATCACAGGATTAAGTTTATCAAATCGCACCACCACACCACTTAATATCAGTTGAGGAATCAACAACACCGGAATAAGGATGTAGATCGTTACCGCAGAATTAAAAGCCGAAGAGATATTTAATCCCAGCAGGTTTGCAAAACACGATGTGGTAAATAAGATACCCCAGTAGATCAGGAACATTCCTTTGATTTCTAAAATGGAATTACCAACCAAGACGAACAGAGCTGTTTGAATAGCGGAAATCATAAACAGGATTCCAATTTTAGAAACGATGTAGCTGCTTCGGTTCAGGTGAAGGAATTTTTCGCGTTTTAGAATTTTGCGATCCCGAATGATTTCTTCCGCACTCACCGTAAGGCCCATAAACAGCGCTACGATTACGCTCATGAAGAGATAGGAGGGTAAATTGGGGTTCTTGCTGAATACATATCCGGTTTCAAGCTGGTCGTCAATGTTGTAGTAGCGAACAATAAATGCGAGGATGAATGCCAGCAGGGGTGCCTCCAGCATATTGATCAGCATGTATTGGGTATTACTTAATTTAGAAAGAAGATCGCGTTTTGAAAATATCACAAACTGCTTTAGCCTCTTGGGTATGCGCAGGGTAGAGTGGGGTTCTTCTTTTGAAGTATCTACCGGGCTGGGTTTTATTCTTTCTTTGTAGAACTGATTCCATTGCTCGGGTGTAAACTTTCGCTCATCGGTGAAGTTTCCAAATTCATTGATCACCTTGGTTTCGATGATATTAAAAATCTGTTCGGGATTTACGTTTCCACAAGAGTGGCATTCTCCCTGGTCGCTGTTGATGAGATTGATGTTCCTTTTGAAATAGATGATGGCATCAACCGGATTGCCATAGTAAATCTGATAGCCGCCTGTATCCAGGATTACCAGTTTATCAAACATTTTGAAAATGTCGGACGAGGGCTGATGGATAACGGCAAAGACTAATTTTCCCTTTAAGGAAAGTTCCTTCAGTAGGTCAATGATATTTTCTGAATCACGCGAGGATAACCCTGAAGTGGGCTCGTCAACAAAAAGTACCGCGGGCTCGCGCAGTAACTCAAGCCCGATGTTTAGACGCTTGCGTTGACCTCCGCTGATCGTTTTCCGCAAGGGTGACCCTACCGTTAGGTCCCGGGTTTCGTTTAATCCTAAATCACTGAGTGTTTTATTAACCAGCTCATCGATTTCTTTTTCGGATAGATGGCTAAAGCAAAGTTTGGCTGCGAAGTACAGATTTTGATAGACGGTCAGATCTTCAATAAGCAGATCATCCTGTGGAACAAAACCAATAACACCCTCTACTTTTTTTGGATCTGAATAAATGTCAATGCCATTGATGAGCACCTGGCCGTTGGAAGGTTTTTCTGTTCCGTTAAGTACGTGCAGCAGGGTAGACTTACCTGCGCCCGAGGCTCCCATCAGGGCCACCAGATTTCCTGATTCTTCAAGGATAGTAACTTCGCGTAATCCCAGTTTTCCATTTTTAAACTTGTAGGATATTGCCTTTGCTTCAAAGCTTGTTCGGGTTCCCTGATTTACTTTTTTGAAATGACTTAGTATTTCTCCGTAGTATACAGGATCTGATGCATCCCATCGCAGGGTACTTCCGGTAGCCAGCACATTGATGTTCCCTGATTTTTGTGGCACCCCATTGAGGTACACATCGGTGTGTCCCAAATATTTAAAGAAAAAAGTATCAGTGCCTTTCAAATAGAGTATCGAAATAAATCCATTGAGGTGCTCGCGGTGGATCTGCTTACTGAACAACAGGTTTTTATTCTCAGAGCTTATGATCAGGATATTTTCATCATCTGACTGCTCCAGGGTTTGGCCTAATACATACTTTTCTATCAGCGAGAGATCAGATTCATTAATGTTAAATTCTTTGCAGATGATCTGGGCGAGTTTGCGTTCTCTTTCTGTGATTGTTCCGTCAGCCAGAATTACGCTCATGAGTTCAATGACGATAACCACTTTTTGTTTCTGGGCCACCTCCTGATTTATCGAGCTACAGATTTGGGAGATCAGATCACTCTCTTTGCCTACTCCGATTTTCTCAGAAACCTCGATGGCAAATTCATCAAAAAGCCTCAGCTGGTTTTCCATCGCTTTCTTGCTGAGGTGATCAGCAAGAAACACCTGCACATGCTCCCGTTCTTGTTTTGTGATGAGGTCTTCTTTCGCCACAAGGGCAAATAATCTCATGATCGCATTTAAAACAGGTTCACTCATAGGTAACGGGATAGGTTGTGTTCCTTAAATATAAGAAAGATGTCAAATAGAATGCATAAAAAAAGGGGAGTGACTTGCATCAACCCCCTTTCAATTTTGTTCGTTCGTTTATTCAACGATTGATTTCCTCATTTTTTCCACAATGCTTGTGATTTCAACAAGGTGTTTGTCAGTTAAGACTAAATCAGAACGATTGTTTTTGATTTGCTCTTCGATGTTTAAAGCACGGTAGCTGGCTTGCAATGCAATGATATCCGTATTCAATGAGCCGATCGGTTCAGCCTGATCGATAGAGGCAAGCATTTTTGCCATTTCGTCAACTGATTTTTCCTGATTTAGGATTACCGTAATCAGTGGTGTAAGAATAAGGTTTCTTGCATCATCAGGAAGAATATCTTTTGGGTATGATTTAATGAGGCCGGTAGAAATGTAAAGACCTTCAATAAAACTACCAGTTAAAAGAAGTGCCGCCAGCCTGTTTTTGCTGTCGTCTTTTAGATACTTATCGGTTGATTTTACGGCTCTGTCCAGAATATTAGAGAGGGAATCTTTGTTGGAGATATTGCTTTCGAAACTTTTCAACACTTCGGTGTCAAATGTTCCGATCACGCCAAGGTTGTCGGCCAGTTTCTTTGCGGAATTCAGGTAGTCAATAGCCTCCTGGGTTTTGTCGTAAGAGCTTAAATATCCGATGTCGGTGGTGTAAACCCCCAGGTTAAGGGCAGCCTTGTCACCGCGACTTCCGTATGAGTCAGCTTTTTTCCTGTCGTTCAGCAGTGATTGATTGAATTCTGCTCCCGTAGCCTGTAAAAGGTAGGGTATTTCTGACGGAGAGGGTATATTATATACCAAATCCTTAATCTGTTCCTTCAAGGATTCCTCAGCTTGGTTGAATTCTTTTGAATTTTGGCTCTGATCTTCTTTAGAACCACCGCATGACCAAAGGCCAAGAACAGCTAAAAAGGCGAACAAATAGATACTTAGACGAGTAAATTTCATGGTTTAATAGTTTAACATTCAATTTTAGCACATTTTTCGATTTCATTGAAACCGTTTAAATTTTATTTTTAGGAAATAACGCAAAAATTAACTCAGAGAAACAATTTTGTTAGATATTAGTTAAGATATGGACATGATTACAAAGTATACGGTACATACAGCTTTTTTAGTTGACGATAGTGAAGTAGATCTCTTTATACAAAGGAAGTTTATAGAACTTTGCGCTTTTGCCGAAAAAGTGGTCACTTTCAGCTCTCCTATCAAAGCGTTAGAGGCACTGCAGTCAGCACCCTACAATGATGCCCCAACCCTGATATTTTTAGATCTCAACATGCCCTTATTGAATGGTTTTGAGTTTCTGGAAGAGATAAATGCCCTTTCAAGTGGTGTTTCCAATAGGATCAAAGTTGTTATTCTTTCCAGTTCAAATAGTCCGGCCGACCGCCTTAGGGCAAAGGAATTTCCCAATGTAATCAACTTCTTTTATAAGCCCCTTACCATTGAGCGATTGCAATCGTTAACGGAATCGCTCGAGCCGCAAGAGTGGTAAAAGAAAAACACCCCAGCTCATTTCTGTAGAGAAGCTTCCCACTTCTTGTGCTTGGCG
>CAZIOY010000088.1:0-13458 GCA_964540915.1 uncultured Ohtaekwangia sp.
GCCACCGCCAGGGCAATACTGAGGGTGACGACCATCACATACCAGTAGCGCACAATGCGCTCCACAACCCGTGCCGGGTTGATGTTGGGGCCAGTGGCTTTGCTGCGGTCGTCAAGCTGGGAGATGGCCATTCTTCAAAGTCTGGTCAGTGTGATAAAAAACAATACAAACGAAAAAGTGGACACGATGAGCGACATATTCTGGGTCAGGTACTTAACCGTCTGCTTCTGCTTTAGCGTAGAGACCACAATGATATCATTTTGTTGTAAATAAAAGTAGGGCGAAGTCACAAACGCTTCATCCAATAAATTGACATAGAGCACATCGGCCTGATCACCCCGCTGGCGGATGATCTTGATGTTTTCGCGGTTGGCAAATTCAGGAAGTCCGCCCGCCTGGGCAAGGGCTTCCATCATGCTGATGCGGGGGCTGAAGGAGGTAACCTGTGCGTTCATTTCGCCTACGAAGGTGAAGCGGAAGTTGAGGAGGCGGATGCGCACCACAGGGTCGCGCAGCAGGTCTTTCAATACTTCCTTCATTTTTTCTTCTGCTTCAAAGACGCTCAGGCCGGCCAGCTTTACTTTGCCGAGGACGGGGAATTCCACAAAGCCTTCGTTGTCAACGAGGTATCCAGCCATGCCGCCACTAGCTCCACCCTGTCCCTGTATTGGGTTGAGTTCTTTGATGAAGTTATACTCATCGGGGGTTAGCGTTACCACGTTGATGGAAAGCAAGTCCTGGGGTTGTATCTTATAGTTGGAGAGCTGGAGCTGGTAGCTGCGCAAAACAGAGTCTGTCTTAATGTCTTTTTTGCCCAGGTCATTTTTTTGCAGCAGTACGTATTTTTTTGTCGGAACACAGGCGGTGATGAGGGCTGTGAGCGTGAGGAACCAGAGTATGCTTCGGATCATTGAATGAGGTCTGTATTGAGGGGTAAATATAGGGGAAGTGGGGGAATAATGGGCAAGGGGGGATTGAGAATAAGCAATTGACAATTGGCAATAAGCAGTGGGCAGTAGTCGATAGTCCAAAGTCGATAGTCGGGTTTAGCCAGAAGCTCAAGGCTCAAAGCTTGTAGCTTGTAGGCAGTAAGCAGTGGCCGTTGTAAGTAAAGTAGCCAGTGGGCAGTAGTCGATAGTCGGGTTTAGCCAGAAGTTCAAAGCTTGTAGCTTGTAGCCAGTAGTTACAGGCAAGTTTAGCGGACGACACAACAAACATTTACAAATAGACGAACAATGAATTAAAAGAAATAGAACTCACAGACAAAAACCATTTTGTAGCTATGGAGTATTATTTTTTAATACTCAACAGAACATTTCTTGTAATATTAAGACAAAGGACTATTTACATTGGCATTCAAGGAAACGGACTTGTCAGCGTTGAAGGTGGCAAAAGACATTCTTACTCGACAAATCACCATCAATATGTCAAATCAAGGGCGACTAGACAAATCCATATTCCTATTTAAAAAACAAGCATTAGAAAAAATTGATGACTTGGATTTAATTGACGGAAGTATTTTAGAAGTAAATAAGACAAATTTTTTAATCAGGACTTCGGATATAAAATCTGCCGTTTACAATCATACTTAAAAGTTTGGAATGGGACCTTACCCTCACGATGGAAGAGTGACAATTGAAACTTACGACAATAACAAAAGAGAATTCATTATTCTTGGCAATCAATCAGGAAAAAGCATTGCAAACTTAATACCAGCAATTCACCAGTCCTCGGTTGTCAGTTTGGTTTTCATTTATTTTTAGAACCCATCTTTTCTTTATGGCGGTGTTTGGCTTCGTCAATAGAATGAGATACAGATAGGTTACTTTCTTTTGAAGACATTTCAGCAAGTGTAGAATAAAATTTATGAAGTATCTCTAGTTCAGCTTCAGGAATATTTTCAACATCAACAAGTCGGTTGCTTGGTCCTTTTAATGAGGCAATCAGTTCGTTAAGTTTCATGTGCAGGGCCTTTGAATCTTTATTTTGTGCCCGTTGTATCAGAAACACCATCAGGAAAGTTACAATGGTGGTTCCAGTGTTTATAACCAACTGCCACGTATCGGAATAGTGAAACAAAGGACCGGTAATTATCCAGACTAAGATAATGCTTAAAGCAATAATTAATGCTGGTGTTGAACCAGTAAATTCAATCGCCTTGTGTGCAGCATTTTCAAAGATGCTTAATTTTTTATTTTTTGTGGTCATGATTTTAATTATTGATTAAGTGGCTCAGTTAAAAACAAAAGTAACTCTAATAAACCGGTAAATTTTTAAGTAGATTTTCAGGAATGTGAATTTTAATATACTTCAAAACTTTCAGGCTGGAAAAACTTGTGCATAACGGTTTGCTTCTTGCCGTAGTTGGTGGTTTTGGAAAACTTCACTGGCAACCTGCTCAAAGGTTTGATAGATACACTCAGTTTCAATTTTGGACGTCAGCGCCAATTGAGGCAACACGCTGTTAGCTGCTGGTATTCTGTTCGTCATTACGCATTTCATAAATTTTACATTAACACTATTTCAATTCCATCTTTTTATTGATTCAATCAATGATTTTAATTGTTCTTTTCAATAGTTGTATTAATAGAACAGGTGCAAAACTTGTACCCACTATTATCGACCACATATTTGCATCAAGTGTTTGAAGACCAAGTATTTCTTTTAGTGGAGTTACTAAGTAAAAAACTGCCATAATTATCATACACAATAACAGAGCGTACCACACGAATGTGTTACGGGTAACTTCATTTTTTATAAATGAAATTTTACGTGAAGATAAATTGAATACATGCCATAGTTGAGACAATGCCAAACTAAAGAAAGTGATGTTGTTACAAATGGAAGGTTCGTAATTAAGATAATAGCTACAATACCAACTTACCGTTATAATAGGTAATGCCAATAACAAAGCATATACAATTACATTAATCCAATCTTTTTTGACAACTATGGCTTCCGCTGGATTACGAGGCGGATTTTTCATGGTCAGTTCATTGCCTTTGCCCATGCCCAATGCCAATGCTGGAAAAATATCGGTAACTAAATTGAGAAACAGTATCTGCAAAGGAAGAATAGAGAATGAGAAGTTTAATAAGCCATAAAGGAAAACGATGAAAATCTCACTCAAATTGCAGGAGAGCAAATACACTAAAAACCGTTTTATGTTTTGAAAGATTGCCCTGCCTTGTTCTATGGCCGAAACAATAGAAATAAAAGAATCATCTTTCAGCACCATCTCAGCAGTTTCTTTTGCTACCTGCGTGCCTCTCAACCCCATGGCAATTCCGATGTCTGCTTTTTTTAATGCCGGAGCATCATTTATGCCGTCACCCGTCATGGCCACAATATCCCCTCTTTTTTGATAAAGGCTAACCATATCCAATTTCTGTTTGGGGTCAACTCTTGCAAAAATAGTGGCGGCAAATAAGTTGCTTTCGGATTGATTACTGTTCAATTCTTTTCCATTGATAACGATATTTTCTTTATCGGATAATTTTATTTTCTCAGCAATATTAAGAGCGGTGGCAGGATGGTCGCCTGTAATCATAATGACTTTTATTCCGGCATCTCGGCAAGATTGCAACGCACCCACTATATCCATTCTTGGAGGATCATAAAATCCGATAAAACCGGCAAAGGTTAAATCAAGCAAGAAATTATCAGTTGCAATAGTATTGCCTTCCTTGAAGGCAAATGCTAATACCCGTGTGCCTTGTGCCTGTATTTCTTCTGCTTTTTGTAAGAATATTTTTTTTTCTTTATCGGTTAATGCAATAACGGTATCGCTCTTACAAAAGGAGTTACACTTTTCTATAAGCACTTCCACTGCACCCTTGGCTGCTACAAAATTTGTGTTGTCGGTTTTATGCAACGTTCCCATTAATTTGGTTTCGGAACTAAATGCTTCCTCAGCCACACGGGGATATTGCTTGTTGATTTCAGCAGGATCAATTTTATTATCAGCTACAAATTGCAACAGTGCAATTTCTATTGGATCGCCTAATTGTTTTTCATCATTTCCATGATCATTCACCACCGCATTGTTGCAAAGGGTAGAGATCAGAAGCAGTTTATCAACAATCGCCTTATTATTTTCGGTACTTATTTTGTTCTTCTCAACAGCTATTGACTCATCAAAAATTGAAAGATTGCTGACTTCAATTTTGTTTTCAGTAAGTGTTCCGGTTTTATCTGTAAAAATCGTGTTGATTCCCCCGAGTGTTTCAACTGCCGCTAATCTTTTTATTAATACATTTTTTTTGGCCATCCGCAGCATTCCATACGTTAATGCAATGGTGGCAACAATGGGCAACCCTTCGGGAATGGCTGCTACAGCAAGAGCCAATGCAGTTTCAACAATCAGATAGATTTCTTTACCCTGAATAACTCCTGTAACAATAAAAATAAGGGCAAACACACTCGTAATCCACATCAACTTTTTAGTTAGGCCCTGTAGTTTTTTTTCGAGTGGTGTAACATTTTGTTCAGCCGATTCTACCAGCGATGTTATTTTGCCCAATTCAGTGTGCAGCCCTGTGCCCGTTATGATTGCTTTGGCATTTCCTTTTACAATGGCAGTACCCTTGAAAATCATATTGAACTGGTCTGCTATACCTGCGTTTTTTTCAAGTGGTTCCAGCTTTTTGGTAACCGGCAATGATTCGCCTGTTAGCGCAGACTCGTCTGCTTCCAATTGGTTGAGTTCAAATAGGCGACCATCAGCAGGCACAATATCTCCGGCTTCTACCAGTAGAATATCACCGGGTACAATCCTTTCGGAAGGGATTTCAATTAATGCATGATCTCTGAGTATTTTTGAAACACTGACATCCATCTCTTTTAAAGCGTTCATGGATCTGCGTGCCTGTAATTCCATAAAAAACCCCAGGGCTGCCGTAATAAATAGAACGCCAATAATGGAAAAACCTTCAATCCAGTGTTCGAAAAAAAATGAAAATCCGGCAGCCACAACTAACAATAAAACGATGGGGCTTTTGAATTGCGAGAGAAGGATTAATAAGACATTTTTTTGTTTTTGTGCTTTGTAGCTATTTAACCCATACTCCTCAATTCTTTTCTGAACTTCCTGTTCAGTTAGTCCACTTTGTGGATTTGCCTGAAGAAGTTGAGCAATTTTTTCTACATCCTCTGCATGGGGAAATTCGATTGGATAAGAGCTATTTATACTTTTCATCGTCATTTTTAGTTACTCTTTACCATGTTGTGATTGTACAGTCGTACTGAAAGATGTGACGCAAAATGCTTGCCGCTAACGGGTTTCGGCTTGGCGATGTGGCTGATTTTTAGGGTTAAAGTTCAAACACAATATAAATACTGAATCTGGCACATTACGAAGCACGGTTGCCGCCATATTGTAAAACCGCTGTTGAACTGACACCCTTCGGGTGAAGGCCTTGCAGTGCTATAGTAATTATTTTTGGCATACTTAAACAACTATTTATTATGCAAGATGCTAAAAAACAACTTAGGAAAAGTACTCCTCAATCCGGAAGCGCAAGGGCTGCTTGTAAAACTCGCAGACTTCCTTTCCGCTAAACATTATTCTCCCCTTACCATTCTCAATTATCTCTCTGAGTTGCGCTACTTGTTTGGCTAGTAACGCAATTCAATAAAAAACGGAATGAGGGCAATCGTACCAAAAATATCCGTCAACGTAACAACTAGATCAGGATACGATGTATACATAAAAATGAATACACTCATTGTAAACATTCCAGTATAGCGTATCAAATAAAAGTTCTTTCCTCTTTTACTGAAAATTTCAGGAAGCAGATAGAAGAAACATATCATCGCAAAACTTAAAATCAAATGGGAAATAATTGCCAGATTTCGGGCAGGATTAAAATCACCCCGTTTGGTAACGGGATCCATTACATCGCATAGAAAGTTATTGAAGAAACTATAGCTGTCGGCACGTTGATTGATCCTCCAGTATAATTACTTGCCACTATCGAGAAGATAATAAGGTAGAAGCCCATTCCAACAATTGGAACATAGGGATAATAATTTTTGGAAAGCTTAAACATACGCCAATAAGAACACAGTAAGATCAAATTGGTTTTCTGTTTGCCCGAAATTTCAGTTATAAAAAGGAGTTATCGCCTAAATAAATGTAAATAGAGTACTACGGCAGGCCAGCCTGCTGTGAATGATAAAGAGTAATCAACGCCCCCTCCGATCATAATGTTTATTAAGTCAACTGAGTTGCAAACCATAGCACCTGCCAATGCTATAAAGCCAATCATGGAGGTGGAGTCGGAAATCATTCACCTCTTATCTCTTCTGCTTTCCCTTAAGAAAAAAAGGGCGGCCGTACCCGGTAAGCGTGGCAGTCAGTGACATGTGGGCCACTTGTTTTCCATCTCTGAAGAATTGAACGGTATTATTTTGTGAGCTTATCCGTACACTATCGTCTTTGGCTACCAGGTTGCCATTGGGTACGATGAAGAGGATGGAGTCAGCCGACCGATGGAAGATCAGATACAACATGTCATGTTCCTTAAACGAGCGCTTCAAACTGTCTTCGCGATGGATTTGCGGATGGCCCGCGGTCAGGCGGCACCAAAGCCGGCCGGTATGCGGGTTAAACATGTGCACACTATCCACCTGTGCGGAGAATTCATAACGCAGTGCTTTAGCAAACCATTCGCGCTCTTCGGCTGTGCCACTGTTTTGCATAAAAAATAACCGGACAACGAGCAGCAGGCATAACAACGCAATGCCACCAACAATAAGAAATGTTTTTTTCATTGGACAGAAGCTGGCTTTTCAATGCAAGCCAACACTAAAATACGCAAGTGTCTGGAGACTTTTGAGTGAGCTATCGGGATTCAACTGATTGTGGAGTTTGCGAACTATTGTAAGATTCAGCTTTTGATTCTGCATGCGTCCCAATAAATTTAAATGAATACCCAGCCCTTCTGGTAATTTATTTCAACGATCAGGCGGTAATCATTATGGTTAATCTCAAAAATTGCCTGGGAGTTAGCGATGAGTTGAAAAGATCGCATAAAAAATAGCGGCTCGTTTCCCCACTATTTTGAAATCTCTTTAAAGTGAATGGCCGCTCCACCTCCGCCAGCCAGTTTCAATTTTAAATTCCCAGACGCAGTCACACTATTTTCCTCCCTGTTTATTTTATTTGGATATTCTCGTGCAGCTTCGGTATCCATCGACATAATAGCGTTGAACGTTCCTTTCGAAAGGAACGAAAGCGGGAATTGTATTTCCCGGGCAACACTATTATTAATGGCGCCCAGGTACCAATCGGTTCCTTTTCGTCTGGCAATAATTAAATACTCACCCATGCTTGCCTCGATCACTTTAGTCTCGTCCCAGGTGGTTGGCACTTGCTGCACGAAATCAAACCCGGGTTCTCCTTCATAGGCTTCCGGGTAATCGCATACCATCCCTAACGCATTTTCTAAAATCACATACATCGCCAGCATGTGACAGCGAGTGCCATGCATTAACGGCCGCGTATATTGAGTTCTGTACATTGAATCCGGTACGGCACGAAAACCACCCATATGATAATCGGTGGAGCCCGCAATTAATCTTGCAAAAGCAATATCCAGGTCATGCTCAGGTGATAGCCCCGCACCCCATTTATTCACCTCATAATTCAGTGTGCCTTCGCGCGTGAATTCATTGGGGTAGGTTCTATTGAGCCCCGTTGGTTTGTACGCGCCATGAAACTGAATATGCAGGTGATGCTGTGCCGCTTTCTCTAGCATTTCATTTTGAATGTTCACCATCTCCTGATCATCGCGATCCATAAAATCAACCATCATACCGCTGAGTCCCCATTGTTCAAACTTTTCAAAGGCGGCATCCAGCTTAGGATAGAGTGCAGCCCACTGAACCCACACCCGCACACCAACGCCTTGTGAGTGGGCATAGTCGCAAACTTCTTTCATATCTAAACCAGGCACTGGCGTTGTAACATCCGAGTTTGGCCCCGGCTGAAATCCAATGCCGTCATCCATATACCACTGATGCAAACCATATTCCACCACGGTGTGATACGCAATACCCGCACGCTTACAGAAATCGATGTGGTATTTTTGCGTGACGAAATTGTTTCCCGGTGCATTCAACGTATCAGGAACCACATTTCCGTTCCACCAGGGGAACGTTGTCTTCCCGGGTTTTATCCAACTCACATCCTTGATTCTGCTGGGTGGACTTAACGTGGTCAGTATGTTCGATGAAATAAAATCACCGACATTATTGCTGATCATAATTACGCGCCACGGACTTTTATGTGGAAAATTTCCTTTTACGAGTATTGTATTGTCACTTGGCAGTGGCGACAACGTACTTTTTAGAATCCCATTTTCTTTTATCAGATACATGCCTGCATAATCCAGCAGGGCTGCTTCCGTTATCGACACAAATGGTCCTGAAGGAATTTGAAATAAGGCCGGCATGTCCATCAATTTTTCAGAAGGCAAATCCTGAAGCGGAGTGGTGGTATAGAAACCCTCATGCGAACTGGTGAAGTTGGGCAGCGTCAACACCTTGGCTGTTGGATTGCCAACGATATTAAACTCATCGCTTTCGTCTTGCAATAAAAATGTTGACTTATCGCTGCTTACAAATTCATAGCGAAAGGCTACGCCATCATCAAACGCGCGGAAGACCAGATTAACTTTTGTGTGCGGTGAATCTTTCTGTTGTATGGGTATAACTACTTCTCTGTATCGCGTCTTTACATGACTCGCGCGACCAATTAACAAATCATACTCTTCCGTGGTATCCTTTAAAATAGGTTTTAACAACCTGGAACCGTTGGGAAAAGTTTTTCCGTCTAGCGTCAATTGTAATTTTGAATTTGAAATGACAAGTTTCTTTTCGGACGAAATCTGATACGATGTGCCATCCTTATTTGTAGTTACTGCAACGGTAATCTTTCCGTTAGGCGAGGTAATCTTTTGGGTTTGACCTCCCGCGTGAACGGAGAAACTTAAAATAAGACCGGCTAGTACTAGTTTGTTAACCATACGATTTCAAGGTGTTAAACAATGTAACTATTAATTAACCAATTGGAAAACTCACACCCGTAATCGTCTCACAGAGAGCGAGAAATTTATCTTGCAGCACTTCATCCGCAGCGGTGGGATTAAAATGCTTTTGTTGCTGATGGAAAAAATACTTGCCACTTACTTTAGCTTCGGCATCTTCACTGGTAGCCAGCCAACATTGTGTTTGATATCCTTGCTCCAGATCATCGGGTGCACCGGCACCACCCATTTTTGTGGCTACCCAACCCGGGTTAACCCCATTGCTATAAACCGTTGGCCACAAACGCGCGACTGCCATGCTAAGTAAAAGCATGTGTAACTTAGAATCGGAATAACTAATTTTCGAAGGATCAGTTTCTAGTTCTTGCACCTTTGCTTTTCCCCCACTGTGCAACCCCGAACTCAAATAGATCAAGCGCTTCGGTGGAGTTATTAAACTGGTTAAGATGTAAGGCGATAACGTATTGACGGCCACAATCACTTCCCCGCTGGCACGATACACACCTGCATTGTGAATCACTGCATCAAAACTTCCCAACGCATTTGCATCGGCAGCTAATTGTTTAGTCTCATCAATGTTTGATAAGTCTGCGGTAACAACCGATTCAGCACCCGGTATTTTTTTTATCGCCTCCTGCCCGCGGACTTTGTTGCGCGCATGCAGCACAACCTGATGCCCTTCACTCACTAATTGTTTAGCAGCCATCTGACCAAGGCCATCCGCTGAGCCGGTGATAAAGATTCTTGCCATGGTTTAAAGGTACTACCCAAAAAACTATTGCCCCACTTTTGAGCCAAGCAACCGCTTTGCATCTCGAATAAAAATAAAATTTTCCTTTGTCCAGACTCGTCTCCTGTTATGGGACGATCCGAGACCAATTCAGATGCCCAGCATGGATAGAAGTTTCACTTTCTGGTAGGTGAGCGCAAGGGTAACGCATCGCTTCAGGGCTGATGATGGAATTGGATCCTTTAAGTCCAGAACAATTGCCCGATCTCCTTCAAACTCCAACTCATCTCCGAAAATGATTCGAAACGTGTTTACGAGTTGGGTTGAACAAATGAAATGCAGGTAATACTTATCGGGTGTCTTCGCTTTCCAATCCATACGGATGGTACTTCCGGTCTTGGTAAGGTAGCTGGGTTCGCCCCATTTGGTGGTTTCAACCAATCGATCAACGCCTTCGGTTTCATTCGCGGTATCAACAATTAGTTTCCGCAACTGGTTAAGTTTTGCCCGTGCGGTGCGTGAGTAGCGCGCCAACAGGATGCTCACCTTTTCACTCTTAACAAATTTCATATTCCTGTGCATTTATTTCTATTATGTAGACCAACGTTAACGTAAAGATCTATTCTGTTTTCAAAAGCTAAGGTACTGTTGAGTAGCGTCAACCCTATGTCAATAGGTAGGTTATTTATTAAAAAAATCAGCTTGTCCAGAAACAGCCCACATCTTCTTTATCCCGCATCGTCCTATGCGGGAGACGATACTTGAAGCATCATGGAAGATGAAAAAGTTCTCTGTAAATTGAAACGAGATTCAACGTAAACTCAAGAATGAAATTCATCTTCGTTGTTGCTAACAGCATAAAACTACTGGTCTTGACTTTATTTTTAGTCATTAACTGGACCGATGAGGGTTCTCCGGGCTGGGCTTTTCAACACGTGCCGTTTGTAATGATTTTTCTCTTCATCTTCTTACCGTTATCATTCTTAGAAAAATCAATGCTCACGGCTAAATTAGTCCGGCCCATTTTCACTTACATTCCAATGTTTATGGCACTTCTTAATTGGATACCTATATTTTTAGGCAACTGGTCTACCATCGCATTTATGGTTACGCAAGTAATAAGCATAGCGTTGACAGTTTTTGTGATTGTATTTTATTTTAAACCAGAACCTGGAAAAGACTCCAAGTTAGCTTGAATCATTTCTCTTCGTCCAGCATCCTCTTCTGCCAAAGGATTATGCGCGGTTCATTCTGCCCTCATCTATTCGTATCGAACTCTTTGCGAGCCTATGCTTGAATCCGGTATATCGAGTCTGTCATAATTTTGGTTGTCCTTTTATGACGTCTTTTTGACCTATGACCATCAGATGGTGCTGTTCACCTTTGTTCCATCAGAAGCAAATTAAATTATCTGGCTAACGGCCTTGTAGTGAAAATAACAATCAACCTAAATCTTAGAAAAATGAAAAATCAAAGTAAAGTTGTCGAGTACAATCTTGAAGCAAGTGCATTTAACTGGGAAATAGCTTCAGGCAAAACAATTGAAGCGTGGGATTTGCTAGATGACAGGGAATGTACTACCCACTGGAGAAGGACGGGGGAATTGCAACTTCGCTTTCCAAAAGCAAAAGTACTGGCTGATATTTTGTATGTAAAAAGTGACAACCTCTATACAAGTGCAGGCATCAGTGCTGGCATAGATCTCGCCTTAGGTGTTCTAGAATTCTTAAAAGATTCTCGATTTGTTCATAAAGTAGCCCGTGGCCTGGTAGTTTATCACAGGCGTGCTCATTCCCATTCGCAACAAAGCATCTATCTTGATTTTAGAAATCATATAAATCCTAAAATACATGAGTTGCAGGATTACCTGATTGAGAATCTTGCGAAAGAAAATTCCATTGAAACGTTGGCCGAAAGAGTAGCCATGAGCCCCAGAAATTTAAGTCGGGTTTTTAAAGATACAACAGGACTAACCGTTGTTGAATTTCTCACACGTCTTCGTAAAGAGCATGCAAAAACATTACTTAATAATCCTGAATACACGATTGATTATATTGCTTCTCAATGTGGTTATAAAACGGCAAGGCAATTGCAAAGAATTTTGAAACAATAAATTAATTGACGCTGCTATCCTCAGTGCATAGCCAACCAAGCAGTAACACACACTGTGCAGGCCGCACATGCAACGCTCACGTCAAGGCTGATCGTGACTAAATTACCATCACTTCAACTTGTTGATTTTTGCGGAGTACAATCAAACTTACCCATATCACCCACACCGTATCAAATAGAAAAGTGACTTTTTGGAGAAATGGTAGGTAGTAAAATCCAATCTTCGTTTCAAAAATGAAGAACACGATAATACTGAGGGTAAAGCATACATAGGCGAGTATCTTTAGAAGCTTATTAGGATAGTAACGCAATTCAATAAAAAACGGAATGAGGGCAATCGTGCCAAAAATACCCGTCAACGTAACAACTAGATCATGATACGATGTATACATAAAAATGAATACACTCATTGTAAACATTCCAGTATAGCGTATCAAATAAAAGTTCTTTCCTCTTTTACTGAAAATTTCAGGAAGCAGATAGAAGAAACATATCATCGCAAAACTTAAAATCAAATGGGAAATAATTGCCAGATTTCGGGCAGGATTAAAATCACCCCGTTTGGTAACGGGATCCATTACATCGCATAGAAAGTTATTGAAGAAACTATAGCTGTCCGCTGCCGGCACGTTGATTGATCCTCCAGCATAAGTACTTGCCGCTATCGAGAAGATAATAAGATAGAAGCCCATTCCAACAATTGGAAAGTAGGGATAATAGTTTTTGGAAAGGTTAAACATATCAATAAGAACACAATAAGCTTAAATTGGTTTTCTTTTAGCCCGAAATTTCAGTCATAAAAGGAGTTATCGCCTAAGAATATGTTAACAACTTGTCCCGATCAGAGCATCGGGATAACGCGAAAAAATTATATAACTACATATTCCATTGCACAAGTCTTTCAATACGTGTCTGGAGTTTAGCCTCTTCAATAGACTTATACAAAGTTAGTAGTTACAACTTGTAAGTCTTGTTTTTAGTTTGAGCTTTACTCACTTCCTCAATCCACTCTTCAATAAAAAGTTCTTTCACCAACTGATTTTCGAATGGGTTTCCTTTTAGAATTTCCAACTGTTCTTTAAGGTCTGTTACTGGCTTCATATTTATCCAACGCTTCAAAAAAGAGATCACCAATTTCTCCGCTCCGAACATTTTGCGAGCAGATCTCAACTTTCGCTCGATCGATCGAATTGCATATAGCAAGTGATCGTAATTGCCCAGCGAAGCGTTGATTTGCAGGTATAGAATTCGGCACGAAACGTACAGTCTGGCTTGAAGCGATGCCTCAGACAAATTCAAAATAACGATAATTTGTTTAAGGGCTTTTTGATAGTCCTTCGCCAGGAAGAAGATTCTAGTTATTGAAAATTGTAGTTGCGTTCTGGCTTGCACATTGAGTTGAACAAGCTCTTTATTCAATCCAGGTTGGCTTTCCTCAATTAACGAAAGAGCTTCCTTCGTTCTTTTCTGATCGCACAATGCTTGCAGTTGATGATCAAGAATATTGTATTTAAGAACAACGGTCAATCCTTCTGATTCACTTTTTATTCCCTTCAATCGATGAAA
>CAZIOY010000089.1:0-1072 GCA_964540915.1 uncultured Ohtaekwangia sp.
AAGTTTTTTATCGATGAAGCCAAAGAATTCACTTTTGAATGAATTGAATGTTTTCATAAAAGCGCTGAGTTGTTCCATGAGTGCTCCATGTTCATCGAGATATTCTTTGTCGCTGCCTTTTAATTCCTGTAGCAGGTCGGCCAGTTTATGTTCGTGGTTTTTTATTTTTTTACGTAGGGTATCGATTAATTCGCCACCGTAGTAGGTGATTAAATTTTGAAAGTGACTCACTTTCTTTTTCTCATCTGTGGAGGTTCCTTTCGCCACATAGGAGTCAAGCTGTGAAACAAATAATCCACGATTGGTGTCATGGTTAAATAAGGGATTATGGAACGTGTGTAAAACAAGACCGGAGGCAGAATGGAAATTGTACCGTTTACACGAATGCAAACTAATACGGCATCAGAACTATTTTTTAAAACCATCTTTTCTTCAAGGCGAGGTTAATGACCTGCGCTTTGGAGTTGACGTGCAACTTTTCGTAGATTTTTCCGATGTGTTTGCGCACCGTGTGCGGACTGATAAATAATTTTTCAGCCGTGTTCCTGAAATCATATCCTTCCACCAGTAGTTTCAACACTTCCATCTCGCGATCACTCAGGTCCATATGATCGTCCTTTGTTTTATCAGCTTGCACATTTGCCTTTGACAAGAGTACCAATGCCTTTCGTGCAATGCCAGGCGACATGGGAGCACCACCTTCTTTAATCAGTTCGATGATGCTTTGGATGATCGCATCTACTCTATCATCTTTTAACAAATAGCCACTGGCTCCGGCTTTTATCGCTTCGAATATTTTTTCATCATCATCAAACACAGTAAGCATGATAAATTTTGTGCCGGGATACAGCGAAGCGCCAATGGATACCGCATCTATTCCATTTACCACCGGCATTTCGATATCCATGAGTACTGCCTGAGGATATATTTTTCGTTGTTTCATCTGGTCAAGAAAGTCTTCACCATTAGATGCGGTAAATAACACTTCAATTTCTTTTGAATACATGATCTTTTCAGCGAGTGAAACTCTGTTTTGTACTTTGTCGTCAACGATCGCAATAGAAATAGGCAT
>CAZIOY010000089.1:1172-11123 GCA_964540915.1 uncultured Ohtaekwangia sp.
TCCTGGCAAACGCGAAGAAGATTAAGCGCCTCATCGGGCTTAAGTTGAAGTGAATCGACACCTCTATCGCGAAAATTTAAATCAATGGAGGGCAGAATGCTTACTTGCTGTTGTGCAATCAGTTTTAATTTATCTGTCAAATCAGAGAATGAAATTTCTGATTTTTTTAACGCCCAGATCGTTTCCCGCAGGTGGGTGATTACATCCTTCGAAATGCGGCTTACTTCTTCCAGTCGTTTACTTTTTTCCAGTTCATTCAATGGGGTAACCGGGTTTGAAACCCAGTCGAGATTAGAAGATATCAGGCTGAGTTGTGATCCTACATTGTCATGTAATTCGCGTGAGATGCGATCGCGGTCATGCTGGATCGTTTGTTTCATCTCAAAGATTCTAAGTTTTCGCAAATACCGTTGTCGTGAAATCAGCCAGGCGATGCTACTCACCATGGCTATTGCCAGTACGAAAAGAATTAAGCGAAACCATGTAGTTTGCCAGTAGGGAGGAACGATTACAATTCTGACATTGGCAGGCTTTTCATTCCATACCCCATCGTTATTGCTTGCTTTCACTTCAAATATATACTCACCAGGTGGCATGTTGGCATATCGGGCAAAACGTTTACTCCCGCTGCGTATCCAGTCTTTATCAATTCCATCCATGCGATAGGCATACTGATTTTTTCTGGGTTCCGTGAATTCCATTCCGGCAAATTCAAAGGAAACGGTATTTTGAGTGTAGTCAAATACTAACTTTTCCTTTGCCCAGATTACAGTATCGGTGTTAAGAAGTTCATCATTCAATTCGACCCTGGTGATCTGGACCATCGGAAGTTGCTGATTATCCTGGATGTCATCCGGGAAAAATGAATTCGTGCCATTGATTCCACCAAAGAATAATTCGCCCGTAGGACTTTTGAAATACGCTCCGGTGTTGAACTCATTGGACTGCAATCCATCTTCAACGGAAAAATGGCGGAAGGTTTTCTGTTGATGGTCATATCGGGTGATTCCTTTATTATGACTGAACCACATATCTCCCTGGTTATCGCGCAGAATGCCATATATAAAATCGTTAACCAAACCTTCACCCATGCTATAGGTTTTTAATATGAATCCTGCTTTGTTCAACACATATAAGCCATTGACCGTACCGAACCACATGTTACCCTCAGCATCTTCTGCAATGGTTTTTACTTGCTTCGATAACGTTGGGTTTCCTTTCTCCCATCCGGGATTGTTAGCATGGCTAACATAATATCCATTCAGTGTACCTACCCAACGAGTTCCTTCTCCATCTTCAAATACTGTGTTGATCACCTCGTTGTCAAACCTGTTGATCAATTGAATATCGGGTTGATGATTGTTGTCTAGCTTCACCTCCAGAAGAGCATCCGCATAGTTAAAAAGTATTTTGTTTTGGGGAGTCTTTATTGCTACCGGGTATACATTGGCGTTAGGACGTAATCCAATCTTCGCATAAACCTGGTTTGTGATATTTGTGAAGTTTTCATCTGTAGAATTATAAATGCCAAAGGCTGGCGCCTTACCAGCAATACTCATTAGTATTTTTGTTTCATCTAGCCCCATCATGGCATAAACCATATCGCCCGGGAAAATAGTACGACTTTGTCCTACCCTTACTTTCTTAACAAAACCGTTTCTTTTGCTGAATATGTCAAATCCATTATCGTAGTAGCCCACCAATACCAGGTCTTTTCCATCTGCATAAATTGATTTCACAATGTCTCCCTTATTGCTGTTCGATTTATAATGATTGAATGGCTGCTCTCTTGGAGCATACTTTTTCAACCCATCGCCATTGGTGCCTATCCAGATATTGCCAGAATGATCCTTATATAGGGTTTGTACAAACAGTAAATCCTTTTTACCTCCCGACAAGGATGTATAATGATGAGTAAATTTTCTCATCTGATCATCATAAATGAAAATGCCTTTAGTGGTACCTACCCAGAATTCCTTTTCACTTACCTGAAGAATTTCGGTAGATGAATAGCCATCTACCTTTACATCTTTAAAATTGAATCGTATTTCAGTAAACGTATTGGTAATTGTGTTGTAGCGAAGTATACTGTGCGGGGTACCAACCAGCATCACTGAATCATTGAGTGCACATAGTGTGTAAATTTCAGAGGCTAAAGGCAGGGTACTTAGTAGTTCTGTTTTTGGATCGAATGTCACTAATGAATAACTGGATTGTGTTGATAAGCCGGATTGTGTAATCCATATCTTGCCCCGGTCATCAAGTAAAGCACTTCGGGAATACTCATAATTGCGCCAGGCTTCTTCCCCCTGAAAGGAATACTTTTTTAACAATTTGCCGTTATCCTTATCGTACTTGAGTAACCCTTCACCACCGATCCAGACCCAGATATTGCCTGCCTTATCTTCGCCAATCGTCTTATTAAATACATTGATTCTGGATTCATAATGAAACAAATTTTGAAATGTTCCTTTTGTTGAATAGTATCGGTCAAATCCTTGCTCATGCGTCATCCATAAATCACCTTCTTTGTCAATGGCCATCAGGTGCTGACTATTACCTCCGATTGAGAGCGAGTCGTCCTGGTTGTTTCGGTAAGTAGTAAAGCTGTAGCCATCAAAGCGACACAGTCCATCGGCTGTGCTTACCCATAAAAATCCATAATCATCCTGAATGATATCCCACACACTGCTTTGCGGCAATCCCTGATCCACACCATAGTGCTGTACTTTCAATACTTCCTGCGCAGATAAAAGTGATGACATCAGCATCAAAAAAAGAAAGATGAGGAGTCTGAGCATACTCGAAATTACAAAATATAAATGGCTCATATGGGGTATTGATGGGGTGCAGCGAGCAATGGACATTTGATTTACAAAACCCCACGTCATGAAAACAAACTTTACAATTCCGTTAAAGGTTTTATCAACCCTTTTCATTCTGGCATGTTCGGATGTAGCATATGCCCAAATTCCCAATCCACCGATTGCCAAGCAGGCTAAGCCAGGCGTAACAAACAACATCTGGAACATCAATGCCACCTGGAGCACAGTGACCGAGGCAACGGGCTATGAGCTGGATGTTTCGTTAGACAATTTTTCAACCTTTGTTACGGGATATAATTCAAAGGTTAAAACGAATACAGCCGACTACATTTCAGGCCTTGTTGCGGCCACCACGTATAAATTCAGAGTGCGCGCCACCAACGGTTCGGGCGCCTCTTCTAATTCAAATGTGATTGAAGTAACCACCGGTGCATCGGGCTCTTTGCAAACGGTAGTGCCCAAAGCAGGTAAGAACGTTTCCTCCACAGGCTTTACCGCTGAATGGAATACCATGGCAGGGGCTACTGGATATCAGTTAGATATTTCAGCTGATAACTTTGCTACTTTTTTAGCAGGTTATAATTCCAAAAGCATTGGAGCAACGTCCACTGAAATTGTAACGGGCCTTATGGCAACCACAACGTATCAGTATCGCTTGCGCACAGTAAATGGAAGCGGAATTTCTGCCAACTCTTCCGTAACTAATGTCACCACGTTAGATACAAATCCCAACACATCTCAGATGCTTGATATAACGTTTGATACAGACGGCTTGGTAACCACCGCCATTAACGCTGGCCAGGATTATATTAATTCCATTGCCATTCAAAGCGATGGAAAAATTGTGGCGGCAGGAGCCGCAACCGTTGGAGGAACAAAGGTGTTTGCCCTTGCACGGTATAATACAGACGGAAGCCTGGATAACACTTTCGGAACTGGGGGCATTGTAACAACTGCCATTGGATCTTTTGATGCTGCTTCTGCTGTTGCCATTCAGCCTGATGGAAAAATTGTAGCAGCAGGAGCTAGTTTCGGAGCCACCCTTGATTTTGCCGTAGTCAGGTATAATTCAAACGGAACATTAGATAACACTTTCGATACGGATGGTATCGTCCTTGCACCCATCGGCACAGGGAATGATGTTGCAGGCGCCATTGTCATTCAGACAGACGGAAAAATAGTTCTTGGTGGAAGTGCCATTATAAGTAATGTTAAACAATTCGCGTTGGCAAGGTTTAATACCAATGGCAGTTTGGATAACACCTTTGATACCGATGGAGTGACAATCACTGCTTTTGGGACTGCTGATTCTGAAATCAAATCTATTGCGATTCAAACGGATGGCAAAATCGTAGCAACCGGAACTGGTAGTGATGGTTTCGCATTAGCCAGGTATAATGCTGATGGAAGTCTTGATATTACGTTCGATGTCGATGGTAAAATAACTTCTGATGCTGGCGCTGGCAAGAGTATTGTATTGCAAACGGATGGGAAAATAGTGACTGTGGTAGACGCAAACAAGGTCTTTGGCCTGGTGCGTTATACCACGAATGGAATGCTGGACAATACGTTTGGAACAAGCGGCAAAGTCATCACTCAATTTGTCGGAGAGGCTGTATCATCGTCATTGGTTCTTCAGCCTGACGGAAAAATTATTGTGGCCGGAAATTCCTGGACGCCAGCCTCAATTCTTGATTTTGCGCTAGCAAGATACCTTACCAATGGAAACCTTGACACAAGTTTCGGCACCGGTGGTAAATTGTATACGGATATGGGTGCAGGCGGCAATGTCATCACTTCAGTTGTCTTACAGGCAGATGGTAAAATTGTTGTGGGGGGGTCAATAAATATAGGTACCACCTCCGACTTTGCACTGGCCCGCTATATAGGCACAGGAGGAGTTGACACCACCCCGCCAACGGTAACTATCACCAGCACATCAACAGATCCAACCAACACATCGCCCATCGCGGTAACGATCACGTTCAGCGAGACCGTAACGGGTTTTGTGATTGGTGATATCGGAGTAACGAATGGCACTGCCGGAACTTTTGTTGCAGTGAGCGGCACAGTTTACACCGCCAACATTACTCCGACAGCACCAGGCATAGTAACTGTTAGCGTTGCCGCAAGTGTGGCCACCGATGCCGCCACGAATGGAAACACGGCTGCGGTTAATTTGACAATAGTGTTTGATAATGTGACGCCAACAGTAACTATCACCAGCACAGCCGTTGATCCAACCAATGTTTCACCCATTCCGGTAACGATCACTTTCAACGAGACCGTAACGGGTTTTGTGATTGGCGATATCGTTGTAACGAATGGCACAGCCGGAACTTTTGTTGCAGTGAGCGGCACAGTTTACACCGCCAACATTACTCCGACAGCACCAGGCATAGTAACTGTTAGCGTTGCCGCAAGTGTGGCCACCGATGCCGCCACGAATGGAAACACGGCTGCGGTTAATTTGACAATAGTGTTTGATAATGTGACGCCAACAGTAACTATCACCAGCACAGCCGTTGATCCAACCAATGTTTCACCCATTCCGGTAACGATCACTTTCAACGAGACCGTAACGGGTTTTGTGATTGGCGATATCGTTGTAACGAATGGCACAGCCGGAACTTTTGTTGCAGTGAGCGGCACAGTTTACACGGCCAATATTACACCAGTAGCAGAGGGCGTAGTTTCGGTTAGTATTGCTGCTGCTATAGCAACGGATGGCGCTGGCAACAATAATCTGGCAGCAGCCAGCTTTAACATAACTTATTCTACCACTGTTAAATTAGATCAGACCATCACCTTCAATGTTCTCTCAGCAAAAACGCTTGGCGATGCGCCTTTTACAATCAGCGCAACAGCTACTTCAAATCTGGCGGTCACGTACTCACCATCGGCAAAAATTACCATCAGTGGTAGCCAGGTAACATTGGTAGCGGCAGGGCAGGCCACCATTAAAGCACAGCAGGCAGGCAATACCACTTTTAATGCCGCGCCCGTTGTGGGCCAAATGTTTTGTATTAATCCGGCCAAGCCCACTGTAACGATGTCCAATGACAACACGGAAGCGCCTTTATTAACCAGCAGCGCAGCATCGGGCAATCAATGGTACAAAGACGGAACGGCTATTTCAGGAGCCACTAATGCAACCTTAACAGTTGCTGCGGCCGGAGTTTATTCGGTCGAGTCCACAGTGGAGCAATGTAAGAGCACAAGGTCAAATGATTTCCCAATGATTGTTACAGGGGATATAAGCGGTTCGTTGACGAACACTAATCGTTTGCAAATCAGTCCCAATCCATCTCATGGTTGGGTGGTGATTCAATTGCCAGGCGAAGGCAAAAAGGATGTAGGGATTTTTTCAGTCAATGGATTGATATTGGAAAGCAAGTCAACCGAACAATCGCAGATAACTCTTGATAACAGCGCTTACGGAAACGGGCTTTACATTATCCGGGTCAATACAACAAAAGGTATTTATTATGGAAAGTTTATTAAGGATTGAGCAAATAAATTTTAAACGAAAATCCCAATGAGAACAATAATCAGAATTACAATTTCGCTGGCTGTATTAGCTGCTGTGTTGCATATGGCCAGTTGCGGCAGTGATCCGGCACCAGAAACAGGTGCCGAGATGGCGACAAAACTACTAATGGCCGGAACGTGGAATACTCAAAGTGTAACGGTTGGTGGGGCATCATCCACCATTTATAATGATCTGCAGGTGACATTCACAGCCACCGGCTTCACTGCAACCAACGGTGGTTCCGTATGGCCAGCTTCGGGCACCTGGAACTTTACTGACGATACCGGTAAAACAATGGTTCGGGGCGATGGGCTGTCGATATCAGTAACGGAACTAACGTCTACAAAAGTGGTGATGGCTCTTACGTGGAACAAAACCACATTGGGAGGGGGTCGAAGTGAATCAGTATCAGGCCAACATGTGTTTACGTTTGGGAAGTAGGTGATGCCAGTAATGGACAGACGGTACATCATTAATAGTCAAAAAATACAAATAAAGAATACCGCATATGGGGTATTGATCGGACGGAATCCTGCAAGCACATTTGAATAATTAAACTGCTTTTCCCCGCGATCCTCACACTTAAACAAACCCTATGAAAAAATTCACATTACCACTTGCCATTGTGCTGATGCTTGTATTTGATGTTAGCATGGCCCAAACGCCTAACGATGATCTGATAAAAGCCAGTATGGCGGGCGATCTCGCCACCGTGAAAAAACTGGTGGAGGCAGGTGCCGATGTTAATTACAAAAATGCGCAGGGTACTACACCCATCGGTGTTTCCTATTTCCAGAATGAAATTACCGAATACCTCCTTGGTAAAGGAGCTGACCCCAATAAAGATGAATCGCCTGCCTTGGTTACCGCTGCCCGGTTTTATTCTTTGGAGGTAATGAAAATGCTGATCAAGGCGGGTGCCGATCCAAATAAGCCAACCGTAGTGAAAGTGGATTTACGTGGACCGACCCAGAAATTATTGGATGAAGAAAAAGCAAAAGGTAAAAAAGGAAATAAATACATTGTTAAAGCATATGAAGACGCGCTGGCAGCCACGCCAGCTGGGAATACCATCACTACTTATGCATTGCAAGCCGTGATTGAAAATACCAATTGCCTTGAGTGCATGGAATTATTAGTGAAGGCAGGTGCGAAAACCAATATCAGCAATCAAATCATTGGGGGAAATCTAATTCATGATGTTGCTTTTTCATATGTCAGCAATGAAGTGCGAGCAACCATTATTCAAAGTATGGGTCCTGCGCTTGAAAAATATGGGATGAGCGTTCCGGAATGGTACAAGAACCTGGATCCTGGCAGTATGGGTAGCGTGGATGAAATAATTGGATTTCTTAAAACTAAAGGCCTCGATATGGAAGGCTTGGATAATAACAAAAGAACGCCATTAAAGATCGCAGTTACTGCACCCTTACCCAGTGAAGAATTAATCTTTGCATTGGTTAATAATGGAGGAAGTTTGAAAGCGATTGGTTTGAACAATGAACCAACTCCCTTTAGCCTGGATAATGATAATCCGGAGAAAATAAAAGTTAGGTTTGATTTTCCTGGTGAGGGGAGAAATTCAAATAATGGCAGTGGGTATAGCGCCAATATGGATTTGGTGAATCCAAAACCCAAACGAGTAGCCCTCATAAGTTATTATTTGTACGATGCTGGTAAAGGCAAAGCAAATATTACCGGAGTAGGCGCATGGCGCACACAGGAATCAGCAGGCCAGGCACAGGTTGATGCGTTTTATAATAAGAGCATCGGGAAATTGAAAGACGCGTTTAAAGGAAGTGGTATCGATCTTCTGACACCCAATGAATTTCTGGATACCGAGGAGAAAGCTGAATATTATTATGGATTTGAGCAGGAGTCGGCAAAAAAGGAAAAGGTATCTCTCACACGATCAAAGACACGGTCCTCGAGTAGTACCACTGGTGGCTGGACAACCACTACTTATAGAACCACTACCGCTACTGTTGGAACCTTAAAAGTTTGCCCCTCGGGTATGGGGTATCGGGCTTTCTTTGTGGCCAATGAAGCAGAAGATGAATCTTTACCAAATAATTTTCTTACGGCAGGTGTATTTGGTGCAAACCGGAAAATGACATCAAGTCTTGGCAATGAATTGGCAACAGCTTTGGGAGTTGATGCCGTAGTGGTAGTTTATATAGCCACGCGAAAACCCAAAATGAATCAGGATGACTATGCAGTGAATGCAGTAGTGATGATGATGCTCGGCCCCAATCCCGGCAGGTCTGCAGGAAGTGATCCGGAGGCAAAGAATTTAGGACAATTTTATTGCGGCACCCGTACCTTTTATGGCTCACCATCGATCTTTAAGGATAACAGAAGTGTGTTAGGACAGTATGATGGCATGGCCAATTTACTCGCAGCCCATGCCAAAAAAATGTCTGCTTATATTAATGGAAAAGAAAAAGATTCAGGAGAATGATTTCTAATCATGCCTGATGATGCTGATACGTTGTTGGTTTGCTAATCTAAAAATGAAGCCCTCTTAAGACAAGGGCTTCAGTTCATTTTGATACTGATCATTACACAGGATACCGATTTGCTATAGATCACGAAGAAGTTTTGTTTTCTTTCCTGATCAATCCTTTCGTGTTGTCATTCGAGTGACGGTCGATAAGTTTGTGTAGCGGATCGATGCCCGCCTTACGCGGCTTTGATTTCACCGTAATCGTATACTCATTTTCCTTCTGGGTGATTTTATGTTTCTTTAGATAGATCAAACTGTCCTTGCCGGATATGTTTTTATTTTGCGTAACCTGATTACAGCACAACATTCACAATCTTTCCCGGCACCACAATCACTTTCTTCGGAGGCTTGCCTTCGGTCCACTTCATGACAATCTCAGAAGCCAGCACCACTTTTTCGATGTCTTCCTTCGGCATGTCTAAGGCAAACTCCATTTGTGCACGCACTTTTCCATTGATGGAGATCGGATAGCTGAAGGTGCTTTCAATTAAATATTGCTCATCGTATTTAGGGAAGGATGCATGTAGGATCGTATCGTTATGGCCGAGTAATGACCACAACTCTTCTGTTACGTGGGGAGCAAAAGGAGAGAGGGCAATCACTAACGGTTCAATGACTTGGCGCTTATTGCATTTCAATGAATTCAATTCATTAGCGCAGATCATAAATTCACTTACGGAAGTATTGAAGGAAAAATTCCCGATGTCATTCTCAACTTTCTTCAAGGTCTTGTGAAGCACTTTCAATTCTTCGCGGGTGGGCTCGGCATCACTCACTTTGAATTTGCCGGTATTGTCGTGGAATAAATTCCAGAATCTTCTCAAGAATTTGAATACGCCATCAATACCTTGCGTGCTCCAGGGTTTGGATTGCTCCAAGGGGCCAAGGAACATTTCGTATAGACGTAAGGTATCAGCTCCGTAGCTTTCGATGATCTGATCGGGATTAACCACGTTGAAGTATGACTTACTCATTTTTTCAATGGCTGAGCCACAGATGTATTTGCCTTTGGATGGATCAATTGTTGGATTACCATTTTCATCTTCCAAAATGAATTCTGCATTGGCGAAATCGGGTTTCCATTTTTT
>CAZIOY010000089.1:11223-13163 GCA_964540915.1 uncultured Ohtaekwangia sp.
CTTGAATCACCCGTAATCTTTCCCTGATTAATCAACTTCTTAAACGGCTCATCAAAATTTAAATAGCCTAAATCGTGCAGCACTTTTGTCCACAAGCGTGAGTATAATAAGTGAGCAACGGCATGTTCTGATCCACCGATATACACATCTACCTGGTTCCAATAATCCAATGCTTTCTTATCCGCGAAAGCGTTCGTGTTATGTGGATCCATATAACGTAAGAAGTACCACGCTGCTCCGGCATGCGTGGGCATGGTGTTGCTGTCGCGCTTTTGATCGGGAGCAAAATTGATCCAGTCGGTTAAGTTCGCTAAGGGTCCTTCTCCGTTGCCGGATGGTTTGAAGTTGTTTGATGGCGGTAACTCAAGTGGCAACTCACTTTCGTTCATGGCATACGGCATACCGTCTTTAAACACTACGGGGAAAGGCTCGCCCCAATAGCGCTGGCGGCTCCAGCCTGCATCGCGCATTTTATAATTCACCTGGCGTTTACCGATGCCCATTTCTTCCAGCTTCGTAGCGACAACATCAATGGCTTTGTGCATAACCATCCCGTTAAGGAAATCGGAATTTTCCAAAATCGCATCTTTGGTTGGGTTGGCTTCTTCACCATTATAATATGAACCAATGATGTTCGTGATCGGCAAGTTGAAATGTTTGGCAAACTTATGATCACGTTCATCGCCACACGGCACCGCCATGATGGCACCGGTTCCATAACCTGCCAACACATATTCACTGATCCATATTGGAATTTCTCTTCCGTTGAATGGATTAATCGCATAAGCACCCGTGAACGCACCGGTGATTTTTTTTACTTCCGCCATGCGATCAATCTCTGAGCGACTTTCTACATACTTCAGATATTTATCAATGTCATCCTGCTGTGCAGGTGTTGTAATTTCTTTTACCAAGTCATGTTCGGGAGCAATTACCATAAAGTCAACACCGAAGATGGTGTCTGGACGCGTGGTGAATACGGTAATATGAGATTCGGAATTTGATATTTGAAATTTGAGTTGTGCTCCAATACTTTTTCCAATCCAGTTGCGCTGAATTTCTTTCATCGATTCACTGAAGTCGATCTCATCCAAACCTTTCAATAAGCGCTCGGCATATTCGGTGATGCGTAAACTCCATTGACGCATTTGCTTTTTTACTACTGGAAAACCACCACGATAGCTTACGCCATTGATCACTTCATCATTGGCCAACACCGTGCCCAATGCTTCGCACCAGTTCACATCCGTGTAAGCCCGATACGCGAGGCGGTATTCCATCAATATTTCTTGCTGTTCTTTTTCAGTATAGGATTTCCAATCGGAGGCAGAGAAATTTTGAGTTAGGAATTTTGAATTAGGGATAACATGATTCACGTTCCCCTCAGTTTCAAAAATTTTAATCAACTCCGATATACGTTCAGCCTTTTCCTTCTTACGGTTATACCAGCTATCGAAAATCTGAAGGAAGATCCACTGTGTCCAACGGTAATATTTTGGATCGCAGGTTTGTACCTCGCGGCTCCAGTCGTAGCAAAAGCCAATGTTGCCTAATTGTCGTTTGAAGTTGTTGATGTTATCAGCTGTAGAAACAGCAGGATGAATACCATGTTCCAGCGCATATTGCTCTGCCGGCAAGCCAAAGGCATCGAAGCCCATGGGGTGCAACACGTTGAAGCCCTGTATTCTTTTGAAGCGCGCTACAATATCGGAAGCGATGTATCCCAGCGGGTGCCCCACGTGCAGCCCGGCCCCGGAAGGATAGGGGAACATGTCGAGCACATAGTATTTGGGTTTGGAGGTGTCGTTGTTGACTTTATAAACCTCTTTATCAATCCAGGTTTTGCGCCATTTCTCTTCAATTCGCTTGATCTCGTCTTTCGTGTATTCGGCCATAGTAGTACAGTTCTCGTTTTTCGGACTGCAAAAATAAGCCAATCC
>CAZIOY010000090.1:0-12890 GCA_964540915.1 uncultured Ohtaekwangia sp.
AGTCCTTGACCTTAGGGGATAATCTCGTCTATAGTTGGCTTTAATCTGACACTAAGATAAGGGGCTCAATAAAAAAACCAAATCCAAATTGCTTTGAACTCCAAAATAATCTGTCAAATGGCTTTTATTACCGTTTAATGGAAGAAATCGAGTCAGCCTTGGTAGAATCAGGAGTCAAAAACTGGTCTTTGATCCGCTCCTTGAGTTGTGGTTTTGATCCTGGAAAAGTAGTGCGAGAGGAAATATCATAGCTGGCGTAGATGAGCAGCACAAAGAAAACTGCTGCAAAAACCAAAAATATCTTTTTCGATTTCGACATGATATTAAATTTAAAAGGGGGCATTCACCCCCCTTTATTTTCCTATTAATTCTGAATTACTTCAACTTATTGGCTACTGCCTCGAATGCAGAAGGATGATTCATCGCTAAATCAGCAAGAACCTTACGATTCAAATCGATACCTGCCTTTTTGATTTTACCCATAAATTCTGAATAAGACATCCCATGAAGTCTTGCTCCGGCATTGATACGGGCGATCCAAAGTGTACGGAAATCTCTTTTCTTGGCTTTTCTGTCGCGATACGAGTAGACTAAACCTTTTTCAACTGCATTTTTCGCTACAGTCCAAACGTTTTTTCTGCGACCAAAGTATCCTTTGGCCAACTCCATAACGCGTTTGCGTCTGGCACGGGATGCGACACTGTTTACTGAACGTGGCATAATTTTTAATTTTTGGCGTTGGCGGTCTTTTATTTCAAAACACTTATCTGCCAATTACCGGGTTTAACATAGGTCCATCAAAACACTGGTTTCAATGAACAACCAAAAAATCCGACTTGACGGATTAAACGAGATAAGGAAGCATTGGCTTAACGTTGCCTTCGTCAACTTTCTTAACGGTGGTGGCGTGTCCTAATCTTCTTTTCTGCTTAGTACCTTTCTTCGTCAGGATGTGTCTTTTGTACGCCTTCTTACGCTTTATCTTACCGGTGCCGGTAACTTTGAAACGCTTTTTGGCTCCTGACTTTGTCTTTAACTTAGGCATTACTTATATATTTAAATCAACTAACTACTTCTTTCCTTTTGGAGCAACCATCATATACATGCGCTTGCCCTCTAACTTTGGTAATTGCTCTACCTTACCTAACTCTTCCAGTGCCTGAGCGAACTTCAGCAAAAGAATTTCACCTCTCTCCTTATAAACAATTGAACGACCTGCAAAATGAACGTAGGCTTTTACCTTCGCTCCTTCTTTGAGGAAGTTTTCGGCATGCTTCACTTTAAAATTGAAATCATGATCATCGGTATTAGGCCCGAATCTGATTTCTTTCAAAATCGTTTTCTGAGCGTTTGACTTGATCTCCTTTTGTTTCTTCTTCTGCTCGTACTTAAACTTAGAGTAATCAATGACTTTACAAACCGGAGGGTCTGCATTGGGTGATATTTCCACCAAATCCAGACTTTGATCCTGAGCCATCTTTATAGCAACCGAAGTTGGATACACATCCACCTTTATATTCTCGCCAACTACCCTAACTCGGGGAGCCAGGATACGCTCGTTAACGCGATAAGGTTCTTCTACTACTCTCCGCGGGCCTCTTACGAAAGGCTTTGGGCGGTTTCCACCTTGAAAAATTGCCACTCTTTGGGTTTAAGTACTTAAAAATTTTAAAATATTCCGGTCTGGTTCTCAGACAGGGCTGCAAATATCGCTCTTTTTTCTTTTTTTCAAAATTCAGAAATCAGGATGGGAGTGCGAAATCCTTAGAAAAGGTGGCCACGAAGTCGCTCAGGTCCATTACTCCTTTGTCGCCTTCTCCATGTTTCCGCACAGCCACTTTATCCTCAAAGGCCTCTTTCTCACCCACCAGCAGCATAAAAGGCACCTTACTAACTTCGGCATCCCTGATTTTACGGCCAATTTTTTCATTTCTATCATCTAAGAACCCCCTGATGTCTCTTTCTTTTAGGATATCAAGAACTTTCTGACCATATTCATTGAATCTCTCAGAAATTGGTAAAACCGCTATTTGTTCTGGTGCAAGCCAAACTGGAAAATTTCCCGCGCAATGCTCAATGAGAACCGCTATAAAACGCTCCAATGATCCAAATGGCGCCCGATGAATCATTACAGGAGTGTGCTTTTGATTATCCGATCCTATATACTCCAACTCAAATCGTTGAGGAAGTTGATAATCAACCTGTATAGTACCTAGTTGCCAGCTGCGGCCAAGGGCATCCTTTACCATAAAATCCAGCTTCGGTCCATAGAATGCGGCTTCTCCTTTTACGGCTACTGTTTTAAGTCCGCGCTCATCGGCAGCTTCCTGAATCTCAAGCTCGGCACGGTCCCACAATTCATCCTCTCCAATGTATTTGGCTTTATTCTCAGGGTCGCGCAGTGAAACCTGGGCAGTATAATTTTCAAATCCCAGTGATTTAAAAACGAATAGCACGAGATCAATCACCTTAATGAACTCGCTCTTCACTTGGTCAGGCCTGCAGAATATGTGCGCATCATCCTGTGTGAAGCCACGCACCCGGGTGAGACCGTGAAGTTCACCACTTTGCTCATAGCGATACACCGTTCCAAATTCCGCATAACGAATGGGCAAATCTTTGTATGATCTTGGTTTCACCTTATAGATCTCACAATGATGGGGACAGTTCATTGGCTTTAGCAAAAACTCCTCGCTCTCATCCGGAGTCTTTATGGGTTGGAAAGAATCCTTTCCATATTTCTCATAATGCCCCGAAGTAACATATAATTGCTTGCTACCGATGTGAGGTGTTACAACGGGCTCATATCCGGCACGGATCTGTGCCCTGCGCATAAATTGCTCAAGACGTTCACGAAGAATAGTTCCTTTTGGCAACCACAAAGGCAAACCCATACCCACTTTTTCCGAGAAGGCAAACAACTCCAGCTCTTTACCCAGTTTTCTATGATCGCGCTTCTTCGCTTCCTCCAGCATATAAAGATATTCCTCCAGTTCCTTTTGCTTGGGAAAAGTTATGCCGTAAATGCGTTTGAGCATTTTGTTCTTTTCGTTTCCTCTCCAGTAGGCACCCGCAACGCTCAAAAGTTTGATTGCTTTGATAGGGCCTGTTGAAGGAATATGAGGGCCGCGGCAGAGGTCAACAAAATTGCCTTGCTGATAAAAAGTAATGGATCCATCCGCAAGACCATCAATCAACTCTAACTTATACGGATCAGCTTTTTTTGTGAAATACTCTACGGCCTCTTGCTTGGAAACATCTCTTCGCACAAACTGGCTATTGGTTCTTGCCAGCTCGAGCATTTTCTTTTCTACGGCTAGTAACTCTTCATCACCGAAGGGAGTTTCGCCCAGATCCACATCATAATAAAATCCATTATCAATCGGAGGACCTATTCCAAACTTAACGCCCGGATAAAGTGCTTCCAGCGCCTCGGCAAACAAATGAGCGGAGGAATGCCAGAAGGCATACTTTCCACCTTTGTCGTTCCATGTAAATATTTTTATGGAAGCATCTGCATTGATAGCTCTGCTGAGATCCCATATCTCGCCATTTACTTCTATCGATAGTGCGTTGCGAGCCAGTCCTTCACTAATACTTTGTGCAATTTCAATTCCTTTTACGCCCAGTGGATAGTCTCTGGATGATCCGTCCGGCAACGTGATTTTAACAACACTCATTATCTAGAATTTTGGACTGCAAATATGGCGTTTTCTTAACTTGTTTTAATCATGAACCGGAGAAAAATACCGGGATCACAATTGTATCTGGGCAGTAAAGAGGATGCCAAACTTACGGGCCCGTTCATTATCCAGATAGGACAAGCGATGAACGAAATCGACCCGCAGAAACTTAAAAATATTCTCAACCCCATAACCCAATTCCACATAGGGTTTTCCATTGGTGAAAAAACCAGCAGGCAGCGTGGGAGTACCATCAACTGTCTGCAAGGCAATCAGGTCACGGTTTGATTGTCTCATACCTCCCATAATCACATTACCCGTTGCCAGTAATCTCCACTTCAGTTTATTCAACAGAGGCACACGATTTAACAGAAATCCCTCCAGGTATTGACGATACTGAACGGACGCAAAGTGGTCACTGACAAATTCTCCAAAATTCATGAGATTATATGTGAAGGAAGTATAAAGAAATGATTCGTTACCCAAGTGTAGTGATAGCAGCGGATAAGGCAACGTATTGAATACATATTCACCGGTGACTGTAATATACCCTGCGCCCAGCGGACCTGTCTTAATCCGTTTAGTGAGATTGAAGCGAAGCTTATCGTAGTCAAAGTCGCTACCAAATACGCCTGAAATTCCTTTGGTATACTTTAAAGAAATAACCGGCCACTTATTGGTTCCCCTGCTTACCCGTTCATTATCATCAATCAGGAAAACTTCATCCCGTGCATAACGTGATTCAATAATTACCTCCGAGGTTTGGAATGTACTTCGTATATCGGCTAGGTCCGCGGGGTTATAGTAAGCAAAATCAAATGTCGGGTTGAAATTCCAGGTTCTGAATGCAATACGTTGCGAATATCCCTTAAACAATTCGCGTTGAAAATTTACACGATATTCATTGGAGTAGTACCCTCTCCGGAAATAACCCCATCGGGTGGCCGCAATAAAAAGCGGATTATCGGCCAGTGTTTCATCATCAATACCAATTCTTGATAAATCCCTCCTCGCCCGGAACGAAATCGTAGTCCATCGTTCTCTCGAAAGGATATGTTGAATGCTTGCAAGGTATTTAAACTTTCCATCATCAAAACCATACCCTCCCTGCAAGTGATACACCCACTTCTTACTGAACCGATAATTTGTTTTAAAGCCTGCCTGCAGGCGTATGCCTTCAATGTTATTCCAGGTAAGCGCACTTAAGTAGGGCCCTACATCTATTTTGCCAACGGGATAATATCCATCAACCAACACCTTGATAATATTCGTATAGGTTTTAACAACCGGAATATTCACTAAGGTGTCAATCATTCGGTAAACGCTCTTTTCTGTCTCACTCAGTGGTTCATGACGCAGGGTATCCCAGTATTTTTCATCCTCATACATCCGGAAGTCCTCGGCCGTTTCGATAGAACGATCATAAAACACCGGGGCATACGGCTTATTTGTAACAATGTTCTTATTGCTTGTGTAGAATTTTGCCAGCATCCCTACGTTGTCTTTACCCATTTCACTCACATCAATCAACACCCTGTTTTTGATAGGAACCCACGGCCCTAATTCCGTCTTTACCAGTTCCTGTTGTAGCCTGATTTTTTCAATGAAGTTAAGATTGGCCTGATTGCCCATGGACGCCTCAATTTGTTTGAGTGCATATTCTTTTTTGGTAATCCACATCGTGCCTGTGAAGGCAAGATCCTGCGGACTTTTTGGAAAGAAATCTAACCGATAGCAAAAATCATCTCCCATGTAAAGACTGTCGGTAAGATCGTACTCATAATAGATGCGCCAACCATCAGCAATGGGTGAAACAAATTCCTTGGTTAGGATATTGAGCCAGTTTTGATAGAAATTATATTCCTGAAAAGAAGATCCTACCATTTGGGTTACGGTAGTTCCATCTTCCACCCCCAAACCATTCACTTTGGTTTTAAGAATCTTCTCCTTCTTTAGCGAGGGATCATCCCGGTAGTAAATTTTTGAAACACTTTCGGTAATAAATAACGGCAGGATTGGCTTTCCATCTTCTCCGGCAATGCGTTCTATGCTATCCAGCACCTGGGTGATCTTTTTTACAATTTTCATCGCTCTGAACTTATCGGAAATATTATCTACATCTACTTCAATTTTGGTGTAGGTGTCATATTCATAGGCGGTCAACTTTCTCTTATCATTGTTGTTTTTGTTTCGCACTACATTTCGTAATATATCAAAGGCAGGATTCTCACCAGCATAAACAATCACTTCCTGCAACCCAATTAGCTCTTCTATTAATTGGAAATTGATAACCTGTTTTAGTCCACGCTTAACTGCTTTGCTTTTGGCTTTATAGCCTACATAGGAAGCGATTATTGAATCGGTAGCATTCGATGTCTTGATTAAGAAGTTACCATCAAAATCAGTGGTTGTACCTATCGTGGTTCCTTTAAAAAAAACATTTACAAAAGGAAGCGGATCACCAGAAGCGGCATCGGTAACTTTTCCTTGCACGATCGTTTCCTGTGCGAGTAGTCCACTGCTAATGAATAACAAGGCCAACAAACTGATTGATGCGTTAATAAAATGTTTGTTAGTTGGTTTCACAGAATAAAGACAATTACAAAAATAAGCATTTATACGTACGAGGAAGGCAAAGGTATACAGACAGGATTTTTTTATTCAATTCTAAAGACTAAGTGGTTCTTTTTCACCCAAATGGCGTGGTTCGGTGCCCAGAATATAAAGATCAAGAACCGCTTTTGTTCGAGCGAGGTATTCGCGAAGGTAAACCTGCGCAGCAATTTCCTGAGTGGGTTCTTTTGCTACCAGGGCAACGGCATCTATATGGTAGTAGTTGCTTATAAATAGTGCCCGATAACTATGGAACGGCTGTGTGATAATGATAATATTGCTTTGCCCAAAAATTTCTTTACATCTCACAATCGAATCCAGAGTGCGCAACCCGGCATAGTCAAGGGTAATCGCAGAGTCGGGAACACTTAGCTTCATCAGCGCTTTTTTCATCTCCATGGGTTCATTGTAATACACGCTGCGATTATCTCCGCTCAATATAAAATGAACAACCTTCCCACTCCTGTAAAGTTCTGCTGCGGTAGAAATTCGATTTTCAAAAAAAGGATTGGGTACACCGCTGACCATTCGGTGACTGGTGCCCAGCACCAAGGCCACGCCATGCTTCTGCAGTTGTTGCTGATCACTTAATACTTTTGACCGGGTGCTGAACACCACCCATAGATTAGAAGCAACGACAAAAATTATTAAACTCGATGAACTGATAACTGCACCGCTCCACACTCGTTTCCAGAAATTCATTTACGGCAGTTTAAAGACTGGACAAAATTACGCAATTGATTTCAGAAACTCCCTTTCCACTATTTCTGCGTTCCTGATCATCTTTCGCAGCCAACCAAGTCTGATTTCGTTTTTTTCAACTTCCGTCAATTGCCAATTCACCGCTGAACTGCGCAGGGCTGGCACTAGTGAGTTAAGGCAGATGGCAGCACTCACCGATATGTTCAGGCTTTCCGTAAAGCCATACATGGGAATGCTGATCTTCATATCCGCGTTTTCCATCGCATAGGAGGATGTGCCGTGCAACTCGTTGCCCATGACAATCGCAATCTTATCATCCACGGCAAGTTCATGTATGGAAACACCTTCGGGTGAAGGATCGGTAGCTGCTATTTTATAACCACTCGCCCTCAAACTTTCAAAACACGAAGCGGTATTGTTTCTTGCTTTGCCTTTATGCCGGATTAAATCAACCCATTTATAAGAACCTTTCAATACTCTTCGGTTGACAGTGTATTTACTATCGTTTTCAATGATGTGAATATTCTGAATGCCCATGCACTCGCACGTGCGAATAACGGCACTGGCATTTTGAGATTGATAAATGTCCTCCAGCACCATGGTAATATGTCGTGTGCGCTGATCCAGTACTTTCTCTAAAAACTCTTTCTTATGATCGCTTACGAAGCGCAGAAAATATTCGCTCAGTAATTTGTTTTTATCTTTTTCTTCCATGAACAATCGTGCAGACAAACTGTTAAAAGTCCAAAGTACACAAAGATGAGTGACTCAAAAAAATATTTGATTGTGGGGGCCAGTTCAGGGGTAGGTTCTGCTCTTCTAAATATATTAATGGCTGAACAACACCATGTAGTTACTGCTTCGCGCAGAAATGTCGCTGAATCCGCTACCCATATATCGCTGGATGTAACCAACGATGAAATAGACGTTAGCCAGTTACCCAATTCATTGGATGGCCTGGCCTATTGCCCTGGTTCAATCAACCTCAAGCCTTTTCATCGCATTACCGATCAGGAATTCATGGAAGAATTCAACCTGAATGTGATTGGTGCCATTAAAGTGGTGAGGAGCGTATTGCCACTGTTAAAAAATTCAAACCATGCTTCCATCGTTTTCTTCAGCACAATAGCCGTTCAGCAGGGCATGCCTTTTCATGCGTCTGTAGCCTCCGCTAAGGGAGCGTTGGAAGGATTGACGCGCTCATTGGCGGCTGAGTTTGCGCCTAAGATACGCGTGAATTGCATCGCGCCTTCGTTAACAAATACACCTCTGGCTGCGCGATTGCTTTCATCAGATGAAAAGAAAAAAGTCTCAGACGAAAGACATCCATTGAAGAGAGTTGGTGAGGCGGAAGATATCGCTCAGTTAGCGTCTTTTCTATTGTCTTCAAAATCCTCGTGGATTACTGGCCAGATCATCCATGCCGATGGTGGCCTCTCTGCCCTTCGCACCTAAAAGCGATCTCGCTCCATACATAGCCCGATTTTATGTACCTTTGGGGTTCAGTAAATTGAAAATGCTTAAAACTGTAGTATTTACGGGTCTTTTGTTCCTTTCGGCAAACTTATATGGTCAACATGCTGATCTATTTTTGCCAAAGGCACCTTATAATAGAGAGCATTCTCAAATAATTTCAGACCTATCAAAAAGCTTTATTTCTGAAAATCTAACATTAGAAAATACCCCTGAGCCTGAAGAGTGGAAAACCTGGTTGCTTGTTGAAAATCTTACCTTTGGCAAAGACCGCGGCAACCTTCAAATGATTGTCGATCTGGATGCACTTCACCCCTATTTCCGCGCTAAAGTGATCACCTTAATTGCGCTGTGCAAAGCAAAAGGAATTGAGTTGGCCGTGGTTGAAAGCTATCGCACGCATTCAAAGCAAAATGAGTATAAATCGATGGGGAAAAAATATACCCGCTCATCTGGTGGAAAATCCAAGCACCAATATGGACTTGCTGTTGATGTAGTACCCATGATTGACTCTGTTGCCCAATGGGACAACGTAAAATTATGGCGCAAAGTAGGAGTAATTGGAGAACAATTAGGCTTGCGCTGGGGCGGAAGATGGAGAGACCTGTATGACCCGGGACATTTCGAATGGACGGGTGGATTGAGCAGTTATCACCTTTCTGCTGGACTGTGGCCACGCATTCCCAAAGCAAACAATTACCCCTGCCTGGAAGAGGAACTCATTCAACTGACCGAATATTGGAAAGCCTGGGAGATTGAACAATCCTCCATAGCGAGAAAAGAAATCTCCTCGACAAAAATGAATTAGGCCCGCCTGCGGTCTTCTGCCTTTATGCGCTTTTATTTTCCGCCTAAAGAAAATTTTATTAGTTGAAACATCAGATGCACGCGATGGGTTTTCGGGCGATAAGTACACCGGCACAGTTACGTTCAGTTCAGGTATCCGCGCCAACGCCACCGATAAGAAGTGGATCAAACCTGAGACCGCCAATTAATTTCAGTCTTATATTTTCAGGTCTCGGTTTCAATACAATTTGAAATTTGAGACCTGAATTTTTTTAATCTTTTAGTACCCTCATCTCCACTCTTCTATTTTTCGCCCTGGCTTCCTCGGTGTTTTCCTTCGCAATGGCCTGGGAACCTCCGAATGCTTTTGTCTTCACCCGGTTTTTGCTAATCCCTTTTGAAGTTATATATTTTTTTACGGCATCCACCCGAGACTGAGAGAGTTTCAGGTTTGCTGCTGGGTTCCCCACATTATCCGTGTGGCCTTCCAGTTGTATCTCTACTTTCGGACTATCCTTCATCATCGCTACGAGTTCATCCAGTTCCTGAAACGATTTGGGATTTATCACCGCCTTGCCTTGTTCAAAGATCAAGTGATTGAGCACAATGGTTTCCCCTTTGGAGGTTAATGCGATGTTTCGGACGATTACATTATTCACAGACTCCTTGGGATCAACGATTACCGTTTGTGGAATGTAACCCTCCGCTTCAGCCGTTACCTGGTATTTCGCAGAGCCAAAAATTAAAAATGAAAAGGTGCTGTCATTGAATGAACCTGATATACCTCCTGTAGGGTAGCTATGATAAGTAATTTTTGATTTCAGGAGTTTTCCCCTGATGGCATCCGCCACATTTCCTTTTACCGTGATATTCTGGGCAAGCCCTGCATGAGCAAACAATATGAGAAAATAAATAGGTAATCGTTTCATAGTGCAAAGCACCTAAAAAGAAAAGGAAGCACCAACTGAAATGTGATAAGTCACCTACTTATCCGACAACCCGATTACGATTCACGTTTAATGGGTTTAACTGAACTTTTACTCAGAAAGACCATTCAGGATGGCAAATTCAAAATTGAATTGAATTTGTAAAAGATTCTTCAGATTTTTATAGAGAAGAGAAAGGATAATAAATTAGCACAAATTTAAATTTACCAGTATGAAATATGTCTATGTATTCATGATCGCTCTGATCAGTTCACTTTCTGCGTTGGCTCAAATTCCTTCTGCTGAAATACAAATTAAAACTGCCGTGCTTGCCGCTCCTGAAGACAAGCGTGCGGGCGCTAGGGTGTATGGTTATGATGCCAAAGGGAAATATGTCGTGCTCAGAAAAGGCACCAACGAAATAATTTGTCTTGCCGACAATCCCGACCAAAAAGGCTTCAGTGTTTCGTGTTACCACAAAGACCTGGAACCCTTCATGGCACGTGGACGTGAGCTGAAGGATGCTGGGAAAACCACGCAGGAAATATTTGACATTCGTGAAGCAGAAGCAAAGTCAGGAAAGCTGGCTATGCCAAAGCAAGCTTCCAACTTACAGGTCTATTCTGCCTCTGACGAAAACTATAATGCCACCACAGGTGAAGTAACAAAAGGAAGTTTCCGATATGTGGTTTACATTCCGTGGGCGACAGCAGCGAGCACCGGACTGCCAACAAAACCCGAAGCACCCGGCATGCCGTGGATCATGAACCCTGGAACACACCGCGCTCACATTATGATTGATCCGGTTTCGAAGGATTGATTCGAAATTCATATTCATTTTAAAAAATTACAGCAAACAACCATATCAAAGTTTGAAAGAAACAACGTCAGGCAAAAAAATTAATACTCGCGCGCCTGTAGTTGTTGAATGAGTTGGAACATGAGCGGCTCAACAATAAAGGGATCTTTATGCAGCATGTAAGAAGTCTGATTTTAAAAAAAACCGTGAAAATGATTTGTCCCTTCCTTCCAACTGGGCACTCCATTCAATTGTTTCTAATATTTTTTGTTCGCCATAATAGCTTAGGATCTCGCGCCATTCCTGCAAATCGCCCAACTGCAACACCCGCTCAATGACGATTTTATAAGACTTATCATAATTGAACGTCTCCAAATCATACTCCCATAAAAGACGGCCCGGAATGTTGGGTTTGGTTTGCATCGTGTGATTTTTATAGCTATCAAAGATATAAAAATCAAGTCGTTTTATCTTTAAAAATAGGTTAGATCAACTCCAACTCACTCGAGTTGCCTGCCGTAAAAAGTTTTTGTTCCGGCTTCTCTGCTTCCTCCTTACCTTTTACTTCTTCGCCTGTTTTTTTTCTCCTTAGCTTTTACTTCTTCGTTTTTGCCTTGTCCGAAGAGGTCTATTTGCGTTGCGGCTTTTGGTTTTGTTTTGGATTTCTTTTCCAAGCGGAGTCTCCCGCCTCGAGGACTCCCGCTCAACGTTTCTTCATTTTAACCCTGCATCTTTAAGAATTGAATTCAACGTGCTGTTGGAACATCGCGGCTGTGAATGGGAACAACAATCAACTTAAAACCCTGCTTTCTAAAAATTGCATGACTCCCCGACTGTCTTACAAACACAAAACCTTCCTTCTCTAAAAGTTTAATTAACTCTTTAGGCTTCATCCAACATATCGGCAGAAAGTTTTGCAATCTCTTCCTCCATCATGGTGTCAAGATAAAGTTGAACGGCATCCTTTAGATTATCTAATGCTTTCGTAACCGTCTCACCATGGGTATGACACCCAGATAATTCAGGACACCAGGCATGAAACTCATTTCCATCTTTTTCAATCTTAAAAGTCAAAACCGATTTTTCACCATTCATGATAGAAAGCTACAAAAAATTAACCTTTTTTTTAGCATCTGAAATTTAAAAGGCGCTGTATACTATCAATCACAACGCCAACTCAATCGAGTAGCCTGCTGTAAAAAGTTCTTGACCCGGCTTCTCTGTTTACCAGTTACTTCTTCGTTTTTACCTTCTCCGAAGATGTCTGCTTGCGTTGCGTCTTTTGGTTTTGTTTTCCAAGCGGAGTCCCCGAGACGGGAGACTCCACTGGGAAGGGTACAGCAGAAGTCTTCAATAAGATTGCAATATTCCATGAAATAAAACTTCCTTTAATAATCCTACAATTGCTGAACCAAGGAGTTAGGCACTCAAAATTTCTTCATCTTAACCCGGCATCCTTAAGAATTGAATTCAACTGCCTGTTGGACCATCGCGGCTTTATCGTATTGATTCAATAAAAATAACTCCTTTACAAATCAAACTCTATCGAATCTCCTGCAGTAAACGTCTTGCCACCCTCCTCATCTTCTGACTTCTCCACTTCTGACTTCTTACTACTTACTTCTTTCTTCTCTTCAAAGAGACTCGCTTGCCCGACTTCTTTTTGCTTTGGGCCTTTGGCTTTGTGCGACTGACCTTTGACGAGCGTACCTTTATCTTTTCGCTTTGGCTCACCGAAGAGGGCGGCTTGACCGTCATCTTCAATGATGATTTTGGGCTCTTCATCCCCCGAAGATTCTGCGCTTGAGGTGTCTTCTTCGTTGTTATATTTTTTTTTTGGCGACTCGGTACCCTTTCCGGTTCCGGTCGCCTTTGAAGGTGTTTCTTCATCGCCATCTTCTCCATCTT
>CAZIOY010000091.1:0-12584 GCA_964540915.1 uncultured Ohtaekwangia sp.
TTGCTTTCCGGAGATTCGCTGATCCTATTTGGGGAGTCAAAGAAAATAAGTGAATTCCTTTTGGAATAATATGAAGAAACTTCTTTTTGCTGAACATATCCTTTCGTTTTTATCCACCCTAAACATTACCACACCTATACCTAAAGGTGTGCAGGTGCTGAACCCTTATAAGGAAACAGTTGCTATGGACCTCTGTCAGCTATTTTACAAAAAATATTATAGCGACTTTTTTACCCGGAGAATTATTCTTGGCATCAACCCTGGCCGATTAGGTGGCGGACTGACCGGAATCCCTTTCACGGATCCGATACGTCTTGAAAATGTATGCAGGATTAAAAACTCCTTGCAAAAGAAAGCGGAACTTTCCAGCACTTTCATTTATGAAATGATTGCCGCCTATGGAGGACCTGAGAAATTCTTCTCGAAACTTTATTTCAGTTCCATCTCACCGCTTGGGTTCACCAAAGAAGGAAAGAACCTCAATTATTATGATGATGCCCGGTTGCAAAAAAAGCTGGAACCATTTATTCTATCCTGCATGCAAACTCAATTAAATTTTGGAATAGACAGAAGTGTAGCCTACTGTTTGGGTGAAGGAGAAAATTATAAATTTCTTAAACAGCTTAATCAGCGGCATCAATTTTTTCAAGCCATTATTCCATTACCTCACCCTCGCTTTATCCTTCAATATAAAAGCAAAAGTAAAGCAGAATACACTCAACGGTACGTGAACGCACTTGATTTTATTCCTGGAAGGGACGCTTCTTGATCATTCCCCCCTTAATATCATTCACGCTGTTTTCCACGACAAAGGCTTCGGGATCAATTTTAGTGATCTCTGTTTTTAGTCGTTGAAGTTCCAGACGAGTTACTACCGAATAAATAATGTCAACATCAAAACTGCGATGTCCTTTTTTTCCAAATCCACTTTTCCCTTTGAGTATCGTTACACCTCGCCCGATTTTATTTATGATGGCATCTTTGATTTCTTCACTCTTTTCAGACACAATCATCACACTGGTGTATTCTTCAATGCCATGTACCACAAAGTCGACTGTCTTGGAAGCAACCAGATAGGTAAGAATTGCATACAAGGCCGTTTCCATATCAATCAGATAAGCCGCCACCGAAAAAATCAAAATGTTAAATACAAGAATAACGTCCCCGACCGTAAGCGTAGTTTTGCGACTGGAATAAATCGCCAATACTTCTGTGCCATCCAGGACACTGCCTCCCCGGATTGACAAACCTATTCCTGCTCCTAAAAAGAATCCTCCAAAGACGGCAATCAAAAGTTTGTCGGAAGTGATGATTGGAAATTCAACCAAGGCCAGGACTACCGCCAATAAAGCAATTGCGATGAAGGTTTTAAGAGCAAACTTCTTCGACACCTGGGTATAGGCAATGACCACGAATGGTAAATTGATAAGCACTACCAGAAAGGATAGGTTAACTCCCGTGATAATATTGATCAACAATGAGATTCCCATTACACCGCCATCCAGAAATTGGTTCGGCAACAAAAAACCTTTGAGGCCGAAACCGGCTGAAGCAACGCCTAATGAAATAAACAAAACATCCTTGATAGTCCGCTCAAGATTAATTCTGCGGGTGCGAAGCAAATGAAGACGATAAAGGCGATCCTGCGAACTCACACCACAAGTTAAAAAATAAACAAACTGATGCCTAAACTTTTATCTCATTGTTTGCTCTTGCATCTTTGCGCGCGACTTTGATTTATGACTTCCCGGGAACAGCTTCAGAAAACACTTACACTCATACAGTTAGAGCGCCAGGCGGACCTGGAGCAATACCGGCAAAAAGTGTTATTGCGATCCATTAGTCAACGAACCAAAGAAGGCACCACCTGGTATCCCGTTCGGTTATTGCGTGATTACATCGGCACCGGTGAGCGCATCATCATTGAAGTAGAGAAGACAAATCAATTAGATCAACCTGGTTCTTTTCAAAGCGGAAAACTGGTGAGCCTATTTTCAAATGCTGCAGGAACTCCTAACAAACATCATCAGCAAGGTGTGATCAACTATGTGCGCGACAACATGATGGTGATCACAATTAATGGCGATGACCTGCCCGACTGGATGGATGCCGGCATGCTGGGTGTGGATGTGATGTTTGATGAGATGACGTATAAGGAAATGGAGTTTGCCTTGAAGAGCGTTATTAAAGCAGAAGATAATCGCGTTGCCGAATTCAGAGAAATACTATTAGGAGAACAGGTTGCCGGTTACCAGTTGCCAGATACCGGTAACCAGCAATCGGTAACGGGCAACGAGATCTTAAATGAAAGTCAGCAGGCCGCTTTAAAAAAAATACTATGTTCGCCAGACGTTGCCTTCATTCACGGCCCACCGGGAACGGGAAAGACCACCACCCTGGTGCAAGCCATCCGGCAAACGATAAAAGATGAAAAGCAAGTATTGGTCTGCGCTCCCAGCAATGCTGCCATTGACCTGCTCGTAGAAAAACTTTCAGAACATGGGTTGCAAGCGCTGCGCATCGGACATCCGGCCCGCGTAACGGAGCAATCGCTTAGTAAAACGCTGGATGCACGCATTGCTGCACATCCTCATTTCCATGAACTTCGGGCATTGAGAAAGAAAATGGAGAACGCACGCAGCATGGCTCAAAAATATAAGCGCAACTTCGGCTATCAGGAAAAAGAGCAACGAAGGTCTCTTTTTGAAGAAGCACGAGCGCTAAAAGCAGATGCTGACGTACTTGAATTTTATATTGTAAATGACTTGTTGAATAAAAGCGATGCAATCTGTTGCACGTTGGTGGGTTCATCACACCCCGTACTTCGCGGAAGAAAATTCAAAACCGTTTTTATTGATGAAGCCGGGCAGGCACTTGAACCTGCGTGCTGGATACCTTTGTTAAAATCACAGCGCGTAGTACTTGCCGGAGATCATCAACAACTCCCACCTACCATTAAATCGCACGAGGCTGCGGTGCAAGGACTTTCCAAAACACTGTTTGAAAAAGGAATTGAAAAATTCCCGGGCCATTCACATATGCTGCAAGTGCAATACCGCATGCATGAGGCAATCATGAAATTTTCTTCTGATTATTTCTATAAAGGAAGTTTGATCGCCCATCCCTCTGTGGCTCACGAACTCTTGCGACCCAATCAATCACCCATTGATTTTATCGATACAGCCGGATGCAGTTTTACTGAAGAACAGGATAAAGAAACCCTGAGCCGATACAACAAAGAAGAAGCAGCGTTACTCATCCGGTTGGTAGAACGCCTGATTGATGAAATCGGAATTGAAACCTGGTTAGAGCAAAATCTAACGATGGGCATCATTACACCGTACAGAGCACAGGTAGATCAACTACATCATCTGGCCGAAGGCTCAGCACAACTTGAACCATTGCATAAGCTAATTTCAATCAACACGGTCGATGCTTTCCAGGGACAAGAGCGCGATATCATCGCCATCAGTTTTGTGCGAAGCAATGAAAAAGGTGAGGTGGGTTTCTTATCAGACATTCGAAGAACCAACGTTGCCATGACACGTGCCCGAAAAAAGCTGATCATGGTGGGCGATAGTGCTACGCTTGGTTCACACCCCTTCTACACAAAACTGCTTGACTATGTGCAAGCGAATGAATTTTATAAAAGTGCTTTTGAAGTATAAATCCATTTTTAATACTTTTATCTTTGAATAAATCCTCTCACCATGAAATTAAAAATCTACCAAGTCGATGCCTTCACCGATAAGGTATTTTCGGGTAACCCAGCAGCGGTGTGTCCTCTGGATGCATGGCTGCCGGATAGCCTCATGCAAAACATAGCACTGGAAAATAATCTTTCTGAAACGGCCTTCTATGTAAAACAAGGTAATGAATATCTGATCCGCTGGTTCACTCCTACCGTGGAGGTAGATTTGTGCGGCCATGCTACGTTGGCTACAGCCCACGTGTTATTCAATCATGAACATCATACTGATAGTGAAATCATTTTCCATTCACACCGAAGCGGAGTTTTAAAGGTATTTCGTCACGACCATCTGCTTACGCTCGATTTTCCTTCTGATACACTGGATAAGATCCAATGGTTTGGTGAAATGAATGCCGGATTCAACGTTATACCGATTGAAGGATACAAGGGAAAAACCGACTACCTGCTCATATTTGAAAATGAAGATCAGATCAAAAACATTCAGCCTAACTATTCGGTGATATCAAGATGGAAAGTGCGTGGAGTGATTGTCACTGCCAAAGGTAAAAGCGTAGATTTTGTTTCCCGATTTTTTGCGCCACAATCCGGAGTGAATGAAGATCCGGTTACGGGTTCGGCTCACACCACCTTAACGCCCTACTGGGCAGAGAAACTCGGGAAAACAGAATTATCAGCCATTCAACTATCCGATCGCAAGGGATATTTAACCTGTAAATACATGGGCGATCGTGTTCACATCAGCGGTCAGGCGAGAACGTATTTAGTTGGGGAGATTATGGTGGAGTAAGTTTGCTATTACAAACATTGATTCGTGCTGAGTTCAATGCTGGAAGATTCAATTCACTTATACACCTGGGCAATCTTACTTTGCAGAAATTCATAGGCGGGCTTTGCTTCACTTGCCAAATTATCCCATCGGCATTCCATGATTATTTTGCCGGTGTAGTTAATCTCTCTCAAGGCTTTCAGGTACGGTATGAAGTCTTCGCCTTTCGTGCCCGGTGGCGTGCGTCCTTCTTTCTCTGCGATATCACAATGCACCAAATACTTTTTAGTACTGGCTATCACATCGGGCTTCTCGCCTTCTTTCAACATATGATAGATGTCGGCACAAAGGCGGAAGTTAGGGTGATTCACTTCCTTCACCATGTCAAATGCCTCTTGCAACGTAGTGATGAAATTGGTTTCGGTGCTATTCAGGTTTTCGAGGGCCAATACTACGTTATAGCTCTTAGCCACAGAGGAAATCTTAGTTGCGATAGAAACAAATTGATGCCTGGCTCTTGAACGATCATAATTATCGGGCACGCGTCTGGCACCACCGCTTCCCCAGATCACCAGGTTTACATTGGCAGCACGGCATCGCTTAAACACTTCCTCTACATAAGAAAGAATCACTTCTTCCTTTACATCCGGACCTACCACTTTCATATCGCCTGGCATAAAAATGTTGACCGCATAAAGATTCGTCTTTAACTTTTTGAATGCGGTGAGATTATTTTGAAACTGTTCTTCAGTGACCGATCTGGGTGAGAGACATTTTGAAATGGATTCAACCAGATAACCATATCCATTTGCGTGGAGCAGGCTGTCATTTTCAAAATTGCTGACAATACCAATTGAGGGCATTTTATCTTGCGCAAACAAAAAATCCGCACCTAAGAGAAAAAGAATAATCAGATAAACTCTCTTCATATTCGATTTAGTCAAATAGTCACACGCTTATTCCCGGCCACCGACCGATACACAGCCTCCACCACACGAATGTCTCTCAATCCTTCTTCACCAGGCACTAAGACCTTTGTACCATTTTTGATTGCGAGCGCATCTTCATCCATTTGTTTTGCCTGCTGATTGGGTATTTTTGCATTCAACTTTGTTCCATTACTGGTCACACCTTCAATGCCACTGTAGGATTGAAACGGTGAAAGCGTATACCAACCCTTCTCACAAGTAACTTTCAAATCGTTCATGCCCTTTCCAAAACTGGTTTCACAGTGTGCAGTTACGCCTCCTGGAAATTCAAGGTCAAACACCATCGTCTCGTCTACCTCCGTATAAATCTGTGGACGAGTAGTAGATTGTTTGGCCATTACGGAAACGGGTTCAAGTCCGGTGCTGTAGCGGGCCGCATTCAATGGATACACGCCCATGTCATACATCGATCCGCCACCCATTTTCTTTATTTGCTTCCAGTGATTGGTGCGACCATCGAAGTAACCAGCTGCGGCTTCTGCCTTCAGTATTTTTCCGTACGTCAATTCCTTTCGGTAACGAATGATCTGCTGTGTATTGGGCTCATGCTGCATGCGATAGCCAATACTCAAATTCACTTTATTTTGATTGCAGGCATCAATCATTTTCTGACACTCGCTCACTGAAATAGCCATCGGCTTTTCGCACCACACATGCTTGCCACTCTTGGCCGCACGGATTACATATTCGGCATGCATCGAAGGAGGCAGCACGATATAGATCACATCGATCTCCGGATTATTAGCAATCGAATCAACATTCTGATAGTTGTAAATATTTTTGTCGGCAATCCGATATGTCTTTTTCCACATCTCCGCCTTAGAAGGTGTGCCGGTTACAATTCCCTTCAGTTCGCAATGGTTGGTCAGTTGCAAAGCCGGAGCCAGCAAATCCGAACTGTAGTAGCCTAGTCCTACCAGGGCCACTCCCAGTTTTTCTTTCTTCTGCGGTAGTATTATACTAGCAAACGCTGATTGACCCAGATAAAGTCCTGCACCCGTTGCCAGTGCTTGTCTTAAAAATTTCTTGCGCGTAATCATATGCTCTTGGTTGTGCAAACAAGTTAACAAGCCAACGCCAGACAAACAATGATTTAAATGAAATTTAGAGAGACCATGGTCTCATTTGATAATGAAGGGTCTGTGCCGGACAGATCAGAAAATAAATGCAACTCGATGAGAGTTTATTCACTCCTCAACGAATCCACCGAATTGCCCACTGCCGATTTCAATGCCTGAAAGCCCACCGTGAACAAAGCGATCAGCAAGGAAGCCGATTATGCGTCAATGCTAAAAATGACTGGATTCGAAAACGAGCGAAAATGTTCACTGCCTGTCACTTAAAATGTTCTATTGATTGGAATACCCAGTTGCCCCGCCATGCGTTTCATTTCTGCGGCAAAGGATTGATATTCCATCTTCCTTTCGAGTTCAACCGACTTATCACGATCATATTCTAACGTGGCAATAAACTCGTTGAAGTCTGACTGCCTGTCGCGCGAACGAGTGCTTGCATTATAGATGTGCCTTTGCTTATCGATCCTGATACCATTCAATGCATTGAATTTGATTTCATCGGATTTTGCCCTGATCCATAAAAAGTAAAAGGAATCGATGATACGTTTTTTCTCTGTATCAACTTCCAGGATATATTTCGTTGAAAAAGAAATCAAAGAGATCATCAGTAAAAAGAAAATGATCCACTGATGGTGCGCAGCGTAAATGAGATACCCACTTACCAATACGCTGCCAATAACAATCGTCCATTTGAGTGCCTCAGAAAAATAACTATCCTCTAATTTTGCACGCATGGATGAGAGGTCATCCAACACCCTTCGTGTGAAGGACGACCTCGTTTAAATTAAAAATCTGTATTTGCTTCTTTCAAATCCATTGGCATGATCCAGATATTCCGATAGAGCACATCATGACCTTCGGCTTGTAATTTCAATCCTCCTGGACGGTCCGTGATACCTTTTCCTTCATCATTGGCACCATCCTGACCAGAGTTGGGGCCACCAAACACCTGGCTGATGATCTGATTGGTATGCGCCTTTTTACCATTGAAGTAAACCGTCACCATTGGTTTTTCAACGAGCTTGCCGCCTTTAAAGCGCGCTGCTCTGAAAACGATGTCGTACGAATTCCATTTGCCAAGTCCGTTGTACGCAAAGTAAGGTGACTTGCTTTCGTTGATCACCGTTGCCAATCCATGAGATGTTGAATCGCCATCTAACACCTGAATTTCATACCGGTTCTGCAAATACACACCACTATTGCCGCCTGGCTTTTCAATAAGGAATTCTACATGAGCACGAAAATCACCAAACTCTTTTTTGGTTACGATATCGGCAGCACCATATAATCCACCAGCGGCAGATGGGTCATTTGAGTTCATGGCTGTGCCCTTGTCCACCGGATCTTTTACTATTTTCCATTTGATGGGCAGGGTAGCTTTTAACCGTGGCCCATTCCAGTACGTCCACTTGTCGTGCAGCACTTTTTCGCTGCCATCAAAAAATACTTCGGCTCCTTTGGGAGCCTTTGTGCCCACGCCTACCTGGGCGCTTGCGGTTACGGCTACCATGAGATTCAATGATAGCGCTACCAAAAATATCTGGTATCCGATGCCTTCTTTTAAAGATTTCATAATTGTATCGATTTTTTCAATTTAGTAAAGATCAAAAAAATCTGGATGCCTTGTGCATAAACAACACGAGTATTTGATCAATGGTACCTGAACGCTTCAGATATCAAGCATCCTGGCCATTTGCCTTTCGTTCACTCAGGTGGGAATAGTGCGTTTCTCAATTTGCTACATATTTCATCAATTACACTTCGAAGCCTGAAAGCAAAACTTCTCACCATCCAAAGGAATCTTTGCTTTCTTATCCAGAATACCATCCATGCGCAGGTTAGCGATGGAGGGGCCATCCTCATTAAATGAAACTAAGGTAATGTTATCAAAGGCCATATCACTTTTAGCATCCTGGCCTCCACCCGTGGTAGCCACCATGATGTAATCATGATTGTTGCGCTCGGTATAAGAATATTTGTGTAAGTGTCCATTGACAACGGTATAGTTACGCGAACCTAACGCTGTTTCCATCCGCGATAAATTGCCTGCTCCTTCACGCATCCATACAGGCTTGTGCATAAGCACAAATGTCCACCGCACCGTGGGGTTATCGGCAATTACTTTTTCAAAGTAGGCAGATTGTTCATCACTGATTTCACCAGTTCCGCGCTCTGGCATTTTAAAGTATTCCGCTTGTTGTGCTTCCGCTTCTTTTCCGCTGTCGAGCAACTCGAGAGCATGCTTGCGGGCTTTGTAAATTTCCCACATGCGTGCTTCGCTGTAGTCTTCTGAATCCATCATGAGGAACAACACATTCTGATATACGAAATGATAATACCTTCTTCCATAGCGATGCTCCCAATATTGACGCATGACAGGGTTGGTTAGATCATGATTACCTCCAACATGAAAGAAAGGTGCTTTGGCTTTGCTAATGCGTTTGTCAAAATGATCATACTCCTTTTTCAATTGGGTAGTGTCTTCCGTACCGCCTTCTATCAAATCGCCAATGCTCAAGATGAATTCAGGCCGTAATAAATTCATCTGTTCCACGGCTACTTCGAATACACCGGCCCGCTCACCACTATTGAGATCACCAATGATGGCAAACGTAAATTGATTATCGGTTTTGCCGGTAGGCTCGGATGTCCAGGGTTTATTTTTAACAGAGAGATTCTGAACAAAGGGCGAAGGTGGTTTTTGATTGCATTGAGCCAACAACAAAACAATCGACATACATACCAGTGAAAGAAAGTAAATTTCTATTTTCATAATGTTGATTTATAACAATTTGATGGAAGAATTATTCAAAAGTCAATCGTGTAATTAATGACCGGAATATCATACGGGGAATCAAATGCCTATGTCAAGATAACGATATCACTGATTATTTTAAAAAGTCTCCATCAATAATCAATAACTTCACTCCAGACTCAGAAACCGAACGATGCGAACTCAGATTATCCGAAACGACATACGTCATTCCTTTTGTCAACGTAAACAGATCACCATTTTCCATTTCACTCACAAACTCACCCTCAAGGCAATGAACTATGTGGCCTTTCTGGCACCAATGATCAGCGAGATAACCAGCTGAGTACTCCACGATGCGAACCCGAAGTCCTTCAAATTGAAGGGTCTGCCAAAAGGAAGTACCCGTTTCTCCTGTGTGTTCTGTTTTTGGAATGTTGCTCCAGTCGATGGTATGAAATGGAATGTGGCGCATGGATATTGATTATTCTACAAATAAAGCTACCAAAATCAGGTTGCCTTGGTATTCTTTCGATGAAATTTAAGGAAATAATTCTTCCGCATATTCTGTTATAAAAATCAATCAGATATTGTTAAAAGTGGCCGATCCCGTTGAAGTGAAATGGAGAAGGTACTATGAAATAAGAATGTGCATATAGAACGGGGTTCCGGGTCGCGCCAACGCAAGATCATAATTCGTTGTAAAACACAAAAGTGATTTTCAAAATCATGATTTTCATGCTTGCCCGGAACGACACGTTGAAGTGGAAGACATTGAATAAAAAATCGTACATTTAAATAATTCATTGTTCCCCATTAAATGACCCATCAAACTATTGACTCAGAACATGCACCTCACAAACGCTGGGTGAAAACTGCGCACTGGATCATCACGTTGAGTTTTTTTGCGCTGGTCTTTACCGGAGGGGAGATGACCATGGTGCACCCCCGATTCTATTGGGGCGAAGTGGGAAATGATCTTACGCCTGCGTTGTTTGAATTGCCCGTTAGCCGCAACTACCAACATGGTGGTTGGGAAAAAAGTGTACCCTTTTCAGAAGCGGTCAATGCCCCGGTGAGCGCGGCCCGCACGTATAATATTTTTAATCAGAATGGTTGGGGGCGCAGCCTTCATTTTCTGGCGGGATGGTTTCTCCTCGTACCGGGTTTAATTTATTTCATCGCAGGAATTTTTACAGGACATTTTCGCAAGCATCTCTGGCCAAAGGCAAAAGAATCTTCACTGCGATTGCTTTGGAATGATGTCATCAACCATGTTCGCATGCAAATTCCGGCTGCAACAAATGGTCCGCATTATGGACTCTTACAAAAAAGCAGTTATGTGGTGGTGATCTTTTTCCTGATGCCTGTGATCGTGATGACAGGCATGACAATGTCACCGGCTATTACAGCAGCTTATCCATTTCTCTTAAAAATATTCTTTGGAGCTCAATCGGCCCGCACCATCCACTTCTTTGCTTCCTCTGCGCTTGTACTCTTTCTGATCGTGCATGTGGTGATGGTGATCAAGTCGGGATTCAAACAACAGATACGTTCTATGACTGTGGGAAAATAAGTATGGAAAAGAAAAAAATCATTACCAGGCGCAAAGCTATTATCACAGGACTAACCTCCCTCGGTGGATTGCTCCTTGCGGGATGTTCCAAGCCATTGCCGCCCACCTACGGTAACATCTTGCGCATGGGCGACAATCTTACCTATATTGCACAGCGTGCACTATTGCCCGGTCAATCACTCGCCAAAGAATATAACTACAGCGATATCTCTTCATTTCCAGCCACCGGCACAACTAATCCGGCTTCTTTCAACGAAGACTACGCACGCTTACAAAAAAAAGCATTTGCTGACTGGGTGTTACCCATCGAAGGAAGTGTATCACGACCAGGATCGTATTCTTTAGCCGATCTTCAGAAATTTCCTTCACGCACACACATCACCCGCCACACCTGCGAAGAAGGCTGGACCGCCATTGGGCAATGGACGGGTGTTCCGCTAAGTACAATACTTCAAAGCGCAGGCATATTACCCAGCGCACGGTTTATTAATTTCTACGCATACGATACCTTCATCGATAGTATTGATTTACTTGATGCGTTCCATCCTCAAACTATACTTGCCTATGGTATGAATGGCCGCAATCTCCCTATTGCTCACGGTGCCCCTGTGCGACTGCGCGTAGAAAATCAAATCGGTTATAAGAGCATGAAGTATCTGAAACGTATCGTTGTCACGGATGAATTTTTAGATCCGGGTGATAGTGGGTGGGCGTGGTATACGGGAATTTGAAAATCTATCTGGAGTTCAAGAGGCATAATTTTGAGAGAAAGATATTATTAATTACTCACCATGCTCGACACATTCTGCAGTTCTATCTCTGATGAAGCCCAATTAAGAATTGCCATCACGTTGGGCAAGCTCGCCCTTCCGGTGTGGGAAGATTACTTCACCAAAAATCCATCAGCTATCGATCAGGTTAACGCACTGATCGGAGATGCGAACCGGGTGAATGGCGCACTGGAAAAAATCGACATTGAATTTCCAAAACGGGCAATCGAAAAAATTGAACGGAGTCTTGCGGCAGCAAAAGAAAAATCAGCAGACAGACCCGTACCGATCATGAAAAGCGATGCCGCACTTTCGCCCATGTTGGCAACGTGCATGCAGCCATTAAAAAATCCGCAATGGGACAACACGTTGAATCAATCTACACGATTGGTGTTTACCTCGGTGTTCAATATGCTGGCGTGGATCCTATACAGACGTAAGACGGACTTTAATGAAACACATATTTATGTGGCCATCAACCAGGGTGCCGATGTGTTGCTGCGCGAGACAATTCGGTCGGAACGAAATATCAATGTCATCCTGAATGAATATGAACAACACAAAAGACAAGATAGCGAAGACAGCGATTGGGAAAATGCATTACCGGTAGGAAGAAGTGAAGGGCTTGATCAGGAAGATCTTTATAGAAAATTCATCGGTGAAAAAGTTGCGAAAGGTCAGGGAGGCACGGCTGTGGGCATAGAGGCATTACGGCAGATGCGCGAAGAAGGAAAATCATACTGGAATATGTTAGATGAATACTCGACTGGAACGAGCACCACCTATTCTTACGATAAAGAAAAACAAAGTTACTCACGGCATGAGTTTGATGTGATCGTAGGCAGCTTCTCAAATAACTATCTCATGACAGAAAGTGAGATGCTCAGCTTTTTATCGCAACAAACCTTGCCGGATTTAAGGGATGCGGGGTTTGAGGTGTAGG
>CAZIOY010000092.1:0-1366 GCA_964540915.1 uncultured Ohtaekwangia sp.
TCCAAGGTCTGTGTCCTCACAGACCATCACCGTATAATAAAATACATTTCGCAACACAGATGCAACCGTTCATTAAAATTTTAAAATTCTATTGTATATGAAAATCGCAATGCTTGGCTCCGGCTTTATCGGTCGCTTTTACGCAGACTCGCTTCAGGGTTACAGAAGTAAAGACAAAATTGTCACCATTTATTCCCGCAGAGAAGAAAGCACAAAAAAATTCGCAGAGGATTACAAAGTGCCATTTCATACCACCAACATGGAGGAGGCCATCAACCGCCCGGAAGTAGAAGTAGTGTGTATTGCTTTACCAAACAACCTGCATGAGGAAGCTGTGATGCTTTGCTGCAAACATAAGAAGGCCGTAATCACAACAAAGCCTTTGGGTCGCAATGCGGAAGAAGCAAAGCGTATGTTACTGGCTGTGGAGAAGGCAGGCATCTTCAACGGTTATCTGGAAGACCTTGTATATACGCCTAAGTTTATCAAGGCCCACGAAAGTGTAAGGAGTGGTGCGCTGGGAAGAATACTTTGGGCGAAGTCGCGCGAGACACACCCGGGGCCACACAGCGATTGGTTCTGGGATATTGAACAGGCAGGAGGAGGTTGTATTCTCGACCTCGGCTGTCATTGCGTAGAGATCACCAGAAGTTACATTGGCAAAGACATCAAGCCGATTGAAGTCATGTGCTGGGCCGATACGCAAGTGAAACCCATTGATGCGGAAGATCACGCCATTGCTTTAATAAAATATGAAAATGGAGCCATCGCTCAATTTGAAACGAGTTGGACATTCCGGGGTGGTTTGGATTTACGTGATGAAGTGATGGGCACCGAAGGCACGATTTGGATCAATAGTTTCTTGCGCACCGGCTTCGAGATGTTTACCTCTGGAAAAGGTGCCGACTATGTAGCGGAGAAAGCGGAGAGTAATTCCGGTTGGTTATTCCCCGTAGGCGATGAGTTGAATGAACTCGGCTACAATCATATGTTCATGGATATGTTTAATTCTATGGAAAACGGTACCCAACCCAGAGAGACTTTCTATGATGGATATATTGTGAATTCAGTGCTTGATGCAGCCTATCGTTCTGCTAAAACAAAACAGTGGGAGCCTGTCAAGCTGGATATCTGGAGAGGTCGCGAGGGTGTATCAAAAGATTCGCATTTTCAGGAGTATGATGCCGATCATTATTTGGTGAAAGAAGAGTTAACCCATTATGGAGCGAAGAAGTTTATCATCAAAAACAAAAAGACGGGAAAAGTTTCTGAGAAGGTCATGAGTTAAATTATTTCCCCTTTGTGAACCTTCGTGCTCTTGGTGTCTTCGTGGTTTAAAATCAGATTGGAAGAACAGAATCACGAA
>CAZIOY010000092.1:1466-12536 GCA_964540915.1 uncultured Ohtaekwangia sp.
TGGAAGAACAGAATCACGAAGGCACAAAGACACAAGCTGGTCACCGGGGAATTTAATCAGTCCAATCGTTTTCGCCACTGCTTTTTTTCAGCGTGGCGTTTTTTAGTATCAACCCTTTTCACTTTTGATGTTTTCGTTGGCTTGGTAGCCTTTCGTACTTTTGGTTTTGTAAAGGCCTTGCTCAACAGGGCATTGAGTTTTTCGATTACGGTTTGTTTATTTTGCAGCTGCGACCGGCTTTCCTGTGCAGTGAGTATGAGCTCACCCTCACGCGTTAATTGGGTTGATAATTTATTTAAAAGCAATACTTTTTGTTCATCTGTGATCAGCGTTGAATGCAACACATTCCATCGAAGAATCACTTTGCTGTTCACTTTATTTACATTTTGTCCGCCCGGGCCGCTGCTGCGGGAGGTAGTAAATTCCAGTTCGGGGGTTAGTTGTTCGAAAGAGAGGATGTGATTGCTTGCCATTTTGTAAGGATGATAAAACTAAAGGTACTAATTCCCATTTCTCATATTCAACAATTCCGAAGGAATGAAATTAGTATAGAAGATAAGGTACAAATTGAATTAAACCTGAAAGGGGTGAAATGACTTGAGTTTATTAAAACTACAGCACCGGCAATTAGTAAGCGGGGATCCTCATTTCTTCTTCAGTTCAAGATAGGTCCATAAGGCGCCTGCAAAGTCGACTACTCCAAACATGATTAACATGGTGGGCGCCCAGCCGATCACGACAAATGCGATAAACCATATTAAAATTGATACTCTTAAATAGACTGTAACAGTTAGAAACAAGTTGTGATTGGTTGGCGCCATCACTACATAGAGAATGCCTATGTTAAAGACGAGCACACCTACTAGCCTGATCCAAACCTCGTTAGTTTCTGGTAGCATAAAGGTTGATAGCAAGAGATTTGGAAAGACAGTGAGGGCAGCACTCAATATCAATAAATAGAAACCAAAATAGTAAACTGATTTAGCGGCAGAATTCATAGGTAATTGGGGTTAGGGATTTTAAGTTAAGCTATTTTGTGGAGTTCCAAGTAAATATCCGACATCAACTGGTTTACCTTTCGCAATACCAACTTCCTAATCAAACCTGAGCATTCAATTCCTTTTTGCAGAACGGGAATCACTGGCCGATACAGATCAAATGCATTGGCGCCAAATTGAAGAAAATCGGTGGCGTAGTTTCGAAGGTTGCTGTGTAACTTGCGTAAATCCTCAAACTCAAAAGCATGAATGCGACTCATAGATAATGAGATTGACGTTTCCCGTAAAAGCTCTGTAAAGTTGATTAATTTTATTCAAATTTTAGATAACTCACTAACCGCCCATGTCCTTGTTTGTAGCCTCATTGAATTCAGGAAGTAATGGAAACTGCTACTATTTGGGCAACGATAATGAGGCCGTGCTGATTGATGCAGGCATTTCTTGTCGTGAAACTGAAATAAGAATGAAGCGATTAGGCTTATCCTTGAGGAAAGTAAAAGCCATTTTTATTTCGCACGAACACTCGGATCATATCAATGGGGTAACGGTGCTTTCAAAAAAATATCAGATACCCGTATATGTAACGCGCGACACCAAACGCGAAGGCAGGCTGAACCTGAAGGAGGAACTCTCTTTCTCATTCAAGGCCTACGAACCGGTTTCTATAGGCGATATTTCTGTCACTCCCTTTCCCAAGTTTCACGATGCCAGCGATCCGCATAGTTTTGTGATGGCGAGTGGTGCGGTAAGGGTAGGCGTGTTCACCGATATTGGTATTGCGTGCGAACAGGTCATTAAAAACTTTCAACAATGCCATGCGGTATTTTTAGAATCCAACTATGATGAAGAAATGCTCGAGACAGGCCGCTATCCAATTCAATTAAAAAATCGTATTCGCGATGGCAAAGGGCATTTGTCAAACCGTCAAGCCCTTGAGTTGTTTGTGCAACACCGGCCTTCGTTTATGAGTCATCTTCTCTTGTCGCACTTATCGGCCGAAAACAATTCGCAGAAAATTGTGAAAGAAATTTTTCAGGAAAAAGCGGGGAACACGAAAATTATTATTGCATCAAGAAGTAAGGAAACCAAACTATATCATGTGCGCCAGGTAATAAAAAAGGAAGACGCTACGATGCCATCTTCCTATTCCCAACTTTCTTTGTTCTGAGGATTAAGCCGCCATTTTCTTTTGGAGAACCATTTGTACCACCACTTTAATATCCACCCTGGTAATTTTTATGGCATATAGAATAAATCGTACCTCCTTGACCCGCAAAATTTTATCGACCAGGGCCATCTGATAAAGTCGTGCAAAAATTTTAAGTTTTTGATCTTTCGTACAGAGATTAATAGAATCTATCCCAATTTGATAAATTTCTTGCTCGCTTTTCTCTAGAAGGGACGCAAAGTGATCGGCAAATATCTCATCTGAAATACCCTCTTCCACCCTCATCTTATGGAGAAAATAAAGCTCATTTTCGCTGATTTCCTCATCGGAGTTCATTAATAGGTAGGTAATATACAGTAGACCGCGGTTGTAATTCTCTTGACTTTTCATAGCGTATTGCATTATTGCCTATGCTATACTTCAAAAGCCAATCCAACTATCAGAGGTCGAAAAATTTAGGACTATTTAACGGCAAAAAATTTATATCTTGAACTATATAATTACCATTTATTATGAAGTCACCAAGCTCCCCCTTAGAAGAATCTGTGATCCGAAAAATTGACAGACGCACATTTTTGAAAGCCACCGGCCTTACCGCCACGGGGATTGTGCTGGGCCTTCAAATGGGATGTTCACCCTCAAAACCAGGCGTACCGTTTTCACCGAATGTGTATCTGACGATTAACCCGGATGGATCGATTATGATTGTCGCCCATCGCCAGGAAATGGGAACGGGTATTCGCACTGGTTTGCCAATGATTGTTGCTGATGAACTGGAGGCCGACTGGAAAAAAGTGAAACTGGTTCAGGCAGTAGGTGATGAAAAGAAATATGGCAATCAAAATACAGATGGATCTTTTTCGGTGCGCATGTTCTTCGATCCAATGCGTAAAGCGGGGGCTTCTGCTCGTATGATGCTGGAGCAGGCCGCTGCCACCAAATGGAAAGTAGATGTGAGTGAATGCAAAGCCATCAATCATGAAGTAGTTCATAGCAGTGGAAAGAAACTTGGATTTGGTGAACTGACCGAGGAGGCCGCCAAGTTGACTCCCCCGAAAGAGGAAACCATTGTACTAAAAAAGAAATCAGATTGGAAATACATAGGCAAGCGCATGAACTTATACGATGTGCCGGATATTGTGAAAGGCACAGCAGTGTATGGAATTGATGTGGTGAAGCCGGACATGAAGTATGCGGTGATTGCGCGCTGCCCGGTAGCGGGAGGAAAGGTGAAAAGCTTTTCGGATGCAGAAGCAAAAAAAGTAGAAGGGGTAGTTAAAATTTTTGAAATGCCGGCTTCTGGTTTCCCTGCTGACTTCGATAAACCGCAAGGAGGAATTGTAGTGGTTGCTACTACCACCTGGGCAGCAATCAGTGCACGCAAGGCATTGCAGATAGAATGGGATTATGGTAAGAACGTAACGTATGATTCTGCTGCTTATCTGAATGAGTTAAAAGAAAAAGTTAAGAAGAAAGGAAACCCCCGAAGAGTAAATGGCTCACCGGATCAGGCGTTGGCTTCTGCTGCGGGTACAATCGACTCCACCTATGTTACCCAACATCTTTCGCATGCACCCATGGAAGTGCCCAATGCCACAGCACTTTTTAAAGATGGAAAGTGTGAGATGTGGGCACCGGTGCAATCACCACAATGGATTCGCGACAGTGTATCCAAAGCATTGGGATTGGATGCAGCGAATGTAACCATCAATGTAACGTTGCTGGGCGGTGCGTTCGGTCGCAAGTCTAAGCCTGATTTTGCAGTAGAAGCAGCGCTTGTCGCGAAAGAGTTGAATGGAACACCCGTTAAAGTTGTCTGGACGCGTGAAGATGATCTTACCCATGATTTCTTCCATGCCTGCAGTGTGCAACGTATTCAGGTGGGTTTAGATAAAAATAAAAACGTTACAGGCTGGAGTCATCGCAGTGCTTTTCCTCCTATTAATGGAACGCTTAATACACAAGAAATTCAACCGAGCGATGGTGAGTTGGGTTTAGGTGCAATTGACCTGCCCTTCAACATTCCAAATGTTTCGGTCGAGGCCATTGAGTCCCGGGCTCTTACCCGAATTGGTTGGTTGCGTTCTGTAAGTAACATACAACATGCTTTTGCCATTGGCAGTATGATTGATGAGATCGCAACCTATCGCAAAGTGGATCCGGTAAAAAACTTGTTGGAATTACTTGGGCCAGACCGATTGATTCCGCTTAATGAATATATCAAAGGCTTTGAAAACTATGGTGAGCCTCTTGATAAATTCCCAGCGGATACTTCACGGTTGCGCAAAGTGATTGAATTGGTAGCAGAAAAATCTGGTTGGGGAAAGACCTTACCGAAAGGGCATGGCATGGGTATTTGTGCACACAAAAGTTTTCTCACCAACGTGGCATGTGTAGTGCATGTGGCATTTGATGAGAATGGAAAGATGACGATTCCGGAAGCACACTATGCAGTGGATTGTGGCCAGGTGGTAAATCTCAATTCAGTGACGCAACAATTTGAAGGAGGTCTGGTGTTTGCGCTAAGCGGTGCCTTGAAAGGAAGCATATCATTCAAAGAAGGTAAAAGTCAGCAGACAAATTATGACACCTATGGAGTTGCACGTATGAGTGATGCACCTGTCGAAACGCATGTTCATCTTGTAGAGAGTGATGAAAAACCCACGGGTGTGGGTGAACCTCCGGTGCCACCGGTTGCTCCCGCATTGGCGAATGCCATTTTTGCAGCTACAGGAAAGCGACATCGCGAAATGCCCATTATGCTTTGAAAAAAAACGGAGTTAGAAATTAGTTTTATAAAGCTCCCCGTTATCTACATGGCAGCGCTTCTGCAGGTTATACCTGTTATGTGATTTTTTATAGAAAAAAATAATCGGTTATGAAAAAAATACTTCTCATCACGGCAGTGGCTACCCTCTTTTTAATTTCAATGGCAGCTCATTTTGCTCCCTCTCTATTTACTTTTCATAGTCAGGTGAAGGCAGACATTACTCCACCTTTGTCAATCTGTGGCACTCCGGGTGCCAGAACCATTCTTAAAATTATGGACACCACTGTGCAGATGGCTCCTTTAATGGACAATCTCGGAAAGTATGGTATGAAAGTGACCACAAAAAACGACCGCGCTCAATTATTTTTTAATCAAGGTATAAACCTGTACTACGGGTTTAATCATCTGGAGGCATATCGGTCATTCAAAGAAGTTGCGCGACTTGATCCGGATTGCGCGATGGCATATTGGGGTCAAGCACTTTCTCTCGGCCCCAACATTAACTTACCTATGGATGCTGCCGATACAGAAACGGTTTATAAAGCAGTGCAAAAAGCAATTGCTCTAAAAGACAAAGCATCGCCCATGGAGCAGTTATTGATTGACGCACTCTCAAATAGATATACTGCCGAAGCATTAAAAGACAGAAAGTCATTGGATGAAGCATATGCCAAGGCAATGGAGGAAGCGACAAAACAATTTCCGCAGCATGCCGATGTGAAAACATTATATGCAGAAGCATTGATGGATTTGCATCCGTGGGATTTCTGGAAAAATGGTAAAGCACAACCGTGGACAGCCAGACCTGTTGAATTGATTAACGAAGTTGTTGCTGCCAATCCTTTTCATCCGGGAGCCAATCACTTAAACATCCATATTCTTGAAGCGTCACCCGAGCCAGAGAAGGCAGCAGTCAGTGCCGACCGATTAGTTGATCTTGTTCCTGGCTCTGGACACCTGGTGCACATGCCATCACATATTTACATTCGGCTGGGCCGCTACCTTGAAGGCGTGGAGTCGAATGAACGTGCGGTGAAAACCGATGAAGAATATATTACTCAGTGTAAAGTGCAGGGTGTTTATCCTCTTTTCTATTATCCACACAATTATCATTTCCTACTGGCCTGCGCTCAAATGGCAGGCATGAGCGACAAGTCTGCGGAGACTGCGGAGGCATTAAAAAAAAACATACCCGTTGAAATGTTGAACGTGCCTGATTTTGTTACGCTGCAACACTGGTATGCGATGCCCTGGTATAACATGGTGCGCTTTGGCAAGTGGAATGAAATACTGCAAATCAATGAGCCGCCTGATTCATTGAAGTATGTAAAAAGCGTTTGGCATTATGCGAGAGGCATGGCCTACACACGAACCAATAGAATGAGTGAAGCTAAAGCCGAATTGATAAGTCTAAAAAAAGCAGTAGCAGATCCATTTATGGAAAATACCATCGGTGGATTTAACAGCTTCAAAAACGTTTTGAGCATTGGGCAAAATATTCTTGAAGGGGAGATGGAAGCAAAGCAAAAAAATTATGAGAAAGCAATACAGTTTTTAACGAAGGCCATTGAGATTGAGGACAACCTGTTGTATCAGGAGCCTCCTGATTGGTATCATCCTGCGCGCCAGGTATTAGGTGGCATTTTACTAGATGCTAATAAACCAGTTCTTGCCGAGCAGCGCTTTCGGGAAGACTTAAGTCAATATCGGAAGAATGGCTGGTCACTGTTCGGTTTATACCAAAGCCTTCAGGCACAAGGGAAAAGAAACGAGGCCCTGGAAGTGAAGAAGGATTTTGAAAGGGCATTCGCGAAGGCAGATATAACCCTGAAGACTGTCAGGTATTGAATCAGTCTTTTAGTAACGAAGGATTGATTCCAAATTTTTTCTTGAAAGCTGTTGAAAAATGATTGGGTATTTGAATCCCACCATCGAGCTGATTTCCTGAATTGTCTGATCAGCGTTTCTATTAAGATTTGTGTGGATGATTATTTTGTTGGTGTTAATATCATTTGAAGTTTTTTTAAATCAATGTCTTGTACGCCTTTATTTGAATCAATGGCCATACTTGCGGCAAGGGCAGCAGACTGACCAAGCACCATAAATACTGGCTCCATCCGGATGGAACCATAGGCAATATGCGATGCCGATAAGCACACAGGCACTATCAGGTTTGAACACTCTTGCTTTTTAGGAATGATGGATCGATATGAAATCGGGTAGGGGCCAAAGCCTCCTTCCTGAACATCTCCTTCATTTTTCACCATACCATTTATCACTAGCCGCTGACAGTTGTGCGAATCCATGGTGTAAGCAGCAAGACCTACACCATCCTCCACTACTTCACGGCCCTGGCAATTATGTTGTGTCATCACATAATCCGAAACCATTCTGCGCGCTTCGCGAATGTATAGTTGAGGTGTGAAGTTTTCAGTGTCGGTATATTCATCTTGCGGATAGCCCCATTGCAGCATTTCTTTTCGCAAATGTTCAGGCACGCGCGCATCATGACCGAGAAACCAAAGCCAGCCTTTTGTGTATGAAGTATGTTCATTGATGATGCGTTCGCGTGTAGCATAGTCGCCATCCGGATAGTCGTAGTTCGTGCCAATCATATCGGATGAAAATCCACCGCAGTTGTTGATGTCTGTTTTTTGATTGGGCATGGGTGCGATGTGCAACAGTTGCCAGTTGAGCGAATCAGGAGTGTAGGATTTAATTTGTCGTGCGAGCAATTCATATTTCGTGGAATCATAATCAGTCGGTTTGCTTATCGCGATGCGGTTGCCGGGATTATTGGTAAGACATAAGCGGAAGTTATAAGCCTGCACAGCGCGATCACCCGCACCCTTATCTTGAAGTTGGGTTGCCTGCACTCCCCATATCAATCCGCTTTCCGGTTTGCCCGGAACGACATAGGGATCAACACCGTCCCTGAATTGATGTTTGTCAAGCAGCTGCACACCATTGTATGTTTCACCATATCGCGCATTCGATTCTCTTCCAATGGTATAGGATACTCCGGCTTTTGCCATTAGGTCACCTTCGTAGGAGCAATCAATAAAAATCTTAGCACGGATTTTCTTATTCAGTTGTTTTCCTTTAGAATGTTCTACTAAAATTTCAGTGATGGTGGTTCCTTCTTTGGCAACCGAAAGCAATCGATGTTCATACAGCACATTAATCTTTGCTTTTTTTATATACTCAAGAAATACATTTTCTGCCACATGCGGTTCAAAAATCCATTGCTCTTCTTTGCCATAATGTTTGCCGATGTGTTTATAAAAATCGCGGGCCATGCCTGTAATCGCATGCTTGTTGCCAATATCCGTTTGCCCCAGGCCACCGGACGACATACCACCCAGGTGTTTGCCGGGCTCAATCAGAATTACCGATTTGCCCTGAAGCGTAGCAGCATAGGCGGCTATCACTCCGCTGGAGGTGCCACCATATATACAAATGTCCACGTCAACGGATTTATCTTGATTCCAGCATCCTGACAGTACTAAGGCGAGGGCTAGTAAAGATATTTTTTTCATTACCGATAGATTGTTTAAAGGATTAAACTTATTTCATCACAAAAGTTGAAATAATAAATTCGTATCACCAAATTTTCTGAAACAGATTTGGCTATCCGCGAAAGCGAGTGTACCAAAGCGGTCAATAACGCACCATGCATCAAAAATTCAGATTGCTTTTTCATACTACGCTATGAACATTTGCGGCCATGCCTTACTATTGGCGTTTCAAATTATCTTACTATGCAAAGACGAGACGCTCTCAAAGCCCTGGCCCTCCTTACTGGCGGTGCAGTATTGGTGCCCTCCTGTGATTTTATGAAGGAAGATATTCTGGCTGCTTACCGGAATTTACAGGTAACACCCAGCCTTCAAAAACTATTGGCAGCCATTGCTGATACCATTATCCCTGCCGGAACAATCAAAGGGGCAGCTGATATTTCTGTACAAGATTTTATTCTTGTCATGGTAAACGACTGCATGAAAGAGGAACAACAAAAAGTATTTATGCAAGGCTTGTCAGCATTTAATGATTACAGCAAGAAGGCTGGTGGTAAATCATTTGCAAAACTAACGCCCGAACAAAAATCTGCTGTTGTGTTGGCTGGTTTTGACATTAAAAATGAGCCTGCAGAAAATGAGAATGAAAAACAAAAACTAACACGAGAGAATGAAGATGCCGTACGCGAGTGCTTGCAGATTACGAAGCGCTTCACAATACAAGGGTTTATGATGTCGCAATACATACAAACGGAAATCAAACCCTATCAATTGATTCCGGGTGAATATCAAGGCGCTGTTTTAGTATCGGATATTAAAAAAGAAATCATTCATGGCTAATCTTAATATTGATGCCGAAAAGGAAAGAACTTTTCAGGCGATTGTAATTGGTTCGGGTATGAGCGGCAGTTGGGCAGCCAAAGAACTTTGTGAACACGGAGTAAAAACACTTGTGCTGGAGCGTGGCCGCGATGTGAAACATCTGAAAGACTATCCCACCACCAGCATGTTGCCTTATGAGTTTGAACACCGCGGTCAAATACCGGAAGCTGTTCAAAGGGAAAATCCGATTGTAAGTCGTTGTTATGCTTTCCGCGAGGATGCCGCACATTTTTTTGTGAAGGATAACGAGCATCCTTACATACAAGAAAAACCGTTTGATTGGATTCGCGGCTACCAGGTTGGAGGCAAGTCGTTGTTGTGGGCACGACAAGTGCAACGTTGGTCTGATTTTGATTTCACTGGCCCGGCCCGCGATGGCTTTGCGGTGGATTGGCCGATACGTTACAAAGACATTGCATCGTGGTACAGTCACGTAGAAAAATTTGCCGGAGTTTCAGGCAACAAAGATGGCTTGCCAAATTTACCTGATGGAGAATTTTTACCGGGCTTCGAGTTGAACATTGTAGAAAAATATTTTCAGGAGCAGCAAAAAAAGAATTATGGTGATACTCGCCCGATGATACTCGCGCGTTGTGCACACATCACCGGTAATCTGGAATATTATGCACAGCAAGGCAGAGCGAAATGCCAGAGTCGTAATCTTTGCCAGCGCGGTTGTCCGTTTGGCGGATACTTCAGTGCTAACGCATCCACGCTGCCGTGGGCCGAAAAAACAGGCAACATGACATTGCGCACTCATGCTATTGTTCATTCCATTATTTATGATGAAGCAAAAGGAAAAGCAACGGGTGTGCATGTGATCGATGCCAACACCAAAGAGATGGAAGAGTACTATGCCGATGTAATTTTCCTGAATGCAGCTGCGCTCAACACTAACCTGATATTGCTTAACTCCACATCAAATCGTTTCCCGGAAGGATTGGGTAACGACAATGGCTTACTCGGTAAGTTCGTAGCTTTCCATAACTATCGTGCGGGTGTGTCGGCAGAATATGAAGGACACATGGAATACACCACACAAGGAGGAAGACCTACGAGTGGATACTTTCCGCGTTTTAGAAATCTCTTAAAACAGGAAACGGATTTCTTGCGCGGCTATGCAGCAGGCTTCAGTGCCAGACGTTATACATCCGCAGATCAGGATGGGATTGGATTGATGTTGAAAGAAAATATATTGAATCCATCAAAACTGAGCAACTGGATGGTCGGTTCGCACATGATGGGCGAAACCATTCCGAAAGAAAGCAACTATGTAGCCTTAAGTAAAGAAGAGAAAGACCAATATGGTATGCCGTTGCTTAAAGTGAATGTTGATTATGATGGTAATGATGAAAAGATGGTGAAGGATTATCTCGAACAGATGACAGAGATGTTTGATAGAGCAGGCTTCAAAAATATCAGAACACGTGACGACCATCGTGCCCCCGGCCTCGACATTCACGAGATGGGCGGTGCGCGCATGGGGCGTGATCCGAAAACCTCCTTACTTAATAAAGATCATCAACTGCATGCATGCGAAAATGTATACGTTACTGATGGTGCTTGCATGACTTCTACGTCCACACAAAATCCTTCACTTACGTATATGGCGTTTGCCGCAAGGGCTGCGCATCATGCTATGAAAAATTCAACTAATTTTTAGTACGCATTATTACGTTTAAAAAATAAAAGCCTCAGATTTCTGAGGCCTTTATTTTTCTGGAACAGACTGAT
>CAZIOY010000093.1:0-12351 GCA_964540915.1 uncultured Ohtaekwangia sp.
TTTCCTCTTTCTCATTTTTGTTTTTATCTTGTTGATTCAATCATTCACCACTACACATGAAAATCAACCCACTTTTACTGAGAGCCCTCGCGTTAGCATTCCTTGTATTTTTTATCTGGTCGTGCAAGCCGGCTGTTACGGAACCCACGGCCGAAAAAAAGGAAACCAGTCCGCTCTATGACTATGTGCTGGCCGATGATCCGGAGTTCAAGTATGAGATTGTTCATACTGTAAAGAAAGATAACTACACTTACTATGTAATGCGTATGACTTCGCAAAAATGGCTCACCACCAACGAAGTGAATGAAACCGAATGGTGGCATTGGGTGAGCATGGTGGTGCCTGATCATTATAAATACTCCACCGGCATGATGTGGATTGGTGGTGGCACCAAAGATGATCCGATGCCGGCAGAACCAGATGGATTGATTTTAAATGTGGCGGCAGCAACACAATCGGTAGTAGCACAGATCCACAATATTCCATTTCAGCCGCTGGTATTTAAAGGTGATACGGTGCATCGTTATGAAGATGCCATCATCGCCTATGGTTGGCGCAAGTTTATGGAAGGCGGAGCCAAGGATGAAGATGTGAAGTGGCTCTCACGCCTGCCGATGACCAATGCCGTAGTAGCTGCGATGGATGTGGTACAAGAGGTGATCCAAAAAAATAGTCATACTGCGATAAACAATTTTGTAGTAGCGGGTGCCTCCAAGCGCGGCTGGACCACGTGGACTACCGGAGCCGTTGATAAACGGGTGGTGGCCATTGTGCCGGTGGTGATTGATTTACTGAATGTAGTTCCATCGTTTCAGCATCATTGGCGCAACTATGGATTCTGGGCTCCCGCTGTTACTGATTATGTGAATGAAGGTATCATGGAATGGCAGGGTTCCAAAGAATATGCCCGCCTGCTTGAAATTGTTGAACCCTATTCTTATAAAGAAAAATACACCATGCCCAAGTTACTGATCAACGCTTCGGGCGATCAGTTTTTTCTTCCCGATAGCTGGAAGTTTTACTGGAAGGATCTGCCGGGAGAGAAACATTTGATGTATGTGCCCAACTCGGGGCATGATGTTTCAGAAAGCGATGCAGTGCAAAACCTGACCGCCTTCTATGCTTCCTTGCTGGATAACACACCAAGGCCTGTCTACACCTGGGAAATAGCAGGTGATGTTTTCAAAATAAAAACAGTAACTAAACCATCTTCCATAAAATTATGGCAGGCACACAACCCCCAAAAGCGCGATTTCAGGATCGATGTGTTAGGCCCGAAGTGGACATCGACCGATGTCCCCTTGAATGACCAGGGCACGTATGAAATATCATTATCATCTCCCGATAAAGGATGGAAGGGTTACTTCGTTGAAATCACGTTTCCTGGAAAGATTCCTTTTAAAATAACAACCGGAGTTGAGGTGTTGCCACGAACGTATCCATTCGAGCCATTTGTGGCGGCCCACCCATTGGGGACGATGGAATAGAACGGGTGATTGGTTAAAGGATTGAGAGATGTTTGATACCAAAGGCATAAATAATTTATAACTGAAGCTAAAAGATTTTATGAAGCGAAGAGATTTTGTTGGATTGGCACCCAGTGCTGCGTTACTATTTTCAGGAAAAACAGTCGACTCCAACGTGAATTCTTCTGCGCTCCCAATTTCTTGCAATGTTTATAATTGGATAACTTTTTATGAACAGTCTGGAAAAAAATGGGGAGAGAACTGGGATGAATGCCTGGGGGAATTTTCATTGACGAAGATACCTGCCATAGAGCTATCATTATCTAATGTGAGTCAACTCAATGAATTGATTCCCTACTTGGAAAAGTATCAAATTAAACTTCCATCTATTTACGTGGGAAGCATCATGCATGAAGAGGATGAGGCAAAAAAATCTAGAACGGCAATTTTGGAAATTGCAGAGAAGGCAAAAACGGTAGGAACAAAAATCATCGTTACCAATCCGAATCCCATTCAATGGGGTGGTGCTCTATTAAAAAATGATAAGCAGCTTCTTTGTCAAAGTGCTCATTTGGATAAACTAGGAAAATCACTCCGCGGCCTGGGCCTCAAGTTGGCCTACCACACCCATGATGTGGAACTTCGTGCAGGAGCCAGGGAATTTCACCACACGCTGCAAAACACATCTCCCGAAAATTTATTTTTTTGCATGGATGTTCATTGGATTTATAGAGGTTCTGACAATTCTCAATGTGCTGTATTTGATGTTTTAAAAATGTATGGTAAAAGAATCATTGAATTTCATCTGAGGCAGTCAGAAAATGGTATCTGGACGGAAAGTTTTCATCCTGCCGGGGATGTTGATTATGTGAGGTTGGCAGCAGAAGTAAGAAAAATGGGAATTAATCCCCACCTGGTTATTGAACAATGCCTGGAAGAAAAGACACCCCGACATCAGAATGTGGTAGAGGCCCATAAAATAGATTTGATGGAAGTCAAAAAATTATTTAACCGATAACCTTATCAGATTACTTAGCAAAGGTATATGGGTGAATCACGACACATTCAAGATGATAGGCGCATAGTAAGAATCCAGAACGCTAATTCTCAGGCATCACGATAAGCAAGATGATGTAAAGAAGCAGCCCTGTGCCAAAGAAGAGGAATGCAGCCAAAAAAAGGATGCGCATGATGGTGGGGTCAATGTCAAAATAATTGGCCAAGCCACTGCATACGCCAAATAGTTTCTTTTCTCCTCGTACTAATCGATTTGCCATAACAGGTGTGTTTTTAGGAATTAAAACTACGAAATGGTTTCATTCCGTTATACGTGTTTGTTTTTTTATTGTTCATTTTAGTCCATCAACTTTCCAACGAGCACATTGACCTTGGAGTTAAAGGGATTACCGGATGATCTGCGCAATGATACCACTTGCCCTGTATGCCAAAGCGCATCTGCGATGGGTCCATTAATTTCATTCCAGAAAGGGAACTCGCGGGTGCCCGTCTCTCTTTTGAAAACCATGTTATATGTAACAAGATCTTCGTCTTTGCTGATGATGAGTTTGTCGCTTGTGGCTTTCAGATTTTCCAATGTTTTTTGTCGCAGATCTGCAAAAGTGAGGGAAGGTGTTTTCTCTGAGGTAGTGGCCTTCTGGTTCACGCTGTTCAGTATAATAGTACTCAGTTCATAAATATGAATGAGTGTCTCGAGTGCGGTGCGCGCATCCCCATTCGCACTATAAGAAAGATCTTCAGGCCGCAAGCCATCCGTGGCCCAGTAGTAGCGAAAGCCAAGACCATCAATCATGCGTGCCGTTACGGTGCTAGCTGAATAGTGAGAGGGATAATCGGGTATCTGCCGGTAGGGCAGTTCAGTTTGCTGTGCCCATACATAGGATGCAAGGAACAACAGGAGCAGGGTGAGTTTCATATCGTAAAGCATTGTGTTGGGAAGACAAGGTAATAAAATGGATGCCATCCCATGACGAGCCAAGTCGATGTTAGAATGGGATGCTTTAAAATCGAATCAAAAGTCATATTTTTGCATCCGCATGAAAAAAATCATTGAATCCAGGAAGCTATTAGGTGTTGACAAAACAGCTGAATTGAAGGAATTGAAGGCTATTTACCGAAATTTTATGAAGGATTGGCACCCGGATAAATTCCATAACGACCACGAAGCCAAAGTGGAGGCCGAAGAAAAAAGCAAGGCTTTTATTGAAGCTTATCATCTTCTGGTGAGTGTTGCGCCCGAAACGCACGCCCAACAGCTGGAGCAGTACACCGAGGTAATCACCTCTTCAAAAATTGTTGACTTCCTATTCAAGTCTCAGACCTTGCAGGTAAATTTTGCTGATGGCAGCAGCTACGAATATTTTGGCGTGCCTCACAACATCTACAACAAGTTCGTTAATTCAGATACACCCGATCGCTTTGCCCGCAGACACATCTATCATTCGTATGTGTATAGAAAGGTGAGCAAGGCGGTGGAGGTGTAACCATGTAATCTCAAATTTATCTTTCTGTTTCTTTGGGTTATCGCTCTGGTAGTAATGATATTTCTATGTTGGTGGCAATGTGGTCGAAAAAAATTCTACTAACAGGTGACACTCTGCTAACAAAGATTTCCCACGCGGAAAAGTGAACGGCTTCGGGACAACTTGGACTTTGAAAAATAAATAACGTTGGACAAATGAGAATGGAAATGGCCGACATTTCGCATTTTTAAAAAGATTCTCCTCCGAATCACAGCTCATACATTTGGCACATTTGGTTGCCGCACAAATCTACCGCACGACCAAAGCAACCAAAAGAACCAAACATTGGGCTTCGTTTACTATATTGAATAAAAAACTTTGTTATGCCTTTACCTAAGACACTCTTGGACTCAATACAACACGGAAATTCTGTGTTGTTTCTCGGAGCAGGGGCTTCATACGGAGCTATTCACCCAGATGCTAGAACCATTCCATCTGGTCAGCAGCTTGCTGACCTATTGGCAACTAAGTTCCTCGATTCATCTTATTCAAGCCAACCTTGACATTCATCTCAGAGCTAGCAATATCACAGACTGATTTATTCACGGTTCAGAAATACATATATGATTTGATTGAGCCATTTAGCCCTGCATCATTTCATAAAATTATCCCAACATTTATATGGCGCTCCATTTATTCAACAAACTATGATTTTGTAATTGAGCGTGCGTATGATCAAGTAGCTGACAGAATTCAAGACTTGACTGCAGTTATTCGAAACACAAGAGTTCAAAGCATTTTTAAAACAGACCGATCTCTTCCATATTACAAAATACATGGTTGTTTAACCAATGTTAATGACAAAGAGTTGCCACTAATTTTAACTCCTGATCAGTACATCACTCATAAAATAAATCGTGACAGACTATTCATTAGACTGTTGGAAGAATGTCATGATTTTACTTTTATTTTCGTTGGCTACAGCTTTGCTGACTACGAAATCAGAACGATACTACAAATGTTGGAACAGGAAAAGGAAGCAAAACCACGCTTCTATATGGTTGGACCATCTATTAGAGATGCTGAAGAGTCATTCTGGGAAAGTAAAAAGGTAAGTTCATTAAGAATGACATTTAAAAAGTTCTTAGAAACTCTAGACAGCGAGATAACAAAACAAAATAGGATTCTTAGCAAGGCTCTTCCGGCTCTTGACTCCCCAATCCATTCTCAATTTGTTGTTAGCCCGGACGTAGTTAGACCAAGCGCATCATTGCAATCTTTTCTACAAAATGATATTGATTATGTTCATTCTGCTCTTACCGCTCATACTAATTCAGCAAAGGAATTCTACAAGGGCTATTTTACAAGCTGGGATCCTATTATTAGAAACTTAGATGTTCAGCGAAAGACTACTGATTCAATATTATCGGAAATCTTTTTAGAAGATATTTATTCAGGGGATGATAAAAGTCCTTTGTTCATCTTAATCCAAGGTTACGCTGGTTCAGGTAAATCTGTTGTACTAAAGAGGCTCGCCTGGGACGCATCCATAACGTTTCAAAAGTTTTGCATATTCTATAAGCCAAACACATCAATTAGATATGAGAGCATTTCGGAGCTATACAACTTCGTCAAAAAAAGAATATTTATCTTCATTGACAATGCCATGTCAAAAGATGATGAGATTAAGAGACTATTAGACAGAGCAGTAAAGGACAAATTACCAATTACAATTGTAGCCTCTGAAAGAACCAATGTTTGGAACCAAGAAAATAATGGATTAAGAAACTATTTAGACTTTCAGTACAAAGTTGAGTATTTAAACGATAAAGAAATTGATGATTTGCTGGATTTGCTTGACAAACACAATAGCTTGGGTTTCTTAACTGGTAAGCCGAAGGACGAGCAAAAACTACTATTAGGCCCTAAAGCGGGAAGAGTATTATTAGTTGCTTTGTATGAGGCAACACATGGAAAGCCGTTCAGAGACATTGTCAAAGATGAGTATGATAAAATACTTCCAGATACTGCTAAGTCATTGTATCTAACAGTAAGCATTCTCCATATGCTTGGATCATCTGCCCGGGCTGGATTAATTTCAAGAGTTCATGGAATAAGTTTCCATCGTTTTAAAGAAGAGTTTTTCAAACCACTGGAATTTATAATTTTTGATAAAAGAGACTATAAGATTAATGACTATGTATACCTAACTCGTCATCAATATATCGCACAAATGGTTTTCGAAACCGTACTAATCGAAGACCAATCTCGATTTGATGAATTTATGAGGATTTTGACTTACTTAGACATTGACTATGACAATGATAGAAATGCGTTCATTTACCTAACAAATGCAAAAAGACTTTTGGAGCATTTCCCAGATCGCACACACATTCATAATATTTACAAGAGGGCTGAAGAGATAAGTCCCAACAACCCTAAGCTCCTTCAACAGATGGCCATTTTAGAGATTGAAAGTAAAAATATTGGAAAGGCCGAAGAGTACATTTCAGAAGCAAACGAATTAATGAAAGGGGATGACCCAATTATCCTTCACACTTTTGCGGAAATTGAATTTAAGAAGGCAGAAAATTCAAAAAAAATCTTGAAAAAAATGGATTTCTTGGCAAGGCAATAAAATTATGCGATGCCCTCTTGAAAGATTTTGGATCGAGCCCCTTTGCGTTTCATACAATTTTAAAAAGTTTGAATTCTAAATTGGAGTTTGCTCTTTCCTCAGCAGATTCTCCAACAATTGAAAGAATAATTAAAGATATAGAACGAAGATTTCGAGACGCTAAACAGGCGTTTCCACTTCATGAGTTTATTCTTGAAGTAGAAGCTAGCTTTAACCAAATTATCAATAATACACCTGAGGCACTAATATTGCTAATGAAAGCCCATGAAGTTAATAAGTCGAGTCCTTTCATAGCAACTAGGTTGTCAAATGTCTATGAAACGAATAGTGAAATTGATAAAGCTTTGGAGGTTTTGCACGAAACACTCAATAGTATACCGGGTGACAAGGACATCAATTATAATTATGCTATGCTTTTAATGAGGAAAAGCCCAGAAAATTTTGTTGATTTACTTCATTACCTAAAAAAGTCATTTACAGAAGGCGATAATAGATTTCAAGCCCAATTTTGGTATGCAAGAACACTATTCTTGAATAATCAAATTGAAGAATCGCGGGTCTTCTTCAAAAGACTTTCGAGCCTATCTATTGATCCGCAAGTAAAAAATACACCAAGAGGAATTATTGGATTAGAGTCAAATCCAAAGGAATTTACTGGCAGAATCAAAATGCTTGAATCATCTTACGGATTTGTAAAGAGAGATATATATGGTGACGATGTGTTCATTTCGCTACATGACAACTTCGTCAATTGGAACACCTTTAAGATTAATGATCCGGTAAAATTTAATATTGGTTTTAGTTATAAAGGGTCAGTTGGAATTGATCTTAAACATAAACCATTGTAAGACGCACACACATTTGCTAGCCGCTCATGCGACACACAACCAAAGCTTGCAAAAGAGTGTGCTCGGTATTCCCAAGTAGAAAGATGAGATTTTAAAATTCCCCACCGCACGACTGAAAATATGAAGAAAAAACTTGTGGCAAATTACGTTCCGCTTCGCTTCATTGCTAAGTCCTCCTAAACCCCGCTACGTCACAGGCACTCACGTAGAGTTGTGAACAGCATTGACTCTTTAATTCAACGCGTAAGAATCCAGCAACCAATATCCGTTTCTATTTCCCCAACATTGGAAACAACCGCTTGATATCTTCTGCGTTTGGTTGCGTTCCATACTCACAGATTTCAAACACCTCCACATTTTTCACTTTCGCTGCACGGTCTTTCCCATACCATTTCTCAAGTGACTTTAAAATCTCAGGAGCGATAGGATCAATTTGCCTTTTCGTTAACCAGGGAAGCCAGTCTGCTTTTGATGCCGGCACTTCATTGGCATAGCCGCCAATCCACGGCAGCCACTCAAAATATTGCGACTCATGCGCGGCCATGGCATAGATTTTTTTATCGAACACACTCGTGATGTCAACGGCTATATCGGGGCGGAATGGATTTGGTCGTTGGAAATAATCCTGGAAGTAGAGGAACACCGGATTCTTTTTAAGTGGAGCTGTATCGGGTGCAACATTGGGCACGCCCACCATATAGGCAGCATCCTGCACCAGTACTCCCGTGTAGCGATGATCGGGGTGATAATCATTGGTGCGCGGAGCAATCACCACATCGGCATTCCACTCGCGTATTTTGCGGATGATCTGAAGACGCACGTCAAGTGTTGGCGTTAACTCCCCATCGTGATTATCGAGCACATCATAGGTTACGCCAAAACGCTTGCCTGCTTCTTTAGCTTCGGCAATTCTTCGTTTTGCCAATGCTCCGCCACCTTGTGTTTGATGGCCGGCATCACCATTGGTAACAGACACAAATTTTACGGCATAGCCCATAGAGGCAAACAAGATGGCTGTGCCACCAGCACCCCCATCACAATCATCGGGGTGGGCGCCAATCATAATGATGCGAATTGCATTGGGATTATTTTGAGCAATTGACAGAGAAACACTGTATATTAAGATAAATACAGGAAGAACAATTTTTTTCATAGATCAGATGTTTATGATAGTTCGATTAAAATATGATTTTTTAATTTCAAAGTCTAATTAAAGTTATACGACCATGATTTCAACACCGTGCTGGTTACTGCTCTGTTTGCTTATTCCGGTAATGGCAATCGCACAAAAGAGGGCGGCCCCGGAAGGAAAGAAAGCAAAACTTTCGATTACACATACGGCTGATTTTGACATTACGGGAGATATGGAAAGCCCGGCATGGAAGGCAGCCCCCTGGATCGAATTACCGCAGCGTGAAAAGGGAGAGGTGAAATACCAAACCAAAGCGAAGATGTTGTATTCCGACAAAGGCATCTACACGATTTTCTGGTGTGAGGATAACCAGATCACCGCCACACTGAAAGAAGATATGGCTGATTTATACAACGAAGATGTGGTGGAAATTTTTTTCTGGACGGATGAGCGTTTCCCATTATACTTTGAATATGAGTTGTCGCCACTTAATTATGAGCTCGCGATCTTGGTGCCTAATATGCGAGGAAAATTTTTAGGATGGACACCCTGGCATTATGAAGGCGACCGCAAGGCAAAGCATGCCACTAAAATTATCAATGAGGGAGAGAAGACGGTGGGATGGGTGGCTGAATTTTTTATTCCTTATACGCTGCTGACTCCTCTTAACAACGTGCCACCCATCAGAGGCACCAAATGGCGCATGAATATGTACCGTATTGATTATGATAAAGGAGTGGCTGACTGGTCATGGCAACCCACGCGCGTAAACTTTCATGACATTGAGAGTTTTGGAACGCTGGTGTTTGAGTAAGAACAAAAGCCACCGATTCACTAATTGTATTAAACAGTGAATCGGTGGCTAAAAAATTTGACAATCTATTTATTCACGCCCGGTAAGCCGGATGTTGGCATTTGTTGATCTTTAGCAAATGAAGGAGCCTTTCTTACCGTAGGATACACTTCATCCAATGTATTGCCATCATACAGCCGTCCATTCTTCATCACTTTATTGACCGTATTGGTGTTGCGAATGTTTTCCAATGGATTCTTATCCAGGATAATTAAATCGGCCAACTTGCCGGCTTCAATACTCCCCAGGTCTCCATCCAAACCAATGGCTTTTGCTCCTTGAATGGTCGCTACCTTCAACGCATTGTGTGTGCTGATACCACCGGAAGCAATGCTCCACAATTCCCAATGATAACCAAGACCCTGTAATTGTCCGTGCGAACCAACACCTGCATTACCGCCTGCCTTCACTAAGTCATTGACAAAACGCGCGTGATCTTCGAACACGTGTTCTTCTTTCATGAACCACGCGGGTCTTCTTCTTGATTTTTGATCGAGCTCAGACCTAGCAAAGAAGTGATTCAGCTTAGTATCTCCATTTACATTTTCAGTAGCATAATAAAAGTTCTCCGCCCACGGACCACCATACGAAACTAAGAGTGTCGGTGTGTAGGTCATCTTCGATGCTGCCACTGCTGTAATGAAATCTTTATACAACGGATAGATCGGGAAAGAGTGTTCATGACCCGGATAGCCATCGATGAGGTTGGTCATGTTCAATTTGAAATCCAATCCGCCTTCTGTGGTTGGCATCAGTTGTTGCTCTCTGGCAGCCTGAATGATCCATTGACGATGTTGACGATTACCGGTGAGGTACATCTTAATGGTTTTGGTATTGTAATATTCTGAATACTGTTTCAACACATCTTTTGCCTGATCTGCATCTTTCAGGTTGTACATCCAGTAGCCAACACCAGGTCCTGTGCTATAAACGCGAGGCCCGTAGATTTCACCGGTTTCTACCATGTCGCTATAGGTGAGCACATCGGTGGTTGCGGTTTGTGGATCGCGGGTGGTGGTAACGCCATAAGCAAGATTGGCGGCATACACCCACACCTGATTTTTATGAATGCCCCAGGCAGGCCACATGTGTGCGTGTGTATCCACAAAACCAGGAACGATGGTCTTGCCACTCATATCCATTTTCTGAACCGAAGCATCCACGGAAATTGAACCGGCAGCGCCAACTTGTTTGATGCGTGCATTTTCAATCAATACATCACCACGCTCAATCACTTCATCTCCTTTCATCGTGATGATGCGTGCGTTTTGTAAAAGAACTTTTCCGGTTGGAATATCTTTCTGCACAGTAATCTTGATGCGCATCTCGCCTGGCTTGTAGCCTTCGTCTTTCTTCTTTTCCTCGGCAGTTGCATCTGCTTTTTTCTCATCGGTTTTCTTTTCCTCTCCTTTCTTCTCACCTTCTGGCTTCTCCGATTCTTTCTTCTTTTCTTCTTCCGCCTTTTTCTTTTTCAATTCTTCCTCTTTGGCTTTTGCTTCATCAAGGTTGTACGTGAAGAATGCATTACCTAAGGAGAAATAAACCGTTTTGCCATTGCTGCTCCACGAGGGGAATTCACCACCAAGTTTGGTTAGTTTGCGAGCGGGAAATTGTGCTTTATCTGCTTCAGCAACTGAAATCTTAGGCACCTCTCCACCCATTTTAGGAATGGTTACAACATAAACATCATTGTTAATTTTCGCCAAGGCCTGATCTCCTTCAGGAGCCATAAGAATTACGGCAGCGTTAGAGGGTTCTCGTTGTGGTTCTGTTGCAGTCTCTACCAACATACAATGATTCTCATTGGCAATAGAGCCGTATGTCATAATGCCGGTCACTTTCAAATGCGCTTTCTCATCGGTGCCATCCCAGCGAATAGAGACTAATCCTTTTTGTCCGCTGTACAAATAGATGCGATCACTTGATTTTGTAAAATGCGGTACACTTCTTCCTTTTGCTTTTTCTATCACGGTGATAGGACCGCCATCGCCACTGATCCACGCAATGTTTTCCTGGTTGGCAAACGTCACAGGTCCTTCATCTTCTTTAAAATTATGCGCGCCACCTTGCATGAATACAATCTTGTTGCCCTGATAACTCCACACGATATCTGTGTAGAGCGCAGGCGTGCTGGTGAGCTTCACAGCCTTGGGGGCTTTCGTTTTAAAGTTGATTTTATAGATGTGTCCACCTTCACCTTCCCACGTTACCCATGCAAGTTGTGTCCCATCGGTGCTCCATGCGGGTAGTGCTTCTGTGAAGTTATTGGTAGTAACTCTCCTGGCGGTGCCATTGGGCAAGTCCATCGTGTAAAGCCTGTTCAATGCCGTGAAGGCAACTTGTTTCCCATCGGGAGAAACAACGGCATCGCGGATTTGTGTTACCACCATGTCCTTGTCATCCTTGATAGGATATTTAAAATCAGCTACACTTGGTCCCAACAAAAATTCAGTTTCCATTTCAAATGGAATATTGACGGCATTTCCTCCCGCCACGGGTATGCTGTGGAATTTACCTCCATAAGAAGCAATCAGATTTTTGCTGTCGGGTGTAAATGACATGGCAGGCAATACGCCAAGAGGAGCAATGGATTCCTGTTCATCACGCTGTACCGGATAGGCAAACCATTTTTCGTCACCGGATTTTAAATCGCGAATGATTAAACCCGTTTGATCATTATGTCTTGATCCATAGACCAACCACTTTCCATCGGGTGAAAGCACGGGCGTGAAAGCAGAACCATAACGGGCCGTCTTTACTTCGGTCTCTCCGGTTTCGCGATCATATACGGCCAGTTGATATTGTGGAAGTTGGGCATTGTAGTTCCAGGCATTCATGCGTTGTGAGTACCAGATGTAGCGATCATCCGCACCAAAGGCAGGCTCTACCGTTTTTAAATTATCAGGCTTGCTGATCAGCTGCGCACCGGAGCCG
>CAZIOY010000094.1:0-12181 GCA_964540915.1 uncultured Ohtaekwangia sp.
CACAACTTAGTTAAGAATATTTTTAATCATGGTCTGTGTGGACACAGACCATGGGTTGCTTGTAGCTAATTTAGTTTGATGAAAATTTAAAATCAGCATTGCCTACCGATGTTTTCAGCGCTGCGGCTTTCTTCTCTGCTTTGCGTTTTTCCAGCACCGCTTTGTAATCGATGGGCATTACTTTGATAAAACTCTTATAGGCTGTGGGCCAATAACTCAGCACATGTGCCGCAAGTTCGCTATTCGTAAACTTCTGATGCGTCTCAATCATTTCGCGAAGGAGTTTTTCGTCTTCTTCATCCAGTGTATCGAGCATCACCATTTCCATGTTGCAGTTCTTCACGAAAGTCTTGTTCACGTCCCACACATAGGCAACTCCACCGCTCATACCTGCTGCGAAGTTTCTACCCGTGCCACCCAACACTACCACCGTTCCTCCAGTCATGTATTCGCAACCGTGATCACCCACACCTTCTACAACGACCTTCACCCCTGAGTTGCGAACGGCAAAACGTTCACCGGCCATACCTCCGATAAAAGCTTCTCCCGATGTTGCTCCAAAAAACGCTACGTTACCGGCAATACTATTCTTCGATGAATTGAATGTTGCCTGTGGGGACGGATAAAGAATCAGTTTTCCTCCGGATAGTCCTTTACCGAAATAATCATTTGCATCACCCTCCAGTTCGAAGGTAACTCCACCGGTTGTAAACGCTCCAAAACTTTGTCCTGCCGTACCAGTGAATTTCACATGCACGGTATCTTCCGGCAATCCAGGACCAAGATAAATTTTTGAAATTTCATTGGAGAGCATTGCACCCACAGCACGATCCTGGTTGGTGATTTTATACGCACCCTGAACAGGGGTTGCATCTTTTAGTGCCGGCCGGGCAAGCGTTATTAACTTTCTATCCAACACTTCGGCAATACCGTGATCTTGCTCTTCTTGTTTAAACAGTGCAGCATCTAAACTCATCGGCTCTTTGAAAAGCAATGTGAATAGATCAAGATTCTGATATTTCCAGTGATTGTCAAGGTTACGAAGCTCTAAACGATCGGCTTGACCAACCATTTCATTTACGGTGCGAAAGCCAAGCTCCGCCATGATTTCACGAAGTTCTTCCGCTAAGAACGTGAAGAGGTTCACTACGTATTCCGGCTTACCGGTAAAGAGCGCTCTCAATTCCTTGTTCTGTGTTGCCACTCCCACAGGACATGTATTCAAATGACACTTGCGCATCATGATACAACCTGTTGTTACCAATGCCGCGGTTGCTACGCCCCATTCTTCTGCGCCAAGCAATGCCGCAATAGCTAAATCACGACCGGTACGAATCTGTCCATCGGTTTGTAACACAACGCGACCGCGAAGTTTATTTCTCACCAAAGTCTGATGTGCTTCTGCTAATCCTAACTCCCAAGGCAGGCCTGCATGACGAATAGAACTGATTGGGGAAGCGCCCGTTCCTCCATCATGACCTGCAATTAGAATAACATCAGCATGCGCTTTGGCAACACCTGATGCAACGGTGCCTACACCTGCTTCTGAAACCAGTTTCACGCTGATGCGCGCTTCGCGATTCGCATTCTTCAAATCAAAAATCAACTGTGCTAAATCTTCGATGGAATAAATATCATGATGCGGTGGCGGAGAAATCAATCCCACACCCGGTGTTGAATGACGCACCCGACCAATCCACTCATCTACTTTATGGCCGGGCAATTGGCCACCTTCGCCAGGCTTGGCGCCTTGCGCCATTTTGATCTGAAGTTCTTTTGCATTGGTGAGGTAATAACTCGTAACCCCAAAACGACCCGAGGCCACTTGCTTAATCGCTGAGTTTTCCCAATCACCATTTTCTTTGCGCTTAAAGCGAATTTCATCTTCACCGCCTTCACCACAATTGCTCTTTCCTCCAATGCGGTTCATGGCAATGGCCAATGTGCTGTGTGCTTCGTGAGAAATTGATCCGAACGACATCGCCCCCGTAGCAAAACGCTTGAAGATATTTTCTTTTGATTCTACTTCACTTAATGGAATCGCTTTTCCCTTCTTAAATTTTAATAAGCTGCGCAGTGTGATCGCCTTTTCACTTTGATCGTTGATGATAGAAGAATATTTCTTGAACACTCCATAGTCTTTGGTCTTCGTGGAGTGTTGTAGTAAGTGGATAGTTTGCGGATTGAACAAGTGCGCCTCACCACGTTGCTTCCATTGATAGACACCACCCACTTCTAATTTCGGTGTGGCATTCGCTGTCTCCGGAAAGGCCAGAGAGTGTTTCGCCAATGCTTCTCTCGCAATATCATCCAGGCTCAATCCACCAATGCGCGAAACTGTGCCCGTGAAATATTGATCAATTACATCTTTATGAATTCCCAATGCTTCGAAAATCTGAGCGCCATGATACGACTGAAGCGTGGAGATACCCATCTTGCTCATGATCTTGAGCAACTCACCAGCCACCGCTTTCTTATAGTTATAGATGGCTTTCTCTTCGGTAAGTTCTTCACTCAGCACATTGCGTTTCTTCATGTCATGGATCGTTTGATACATGAGGTAAGGATTTACACCCGATGCACCGAATCCTATCAAGGTAGCAAAGTGATGCGTTTCCCAAACGTCACCGGCCTCTACTAGCAATCCTACTTTACCACGCAGTCCTTTGCGAATCAAATCGTGATGCACCGCTGCCGTGGCAAGCAAGGAAGGAATCTGTGCGTGACCGCTATCAAAACTTCGATCGGATAAAATGATAATCGTAAAACCATCTTCAATCGCATCGGTCACGTATTGACACACACGATTCAATCCTTTTTCCAAAGAGCCGGGCTGACCATCTGCTTTGAAATAGGTGTAAATAGTTTTTGTCTGTAGGTGTCTGTGATCGATGTATCGGATTTTTTCCAGTTCATTATTCGAAAGAACTGGTGTAGGCAACTCAAGCGTGATGCAATGCTCGGGAGATTCTTCCAATAAATTCAATGAACCGCCCACATGCGATGCCAATGACATCACCAATCGCTCTCTGATAGAATCGATCGGAGGGTTTGTTACCTGCGCAAAAAGTTGTTTGAAATAACTGGATAAATGTTGTGCTTGTTTTGAAAGCACCGCCAGCGGAGTATCGTTACCCATGGAACCCAATGCTTCTTTTCCCGTCTCACACATTTGTGTAAGGATCACGCGTAAATCTTCAGAGGTATATCCAAATGAAATCTGACGCTTTAAGAATGTGATCGGGTCATACTTATGAAAACTTCCGCCTGGCTCAGGAAGATCCTGAAGTCTTACTTTATTTTCCTTTAGCCATTTCCCGTAAGGCTGGCGTGTGCAAATTTCTTTTTTCAATTCATCATCACTGATGATGCGGCCTTGCTCCAGATCTACCACAAACATTTTTCCAGGCTGCAGACGGCCTTTCGTTACCACCTTGGCGGGATCGACATCCAACACACCTACCTCAGAGGCCATGATCACCATGTCATCATCCGTAACCACAAAACGTGAAGGGCGAAGTCCGTTGCGATCCAGTGTGGCTCCCACAATTTTTCCATCGGTGAAGGTGATTGAGGCAGGACCATCCCAGGGTTCCATCAGGTTGGCGTGATATTCATAGAAGTCGCGCTTCTCCTGGCTCATGCCTTCGTTGCCATCCCACGCTTCAGGGATCAACATCATCATCACATGCGGAAGCGAGCGACCGGCATGCACCAATAATTCGATTGTATTATCCAGGTTTGAAGAATCGGATTGCTTCGGATTACAGATCGGAAGAATCATATCCAATTCTTCTTTCGTAAAGAACTCCGAAGTGAAAAATGCTTCTTTTGAATTCAGCCAATTGATGTTTCCGCGCACTGTGTTGATCTCACCATTGTGTGCGATATAGCGGAACGGTTGAGCCAATCTCCACGAAGGAAACGTATTCGTTGAGAATCGTGAATGGATAACCGCTAGTGCGGACACTACATCTTCATGTTCCAGGTCAGCAAAGTAAGGGCGCAACTGACCGGATGTAACCATGCCTTTGTAGGCGATGGTTTTATACGACAATGAAGAGAAGTAAAATTGATTATCAACACCCTTTACCGATTCAGTAATGATGTGTGTTGAATATTTTCTAAGGATGAAAAGCTTGCGCTCGAATTCATCCGGGGTTAAGACGCTTTGCGTTTGCTTGATGAACACTTGTTCCATTACGGGCTCGGCTTTAAGCGCGGTCTCACCCAAATCAGCATTGTTGGTAGGAAGTACACGATACCCCAGCAACGTCATTTTCATTGCCTTGATCTTGCGATTCAAAACCGTGCGGCATTCTTCGCGCACTTTTTTATCGCGCGGAAAGAATACAAGTCCAACACCGTAACTTCCGTATGTCGGCAACTTAAAACCAAGCTTGCTGCATTCGCTGCTGAAGAATTCATGGGGCACCTGAATGAGGATACCTGCACCATCACCGGTGTTGGGTTCACAGCCGCATGCACCGCGGTGTTCCATGCGCTCGAGCATGGTGAGTGCGTCACTTACAATCTGGTGCGACTTACTTCCTTTTATGTTTGCAATGAAGCCTACCCCGCAAGAGTCTTTCTCAAAGTCAGGATGATATAATCCTTGTTGTTGTGGTTCTTTCAATGTGATTTTTGATTTAGGTAGACTTAAGAGCCTCACAAGTTAAAATGATTACAAAAGAATTGATACAAATTCTGTCGGTTTTCTTTAAAAAAATTTTACAAAATGCCTAACAGGCAGTAGCGAAATCGGTTGCTGTGCTGACTTTGCCAAATATAATTTCCTTCAGAAAACCATTGCAGAAAAAACGTGCGGTTCGCTCCTGCCTTGAAAGTCGCAACATGATTACTTAACTTGGTTTTTATCTAACACCCTTATCGTGAGACTATCCACCCTATTTCTTCTGTTTTTGAGTGCTGTTTCCACTGCTTACACGCAGTCATACACTGTAGAAACTGTTCCCAACACCAAGCTCATCAATAATGGTTATGTAAGCAACCCGGACAAATTGTTAAGCGATCAGGCTGTTGTTGAAATCAATCTATTGCTCGATTCCTTGGAAAAGAAAACTTCCGCTCAGGTAGCGGTGGTGATGTTAAACTCCATTGGTGATGAAGATATTTTTGAGTTTGCTCAATACTTATTTGTGAAATGGGGTGTCGGTAAATCCGGAAATGATAATGGCTTGCTGATTTTATTTGTGCAGGATAAAAGAACGGTTCGCTTTCATACAGGCTATGGACTGGAAGGCGTATTGCCCGATGCCACCTGCAAGCGCATTCAAGCGCAGAAGATGGTTCCTTTTTTTAAAAACGGAAATCTTGATGCGGGCATGAAAGCGGGAATTGAAGAAGTTGCGAAAATTATTGCTGATCCAAATTATTCTGGGGAGATCAATGAAGGAACAAGTTCATCCGAAGACCTGGACCCGGCCGATGTTAGTCTCTTAATGGCTTTTGGATGGTTCGTAACGGGAATAATCGTTTTTCTTTTCAAGCGAAAGGGGTTTTCAAATGCTAAGAATTTTTCGTCCGATGTGCCCCATTCCAAAATGAGTTCGTGGCACTGGTTGCTTTGGTGCTACCTGGTTCCGATTGTTGTATTATTTTTTCTAATCGCCAACCATAGTTGGTGGGTTTACTTTGCAGCGGCTTATGGTTATCTCGCAGTGTTAGGTTTCGCCAAATACATGCGAATATCGAAACAGGCGAATACCTGGTTTAAAAATAAGGAATACCATGCTGTGCACTATTTTCTTTCTGATCAGAAAAAAGGAATTCTTGCCATGGCGATTTTCTTTCCGTTGCCTTTCGTTTTTGTCTACTGGCTTTTGAAAAGGAAAATTGAATCCATCCGAACAAAACCAAGAGACTGTAAGAATTGCGGTCAAAAAACTAATCGACTAAATGAAGTTGCCGAGGATGAATATCTCTCCAAAGAATCGCAGTTTGAAGAGACGTTGAAATCCGTTGACTATGATGTTTGGAAATGCAACTCCTGTGGAGAGATAAGCCTTGAGGCCTATATCGATGCGAAAACAGAATATAGCGAATGTTCTAAGTGCAAGACGTACGCTTTCTACACCACCAGCTCAACAACTAAAGTAGCGGCTACCACCAGTCATTCAGGAACAACCAAAGTTGTGAAGACCTGCAAATACTGTAATCATCAAAAAGTGTTTACAGAAACAATCCCGATGATTGTGGTTTCTTCATCTTCCGATTCAAGTTCGTCATCTTCTTCCAGCGACTCAGGCGGAAGTTGGGGAGGTGGCAATTCGGGAGGTGGCGGGGCGAGCAGCAGTTGGTAAATTCCCTGCTAATTTCCTTTTCTCCAAAGCAAATAACCGGTGAAGACAATCACCAAAGCAGAAACCACAAAAGCCCATACATTCATTTTCCTCGCTTCCGCATACATCGTGTAATCCTTCAATAAAAATTTAATAGATGGCGGGTTCCACATCAGTCGATTGCCGGAAACAGAATCAGCATTGGTGCGTACTATCTTCCACGGCATGTTGATTACATGTGTGTATTTGCCTTCGCTGGCATGATTGATGAAATCGGTTTTAGCATCTTCCCATTTATAAAGTTCATCATAGCGACTGCGCATTTTTTCCATCGGCAAAGGGATGCCTACACTATCCATAGTTTTATACATGAAATCTTCGGGCACATTCTCATTCTTCACGAGCCGTTGATAAATATTTTCTTTATGTTTTTTCAATGTATCCAGCCAACGGTCTTCCAAACCACTTTCATGGATCAATTTCTCATTGAGGCTATAGTGCGCTTCATAGATAGCACGAAGACCATATATATCAAAAATCTTTTTGTGCAGCTCTGTCAGGTAGAGACTATCGGCCTTTGAAATGGTGGTGCCCTCTGCAGGCAATCGCTCAATGAAGGCGTGGTCTTCCTGCGCAATAAAATCATCAGACGGCAGCGTCATGCGGTTGATGGTGCTATACGTGTCCGAGTAATACAGATACGTATAGAACCATCTGAACTTCTTATCAAACTTACTGCTCACTCTGAAAAGTGTATCCCTTGCTGTGGCGAGTTCTGCATTCGCTTCCTCTGCGGAAGCAAATTTTTTCTGATAGGTGACATTCCATTTTTTACTGTTCTCGCTGGTGTCTTCAATGGCATGCGTCATCATCGTCCATCCTCCTTCGGCTTCTATACCCATAAAGTTTTTAGTCGTATCTGCAGTTTCAAGCACGATCGTTTTATCCAACGATCCATCTTCATGCACGGTGGTCTCCATATATACTTTATGCTCGCATGCACTTAATGCCACAACCAAGGCGATCAAAAGGGAAATGCTTATTACCGGTTTCATGTTTTTACTGATTATAGTGTTTTGACTAATCGTTCTGACCTGTTATATGAATATCTTGAAATTGACAGGGTCGTTTCCTTTTTCTGCCTGCTATTCAAATGTGATTTAAAAAAAGAGCTGGTGTTTAAAACCGTTCCTTCTTTGATTTCAATTTTGGCTATCGGCTGTACCTGATCAGCGCTCTGCTGCTCTACGTAGAAGAATGCTATCAGCAAAATCGAAAGAGCACTAAATGCATAGCGAACAAAGAGACTATCAAGAAAAGTAGCAATCCCGTCCGATCGGCTTATCCGTTTTTCTTTTCTTTCCACTGAATTCATGATTCGCTGCGTGAGCCACTCTGGATCTTTGACGGTAGACTTTACCGAACTGACCATTCTTACCATCTCCTGCTGCTGAAAAACCTGTGCGGCCAATGCGCTACAAGATTCACAGTGGGCAATATGCTGATCCGTGATTTCTCTTTCCGTTACTGTCAACTCGCGATACAGATAAATTCTTTTTTCGAATTCGCTGCAATTCATATCGTAGTTATTTTATCGGTGGTTTGATAATACTTCTTTAATTTCTCACTCATCTGCTGCCGCGCATAATAGAGATTGCTCTTCACGTTACCGGCCGACATCGACAGGATGCTGCACACTTCCTCTACGGTCAAATCTTCGAGGTCGCGTAGGATGAACACCGCTTTTTGGTTAGGACTAAGTTCACTCGCGGCCTCCTGAATCAATTCGTGCAATTCCTGTGCGCGCACGTCATCATCTGTTGCGCTGTAATGTGCTAGGGCTCCCTCTTCTTTCACCTCCCTGCTGTTTCGCTGCTGTTTGCGTTGCGATGATTTCAAAACATCCAGGCACAGGTTGACCAGGATGCGATATAGCCAGGTGGTCAATTTTACTTCCGGCTTATAGTTGTGGAGGTTCTTCCAGAGCCTGATAAATCCCTCCTGCACAACATCTTCAGCATCCTCTGCATTGCCCAAAAACCGGTAAGAAACCGCATATGCAAAGGCCTGATGGTGATTCACAATGTCCCGAAAGGCATCTGTATCACCTTGTATGGCTCTGGTAATCATCTCGAGGGGCACTTGTTCAGCCATGAAGTAATTTAGCCCTTATACGACTGAAAATGGCTGCAGTCAAATGGAAAGTTAAAAACAAGGTTTTACCTGTGTAGTAAAATCCGTACTTTTACCTAATACCCAGATACTTATGAATTTCATAAAACGACTATCCATTACGCTTTGCTTCTGGATCGTCAGTCTTAGTCTTACTGCCCAGGCGCCCCGCATCGTCATCAATCCGCAAGGGCACGCAGGCAAAGTTCACAACCTGATTTTTACCCCGGAAGGCAATCGGCTTATTTCTATATCAGAAGATAAAACTATTCGGGTTTGGAATGCTCAAACCGGTGAGCAGTTGAACAAATTTGAATCTCAAATAGGCGATGGATACGAAGGCATGTTGTATGCCTCCGCGCTTTCACCCGATGGAAAGTTTCTTGCTGTTGGAGGATACCAGGTAAGCACAGAAAGTCAGAATTATGTAATCATCATCGATATTGAAAAAGGTGTGCAGGTAGCCACCGCCATTGGTCATTCGGATGTGATCACGAGTTTAGCATTTAGCAGCTCCGGAGTTTACCTGGCCAGCGGCAGCCAGGATGGCACGGTACGAATCTGGAGAATGGAGAGTTTTCCAAGCTTGCCTTATGTAACATCGCTGGAAATTAAAGTACCGGTATCGAGCCTTAGTTTCAATAAAAAAACACAAGACCTGGCGGTTGGCTCAGAAAGCAGTGATGTGCTGATCTATCCATTGCGTGGTTTAGAAAAAGGCGAGACAAAATTTACACCTAAAGCACTTCATAAACATAAAGGAACTTTAAACAAGTTGACGTATTCTCCTGATGGCAGTTTTCTGGCCAGTTGCAGTTTTGAAAACGAGCTGATCATTTGGAATGCTGATGGAACCCTGGTGAGAAGTATTGATAAATTAAAACACCCCATCACCGCACTTGCTTTTTCTTTTGATGGAAAGATTCTTGCTGCCCTGGATGAAACCGGAGCGGGTATGAGTTATATGATTCCTACCGGAACTAAACTAACCGATTTCCCCGGTCATGATAACACCGTGTTTAGCGCGGTATTCTCACCTTCCTTTACGGGCAATTATACGGTTGCTTCGGCTGGTGGAAATAACAATGAAATCATTTTATGGAATCCCATCAATGGGCTCACGATAAAAAAAATACAGGGCAAGGGAAGCCCGATACAGAAGCTTGCTTTTGGTGAAGGCTATGAGCTTTTTGTTTCTAAAGAGATGGTGATTAACGATAAACCAAAATACAATAGCAGCTTCGATTTCTCATCGTTTGTCATTAACAGAAATCCAACCCGATCACCTGCTCTCGCACAACTATCCAAAGATGTAATGCAAACCGGAATTAACTCCATCGGGTTGCCAAAAGGAAAATCGATAAACACCAATGAGTTTGTTGACGGACGCATTCTTGATTTTCAAACACTGCCCGATGGAAGTGTGGTGGTGGCCAGTGATTTTTCACTCAAGCTATTTGACAAAAATGGCTATCTGAATAAAGAGTTCATGGGACATTCCGGAGCGGTGCGAACAGTAACGGTAAGTGCCGATGGAAAATATCTTGCTTCCGGTGGAGAAGATCAGTCGGTGGTCCTATGGAAACTTTCTGAATCAGGATTTGCCCCCAGTATTCGAAGCATTTTCGATACGCCCGAGTGGTCGGATTACTTTGCTTCTTTGCCCGTAGATTCTCTTACCAAAGAAACTACCAAAAAGGCATGGCAGGATGTGATCACTTTCCTGAAGGACAACAAGCAAAAAACGTATAAAGAAATAGATGCCCGGTATAAAACCCTTGGCGAAGTATTGATTCCGTATGTTACGTTGTTTCTGGCCAATGATAGCGAATGGGTTTGCTGGACACCGCGCGGTTATTTCAGTTGCTCATCGGCCGGTGCCCAATATTTCGGATGGCACATGAACCGGGGCATTGAAAAGCTCGCTGATTTCTATGATGCCGATCAATATTTTGAAATTCTGTTTCACCCCAAAGAGATGACCAAAAGCATCATCGATGGCAAGCGCGTGGAGGATATCATGCGTGAAGCCGGTGAGCGGATTTTTGATCTGGGAAGACTCAATCGGCCATCCGTTGGATTCTTTGAAAGCTACGCTTCTGCAGATTCCACTGATTTAATTCATTATGTAAAGGGTGAGCTGATAACACAAGCCCAAACGATGCCTGTGAACATTGAAGTCTATGATGGCGGTGGCGGTGTGAAAGAATTAAATATTTATCACAACGATAAGCTGATCATTCGCGACACCACCATTGTAACCAAAGGAGAGGGCGACAAAGTAGTGAGGTCGTACCAACTTGAAATGACCAACGCTGAAAATGAATTTAAAGTAAAGGTGGTGAACCATTATAAGGTGGAATCACGCGCTGATATTTTTAAGATTCAATACAATGGAGAAATTATTGCTACCTCTTCGCTGTATATATTATCGGTCGGTATTAACAAGTATCAGAATTCTTCCTATGATCTCAATTATGCGCTGGCCGATGCACAAGCCATTACCCAGAAACTGGTAGAACAGAATAAGGGTATTTTTAAGGCCATCCACAAAACGGAGATCTACGATACAGAAGCAACACGTGGTAACATTTTAAAAGGATTCAAAAACATTATCGCCAAGGCGAAGCCTGACGATGTGTTTGTCTTCTACTATGCAGGCCATGGAACCATCGATGAGGAAAATGATGGTGCATTCTTTCTGGTGCCTACGGATGTAACCAAACTGTATGGCGATTCCGATCAGTTATTAAAGAAGTGTATCTCCTTTGAAGAGTTAGAAAAGAACCTCACCCTGGTGAAAGCCCAAAAGCAAATTGTGCTGATGGATGCCTGTCACTCGGGGGCAGCGGTTGCCAAGATGAAAACTCGCGGGGCCGCTTCGGATGAAAAAGCAATTGTTACCCTGGCCAGAAGTTCAGGCGTGGTGGTCCTGGCTTCCAGCGGATCAAAACAATTCGCCACCGAGTTTGAAGACCTTCACCACGGCACGTTCACCTACTCCTTGCTGGAAGCCCTTGACGGAAAAGCCGACCGTGGTGACGGACAGGTTACGATCAATGAAATCAAATTGTACATGGATGACCGGGTGCCTGAGTTAACCAAACAATATGGCGGAACAGCACAGTACCCAACCAGCTTCATAACAGGAAACGACTTCCCGATTTCAGTACCTCATAAGGATAAATAGAAAGACAGCATTGCCTCTCTCAACAGCAATAAAAAATCCATCATACTCTGATGGATTTTTTATTTGCACGCGGTTAAATAAATCTGGTGAGCTGTGTTGTTATGCTCCGTAGGAGCAACCGGTTTATAGTGAAGGCCATTTGATTGTTTTATTTGGCTCCTGCGGAGCCACCTATCAGAGCTCTCTGATTTAATACGCGGTAACATAACGAGGGGTTATTTGAAAACACCCGATTTTCAAAACACTCCTGATAACAGGTGGCTCCTAACGGAGCCAGGCTCTTCAATTTGTATTCTATGATCTATAAACAGATCGCTCTACGGAGCATACCTATCAAAAGATTTAACTTCAGCGGAAGTTTCACTGGAGATCTCGACACTTGATAAACCAGAACTTGTAAAACATTGATTGAAATAATCCTTGCTCTTCCGATTGTCTTTTAACACGAATATCAATGAAGTGGGCTCTACCTTTTCTTCTTGCGCACCGGGTTATATTTGTTGTTCTTGAAGGCGCT
>CAZIOY010000095.1:0-12021 GCA_964540915.1 uncultured Ohtaekwangia sp.
AATATTTCGTGCCGATGGCACTTTGACTAGAAACGTTTGGCCGGATTTCTACCGACATCGGATGCCTAACGGCATCTATGCAGTCCCGCAGGGACTATATGTTGGTAGAATTGGGGGTAGAATATAAATTTTGAATCCCGTAGGGATGAAACATGACAAAGTAGGATTAATCACAAGGGTGTTTTTATTTTCTTTTCCGACAAGGAAAATCAACGAACAGTACTATTATCGATAAATTAAAAAGACGGCTTCTTTTTGAAGCCGTCTCATTTAAAAATGAATAGGGTTGGTTTTACTTCATTTGTCCATACTTTCTTGAATAGCGCTCATACAACTCTTGTTGGTTGCCCGGCAAAGTAACTAGTTTGCCCGAAATAAAAGCATGAGTCAATACGTTGCCTCTGTAATCCAGTGCATCGCCATTAGAAACAAATAGCGTAGCATCTTTTCCTACCTCCAAAGTTCCAACGCGGCCGTCAATGCCCAATGCTTTCGCGGTGTTGGAGGTAATGGTTTTCAATGCTTCTTCCTTGTCCATGCCATAAGCGGCAGCGGTGCCCGCGTAGAAGCCCAGGTTTCTTGCTCCGTGCAAGGCACCATCATTAGATAATGAAACCATTACACCGGCTTGTGTAAGCAAATGAGGAAGTTTATAAGGAAGGTCTACATCATCATCGGCACGGGCAGGAAGATTTTGAGTGGCCGGGAGTATCACAGGTATTTTATTTTCCTTTAAAAATTCCGCTACATGATATGCGCCTAAGCCTTCCACCAAAGTAATTCGCTGTACACCACTTCTTTGAGCAAACCGTACAGAGGCTACTATTTCTTTCGGATTGTTGGCATGAATGAGAAGCGTCTTCTTCCCCTCAAACAATCCTTGCATGGCATCAAATTTCAGATTGGCTTCTTTTGATGGGAGTTTTCCGTATGATACAGCTTCAGCAAAGAATCTTTCTAATTCGCCCACTTGTTTTTCATAATCCTTATTGACTGACTCTGAAAATGAGAAGGTATTGAAATCAAATTGGCGTCTCATCATCGGAGGCCAGTTCATGTGAATGCCGACATCCACCGTGTGAGCTGCGTCTTCCCAATTCCAGCCTTCCATTTCCATCACAGAAGAGGAACCTGAAATTAAGCCACCGATTGGTGTTGCCTCTGCCAACAGCACGCCATTGAAGCGGAAGCTGGCTGTATATTCTGTGTCAGTATTATAAGAAATCAATGCGCGTACATTAGGATTTATTTCTCCGCGTTCGGTGTTGTCATTCATCGCGCGAATTGAACTTACTTCCTGCAAGCCTACCTGTGAATTGGGAAGAATAAAACCTGGATACACGTGCTTACCCGATATGTTGATGACCTCGTGACCTGTCAAGTCCAGTTTCACCGTGGTAGCATCAGCTACCAAAGTAAGTTTTCCTTTGTCGAATGTGATGATTGAGTTTTGAATTACTTTTCCATTGCCCAAATGCGCCACACCTCCGGTGAGTGCAATGGGTTTTGACTGGGGCTTGGCCGGAACTGGTGTTTGCGCCCAGGCAGTGTTCAACATGAACAGCGCCATCAAAAGGGTGTATATTGATTTTTTCATAAGTATCTCTTCAATTAGGTATTACTACTCTTCTGTTTTTTCGAAACCCAACACATCATCACAATGGAAATCCAACTGGCTGCGGCTTTCACCACGTTGCGTAGGCATGCCTGATTTTTTGGCATTCTTCATCTTTTGTATGATGCGACCACGCTCGGCTTCCATATCCTTGTTGTTCTGCTGGTCTTTCTCAATATCGAAATACACTTTTCCATCGATGATGGTCTTTTCTGCTTTTGCGTAGATAGACAAGGGATGATCGGTCCAGAGAACCACATCGGCCGACTTTCCTGTTTTCACACTTCCCATTTGATTATCGAGGTGTAGTATTTTCGCTGGATTGAGTGTCACCATTTTCAAGGCATCTTCTTCTGATACGCCTGCATACTTCACTGATTTCGCAGCTTCCTGATTCAATCTTCTTCCCATTTCAGCATCGTCCGAGTTGATAGCGGTAACAACACCAGCCCGATGCATGATTGCAGCATTGTAAGGAATTGCATAGCGAACTTCCCACTTATAGTTCCACCAATCTGAGAAGGTAGAAGCGGCCACACCATGTTGTGCCATTTTATCTGCTACTTTATATCCTTCAAGAATATGTGTAAACGTGTTGATGCGGAAGTTGAAACGTTCAGCCACTTTCATCAGCATATTGATTTCAGATTGCACGTAGGAGTGACAAGAGATGAAGCGTTTCTTGTTTAATATTTCTAGCATAGTTTCTTCCACAAGATCTCTGCGTGGCTTGATGGCCAATGCTTTTTCCTTGGCGGCAAGGCCATTATAAGTAGCCCACTTCTTTTCATATTCACGTGCATTGGTAAACGCATCGACAAATACTTGCTCTACACCCATACGTGTTTGTGGGAAGCGAATGGATGCTGCATTACCGGTACGCTTCACGTTTTCACCAAGGGCAAACTTGATAAAGCCATCGGCCCCCTGAATTTTATAATTCTCTGGTGATTCGCCCCAGCGCAGTTTTACCAATGCCGATTGTCCACCGATCGGGTTAGCGGAGCCATGCAATATCTGCACAGCAACCACGCCACCTGAAAGAGCCCTGTAAACATTGATGGCCTCCGCATCGATATTATCACCGATCCTCACCATACCGGAATTGGCGGCCACATCGTTAATGCTACCAGCTCCAATGTGGGAGTGTTCATCAATGATACCGGCAGTCAAATGCTTTCCTGTTCCATCAATTACTTTAGCAACGGGATCAGATAGATTCTTTCCGATTTTAAAAATTTTACCATCCTTGATGAGAACATCGGTGTTTTGCAGGATGCCATCGGTTTCATTCGTCCATACCGTAGTGTTTTTTATGAGCATGGTTTCCGCAACCGGCAGTGACGTATAGCCGTGCGCGATAAACGGATAAATAACTTTTCCGAGTTCGTCTTTCTTATCAACGGCCGCAGGCTTTGCAGGATTTTTAGCTGCCAGATCGCCCGTACGAGTGATACTCCAGGTTGTCCAGGTGCCATTTTCCAGTTGACCTTTTCCTTTCCAGCCGGTTGCATCGCTCCATCCTGAAAGACGAATGCTGCCAGGGCTTTTCTTCTCAGGTTTGAAACTAAGTGTGATCAAGTCATTGCCAAATATTGCGGCCACATCAATGGAAGTGGTATCGCCTACTTTGATTTTTGATTTGTGACTTCCGGCCTCACCACTAACTTCAAGATTATAGCTCTTGCCATTTATGGTTAGGTTGTAGTTACCACTAAAGTCGCGGGTATCCATCGATTTCAATTCGAATGGTTGACCCTGAATCCAGTTTTGATGGAGCGTGGTCTTTTCATCAAACAATTTCCCTGAGGTAACGATGAAGTTGGCAAGCATGCCTTTCTTCAAACTTCCCACCTGATCATCTACTTTTAAAAGTTGAGCAGGCGTGTTGGTTAATGCCTTAAGGGCGGCAGTTTCGCTCAATCCGTTTTCAATTGCTTTTCTTACGTTAGGAAAAAAGTCAGTTAATTTTTTAAGACCGCTACTGGTAATGGCAAAGTTTACTCCGGCTTTTTCCAGTGCTGCGAGGTTGGTAGGAGCAAGTTCCCAATGTTTCATTTCTGCCAATGATACACGCTCGGCATCAAAGGGATCTTCCACATCGTAAGCATCCGGATAATTTACGGGAACGATCAGGCTAGCATTGGTTCCTTTAATTTCATTGATTCTTTTGTACTCATCTCCGCCACCCTTGATGATGTACTGCACACCAAATTCATCACCGAGTTTGTCGGCACGCAATACATTCATCCAATTAGTAGCATCAAAAATTTGTGGATACTTCTGATTTTGAATCCACGCTTCCAAAGAGTTATCGGCAAAGGGTCTTGAATTTTGGCCCCCGAACCACTCAGCATCCAGATAGGTCTGTCTCAACACGGCAATAAACCCCATCATGGATGATGGATAATTTTGAGTGGAAGAACCTTTTTCCAATGAATAATTAGCGGCTACTTTTTGCTTGAGCAACGCCTTGTTGTCAGAATCTTCGCCAAGCGTAACGAACGCGGAGGTTCCTCTCGCTAAACCATCCTGTTTGGAGGTAAGCACGGCACCAAAACCAAGCTTTCTCAGTTCTTCAGCAACGTTAGTGTCGGCAGTAAATTCATCGCTTGCGTCATACTGTGAACGGATAGCCTGGTTGGCATTGTAAGCACCTTTTGTTTTAGATTCCATTTGCTCTACACCACCAAAGCCACCACCCCGTGCCCGTTCAACAGCAGGCAATCCGTAGTTCGTAAACATGTCGATCAGGGAGGGATAAATATATTTTCCTTTAAGATCAACAAGTGTATATCCTTTTGGAACGGTGAGGTTACTTCCCACTTGCTCCACTCTTCCATTCTTTACCAACAGGGTAGCATTTTGCAGAGTAGTTTGATAATCTACAACAATGGTAGCATTTGTGAAGGCATATAGGCCGGATCGGGCGTCTTTGACATCGTTTCTTGGAAAGGTTTCCTGCGCAACGGCAGTCCATCCGCAAAAGAGCAAAGCAAGGATCACGATGATCTTACTTTTTTTCATAACAGAATAAGGGTTAATGGCCATTTTTGATAAAAACTATTTTTAACAAAAGCAAAGTATTAAATATTGCCATGGCAGAAAATAATTTAAGGATGTACGGTCGATAAGCTGTTTTACCTAAAATACCGAAATCGTTTGAAGTTAATAGGTAGAATTTCTTATTTGCCCTGGTTAATTTTTATGAAAATTTGTTAATCCATGAAAAGTGTAAACACGGTATTGCTTGGGTTAGGTGCTGTTAATAGGGGGCTTTTGAAAATCCTTGCCAGCAAACGGCATGAACTTATACAGAAGTATAATCTTGAATTGAAGATCACCGCAGTGGCGGATTCATCAGGGGTGGCAATCAATGCCGATGGATTTGATTATCAAGAGCTACTCAATTTGAAAAATGGAAATGGGAAGGTTCATTCTTTGAAAGGTTTTAATGCTAACATTAACTCTGAAAATATTCCTGATTTTATCAAAGCAGACTTATTAATTGAAAGTTCTCCTGGGAATCTTAAGGATGGTAATCCGGGATTAACCGCTTCAAAAAAAGCGTTGCAAAAAGGATGGTCGGTAGTATTTGCCAACAAGGCTCCTTTGATTTTTGCTTTTGATGAATTGCATGAATTGTCGAACATTCATGGGGGCAGTATTGCTTATAGTTCAACAGTATGTGGCGGGCTTCCGGTGATCAATGTTTTGAAACGAGACTTAAAAGCAGCTTCATTAGTCCGCCTGAGCGGAATATTTAATGCAACCACCAATTATATTTTGCAGGAGTTAGAGCAGGGAGGCTCTATGGAAGACGCAATCAAAGAAGCACAGCGAATAGGGGCCGCAGAAGCCGATCCATCGCACGACACGCATGGTCATGATACTGCTAATAAATTATTTATCATCATGAAGTCGTTTACCAATTTTAGCGGATCCATACATGACATTGAAGTGGATGGAATTCAGCACATTCAGACAAAACAACTATTAGAAGCAAAGTCAAGAGGGAACAGAATCAAATTGCTGGCTTCCGCTGAACCAGAAGGGAATAGCTGGCGGTTATCCGTGAAGCCCACGGAATTACCTTCGAATTCATTTCTGGGAATGTGTGAGGGATGGGAAATGGGTATTGAAATCAAGACTGACTTTTATGAATCCATCGCTATGAAGAATTATGAAGCAGACCCTCTGGGAACTTCCGCTGCGGTTTTACGAGATGCGATTGATGTTATCCTAAAAAAATAATGCCATCCCTCGACTAGCTCAGGATGACATCAGTTGTTTTTTTTTACAATCAACTCCTGCCTTTGCCGGTGTTCTTCACCAGCAAACAATACCTGTTACTTAGTTCATCACGCTTGTTGGTGAGCCTCCTCGCCAGACATCACGCAACACCGAACCCATATTTTTTATGGTCTTGTTCCCTGCCTGTAACGGATATAATTCAGGGTTGCTCTTAATTTGATCTAATACTTCTTCAACCCGATCTAAAAAATTATTGATGACTCGGTTATCCCATTCTTCCGCTAAATATTCCAGATTTTGATTAAAGGTTTTCCTCGACTCTGAAGTCCAACGCAGCGTACGGATCATCCCTTATAACGATCTCTGAATTCTTTCATCACTTGCTCGTGTGGCATAACTTCCCCATGCAGTGATTCCTTTAACCCTAGATTAATTGATGCTTCTAAGGCTTCATTTTCTGATTGCTGCTTGCTTAATCCAAAGTCTAATAGGTTTTTTACAGCCCTGATTAGTGACAGGTCATAAACTTTCTCAAAACGTTTTAAGACTTCTGCTTTTTCTGCTCCTATGTCCATGTTCTTCCAGTTTTGAATTCTCAAAGATAACGATTTAAAATCCCTTGGCAATCCTCTCCACTTCAGCCAGCGTCAGATTAATTTCGTCATCGGTATTATACACCGAGATGCCAATTCGTGTAACGCCACCTCGCTCTAAAAGTCCCAACGATTCAATGGCGCGGATAGCATAGAAATGTCCATCCCATGCGCAAATATTTTTCCTGGCGAGCTGTTCACATACCTGCGTGGGAGTTTTCCCATCCACGGTGAATGATAGAGTAGGAGTACGGCTGTTGGAAGAAAAGTCCTGACCAATCATCGTTACTCCAGGAATTTGTTTCAGCCCTGCATACAACTTGGTGGCCAGTACAAATTCATGCGTACTTATTTTGTGATAGGCATTAATCAATTTCTCTCTCATAGTATTACCATCTCCAACGCTGGCAAGAAATTCTACTGCCGCAGAAACTCCCGCGATGGCTGCATGATTGAGGGTTCCTGTTTCAATGCTATCGGGAGCAGTTTGTCCTGCTGTTCTAAGCCGGTCGGTTGGAAGTCGGTCTAATATTCCGGGCTTGCTGTAAAGTATTCCTACGTGCGGGCCATAAAATTTGTAGGCAGAGCAAAGCAGAAAGTCACAGCCAATATCCTGCACATCGATGGTGAAGTGAGGTGCATAATGAACCGCATCCAGCAGGAGCCAGGCATTGTAACGATAGGTGAGTTCGCGGGCAAACTTAAAATTATTAACCGTGCCAATGCTATTGGCCGACATACCCATGCAAACCAATCGCGTATTCTCGTTTACTTTGTTAGTAAAATCTTCATAATCCAAAACACCATTGGGCTGAAGTCTGACTTCTCTCACTTTTACACCAACGTCTCTTAACGTGAGCCACGGCCCCCGATTGGCTTCGTGATCGAGTTGTGTAATTAAAACTTCATCGCCAGGTTTAAATACTCTTGACATGGCTCGTGCCAACGCAAAGTTGAGCGTAGTCATATTCTGACCAATCGAAATAGAGCTTTCACTTTCTGCGCCAAGCAAAGCGGACATGCACGTTCTCATGTGATGAATCACCTGATCCGTTTCGTTGGTGGTTATAAAGGTGCCGTGGGAGTTGGCATTTGAATTTTTATAGTAATGAGTAATGCTATCGATTACCGATTGAGGTACCTGCGTTCCGGCAGGTCCATCCAGAAACACCATGGGTAGATTATTATGTTTCCTTTGCAAAGAAGGAAATTGATTACGGATAGCAGAAGAGTCGATGGAAAAAGAGCTCATAAGTCGTTATTTATTTATTGGATGAAAATTATGAAATGTCATTCAGATTTTTGTGCCTTCTTACACCACCGGACTAAATCTGGTTGGTATTGAAATGCTCACCTGATTTTAGTATCCGGTAGGGCTGGTGAAGGTTGTTAGCAACGGTGGCAAAGTCATCAGGATTAGCAGTATTGAATGTGAAAAGATCATAATGATGTGGAATCACCAACCGGGCACCAATGGCTTTTCCCAGTTCAGCAGCTTCTTTGGTATTAAGATTCCCGGCCACGCCTCTTGCCGGATCGTTTCCATTGATGGGCAGAAAAGCAACATCGACATGAAATGGTTTTAAAATCTCCACCATCGTATCATACCAAAGGGTATCTCCGCTGTGATAGACCGTCCATTTGCCAAACTGAACGACATACCCCATGTACTTGCATCGCCCCTTTTCATCGCGTTCAAGTTCATTGTGGGCGGCCGGCACGCCATGAAAAGTGAAACCTTTCATCTTAACTTCTTCACCATCATTTAATCCAACAGGAAAGTCATGCCTGCACCTCACACGATCCACCACAAAATCACGATTGGCTTCCGGCATGATAAACTGAATAGTGGGATTTACTTTGAATAATGGAATCAAGGTTTCTCCATCCAGGTGATCAGTATGATTATGACTCGAGGTAACAATATCAATACAATCGAGTAGTTGAGGTTCGATCACCAACTCACTCATTCGTGTGTGTGGTTTGTTGGTGGTAAGATATTTTCTGGTCAGCGAATCGGAGAGATAAGGATCAAATAAAACACAAACGCCATTCCATTGAATGAGAAATCCACTTTGTGCCAACCACCAGATGTCAAAGGAATCTGCGTTACCTTTTTCCTTCGCCTGCCGAATTTGTTGCTGTAGTGTTTCTCCCTTGCAGAAAGCAGGGATAAGTACTTCCTTCATATCATAAACTTTCTCTTACCTTCTTTGCGCCTTTTACCATGTTCGTTAACTTTTGTCGGGATGCCCAACGTGCAGTTTGACTTAGTCCGCAATCTGGGGCAACGGCTAGTTTCTCCGCAGGAACATATTTTAGGCATTTACGAATGCGCTCTTCTACATCATCCACGGTTTCGATGTAATAATTCTTCACATCAATTATGCCAACGGCAACGTCCATTTTCTCTGCGAAGGTGGCCAGTAGTTCTACTTCAGCAAATTCACGGTTGGCCATTTCGATGTGTACTTCATTCACATTAAGATTTAAAAAGTCGGGCAACATGGGTTTTAAACTGCGATAACCTACGGGTCTTCCCTTGAAGTTTCCAAAACATAAATGTGTGGAAAGTCGGCACTTGCCAACAATGCTACTTACCGTTTGATTGAAAATATCCACAAAGAGTTTTGTGTCTTCTTTGTAAGCGTAGCAACTCATCGAAGGTTCGTCAACCGTAATTTCCTGACAGCCTGCCGCCACAAGATCTTCCAGTTCTTTTTTGATAATGGGAAGTAACGCTTCAGTGATAGCAAAACGGTCCTTGTATTTTTCATTGGGCAACAAGCGTCCACTTAAAGTATACGGCCCTGGTATACTTGCCTTAAGCGTAGGACCAACCGGTGCCAGCCTCTTCAATCGTGTGTATTCTTTTACAGCACCGAGTCCGTTGGGAGCCGTTAATGTATCGATGATTGAATTCTTTCCACGCTGATCATGGGCGGCAGGACCAAATTTGCGCAACTCATCCGTGTTTTCTTTAATGCCTTTAATGAATCCGTAAAAGGAAAGGTTGAAATCAAGACGCGTTTGCTCGCCATCCGTAATCACATCCAATCCTGCTGCCACCTGATCATGAATGGCCGCAATCACAGCATCTTCAATCATCTCTTCACGATCTGCATTGCCGAACTCGTTCAGATTTTTAACAGCAAACTCAAGCCATCCCGGAAACGGATAGCTGCCAATTACGGTGGTGCGAATAGGAACGGGTTGCATAGTAGTTTATTTTTTTTAATCTATCCATCTATTTAATAGTAAGGTTTCCTACAACCACAAAGTTGTAGGAAACCTTTACAGTTTATTACCAACATTCGCATACAATTTTGCAAGGCGATGTGCGTGTTCGTCATAGGCACTTTCAAACAATTCAACTGCGCGCTGAGTGCCAACCACGTTGGCACTGGTTAATACCTTGGGTGGTTGTCCTGCTTCTGTGAGTAGCCTGGCAACTTCTGCCTTAATGGAATTAACCAGCAGCGCACCGCCCACGGTAGAACCGGGTGACACTGGTGTATCCAAGCCATCAATTTTCACCATGGAATCACCCACCGGTGCGCCTGTATCTAAAATCAAATCCGCGAAGTCATACAGTTTTTTTTCGTCTCCTCTTTTGCTGGAACTTTTCTCTGCATGTAGTTTAGTGATGATGACAACCACTTTCACGTTGCGCTTTTGAAATTGCTCTGCCATTTCAATGGGAACAACGTTGGAGCCACCTGAAGAAATGATGAGAGCGGTGTCTTCGGAAGTGATATCAAAATTGCGAAGGATTCGTTCAGCGAGTCCTGAAACATTTTCGAGGAACATTGCCTGACGCTGGCCATTGGCGCCCACTACGAGGTTGTGAAAAGTTAATGATAACTCAACGATGGGATTGAATCCCGGAAAGGATCCATAGCGTGGCCACATTTCTTCTACCATGATTCGGCTATGGCCGGAACCAAACACATGTACCATGCGACCTGCCAGAATCGTTTTTGAAAACCATTGTGCGGCCTTCAGAATTTCTGCTTCCTGCTGAGAAACAACTTCCAGTATGTGTTTGCACTTATTCAGGTAGTCTTGTGTGGGTGTCATTTTCTTATTTCGATTTTGATAACGCGAAGCCGGCTGCGCCAATCGCCCCGGCAAGATCTGAAAATTGTGCCAGTTTGAGTTGTGTAGTCTTCCCTCCGGGTTGCCATTCATAAAGTCTTAGAAAATCAGACAACGGTTTCATTAAGTCGTCACCGGCAAGGGAAATGCCGCCTCCAATAATGACTGCTTCCGGAGATAATACATTGATGGTTGATGCAATGCTGATGGCCAGCTTACGAACAGACGATAACCATAGCCAGGTGGCAAATGATTCGCCTCGCCTGAAAGCTTCCACAAGTTCAAAAGTTGTACTGAATTTTCCCAATGAGCGCTGTGAAATGGAAAGATTACCGATGGCATCTTCGATGCTTCCGGGCATGTTGGTTACATCCAGATTTGGATTGTCGGCATCCACGGTAATGTGTCCTAGATGCCCTGCCATTTGAGACAGTCCTTGGTATAGCTGACCGTTGATTAAAATTCCACCACCGACACCGGTGCCTAAGGTAAGAAGAACAGCATGTTGCATTCCTTTGGCTGCCCCAAAGGCAGCTTCGGCCATGAGCGCGGAGTGTGCATCATTGAGAACAAAAATTCGTTCACCCGTGAATTCAGACCAATTAAAGTTTTCCAGACCTGGCAAGCGACCCGGCATAAATGAAATGCAGGTGTTGTCAGAGTTTGCCAAACCGGGTGCAGATAGTCCTATATGTTTTACAGGTACTGATGATTTGCTTTGAAAGCTTTTGATCATGGATGAAACTGCGTTCTTCCAATGCTGATCATCGGGTTCATTCGTCTCTTGTCTCAATTGCTCCAAAATAGTTCCATTGGCATCGATCAATACACCTTTTATATTGGTGCATCCTAAATCTATTCCAATCGATCGCTGTTGCATAGGATAAATTAATATTGTCCTTCTGATAAATGCCAACCACCATCCACTGAAAGGATTTGTCCGGTCGTAAATTTTGAATAGTCAGACATAAAATAAACAGCAGCTCCATCTAAATCATCCGATGAACCAATTCTTCCGCCATCGAGCGGTTGTTTCGTCTTGATAAATGCCTGTATCACTTCGTCATTTGCAGCACGCTGCGCCATGGGTGTTTCTACAAGGGCAGGGGCGATGCCATTGATGCGAATATTTTCACCGGCATAATAGGATGCGATGGATTGAGTGAATCCGATTATCGCAGATTTTGAAGCTGCATACCCATGAGTGACAAAGAACTTTGGTGAAGGTGAATACCCAAGCACAGAGGCCATATTTAAAATGGTTCCAGCCGTTTTGTTTTTCTTAAACGCGTTGATTGCTGCCCGATTTGAAAGCATCAGCGATGTAAGATTCAGCTCCAGTGTTTTATTCCAGCCTTCGAGGGTCATGTCATGCAAGGGACCATCACCGAATTTTCTTCCACTGCCTCCAGCAACATGATAAAGTCCGTCAAAGCCACCAAACTTTTCTTCGCAGAGTGA
>CAZIOY010000096.1:0-11789 GCA_964540915.1 uncultured Ohtaekwangia sp.
CTAGTCAAAGTGCCATCGGCACGAAATATTTTAAACATGACAAAGTAGGACTAATAATCCCATTCTGTAATTTGAGGGATTTGAATTTATTGATTGCTATTCTATAGGATAGCCTTGGCGGATCGGGGAGGAGCCGTAAGTTTTTTGGAGTAGTCTTTAAAAAATGCAATGGCCTTTTTAAAATTTTCTTCTGCCAGATCACTTAGTCCCTGATGCAACTCCCAATGGGTTCCTTCTATCGCCATGATAAATCCTCTTGGATATACATAAAATAATTCCTGGGCAAGCCAAAGCACCGTTTCGGGATTGAGCTGATGAGTAGTAAACGCGGAAGTAGGAGCTGGTACACAGTTGTAAAAAGAAAAACCTTCTTCCATTGGCTGATGAGAAGCATCTGCGAAGATTACTTTTTCGTATTTGCTAACCAGTTCTGCATCTTCAATCTGTAATTGATAGCGGTATTCAAAATCATACAGGTCATCCCGGTATGAAAATTCGTCAATGAATTTCCAGCCCAGGGCATCATCTGCACGGCCATAGTTTCCTATGCCGATTATCAGCGTTTTCTTAGTTTGATTTATATCGTTCATCGATTAATTCACCGCTATGGTTATACAATTCTAATTTTAATGGCATCTGGCCGAGTGCCTGCGTGGCACAGCTTAAGCAGGGATCATAAGCACGGATGGCCACTTCCACCTGGTTGAGCATGCCATCCGTGATGGCACCTTTTTGACTGATCACATTATTGGCTACCCACTTCACGGCCTGGTTCATCGCCTCATTGTTGTGCGTGGTGGATACAATCAGGTTGCACCGGGTGATCATTCCTTTTTCATCTACCTGATAGTGGTGTGTAAGCGTACCCCGTGGGGCTTCAATAATTCCGATGCCTTCCAACCGGGGTTTTCCTTCGCGCACTAAATCATTGCTTAGGATATCATCGTCATGCAATAATTCATTCATGACTTCTGCACAATGTAAAATTTCAATCAATCGTGCCCAGTGCGAGTAGAGTGTGCTGTTGTTTACTTTCTTTCCCGTGAAGGCGACAAAGGCCTGTCTTTCTTTTTCCGCTAACGGGGTTGGGATGGCATTGCATATATTCATCCTGGCCAACGGACCCACCCTGTTCCAGCCTTTTTCACGACCAATCTCCTTCAGGTATGGAAACTTCATATACGACCACCGCTCAACGCCTTCCAAAAAGTATTTCTGATAATCGTTGGTGGATACATCGGGTAACGTGATGTTTCCAATACTGTCAATTGCTCTCAGTTTGCCGTGGTAGAGTTCGAGGTTTCCGACATCATCCACCATTCCTAAGTGGCCGGATGGAAACGCAGCAAACGTATCGAGTAACACTCTGTTCTTTTCATGATACCCTTTGATAAACCCGATGATTTCCTGCGACCACTCGATCATCGTTTTAATGTTCGGTATATCTTTTCCATTTAAGAAGTATTCGCGCTCCTTCGGATCAAACGTTTTATGCATGCCTCCTGGCACGGCAGCCACGCCATGTATTTTCTTTCCGGCTATGGCCTGAATAATTTCCTGCCCAAACTTGCGCATCAGAATTCCTTTGCGGGCCAGTTCTTTATTTTCAACGGCCACTGCGAATACATTTCTTTTTTCTACTGGCGCATCCATTCCAAAAAGTAAATCGGGTGAAGCAAGGTAGAAGAAGTGTAATGCGTGAGATTGAAAAATCTGTCCGTAGTGCATTAGCTTTCTCAACTTAAATGCCGCAGGCGTTAAATCTTCCGGATCAATGCCAACGAGTTGATCAATGGCTTTCGCTGCCGCAAGATGGTGACTCACCGGGCAAATGCCGCAGAGGCGTTGCACCAGCACGGGCGCTTCCCAATAGGGATGGCCTTGAATAAATCTCTCAAAGCCTCGGAACTCTACAATGTGAAAGAAGGAATCTTCAACTTTGCCGTATTCATCGAGGTGTATGGTTACTCGTCCGTGACCTTCCACGCGGGTTACCGGATCGATGGTGATTTTCTTTTTCATGTGTTAATGTTTAATTTTTTTAAAGTCACATGGAGTGGCCTTGAATTATCATGCCGTTGGGTGTGCCGTTTAGTTAATGGCCATTTCATAACTAATCGTACTTAAATTCAGAATACAACAATGAATAATCCTCACCCCACAATAAACTCTTCACAACTTTCCAGATATGGTTAGGTGAAGGCGGGCAACCCGGAATTGTATAATCCACTTTTACAATTTCGTTGCAGCCATAGACGCGATCCAGAATCTTTGGCAAGTCTTCATGATAAGGAACTGTGTTTTCTCCTTGTTCGCTGGTGACGCTGTTCAGGTAGGCTTCTTCCAGGCATTCTCCCAGCGGAATGGTATTTCGCATGGCAGGCAACCCACCCCATATAGCACATTCACCCATCACCACGAGGATATCACACATCTCCCTGAATTTTTTTAGCGTTTCAATATTCTCCGTGTTGCAACATCCGCCCTCCACAATGCCCAGGTGGCATCGTTGTGTGAACGTTTTAATATCCGTGAGTGGAGATTTGTTGAATGAAACCAATTCTGCGATATCAAGAATGTCCGTGTCGATATCCAGCATAGACATGTGACATCCGAAACAACCCGCCAGCGAAACAGTAGCAATTGTTTTCTTTTCGAAATTGGCCACCTTCGGTTTTTCAGTGATCGTGTGTTTGAAATTCTTCTGAGAAGACTCCATATCAAAAGTCCGGTCTCCAAAAGGTTTTGATAAACTTTTTCCCCTCACGATTATGGCACCCGTTGGGCACATCTTCATGGCATTCTCTGCTTCACGCTCTGATAGTTTTGCTTCCTGTTCGTAGTCGATGCCTACCATCGTTTCATTACCGCGATTGATGTACATAAACACGCGCTTGCCATCGGAGGTAAAAACTTCTTCAACACACCTGCGGCATTTGATGCACCGGTTGTGTTCCATCACCATACGTTTGGGCTGGTAGTCAATCAACCTATCCTTAAACAAGTGAGGGAAACGTGTAGTGGAAATTCCCAGTTCATAGCCCATGTGTTGCAGGTCGCAGTTACCGCTTTTTTCACAAGCCGGACAGAAGTGGTTGCCTTCGGCAAACATCATTTCGATCAGGGCTTTGCGCATATCCACCAGTTCGGGTGTATATACTTCTACTTTTAAACCCTCTCGCACGCTCTCGGTGCAGGCGGGGTTATACCTTCCATTTATTTTACACGTGCATGTGCGGCAGGTGCCAAGCGGAGGATCAATGTGTTTGAAGTAACAAAGTGACGGTATAAAGACTCCATTTTCCTTGGCGGCATCCACCAGGTTGGTGCCCTGTTCAGTTACATATTTTTTTCCGTCAATCCAGAATGTGCAAGTTGCCATGTGAATCAGGGTTTATAGTGTTCATATTCCGCTATAGCGGAGAGGTGATCAAATTTTCGGTATGTACTGTTGTCGGTTGCGGCAAAGCGTGAAGTGAAATAATCATCAAACTTTTCGAGTGCCTGGATGACGGAGTTGCTGGCGGTTTTGCCAAGGCCACAACGACTGGTTGCTTTCATGATAGTGCCCCAGCTTTTCAATTCTTTCAGATCGTTCATGTCGGCCAATCCATTTTTCAGGCGCTCCAGTTTGCGTTCAATAATAAAGTTGCCAGCGCGGCACGGTGTGCACACACCGCATGATTCATGTTTGAAAAACTCTGAGAAGTTGATTAGGATATGCACAAGGTCGCGATGACTGTTAAAGATCATGAATGCACCACCGCACCGGATATCTTTTTGCGCCATTAAATCCAGCATGGAAATTCGTCTGTATTTTTCTTTGATGGAAATACATTCACCAGACGGCCCACTAACCTGAATGAAGTAAGGATCTTCGGCACCGCATAAGTCAAGCAACTCAGCTACCGTCATGCCCCATTCAATTTCATAAATGCCTGGCCGCTGGCAATCACCGGAGATGCTGATTAGTTTCGTTCCGGGCGAACCGGGCATGCCACGTTTGAGATATTCAAACGAACCCATTTGTATGAGGCGCGCAACGGCTGCAAAGGTTTCAACATTATTGACAACGGTAGGAAGTTGCAGATATCCTTTCTCTACCGGATAAAACCATTTGGTGCGAGGCTCACCGCGTTTTCCTTCCATGGATTCTAGCAGCGCGGTTTCTTCGCCACACACATAGGCTCCTGCTCCAATCTCAACCCGTATGTCAAAGTTGAATCCTGGCAGGCCACCTGCATCAGGACCTAGCAACCCGCTTTCATGGAATGCGGAAATTTCATTTTCCAGTTTATGAACCAGCCATTGATATTCACCACGCAAATAGATGACACCATATTCGGCACCCACGGTGTAGCCGGCAATGATCATACCTTCCAGCACGGAGCCGGGTTGATTGTTCAGCAACACTCTGTCTTTAAATGTGCCGGGCTCACCTTCATCGGCATTACATACGATGAACTTCGGAGTATCCTTGTACGATCGGCAGGTATCCCATTTTTTCCAGGTAGGAAAGAATGCACCACCGCGGCCTGCCAGTTCTGAAATGCGCAGTTGTTCAATTACTCCTTCGGGCTTCAACTCATTCAATTTATTTAATGCCTCGCCTCGTGTATAGGGTGCAAAGAACACGGTGCGATTATTGGCAGGCGTAAACCGGATGTTATCCAGGGGTGCATCACAAATTTCTGCTGCTGAATTTCCTTGCTTTAACTTCTGAATGATTTCTTTTACCTTCACTGCATTCAGGTTGGTGAATGGATAGAAGTCGATCAATGCTGCGGGCTCCTGATCACTCAGACCAATACAGGGTGTTGCGTACAATCCAAATGTTCCGGTTGGGTCTGTTGAGCCAGTGCGTGCACCGGTTTCGCGCTCAAAACTTTCTTTGATTCGTTCAAAGCCTTTCAATTTTGAAAGGATGCTGTTGTTTAAATAGATCGTATGCTTTCCTGCTGGTTGCTGATGAAAGAAATGATAAAAGGTAGCTACTCCTTCTATTTCAATTTCAGATAGCTGATGTTGGCTTGCCAGTTCCTGAATGACTGCCTGCGAGATGCATCCATCCTGTATTTGATGCTGCCAGAGGGTGGACAATAACCTGGATCGCACAGGCTCTGCAGAGTAGAATTTTTTGTGAGTGGTTTGCGTGCTCATAAACAACCTTTTTAGTGGTGTGAAGATGAGACAATGTTCTTTTAATAAGTATGACGAAAGTCATGCAAACGATTGCTAATCAGTAATATAAAAAGACGAAAAAGCTTGGGGCTACAACGCAATTTTTGTGTTAGGGAAAGAATTTATTCTGGTAAACTCAGTCGAATCAAATTCAGCACTGCCATGGAGGCCATACGAATATTGATCGTGCGATCTTGCGATAGTTGAAGCTTCTTCGTTACAGTGTGATGTTTATCAGAGAACGCGATCCAAACCGTGCCTACGGGTTTATCAGGCGTGGCACCGCCAGGCCCTGCAATGCCGCTGGTGGCCACACCAATGTCGGTGTTGAATTTTGCTCTCACAATATTGGCCATTTCAATAATGGTGGGTTCACTCACTGCACCATAGTTCTCCAGCGTTTCTGGTTTCACGCCCAGTTGTCGCATTTTTATTTCATAGGCATAAGGAATCATACTGCCCAGAAAATATTCAGAGCTGCCAGGCACGCTGGTAATCAAATGAGATAAGTAACCACCGGTGCAACTCTCTGCCACGGAGAGCGTGAGTTTTTTTTTGCGTAGTATTTTTCCAACTACAACTTCAATGGACTCTTCGCCAAAGCCATAAATAAATTGACCGATTCGCTCCTGAAGTTTTTCAGTCAGTGCGTTAGATTCACTTTCCAGTTGGGCAAGCGAATTTCCAAAACTGGTAAGCCTGAGTTTTACTTCACCTAAACTGGGTAAGTAGGCAAGTTTGATATGATCGGGAAGTGATTTCTCCCACTCTGAAATTTTTTCAGCTAAGAATGATTCACCTATTCCGATTGTGCGAATGACTTTATGATGGATCACCGGCAGTTGATATTTTTTTGCAATGCGCGGCAACACCTGCTCGGTCATCATCTTTTTCATTTCATGTGGCACACCGGGCATCGACATAAATATCTTATCGCCTTTGTTGAACCACATGCCCGGTGCCGTGCCCACGGGATTTGTAATTTTTTCGCACGCGGTCGGTAGTGCTGCTTGTTGTCGGTTGAGTTCCGTGAGTTCTCTTCCCCGGCTCTTGAAAAACTCAGTCACCTCGGCAAGTGCTTCTTCATTAATTTTTAATCCGCAATTAAAAAATTTCGCAAGCAAAGGTTTCGTCATATCATCGCTGGTGGGGCCCAGGCCTCCGGTGATTAATATTACATCCGCACGTTTTTCTGCTTCCGCGAAAGCGGTGAGAATTTCGTCTTCTGCATCACCTACGGTTGTTTTACGAATAACCTTGACACCAATTTTATCTAACTCTACACTCATCCATTGGGAGTTGGTGTCAACAATTTGTCCGTAAAGTATTTCATCACCAATGGTGAGTAGTTCTGCCAATATTTTTTTCACGAGAGTCTGTTTAGCATGTGGGGATGTAAAGACCTAAATGGCCTGCAAATTAGGCCTTCTGAAAACACACTCCAAATTCATTATAGTTGATTGGTAAGGTAGACTTTTCATACCTTAGCTGTTTGTTAACAAACTTATGAATAGAGTCATTATATTAGTTTTAATTGGTTGTATGGCCTGCACCAGCGCGCAAATCAATCAGACAATTTCGGATGCTAACAGGGCCTTCGATGGCGGGAAGCCACTGACTACGGCTGAAGTAGGCGCAGGTCTTAAAGAAGCGCTCATTAATGGAATATCTAAAGGGTCTGATTTGGTATCGCAGATGGATGGCTATTTTAAAAATCCAGAGATTAAGATTCCTTTTCCTCCTGATGTAAAAAAAGTGGAGGATCGCTTACGACAACTCGGCTTGGGTGGCGAGGTGGATAAATTTGTGATGACACTCAATCGTGGAGCAGAAGATGCAGCGAAGGAAGCAAAACCAATTTTTATAGCGGCCATCAAGCAAATGACCATTGACGATGCGTGGGCCATATTGAAAGGAGAGCCAGATGCGGCTACTCAATACTTAAAGAGAACGACCAGTACTCTACTGAAAGAAAAGTTTAAGCCGGTAATTCAAGCATCCCTGGGTAAAGTAAATGCTACGAAATACTATAGCGATATCATCAACCGATACAATAGCATTCCGCTGGTGCAAAAGGTAAATCCCGATTTGAATGACTATGCCACTGACCTGGCCATACAAGGTCTGTTCACCATGATTGCGAAGGAGGAGAAAAACATACGACAGGATCCGTTGGCAAGAACTTCTGAGTTATTAAAGAGAGTGTTTGGAGCAAAACAATAAAATTAACGATCAGCGCATGAGCCTTTTTGAAAAACATCAACCCCTATTGAACAAAGCCATTGAAGCATTGCACAGGCGCACCTTCTTTGCTGCTTTTGCAGAGAATCCTAACCCGGCTATCTATGGTGAAACAGCCGATGCAGACGGCCAGGCAAAATTCAAAGGTTCGCTGGGTAAAAAGTTTGTTGAACTAAAACAAACCGATGAAGCAGATTGGGCAGGGCAAGAAGAGTCACCCTATCTGCAGGATGCGTTAAAAATTTCTTATCCGATATTTTCTGCCGGTGATCTGGTTGGTAAATCGAAAAAAGCATTTCATGTGTGGAGGAAGGTGACCAAGGAACAACGCGCAGGAATATTAGTGGAATCACTTGATCGCGTGAAGGCAAGATTTTTTGAAATCGCTTATGCTACCATGCATACCACCGGTCAAGGTTTTATGATGGCGTTTCAGGCATCGGGCCCGCATGCAGCCGACCGCGCACTCGAAGCAATAGCAGCGGGTTATGAAGAATTGAATCGGTTTCCAAATGCTGTTTTGTGGGATAAGCCAATGGGCAAGTTTAATCTGCAGATCAACAAAGAGTGGAGGGCCGTGCCCAAAGGTGTTTCGGTCGTGATCGGTTGCTCTACCTTTCCTACCTGGAATTCCGTAACCGGAATTTATGGAAGTTTGATCACGGGCAATCCGGTGATTGTGAAGCCTCACCCCGGTGCGATTTTACCGATTGCTATTTTTGTTTCTGAAATTCAAAATGTGTTGGCAGAAAATAATCTCGACATCAACATCTGCCAGTTGGGTGCCGATACATTCAATAAAATGATCACGAAAGAATTGGCAGAACATGAAGATGTAAAACTGATTGATTTCACCGGCAATTCGCAGTTTGGAAATTACCTGGAGGCGATACCCGGCAAAACCGTATTCACTGAAAAGACGGGAGTGAATTCCGTGATTTTAGATTCTTTGGAAGACGTGGATAAAGTGGCTGCTAACCTCGCCTTCTCTATCAATCTCTATAGCGGACAAATGTGCACGGCACCGCAAAACTTTTACATACCGGAAGGCGGAATAAAAACTTCTTCGGGCGTTGTGACCTTTGATCAGTTTGCTGAAAAATTGGTAGCCAATATTAATAGCCTGGTGGATAATCCAAAAGCAGGTCCGTTTGTGTTGGGTGCTGTGCAAAGTGATCGTACAGCAACACGCGTGAAGGACGCAGAGAACATTCCCGGTAAGGTGTGGTTGAAGTCGCGGAGTTTTGTAAACCCCATGTTTGAAAACGCACGAGTAGCAACACCTGTTGTGATTGAAGTATCCGCGGATAAGAAAGAAATTTTCAGCAAAGAACTTTTTGGTCCGATTGCTTTATTGATCAAAACAAAAAATACCGATCAGTCCATTGCACTCGCTCAGGATCTGGCGCTTCACCAGGGAGCCATTTCTTGCGGAGCATACACAACGGATGCAACCGTGCGGGAAAAAATTGCCGATGAAATGGCCCTGGCCGCTACACCCGTTTCATTTAATCTCATCAGTGGAATTTACATGAATCAGAATGCCGCCTTCTCTGATTTTCATGTGACGGGTGGAAATCCTTCTGGTAATGCATCGTTCACCAACCCGGAATATGTGAACAAACGATTCACCTGGGTGGGGCATCGGGAGCCGGTGAAAGCGTAACTGAAATTTAGTTGATCACTATCTATTTCCAATGATACCGGATCGTGGTCACTGATGCCATCATTGTTAAAACAGTTTAGTTCTTCTGAGTGGTGATGCAGAAAATTGAATTTTAATTTGGTGTGTTTTAACTTGCACTTCTAGACTTTCGGGTTTTATAACCTCGCTTGTAAATTTTAAGCGCGGCTGCCAATCTTTTTAGCTTAGCTGGAATTTTGTTAAGTGGTAAAACGAAATCAATACAGCCTGCTGCCTGGGCGCTGAGCGGCATGGAGTCAACTTCGGCAGACAGGTCCTGGGCAAAGGTAGTTCCTCCGTTGGCCTTGATGTGCTTGCAGCCCACTGTACCATCGCTAAAATGTCCGGAAAGGATAATGCCGACAGCACGTGCGCCCATTTCATTTGCCAGTGAAATAAAAAATAAATCTACTTGTTTGTTCCTGTCTGTGCGAGGGGAAATTACTTTGAACCGATAGTTATCCATAGTAAGATCTGAGTCGGACGGAATTACGAAAACATGATTCGAAAGAATCGACATAGCATCAGCAGCCACGGTTACAATCATTTTCGTGTGCCTCTGTAGTATTTTAGCTAATTGACTATGGGCATTTGGCATTAAGTGGGAAATAACAACAAAGGCCATACCTGTATCATGCGGCATTGCATCCAGGAGAGCCTTGTATGCGTTAAGTGCTCCGGATGAGCCACCAATGCCTACAATCAATTTAGGATGAACTGCTTTCATCGATTGTTATTTATTTTTTTCATTCTGAGCAACATTTTATCAAAATTTTTTTCTGATTGCCGCTAAACGCTAAACGTAGATTCAGCTAAGGTATCAAAATAATTCCACCTTTGCTCTTCTGGATTTGCAAGGGTACATCTCAAATTGTCGCGGCATTCAACCAAAATCCTGAAGGGATGATATTTTTATAGCATACAATGATTATTGCATCAAAACCCTGAAAGGATGACATGATGCCACTCCTCCGGAGTTTGATGATTGCCTGGCTTTTTTTCTATAACTCTTCCAGCCCTTCGGGCTTAAATCAATAAGTAAACCTCCGCGACAATTAGAAATGCACACGTTTGCAATCGGGAAGCCGGATTAGTAGGATTTAGAACCCTCTTCAACTGTGGCTCGACATTACAAATATCGAACAGCTAATGAATACTTTCGGATTTTGTAAATCATTTTTAAATTATAAGCGTAGCTGCCAGGCTTTTTAGCTCAGCTGGAATTTTGGTAAGTGGCATAACGAAATCAACACAGCTTGCTGCAAGAGCGCTAAGAGGCATGGAGTCAACTTCGGCAGATAGGTCCTGAGCAAAGGTTTTTCCTCCGTTGGCTCTGATATGCTTGCAGCCCTCTGTGCCATCCCCATCATATCCGGAAAGGATAATGCCGATAGCACGTGCGCCCATTTCATTCGCCAGTGAAATAAAAAATATATCTACCTGTTTGTTCCTGCTAATGCGAGGGGAGACTACTCTGAATCTATAGTTATCCATAGTAAGATCTGAGTCAGGGGGAATTACGTAAACATGATTCGCAAGAATCACCATTGCCTCAGCAGCCACGGTTACTGACATTTTCGTATGCCTGGAAAGTATACTAGCTAACTGGCTAATGGCGGTGGGGTTCATGTGAGAAATAATAACAAAGGCCATACCTGTATTAGGCGGCAGTGCATCCAGCAGAGCGGTATATGCTTTAAGTGCTCCGGCAGAGCCACCAATACCTACAATGAATTTAGGTTGTGCTGTTTTCACGGTACATTGTTACTACTATTGATTCTTTTTATTAACATTATTAACAGGAACATTTTTATCAAAATCCTTTTTCTGCTTGCCGCTAGACTTAGCTTCAGCATAAGGTGTCAAAATAATTCCGTTATCACTCAAAATAAATTTGTGGATATTGCTATTATGGCTACTGCCGCGAGACTTAACAATGAATACTTCACGGGTGCGTTTTCTGCCCTCATCATCTTCTACCATTCTCACAACAATCCAGGTGTCAATCAAAGATGAAACACCTATTTCGCCACTCGTGTTACTTTCAAAGGATGCAGAAACAAGACTTGTAAAAAACGTAGTGATGCCTCTTGATTTAAAGAGATCGATCATGCGGGTAATCATCGATGAAACTTCACGTTTCTCCCCTTCTCCAATGAGACTTGTGAGGGGATCTACCACCACAGCCTTTGGTTTGAAACTATCAACCAGCTTATAAACATTCAGTAAATGCATCTCCAAACCAAGAAAGGAAGGTCTGAGAGCCACAATCTTTAAGAGTCCCTTTTTCACCCATGGCGCTAAATCAATACCGATTGAAAGAAGGTTTTGAGTGAGTTGCCCTGATGATTCTTCATAGGAGAAGAAAAGACATCGTTCCCCACGTTTACAACTTTCCAGCGCAAATGCCCCCGCAAAACTTGTTTTTCCGCTGCCTGCTGTGCCCGAAGCCAGTATGGTGCTGCCTCTGGTGTAACCTGCACCACGCTTGAACAATTTGTCTAACGATGGAATTCCTGACGACACTTTCTTGCCTGTGCCCGGTTGTTCAAGCCCTGCTGACGTGATCGGAATTACTGACAGGCCTTCATCATCTATAACGAATGGATATTCGCTTGTTCCATGACGTGACCCCCGATATTTAATGACACGAATTCTACGGGTGGCAATTTGGTCTCTGACT
>CAZIOY010000097.1:0-4167 GCA_964540915.1 uncultured Ohtaekwangia sp.
TGTTGCCTGCTCGGAGAAAAGCAAATATGAAACAAAGACCGCTGAAAGTAACGGTTACACGTATGAGTATGTAACGAATGATCCGTTGAAAGTTCGGATTTATACTCTAAAGAATGGATTGAAGGTATATCTGAGTCAATATGCGATTGCACCACGCATTCAAACTCAAATTGCTGTGAAGGCAGGTGGAAAAAATGATCCGGCTACAAACACAGGGCTCGCACACTATCTCGAGCACATCATGTTTAAGGGCACGGCTGATTTCGGTTCATTGAATTGGACGAGTGAAACTATATTATTGGATAGCATCGAGCATATGTTTACTACGTACGGTAAACTCACCGATTCTGTAGAACGCGCCAGGTATTATAAAATGATCGACCAGGTTTCCAGTGATGCAGCGAAACTTGCTATTGCTAATGAATATGATAAAATGGTAGGTGAGATTGGTGCGCAAGGGACCAACGCGTATACCACTGAGGACCGAACGGTTTATATCAATGATATCCCAGCCAATCAGGTTGAAAATTGGTTGGAGATAGAAGGGAATCGATTTAAAAAAATTGTGCCCAGGTTATTTCACACCGAGCTGGAGGCTGTATATGAAGAAAAGAACATGAGTCTGGATAACGATTATTGGAAGACCTATGAAACGCTTTACCGTACCATGTTTGCAAAACATCCTTACGGAACACAAACTGTAATTGGTACAATTGATCATCTAAAGAATCCTTCCATTACCGAGATAAAGAAATATTTTGACACCTATTACAGACCTAACAATGTAGCTATTTGTATGAGCGGTGATCTGGATTATGATAAAACCATCGCTATGATTGAAAAATATTTTGGTGATTGGAAAACCAATGAATCCTTGCCGCAGTGGACGAAGGTTGAAGAAGACCCGATAGCAGCATCCATAACAAAGGAGGTATATGGACCAGACGCTGATTGGATTCAAATGGGTTTTCGTTTTAATGGGAGCGGCAGCGAAGATGCAAAACTCCTTCGCCTTACCGATATGATTCTCTCTAATTCAAAGGCTGGGTTGATTGACATTAACCTAAAGCAACAACAAAAAGTAATTGAGCCCGCCAGTTATGTGGATTATCTCAATGACTACTCTATTCATACGTTTTCCGGCCGGCCTCGTGAGGGCCAATCATTAGATGACGTGAAGAAACTATTGCTTGAACAAATTGAACTTGTTAAAAAAGGCGAGTTTGAAGATTGGCTCATTGAGGCTACGATTAATGATTTAAGAAAATCGAGCATACGGAGTTCTGAGAATAATTACGCTCGATCAAACAATTTTGTAATGGCCTTTACCAATAGTATTCCGTGGCAAAATTACATTGGTCAAATTGACGATTTGAAAAAATACACCAGGGAGGATATTATGAAATTTGCTAATGAGCATTACAAGGACAATTATGTGGCCATTTATAAGCGTAATGGAAAGGATGCGAATACGCTCAAAGTGACCAAGCCATCCATTACAAAAGTTTCTCTTAACAAGGAGGATAAATCAGTTTTTCATCAGAAAATTGCTAATAATAAAGTCGAGAAGCTTAAGCCTGTATTTCTCGATTATGATAAGGACGTTATCACGTTGAAGATGAATAAGGAGGTCGAGGTACTGTATACTCCCAATAGTGAAAATGATTTATTCACGTTATACTATTTGTCGGATGTTGGTACCAACAATAATCCGAAAATGAATATAGCGGTTGAGTATTTGCAATACATTGGCACCGGGGACATGTCGGCAGAAGAATTACAAAAAGAGTTTTACAAATTGGGATGCACATTTAATGTATTTGCTTCTGGTGACCAAACCTATGTATACCTTGAAGGGTTAAATGAGAATATGGAGAAGTCTATCAGTCTTTTTGAAAAGCTATTGGCGAATCCTAAAGCAGATGATGAAGCCCTGAATAAAATGATCGATGGCATATTCAAGAAACGCGATGATCAGAAGAAAGATAAATGGTCGATCATGTTCAGTGGACTGATGAACTATGGTTTATACGGACCTAAATCTTCTTTTACAAATGTGGTGGGCAATAAAGAACTCCGTGAGTTGAAGTCCCAGGAACTGGTAGATATCATAAAGGACTTTACCAAAACGCAACATCGCATACTCTATTATGGGCCTTTGAAAGGTGAGGAAATAATTAGTTCATTGAATACACATCATACTTTACCTGAGCAATTGAAGCCAGTACCGCCTACCGTTGAATTTAAGATGCAAGAGGTAGCTTCGTCTACTGTGTATTGGGCTGATTACGACATGGTACAAGAAGAGATAATGTTCCTTTCCAAAGAGCAGGATTTCAGCATAGAACAGGTACCCATTGCCAGGATGTTTAATGAGTATTTTGGAGGCAGTATGAGTTCTCCCGTTTTTCAGGAACTTCGGGAGGCGCAGGGACTGGCCTATTCCGCCTTTGCCTACTATGGCACCGCAGACAAACCAACCGATAATGATTTGTTCTATGCTTACATCGGCACGCAAGCAGATAAACAACCGGAGGCTATGAAAGCCATGATGGGATTGTTGCAGGAGTTTCCCAGGTCGGAAAATGGATTTGACGTTGCACGAAATGCTATTTTGAACCAAATCGAAAGTCAACGCATTACGAAGGCTAACATTTTATTTAATTATGAATCAGCCCGCAAAACAGGACTAACCTATGATATTCGCAAAGATATTTATGAGAAGGTTCAGAATTATACGTTGGAAGATGTTGCTAAATTCCAGCAAGAGCAATTGAAGAATAACAAGTACAATATCGTCCTGATAGGCAGTAAGGATAAAATAAACTTCAAGGATCTTAGCAAGTACGGTGCGGTAAAAGAGCTTTCATTAGATGAGATTTTTGGTTACGAAAAGCCTGTGAAAATTAATACGGAAAGCCCAAATCAATAAAATTTTCTATTAAAGTAAAATGAGGTTCGATTACATCCAACCAGGGATGACATCTGAACCTCTTTTTTTATGCCCACGCTTTCCTGAGGAAGCGGAGCCAATTGCCGTGCATTACATTATCGATGTCCTTTTCAGTATATCCGCGGTTGGCAAGTAAGGTTTCAATTTTCTGGAGGTCGGAAATGGTTTCAAGATCGTAAGGCGATTGTTCTTTACCGAAAGCTCCATCGAGATCGGAGCCGATGCCAATGTGATGGGCATTACCGGCTATCTGGCAGATATGATCGTAGTGATCAATTAATTTATTAAGAGTACAATTCATCTCCTTCGGATTGGATTTTCCTCTCACCCAATTCGGAACCAACATCCAGGCGTCCAGCACACCACCAATGACAGCACCCCGGTTAATTAACTCTTTAATCATGTCATCACTGAGCTGGCGATTGTGATCTACTAATGCCCGGCAGTTGTGATGGCTCGCCCACACATGACCATTGAAATTATCGAGCGCCTCCCAAAAGCTATCATCACTAAGATGGGTGGCATCCAGAATGATGTTGAGCCGCTCCATTTCTTTCAGCAACTCTTTTCCTTTTGTTCTCAGTCCTCCGGTGGCATCGGTTCCCATCGCATAGCGGCCGGGTCCATAGTGAGCAGGGCCCAATGCTCGTAATCCATACCAATATGCTTTTTCAAGATGCCCTATGGTTACTATTGAATCAGCACCTTCCAGGCTTAGAATATATCCGATTGCTTTATTTGGAATGGTGTCAGTCGCCCATTTCGATAAATGTTTCTCTAACGATTCGAGACCCGTAATGGGTGTTAACTCGCCAGCCAATTCCATTTCTTTATACCAGGCATGCTGCGCCTGGGTTTGTGCCCACGCTTGCTCAGGTGAATTCCATCCGGGCAACGGATTTTCAGGAGTGACATAACGGGCAATTTGTGTGGCCACCACTAACCCGATATTTGCTTTTCTTAGTTCTTCAAAATTCACTACCCCGTTGCCACGATCGGCTTTGTCGGTCATCCCTTTTTCACGATCACGAATTTCAGAAATGGATTTGCGCAGGTCGCGATTCCATTCCATCGCATTCATGCTTAGGTCAAGATGGGCATCAACTATAAAATGCTTTGCCATTTAAATGAGGGATATGTTTTGCTAAATAATTTACAATGTAACCGGTGGACTCAAAATAGAACTGATAACTGATAACTGAGTCTTAAGTCTT
>CAZIOY010000097.1:4267-11675 GCA_964540915.1 uncultured Ohtaekwangia sp.
GTCTTTAGTCTTGTGTCTTTAGTAGCTATTGGTTAGACGATAATTTTTTACTGACTACATCGGCTGGATATTTCAATGCAAGCTTTCTTATCTCATAGCTGAATGCACGGAATGTTTCTTCCCAGAGATGTGCTTCCTCCGGGGTATAATCATAAAAACCTTTTGCATTGGAAACACCTTTGCCTCCGGCTTTAACGATATCATCAATCAGTTTGGGTATCTCTGTTGAATTATTTAAATCAGGTAACAGATCTTTCATCACCCGATGGTAGGCATCAACTCCTGTTAGATCCATCCATCGGAACACACCAACCAGGGTCATCCAGTAGCCTGGATTGTTACGACAAGCACGGTCAACATCTTCTACAGTGGCATACCCGTTTTCAACCAGATAACAAGCCTCCCTGTACATGGCATACATTAAACGGTTGGTGATAAACCCGCGGATATCTTTTCGTACAAGGGTGGGTTCTTTACCCCAGTGATGGGAGAGTTCATACAGAAATTCACCTTTCTCGACATTGCTTTTTTCACCACATATAATTTCCAGAAACCGTGTGGTATGCGATGGTTCGGCCCAGTGCAATCCTAAAAACCGTTCTGGAATGGTGGTGAGATTTTGAAGTATGCTGATGGGAATGGCGGAGGTATTGCTCGTGAGTATTGCATCGGGTGAAATCACCTTTTCTATTTTGGAATACACCTGTTTTTTAATGTCTTCGTCTTCCAACGTACATTCAATCACCAATTGGCAGATTGCCAGTTTTGAATAATCTTCTGTAATAGTAAGATGGTTAAAGTAATGTTCAGGCAACAAATTGATAAGACCTTCCGATTTTGATTTTTCCAGGTGATGATGAACTCTGTCAGCAGCGTGTTTCATATCCCCTGAAATAGGAGCTACCGCAACGACCTTATGGTTAGCCATGAGCAGACAGGTAGTGATACTGCAGCCCATGAGTCCGAGACCTACAACGCCTACTGTTATATCAGCAGGTATATTCTTTTTTTCATGCATGCTGTTTATTTTTTAATACGTTGCGCGTCCACCAGAAAGGTCAAATGTAAAGCCTGTGGTGAAGCTGTTTTTTGGAGAAACTATATATAACACGATGCCGGCAATTTCTTCCAGCGTACCGCATCGCTTCATGGGAATTTTATCCGTCATGTATTTAACCTGTTCTGGCAACATACCATCTACCAGGGGAGTTTGAACCACCGCGGGGGCGAGCGCGTTGATAGTGATTCCCGATTCCGCATACTCCTTTCCCTGCACCTTGGTCATTCCGATCACCGCAGCTTTGGAAGCTGAGTAAGCAAGCATACCCGCATTCCCCTCTTTACCGGCAATACTGGCGATATGTAATATTCTGCCGTACTTCTTTTTCAGCATATATGGAAGAACATGTTTTGAAGTGAAGTAGCTTCCCATAAAGTTTATTTCAAATACACGCCTCAGATCTTCCGTAGAGGTCTCATGGCTTTTGAAATTTGTTTTATCGGTGATACCCGCGCTGTTGACCAATATGTCGATTCTTCCAAACTGATTCCATATGGAGTTAATAGATTCATTTAGTTTTTCTTCATTCGTGACATCGGCAATTTGAAAATGAGCGGCTGGATGTTTCTCAAGATCAGGATGATTTTTCAAATCCACCACCACCACCTGGGCACCCGATTCAAGCAACGCTTTCGAGATCGACAATCCAAGTCCAGAACTGCCACCGGTAACGATAGCAACCTGATCATTAAAATTTGAATCGTGCTGTGACATATAGCTGCTATTTAATTATTCTCCTTACGTATTTAAAATCAGATATTAATTTTTCTTTTTCTCGCCACCACATTCCAACTGTCCTTCACTTCATGATTCTCAATCACCGTCAGTGTTTCGTGCAATGCCACGGTTGGGCAGATGTGAAAGGGAACGCCATATAATACATCTCCTACTTTATAGGAATTACCTTTTTTTGCTTTCAGGATGAGATGTTCTTCGCTGTGGCCGATGGGTTCGAGTTCCGGGGCATTGAGAAGGTAAACCCGGTTGTTAAGCGGATTTTCGGAGGCCACCGCTTTATGTCCTAAGTCAATGCAAATGGTTTCATCATCCGGTTTAGAAATGATTCTGGTAACCAAAATGGCTGCGAACACAAAGGGCTGTTCTTTGAATAAGGTATGGTATCCGTAATCCCAAAAGATAAATGTACCTGGACTGCATTCTGCATTGGCTCTTTTGGCATGGATCGAGATGGTAGTGTTTCCACCGGTAACGATGTTAGCCAAAATTCCGGTTTGTTTTAAGATGGCTTGCTGTAACAATTCCACTCGTGCAAATCCTTCATCGCATCCTTTCGTGCGAATGGCTAAATCAGCATCACGATGGTGACCATCATATGCGTGCAACCCAACGGGAGCAATTCCTGCTAGCGAACGGCAATGCAAAAAAAGTGCAAGCGCTCTCTCCGGCACCACACCGGTTCTGCTCATGCCCACATTCAAATCAAGAAATACGCTGATGGTTATACCTTGCGCCTGGGCGGTGACTGACAATTCAGAAGCCGTGGCTTCGTTGTCAATCAGACAAGCAAATTTTGTGGCTGTATATTTTTTGATTAACTGGCTCAACCGAACACCTCTTGGCCCCACCGGTTGATAAGCGAGCAACACATCGGGTGCACCAATCATTGCCAGCATTTCCGCTTCAGCAATGGTGGCACACTTGAATTTATAAATGCCCTCATCCATCATGAGTTTGCATACTTCTGCGCACTTGTTTGTTTTTACATGCGGGCGCAGTCGATTAACATCGGGAACAAACTGCTTCAGTACGCGAATGTTTTCTTTTACGCGATTAGGATACACCACCAATGCCGGTGTATCGAGTTGATCAGTATTATTGATGGTATACCACTCGTTCATAGCCAACTCATTTGATGCAGTTCAAACATCGCTTCTATCTCCACGGGAATATTGTCAGGTAATGAGCCCATACCCACCGCGCTTCGCACACCCACACCATTTTCAGGACCCCAGATGGATGCAAACAATTCACTGCATCCATTAATCACGAAGGGATGCCGCTCAAATTCAGGCACCGCATTCACCATACCCAATACTTTGATCACTCTTTTTATGTTGTTGAGACTTCCCAGGTTGTCTTTAAGGGTGGCCAGTATAGCCAGGCCCACCTGACGCGCAGCGATTTTTGCTTCTTCTGCCGTAAGATCAACACCCACCTTGCCAATGATCAAACTGCGGTCTTCTTTCACCGTGCCGTGCCCGGATACATACACAAATTTGTCAACGATCAGGAATGGTTTATAAACACCCAATGGAGTGGGGGGTGGAGGCATGGTGAGTTTAAGTTGTTCGAAGCGTTGATCGGGAGTAAGATTATCCATAGTTATTTTGTGAGATTCAAATTAGAAGGTAAGGTCTTAAGATTTTGAATGTGGAGCAATATTTTAGTGCAATTTAAGACGTTGTGTTTTGTGAAGATTTCTCTCAATGGTTTTTTTGCCAGGTATTTTATATCATGGATTTACCAAGCCAGAAAATATAAAACGACAGATAATACCTGAACTCCCAAAGCGTCTTTTTATTACGAAACATGCCCAGAAAGTACAATAGAAGAAGCGCAAATGAACCAACTTTTACGTTAGGGTTGGTTCGAGTCTATTGCTTTTTCCCAACAAACCGTATCACAGAACCTGTTCCGTTATGAAACAGTCCTTCGTTCAATTCAATTTCTTTTTCTTCTAATGCTATGATTTCATAATTCGCGAAGTCGGATTTTATTTCATCCAATGAGAATAGGCTCGCTATGTCTTTTGGTCCTCCCACTTTTTCGTTCTTAGCGATATAATCGATATGTCTTTTACTAAACGCTTCAAAAATAACGAATCCGCCTTGGCGCAAATAGGTATGCAGTTTCTTGTGATAGAGCGATTTAATGTCTGCAGGAAAGTGTGCATAAATGAGTGCAATTGTGTCAAATTGTTCGGGTTTATAATGCAATGCCTGCAACTCACCCAGCTGGTAGTCAATGGTCACGTGATTAGTTTCTGCAAGCCGAAGTGCTTTATTTTTTCCTTCAATGCTGATGTCAAACGCTGAAACGGTCCAGCCAAGTTTGGCTGCGAAAACCGCATTACGGCCTTCACCTTCTGCAGGAAAAAGGATGTTCCCAATCGGCAACTTCTCCAATTGCTCCTTTACATAGTTGTTAGGTTGTATGCCATAAGCAAACTCGTCTTTACGATATCGGTCATTCCACCGATCAGTCCATGATTCAGTCATCTTGCAGAGTTTTTCTCTATGTATGGGCACAGCCTCACATGCCTACAGGAAAGAGTTAATCAGCATCACCCCGGTCAGTCCGCAAATGGCCACAATGGTTTCCATCAGCGACCAGGAACGTATCGTATCTTTAATACTCAGATTGAAATATTCTTTGAAGAGCCAGAAGCCTGCATCATTTACGTGAGAGAACATCAGACTTCCGGCACCCACTGAAAGCACCATCAAACTGGGGTGTACTTCTGGATGGGAAGCTAATAACGGAGCTACAATACCAGCTGCCGTAAGGCCTGCTACCGTAGCGGATCCCACGCACACCCGAATCACACAGGCGATGATCCATCCCAGAATGAGCGGATTAACATTCAGGTTATCCAGAAGATCGGCAATCTCATTGCTGATACCACTTTGAAGTAATGTTTCTTTCAGCGCGCCAGCACCCCCAATAATGAGTATGATCATCAATACATCCTTCACGGCATCGGAGTAGATGCCCATGAGGTAATTCATTTTTAATCCACGGCTAAGTCCTAAGGTGTAGGTAGCTACGCCTAATGAAATCAGCATCACCATGGAGGAGTCACCGAAAAACAGCAAAATATCCTTAGTCGGGGATCCCGCAGGAACAAAAAAGTTCAGTCCGGCAGTTACCGCAAGTAAAAGAACAGGCAACAACGAGGAAAGGAAACTGTTGAAAAACCCTGGTAATTTTTCTTCCGGCAAACCTTCAGACTTAAACGTGGAAAGGAGTGTGGCATTGATATTTTTCAGACTCTTGGAAAAGAGCGGACCCGCAATGATGACGGTGGGAATAGCAATCATAATTCCGAATAATAACGTTGTCCCCATTTCGGCATGGAATTGCGTTACCAGTGCAACGGGTGATGGGTGAGGAGGGAGAAATCCATGGGTGACGGAAAGCGCAGCAATAATTGGAAGGCCTACATACACAGCCGGAAGCTTGTAACGATACACCACTGAGGCGATCAACGGAAATACCAATACGAATCCAACATTATAGAATAGAGGAATGCCGATCACGAAGCCGGTAATCGTCAAAGCTAATTGTAAATATTTCTCACCAAATACCGCCATCATGCCGGAGGCAATTCTCTGAGCGGCTCCGGTTTCGGCTACGAGTTTTCCCAGCATAGATCCGGCAATGATTACAATGACCAGCGATCCAAGCATGTCGCCAATACCTTTCTGAATCGTAGACCCGATTTGCGCAGGGTTGACACCTAATAATAGACCGGCACAGATCGATACTATCAGGAATGATAAAAAGGCGTTGACCTTAAAATAGGAGATGAGTAAGATCAGGAGGATGATACTAAACAGAACAATCAGAAATGACATGGCGCTTCTGTGTTACTGTATTAGAACTTATCAGGAATCTGTACAATTTTTATTACGATTTCATGGTGATCGCCATCACCGTCCACGATGTTTAGTTTCAATGAGGGATTGTCTTGCGACAGATCGGCAGAAATGTGACTGATTTTCTTGTCCTTCAGATGTTTCCCGATTTCATCCTGAAGATTTATCAGGGCGTTGGCAATTTCGGTTTCAATAGGACTAGGATTATAAATGGTAGTTTTCATCTCAGTAAGTTTTTATCGGATTCCATCACCGTTGCCTTTAGCAAGTACATTTGATATGGTAAATTCAATATTTATGCTCAAAATCCAAAATTCAAAACCGTAAATTCAATGAGCGGTGCTTCTCAAAAGAAAGGATGTGAAGATTGACTCTTCATTTATGATCAACCGGTGGAAAGTAAAAAGCCAAGCACACAACTGGCTCTTCCCGATATGATAAGCCTAAAGAAGCCACATGCTGGAGGCATGTGGCTTCTTACCTCACAGGGCGCAACAGCACACACTCGGAAAAAGCTGAGCTACCTCCCCTTGCTAACCCATCTTACCTTAACACCTATCCAACTGGTATTTTATCCTCATAAAAAAGGACACTCAACCAATCACCACCGAATCAACGCAGACGCCCACGTGAACCCACTGCCAAACGCAGCCAAACAAATTAAATCCCCGTCTTTGACTCTCCCCTCCGCCCAGGCCTCACTCAGCGCAATAGGTATGGATGCAGCCGTAGTGTTTCCATAGCGCATGATGTTGTTGTATACCTTCGAGTCTGGAAGAGCAAGCTTCTGTTGGATAAACTGGCTGATTCGCAAATTCGCCTGGTGAGGGATCAGCAGATCAATGTCATCTATCTTCATGTCATTAGCGGTAAGCGCCTCATTGATTACCTCCATGAAGCGAACCACCGCATGCTTGAACACCTGGCTTCCGTTCATCACCACCTTAAAATGAGTGGTATCCAGAATTTGCTCGGGCTGGCGTTCTTCACGTGGGCGACTGCTTCCTGGATCGCGCACATAAAGTTCTTCTGCAAAGCGCCCATCGGAGTGCAGGTGCGTAGATAGTATGCCGGGTTTGTCAGTAGGCTGAAGAATGGCTGCCCCGGCACCATCCGCAAAGATCACCGCAGTGTTTCTACCACGCGTGGTCATGTCAATGGCGGTCGACTGTATCTCAGCGCCCACTACCAGAATAGTTTTATACATGCCAGATTTAATAAACTGGTCGGCAACAGAAAGTGCGTAGATGAATCCTGAGCATGCGTTGCGGATATCCAATGCACCGATGCTTTCTAATCCTAGTTCGCGTTGCAACAAAACACCCGACCCCGGAAAGAAGTAATCGGGCGTAATGGTAGCGAAGACAATAAACTCAATGTCCTTCTCAGTGAGCTTCGCTCTTTCGAGGGCCATGCGCGTAGCCTTGGCCGCCATGTTGGCCACGGTGTCCTTGGCGGGATCGATGTATCTTCTTTCTTTTATGCCGGTACGTTCAACGATCCACTCATCGGTCGTATCCATAATACTGGATAGATACGCATTGGTAATGACGGTTTCCGGAACATGATGTCCCAAGCCAACAATTTTAGAATAGCGCATAGCAGATTTAATTAACTGCGATAAAGTTAGGAATTGTCGCCTAATGACTGTTAGTGTTTTCTAATTACTTCTTAAAGTTTTTTATCGATGAAGCCAAAGAATTCACTTTTGAATGAATTGAATGTTTTC
>CAZIOY010000098.1:0-11614 GCA_964540915.1 uncultured Ohtaekwangia sp.
TGCCTCAATGTCACCAGCTTTTGAAGCCACTAATACATACACGTGCATCGGGTTTCATCAAGATGGTTTTCAAAAATCCTTTCCTGTTTTTTCTTCATCCATCGGATTGTGAAATGCCAACAGAGGAATATCCGTGTGAAGCGAAATCTTTTTAGTAAGACTTGGGTTAGCGATCTTTTCGAACCAGTTACGCTTTTGGGTTGACAATGCAAATAAGTCAATAGCAGCGTCTTCAATGATTTTTTCCAATCCCATGCTTACATTATGATCACTCACTATTTTATAGGAAATAGTTGGATAAGCGGTAACTGCCTTCACTTCATTGAAAAACTTTTCCATCGAAGCGCTTTCATCGGAATCCTCATCAATCGAAACATCCACATGTGCCAGAATAATTTCGGCTTTGAATGCTTCCGCAATGAGAGCCAATTTTTTTACGCCTTCCAGGTCCTTGAGTGAAAAATTGGTGGCGAATAAAATTCTTTCTGGTGCGCGATACATGCTGCCTGCCGGCACCGCGAGAACGGGGCACTCTGCTTTCTCTATGATGTTTGCTGCATTGGAGCCAAATATCATCTTGGATAATTTGTTGGCCCCCAGCGTTCCCATAATAATGAGTTCTACCTTATTCTCTGATGAAACTCTTAAGATTTCAGCCACCGGTTCCCCCACCTCGACCTTCGCCTTGCTGGCAACCAAGGGGTATTCGCTGGAAATGGTGTCAGTGATTACCTTCAGTTTTTCGTGAGCTTCACGCGTGGCGTCTGCTATTTCATCGGCAATGAGGTTACTATATAAATTATCTTTTGATAGAACGGGGGTGTACACATGAAGTAAATGGAGGGTAGCACCGGTAAGCGCGGCAATCTCAACGGCATACTCAAGAGCACGGGTTGCATTACTTGAAAAATCGGTGGGAAAGAGTATCGTTTTCATACTTCTAATAGTTGTTTCGGTAAATTCTGCAATATCGCACAAAATCACTATGATAAATATCAGGTTTTATGAAGATAATAATCGGTAGGCTTTAATTCTTAATCCATAATAGTTTAAAATTTTTCTTTCCTTTGTGCGTTCAAGAATTCAAAAACAACAAAAATGAAATTAGCTTTCTCGTTCACGCTTCTTACTGTTTGCTTTTTAATGTTTCTCTCTTCATGTTCTGATTCAGGTTCAGAACCCGTTCTCACGTTTCAAGAGCAATGGGTAAAGGATACCACAGCGATTGGAAGTCATTTGAGATCAAAGAATATAAATGCCCTTACGGATGCCACGGGTGTTCGTTTTGTAATTGATTCAGTGACAACAGGCTTTCCACCCAGGAGTAATAGCACCGTCACCTTTGATTATAAAGGAAAGTTTCTTTCCGGAACTATTTTTGATGAAGGTGCGATCAGCGGAGTGGTCGGCAATTTTATTGGAGGTTTTCAAGTGGCCCTTTCATTATTACCTGAAGGTTCAAAGGGACGATTTTATATTCCCTCCGGCTATGCCTATGGCGTAGGGGGTGCATCGGGGATTCCACCTAATGCGAACCTGATGTTTGAAATAACACTCAAAGCTGTTGAAGTCACGGAAACGGAAAAGCAGAAACTGGCCTCTGACACCGTGGCTATAGATCAATACCTGGCCACAAATGCTATTAATGCCATTCGCGATAAATCGGGTTTGCGTTACGTAATCAACGAATTAGGCACAGGCCTGCAACCTGATCTTTATAGTAAGATTAAAATCAATTATACTGGAAAGTTGATTTCCAATGGTGCAGTCTTTTTTACAGGAACGAATCAGCCCTCAGATATTTTTGATAGTCGCGTGATCAATTACTTGCGTGCCTTTCATGTCGCTCTTCCTAAATTTCCTGTTGGAACAAAGGCGACCCTTTACATACCTTCCGGACTTGGTCTTGGAACTCAATCCATTACCTCAGGCACGGTTGCGGTTCCGGCCAACTCCAACTTAATCTATGATGTTGAACTGGTGGCCATTGTAGATTAGCATTATATTTTTAAACATGGTGGCTTGATTTCCCAGAAGCCATTCAAATCATGCCTGTTCTGCTCTTGTAAAAGGCATTTGGCTCTAGATTGCTTTTCATTACCTTTTGAAATAATCAAACCTATGTTTCAAAAATGAAAAGTCAATACCCTTTCTTGTTGGTGTTCCTCTTTTGCCTGGGGCTTCAGGTTCAGGCACAGCCTGTTCCTACTTACGATTCAAAATATTTTGATAAACTCAAATGGCGCAACATTGGCCCACAGCGGGGAGGTCGTTCATTGGGTGCCACGGGCAGCCCGGGCAGACCCTATGAATATTATTTTGGAGCCACCGGTGGCGGACTATGGAAAACCACGGATGGCGGACAAGAATGGGCATCCGTTACGGATGGACAAATTTCAAGTTCATCCATTGGAGCGGTGGCTGTGGCAGAAACTAATCCCGACATTATATATATCGGTGCAGGAGAAACTCAACTTCGTGGAAGTATCACGCAGGGGGATGGTGTTTATAAATCGATGGATGGCGGAAAAACATGGCGTCATCTTGGATTGCGAGAAACACAAGCTATCTCACGCATTCGCATTCATCCTACCAATCCCGACATCGTATATGTGGCAGCACTTGGTCATCCCTATGGAGACAATGAAGAACGGGGTGTTTTCAAATCGATCGATGGTGGCAACACATGGAAAAAAGTTTTGTATGTAAGTCCCAAAGCAGGTGCCGCTGATTTAATTATCGATCGCACCAATCCTAAGATTATGTATGCATCCACCTGGCAGGTCTATCGTAAAACGTGGAAGATGTGGGGCGGTGGCCCGGATTGTAAATTATGGAAATCAGAAAATGGTGGAGAAACCTGGAATGAGCTGACGAAAAATCCCGGAATGCCGGAAGGTCCGTTAGGAAAAATTGGTATTACCGTTTCACCGGCTGACAACAAACGACTATGGGCCATTGTAGAAGCTAATGAGGGTGGTGTTTATCGCAGCGATGATTCAGGGGCTACCTGGAAAAAAACGAATGACGATCGCAAACTTCGTCAGCGTGCCTTTTATTATTCACGCATTTATGCTGATCCGTTTGATCGCGAAACGGTATACTGCCTCAATGTAAACTTCTGGAAGTCAACCGATGGTGGTGTAACATTCAACCAGGAAATAGAAGGTAAGCATGGTGATTACCATGATCTTTGGATTGATCCGAATAATCCAATGCGCATGATTGTATCTGATGACGGAGGGGGAGCCGTGTCAGTAAATGGAGGAAAGAGTTGGACCGAACAAGATTATTGCACCACTCAATTTTATCATGTCACCACCACGAATCATGTGCCCTATCATGTAGCCGGAGCACAACAGGATAATTCAACGATTGCCATACCGAGTGAAGGCTGGGGTCACATGAATGAATTGGGTGAATGGGGTTATGATGTTGGTGGTGGCGAGAGTGGGTACATTACTTCTCATCCTGACAATCCGAATATTTTTTATGCAGGAAGCCAGGGTGCATTGCTCACACGCATAGATGTGACCACCGGCCAGGTTCGCGACATACAAGTGTATCCACGATTTTTCTCTGGCGAGCCAGCCAGTTCATTACCCGAGCGCTGGCAGTGGACGTACCCAATTGTATTCTCACCAAAAGATGCAAACATATTGTTTACTTGTTCACAGCATGTGTGGCGCACTACCAACGATGGACAAAGCTGGGAGAAAATCAGCCCGGACTTAACGTATGCCGATCCTGAAACGCTGGGTCTCACCGGTGGAGAAATCACCAAAGACATGAACGGTCCCGAAATTTATGCGACTGTATTTGCTTTGGCACCTTCCAATCATGATGTGAACACTATCTGGGCAGGTTCTGATGATGGCAAGATTCACATCACACGCGATGGCGGAAAAAAATGGACAGATATTACCCCAAAAGAATTACCAAAGAATTCTGTTGTTGCCATCATTGATGAATCAAAACATAATCCGGGCACTGCCTATGTGGCTGCGTTCCGTTACCAGGTGGATGACCGTCAACCGTATGTGTTTCGCACACGCGATTTTGGAAAGACGTGGACAAAGATTGTAACCGGAATTAAAGACGGACATTTTTCAAGATCCATCCGCGAAGATCATGTGAAGCCAGGACTTTTATTTTTAGGTACTGAACATGGCGCGTATGTGTCATTCAATGCGGGTGACAACTGGCAACCGTTGCAATTGAATTTACCAGACACTCCAATCCGTGATCTGGTTATAAAAGATAATGATGTCGTGATAGGCACACACGGTCGTGGCTTCTGGATTTTGGATGACATTCAGCCACTGCGCCAGCTTACCCCTGAGTTGATGAAGCAAGATGTGATTTTCTTTCAACCGGGCGATGCGATTCGAGATGTTTATGATGCCTCTTTTCAATATTATTTGAAAAATAAAACGGACTCTGTCGTGGTGGAAATTCTGGATACATCCGGAGGGTTGGTTCAGAAATTTGTTGGCAAAGGCTCTGATGTAAAGGATGATGCAGGCGACTGGTGGGGAAGAGGGCAATCGAAACCAACAGCCGGGCAAGGACTCAATACGTTTATATGGACGTTGCGTTACACGGGCGCTACTGTCTTTGATGGAATGATTATCTGGGGCGCGCGTCCGCAAAACGGACCGAAGGCTCCGGTTGGAAAATACCAGGTGAAATTCACTGCGGGAAGTTATACACAGACGTATCCGTTCCAGATAAAGATGAATCCTAACTTAAAAGGAGTCACCGAAGCAGATTTGAAAGAGACCTTTGACCTGGCAGTAAAAATTCGCGATCGCGAGAGCCAGGCGAATGAAGCCGTAATTAAGATTAGAAAAATTCGCAAGCAACTGGAAGAGGGTTTGAAATCTAACAGCGATCCTGAAGTAACGAAAGTTGCCAAAGATGTCATTGCAAAGATTACGGTGGTAGAGGAAGACTTATATCAAACCAAAAACAGAAGCGGACAAGATCCACTTAACTTTCCGATTAAGTTGGGTAACCGTATCTCTGCTGTGCGCAGAAGTCTGGAGACAGGTGATGGCAAGCCAACAGCAGGAGTTTATAAAGTGTTTGATGAACTATCCAAAGAGTTGGATGGTCATCTGACAAAATTAAATGCCATACTGAATGGTGAATTACCTCCGCTCAATCAAAAATTGAATCTGAATAAATGATCGCAGTTGTTGGCATTCCCTTCGATGAATTTTCTTCGTTCCTCCACGGACCGGAGAAAGCTCCTCCTTTAATTCGGCAAGCCTATCATTCCGATTCTTCCAATTATTTTACAGAGAGCAGTATTGATCTTAAAAATCATGGGGGTTGGAAAGATGCCGGTGATTTGCATTTGCCCTCTGGTAAAGATGCGATTGATGCCATTGAGTCAGGAATACAAAATCTGCTTTTACATCATGATAAAATTCTTTCACTGGGTGGTGATCACTCGACCACGTATCCCGTGGTGAAGGCAATTTCAAAAAAATATGGAAAACTTAATATCCTTCATCTGGATGCACACCCTGATCTTTACGATCACTTTGAAGGAAATAAGTTTTCTCACGCTTGTCCGTTTGCACGGATCATGGAAGAAGGACTTGCTTCACGATTAGTACAGGTTGGAATACGCACCATGAATACGCATCAGCGTGAGCAAGCGAATCGTTTTGGTGTGGAGGTATTGGAAATGAAAAACTGGCAAGCAATTCATCAAATCAAATTCGATGGGCCGGTTTATATATCGCTTGACATAGATGCGATTGATCCTGCATTCGCACCGGGCGTTTCACACTATGAGCCCGGAGGTTTTACTTCACGTGAATTACTTTCCATTCTTCAAAATATAAAAGGAAATGTAATAAGTGCCGACCTTGTAGAGTTCAATCCCACACGCGATGTTGGAGGCATTACCGCCATGCTGGCTGCAAAACTTTTTAAAGAATTGCTGGATGTGCTGTTGCGAACAAAATGATAGTTAGAAAAAATTACGATTATATGCGCTCTGGTTTGCTGCTTTCTTTTCTTCTGTTGTTCACAAATGTATTTGCCCAATACGACATCATTCTAAAAAATGGGATGATTTATGATGGCTTTGGTGGCGAACCCTTTCAAGGGGATGTGGCAATCCGTGCTGACACGATTGCGGCAATCGGAAATCTTTCTTCCGCCCAGGCAAAACAAATTATTGATGTGACAGGCAAAGCGATATCACCTGGCTTTATTAATATGTTGAGCTGGGCTGATGCCACCTTAATAAAAGATGGTCGATCGATGAGCGACATCATGCAAGGCGTTACGCTCGAAGTATTTGGTGAAGGATGGAGTCCGGCACCGCGCAAAAAGAAAAACAGCAAAGATACTTTATGGACTACATTGGATGGATATTTTAAAGTGCTGGAGCGAAAGGGGGTGAGCACCAATGTGGCTTCCTTTGTAGGTGCTACTTCAGTCCGCAACCTCGTGTTGGGTTATGTGAATCGAAAACCTTATCCCGAAGAATTAGTAAAAATGAAAGGTCTGGTGGAGGAAGCCATGAAGCAAGGTGCCATGGGTGTTGGCTCTTCGTTGATTTATGCACCGGCTGATTATGCTTCTACCAAAGAATTAATTGAATTGAATAAAGTAGTTGCAAAATATGGAGGCATGTACATCACGCACATGCGCAGCGAAAGCGATAAAATATATAAAGCGCTGGATGAAGTGTTTACCATTGCACGGGAAGCAAAAGTGCCCGCGGAAATCTATCATTTGAAAATCAACAACATCTGGAATTGGAATAAGATCGATACCGTGCTTGCCAAAATTGATAGTGCTCAAAGAGCTGGTTTAAAGATCACGGCCGACATGTACACCTACAATGCAAGCGGCACTTCGCTTACCGCTCGCCTGCCTACCTGGGTGCAGGAGGGAGGCGGCCCCGCTATGCGTGCGCGTTTTAAAAATCCCGCCTTACGAAAAAGATTATTGAGAGAATTGGAATTGGGAATACCCAATCGTAATTCAGACCCGAAAGATGTGATGATACTTGGATTCAGGAAGGATTCATTAAATGAATTGTATCAGGGTAAGCGACTGAATGAAGTTGCCAGACTTCATGGTAAGAATGCAAACGAGACGATGTTAGATATTATCGCGGCTGATAAATCAGGCGTAGCCGCCATTTTCTTTTTGATCTCGGAAGATAATGTGAAACGAATGTTATCCATGTCCTATGTAAGTATTTGTTCCGATGCCGCATCCATACCCGCAGAAGAACCCTTTACAAAAGAAGCTACTCACCCGCGTGCGTATGGCAGTTTTGCCCGATTGCTTTCACGCTATGTGCGCGAAGAAAAAATTATGACACTGCAAGAAGCAGTACGCAGGATGACAACACTGCCCGCATCGAATCTGAAGTTGGTGAAGAGAGGAAGTCTGAAGGTGGGCAACTATGCAGACGTAGTAGTATTTGATCCCGCGCAGGTGCAGGACAAAGCGACCTTTGAAATGCCTCACCAGTATGCGGAAGGAATCAATCATGTGTTTGTGAATGGCGTGCAGGTATTGAATAATGGAAAACACACCGGGGCAACTCCGGGCCGGAGTATTCGTGGACCAGGGTGGAAAGGAAAATAAAATAAAAAATGAAAGACCGGTTTTCGGCACACGCAAACCAATACGCGCAGTTCAGACCTACGTACCCTCCTGCGTTGTATGAATTCATCTACCAACATGTTCGACATTTTGAGGCCGCCTGGGATTGTGGCACTGGCAATGGACAAGCAGCACGCGACCTTTCGAAGAAGTTTAAAAAAGTTTTCGCTACCGATCTTAGCACAAAGCAAATAGAGAACGCGTATCAGGCTCAGAATATCTTTTACTCTATTGCCACTGAGAAGTCGTCCTTTGTGGATAATAGTGTTGATCTGATCACTGTGGCACAGGCTGCGCATTGGTTTAACATGGAAGTTTTTTCAGAGGAAGTTAAACGCGTTTCAAAACCAAACGGTTTGGTTGCCTTGTGGGGATATGGTTTGCTCAGCATCCATCCGGAAATTGATTTGCTCGTCCATCATTTCTATACTCAGCTTGTGGGCTCTTTCTGGGATAAAGAAAGAATACACATCGATGAGCATTACAAAAACCTGTATTTCCCTTTTCAGGAAATTCAATCTCCTGTTTTTACAATTTCGGTTTTATGGACGTTGGCACAACTGGAAGGATACCTGAACACGTGGTCGGCTGTGCAAAAATATATTGCGGTGCATACTCAAAGCCCGGTGGATAAGTTGATTTCACAAATTAAGATTCACTGGAAAGATGAAATACAAACCGTTAACTTTCCTTTGTTTTTGAAATTGGGCCGTGTCATTAAATAGTCACAGCTATTTACGTTAGGAAATAACTGAGTTGATATGAAAAATAAAATCACACGGAAAGAATTTATCGATTGCGGAAGTAAGCTGATGGTGGCGGGAATTATGGCACCCTTCATCAGTGAAGCAGGAGAACTTTTTCAAGCGGGCAAGAAAATCAAAATTGGTTTGATTGGTTGCGGCAGCGTTTCGGGTATGTACTTGCCTCATCTTTCCAAATCTCCATTTGTTGAGTTGGTCAGTGTGTGCGACATCATCCCCGAAAGGGCAAAAAAGAGAGCAAAGGAATTTAATGTTCCCAATCAATATGCTCACATCGATCAACTTCTTGCCGGAGCTCCTTTTGATTTGATGATCAACCTCACCAACATGCAAGAACACGGGCGGTTGAACAAATTGGCATTGATTGCACGCAAACATGTGTGGAGTGAAAAGCCGATGGCCAACACCTACCACGAAGGAAAAGAGTTGTTTGAGTTTGCTAAACAACAGGGTGTAAGAATATGGGGTGCACCGGCTGTTGTGAACAGTCCTCAGTTTGCATTTATGTCGAAGGCCATTCAGGAAGGTAAACTCGGAAAAGTTTCAGCAGCCCATGCGCATTATGGTCACCTCGGGCCGACCTGGTCAGCATTTTTCTATGAACGCGGTGGAGGCAGCATGCCTGACTTGGGTGTGTATAATATTGCCACGCTCACCGGATTATTAGGTCCTGCAAAATCGGTGATGGCCATGACCAGCATCGTTACTCCGGAACGCACCGTGGATGACAAAGGAAAAATAAAAGTGGAAGCAGAAGATAACGCCATGGTGTTGATGGAGCATGCCAACGGAATTATTTCGCATGTGCAATGTGGTTTTAATTATTTTGATCCCTATGGTCATGAAGGTGAAGGACAAGAGAAGCCAACCATTTCCATCTGGGGAACGAAGGGCAACATGAATTTAATCGGCTATGACTGGGCACCCTTTGGTGTGGATATGTCGACTTCTGAAAATGAATCTACCGTGCGCTATGTAAAAGATGCGGGCACGTATGTGTGGGAGCAAGGTGCTTCAGTCATCGCAGAAAGTTTAGTGAATGGCGCTGAGCCGCTGATTGCTGCTGAGCATGCGTTACATGTGCTGGAGATTATTGAGGCTGCCCATGAAAGTCAGGCTACAGGAAAAAGAATTGCATTGAAGTCGGTGTTTAGGTATCCTGTCGTGTAGGCACTCAGTCGTCTGACCGCTTTGAGCGGTCTGACGCCTTATAATAATTTTTTTTGATTTAACTTTCTTATCCATAACCTCAACCCTATGAAACTCTTCCTACCCTTTATTGCATTGATGATCTTCTTTGCATCCTGTCAAAAAGAAAAATTTGATGTCATCATTCGCGGTGGCACCGTCTATGATGGTTCGGGAAAGCCGGGCACTGCTAGCGATGTGGGTATCAATGCCGACACGGTTGCTTTCATCGGTGATCTTACAAATGCAATAGGCAAGAAAGAGATCAATGCTCAAGGCCTGGCGGTGGCGCCTGGATTTATCAATATGATGAGTCACGCGGAAGTGTCCTTGCTCATGGACGGAAAGTCACAGAGCGATATCCGCCAAGGTATTACCCTGGAAGTATTGGGTGAAAGTTCGATGGGGCCATTGACGGATAAAATGAAAAAGGACTGGAGAGACCAGATGAAGCGCAACCCCGACTGGACCTTTGATATTGACTGGACTACACTTGGAGAATATCTTGAATCGCTGCAGCGAAGAGGCACATCACCCAATGTCGCTTCGTTTGTTGGTGCTAACACCATTCGCATCCATGAGTTGGGTTATGCAAACCGCGCACCCACTGCGGAAGAGCTGGAGCGCATGAAGGCACTGGTTAAGCAGGCAATGGAAGAAGGAGCGATGGGAACCACCACGGCATTGATTTATGCTCCAGATAATTACTCGACCACTGAGGAACTTATTGAACTGAGCAAAGTAGCCGCATCGTATGGAGGCATGTATATCTCTCACATGCGCAGTGAAGGGAATAACATTTTGGCAGCGGTGGATGAAACGATTCGTATCGCCCGCGAAGCCAACATGCCGGCCGAAATTTATCATTTGAAATTAGGAGGCAAAGAGAATTGGGGAAAGTTAGATTCGGTGATCGCTAAAATTGACAAAGCCAATCAATCAGGTCTTCGCATCACGGCCGATATGTACACGTACACAGCGGGGGCCACCGGCCTGGATGCCACCATGCCACCGTGGGTGCAGGAGGGCGGGATCAATGAATGGATCAAGCGATTGAAAAATCCTGTGATCAGAAAAAAAGTATTGCAGGAGATGCTTACGCCCACAGATAAATGGGAAAATCTTTTGTTGAATGCCGGAGATCCGAACAATGTGTTATTGCTGGGCTTCACCAACGATTCACTAAAGCGATACACCGGAAAAACGTTGGGTGAAGTAGCCAGGATCTATGGCAAGTCGCCACAGGAGACGGCCATGGACCTGGTCATCACGGATAGCACACGGGTGGAGGCGGCTTACACGTTAATGAATGAAGAAAACATACAGCGACAGATTGCTTTGCCGTATGTCAGTTTTGGATCGGATGCCGGATCACCCGCTGCAGAGGGAATGTTTTTGAAATATAAAGATCACCCTCGTGCCTATGGAAATTTTTCAAGGTTGCTGGGTAAATATGTGCGCGATGAAAAAGTAATTTCATTGGAAGAAGCGGTGCGTAAACTCACTTCATTGCCCGCCACTAATTTGAAAATACAAAAGCGGGGATCACTCACACCCGGCTATTATGCCGACCTCGCCATTTTTGATCCGGCAATAATTCAGGATCATGCTACCTTTGAAAACCCGCACCAGTACAGTACGGGCATGGTGCATGTGTTTGTAAATGGCACACAGGTATTGGAAAATGGAGAACACACCGGAGCGAAGCCGGGGAGAGTAGTGAGAGGGCCAGGGTGGAAGGGTGACAAATAATGTTGCTAGGCCGATTAAATTTAGAATCGGATATCTAGGACATGGAGTGTGTTTATAATATAAATGTGCGCAGCAATACCGATGTGCCTTTTCCTTACTTCATTCGAAGTCATGTCTGGTCATCTGTTATTAAAAAGAATCTTTTCTGGTTAGTCGTGCGGTGGGACATTTTTCATTACCCACTTTCTCCACTTACCCACTGCGCACACTTATTGACTGGCTTTGGAGGTAGGCTGCACGTGCGGCCAGGGAATGTGCGTGCGATT
>CAZIOY010000099.1:0-11481 GCA_964540915.1 uncultured Ohtaekwangia sp.
TAGAATTGGGGTAGAATATAAATTTTGAATCCCGTAGGGATGAAACATGACAAAGCAGGAGTAGATAATTGATAATAGCAGATGCAATCAGGAATTAAGATTAAGGTGTGCGGAATGAGGGAAGCGGATAATATTCGTGACGTGGCTGCTTTGAATCCTGATTATATGGGGTTCATCTTTTATGAACATTCACCTCGGCATGTGGGCAGTGATTTCATTATTCCAGAAAAATTTCCATCGACTATTGAGCGGGTAGGTGTATTTGTTAATCATTCTATATCCTTTGTAAGAGAAGCCATGGATACATATCAGCTTGATTATGCACAGTTGCATGGTGATGAATCTGTGTTGTATTGCAGCGAGCTGAAAGCGCACGGTATTTCAATCATCAAAGTCTTTCGGGTGGATGAGGATTTCGACTTCTCCATCACGGAGCATTTCGAACGGGTAGCTGATTTTTTCCTGTTCGATACAAAAGGGAAGCTCTATGGCGGAAACGCAAAGCCCTTTGATTGGAATTTGTTAAATCAATACAACCAGGCATTGCCATTCTTTTTAAGTGGTGGGATTCATCCGGAGAATGTTCAGGAGTTGAAAAATATTGCGTCATTAAACCTTCATGCAGTTGACGTGAACAGTGGTGTGGAAGATCATCCCGGTTTGAAAAGTGTAAGTAAAATATCAGAAATCATTAACCAATTATAAGTATGAAATTCAGTGTGAATGAGCAGGGTTACTATGGTCAGTTTGGAGGAGCCTACATTCCGGAAATGTTGTATCCCAACGTAGAGGAGCTAAGAGAAAAATATTTGTCGATTATCTACGAGCCGGAGTTTCAGGCAGAGTTTCACAAACTACTGAAAGATTATGTGGGCCGCCCGACACCACTTTATCTGGCAAAGCGATTATCCGAAAGGTATAAGGCTACCATCTATTTAAAGAGAGAGGACTTATGCCACACCGGTGCGCACAAAATCAACAATACGATCGGGCAAATTTTGTTAGCCAAACGACTTGGTAAACAAAAGATCATAGCCGAAACAGGAGCAGGCCAACATGGAGTAGCCACGGCCACCGTATGTGCCTTAATGGGAATGGAGTGTATTGTGTACATGGGCAAGTTGGACATGGAACGTCAACGCCCCAACGTTGAACGAATGCGCATATTGGGAACGAAAGTAGTTCCGGCCTTGTCAGGCAATATGACATTGAAGGATGCCACCAACGAGGCCATGCGTCACTGGATCAATCATCCCACCGACACCCATTATATCATTGGCTCTGTGGTGGGGCCGCACCCTTATCCCGACATGGTAGCACGTTTTCAATCGGTGATCAGCGAAGAGATAAAGAATCAGTTGCAAAATGAAATCGGCAATCCTTTTCCCGATTATGTATTGGCGTGTGTAGGTGGCGGAAGTAATGCGGCAGGTGCCTTTTATCATTTCTTGTCTGATGAACACGTGAATTTGATTGGCGTAGAAGCAGGAGGAAAAGGTGTAGACTCCGGTGAGTCGGCAGCCACTACCGCATTGGGTAAACCCGGGGTATTGCATGGAAGTAAAACCTTGTTGATGCAAACCTCCGATGGCCAGGTAGTGGAACCGTACTCCATTTCGGCTGGGTTGGATTATCCCGGCATCGGTCCGCTACACGCTCATTTGTTTGATGTGGGTCGGGTTCAGTTTCTGAATGTGACCGATGATGAAGCGATGAATGCAGGAATTGAATTAAGCAGAACCGAAGGTATTATTCCTGCCATCGAAACGGCACATGCTATAGCAGCTTTACAGAAAATTGAATTCAATCCGGATGATGTGGTGGTGATCAATCTTTCTGGCCGCGGAGACAAGGACCTGGAGACGTATATCCGCTGGGGTAAATACTAATACACTATTTAATAATGAGTCCTACTTTGCCATGTTCAAAATATTTCGTGCCGATGGCACTTTGACTAGAAACGTTTGGCTGGATTTCTACCGATATCGGATGCCCAAAGGCATCTATGCAGTCCCGTAGTGACTATATGTTGGTAGAATTGGGGTAGAATATAAATTTTGAATCCCGTAGGGATGAAACATGACAAGTAGGATTAGTGAATTGGTAAAGTAAAAAACATGAAACTGACTGGCTATTTTTTACTGGCTTGTATGATCGTGAGTTGCAACACAAAGCAATCATCCGAAGTTGACTTCGACTTGAATGCCTACAAAACGGAGATTGAGCAGTGGCATCAAAAGCGAATTGCTGATTTGAAAAGTGCGAATGGCTGGCTCAACCTGGCGGGATTATTTTGGTTGAAAGAAGGGGTGAGCACATTTGGAAGCGATGAGAGCAACGATATTGTTTTTCCAAAGGATAAAATTCCTGCCAAAGCCGGACTATTTCTTTTGCAGAATGGTGTGGTAACGATCACCTCCTTGCCAGAAGTGAAAATTTTCTCAAATGAGAAACCTATCAAGACCGGTGTTATTTTCCATTCGGATTCAACTCGTCAGCCAACGTTGGCGCATGGATCATTGCAATGGTTTATTATTAAACGCGACAATCAATTTGGCGTGCGCTTACGGGATCTGGAGAGCACCACAGTAACGGAGTTTCAGGGTATCGGGCGTTATGAAGTTGATCCTGAATTTCGAGCTGAAGCGATACTGGAAACTTCCTCTGTACCTAAGAAAATTGATATCACGAATGTATTAGGTCAGACTACGGCACAGGACTCGCCTGGCACATTGGTGTTTAAAATTAATGGAAAGGAATATCGGCTAGATGCATTGGAAGAAGGCGAAGAGTTGTTCGTGATTTTTGGCGATCCCACGAATGAAAAGGAAACCTATCCATCGGGTCGCTATGTGTATGCAGATAAACCGGGTGCGGACGGAAAAACCATTCTGGATTTCAACAAGGCATATAATCCTCCCTGCGCATTTACGCCTTTTGCTACGTGTCCGCTGCCACCCTTACAAAACGTGCTTCCAATAGCTATTACTGCAGGAGAGAAAAACTTTAAAGGTTATACCCACTAAGATGAAAAACAGAATTACTAAACTTTTCGAAAAGAAAGATAAAAATATTCTATCCATATTTTATACGGCAGGCTTCCCGGGGCTGCATGACACGCAGCGTATTGCCGAATCACTGGAAGCATCGGGTGCTGATATGATTGAGATCGGAATTCCATTTTCAGATCCTATTGCCGATGGGCCTACCATTCAGGAAAGCAACAAAATTTCATTGGATCAGGGAATGAACGTGGCATTGTTACTTAGCCAGGTAAGAGCGTTGAGAGCAACGGTAACCCTACCGGTGGTGCTTATGGGATACCTGAACCCGGTGATGCAATATGGCGTTGAAAAATTCATGCGCGATGCGTCCGATGCCGGGGTAGATGGATTGATTTTACCGGATCTGCCCTTACAAGAATATGTGAATGATTATCAGTCGCTGGCAGAGTCGTTGAATCTGAGTGTATCTTTTTTGATTTCACCAACTACTTCGGAGTTGCGAATTAAACAGATTGATTCAGTGAGCAGTGGATTTATTTATGCGGTGTCATCTTCCAGCACAACGGGAGCAAAGAAAGATTTTTCAGACGAACAGATTTCTTACTTTAAAAAACTCCAATCGTTGGACTTAGAAAACCCATTTCTGATTGGGTTTGGTATTTTTAATTTTCAAACCTATTCGCAAGCATGTGCTTACGCAGCGGGTGCCATCGTAGGTAGTTCTTTCATTACTGCGCTCAAAGAAAGCAAAGATTTACCGTCCGATATAAATTCATTTGTTCAGTCTATTAAATCGGAGAAGAACCAATGATACGTCCGTTGTGAAATAACACATCTCACTGAGACGAAAGAGGATTTGTGACTTTAATAAATGAGCTTCACTGATTCGAAAATTGAATAAAGCTTTTGAGTTGATTCATCCTTTTAAAGAAAAAAAAACCCTGCTATTAACAGGGTTTTCTCTTGAGCACAGCCATCGGAAAAGTAATACATCCACTTTTTATATAGAAAGGTTCTTAAAGAGCCTCAAAGATAGAGTATGTTTCGATGGCTGTTTTTTCTTTGCCACGAATCATTTTTTAATGAATAGCAATTTGTTTTTTAGGTTGAACTTTGGTTAACACCTTCTTGCCGATATGAAGCTTTAGAATACCATTTTCATAGTTGGCCTCAATTTTTTCTTCGTTTACATTTTCGGGTAGCGTAAATGAACGGGTGAAGGAGTTAAAGCTGAATTCTTTGCGTGTGAAGTTTTTCTTAACTTCTTCAGATTCAACTTTGTTCTCTGCAGAAATAGTCAATAGTCCATTTTCGATGGAAATATTGAAATCTTTCTTAGTCATACCAGGCGCAGCCATCTCCACAACAAATCCTTTCTCCTCTTCAACGATGTTTACAAGAGGAAGTGGTGGAACGGAAGCCATCTTCATCAAATCGCTGTCAAAGAAACGATCTGTGTCAAAAAAGTCAGTCAACCATCTTTCATTCAATAAAGATGGGAAATTCAATTTTTTCACGAGTGTCATAGTCACCTCCTTATTTTTTAATTGCATACTAAATATAGCGTATTCAAATACCCGAAATCCATGATTAAAGTCGGCTTCATCAATGATTTTTATCATCTCCAGGAATTCCATTCCTCAAAAAAATCAAGCTGAAAAAATGACTTTCATCTATTCTAAGTATTAATTAATCGGTAGACTATTGAAAGACGGTAGCAAGGATCTCCTGTCGGGTTTAATTCTTTTTATATTTGCTTATTCACAGATACTATGAAGAAACCTGCTGGGGTAAAAAAAGGGGAAAGTCGTGGAGTTGTTGAGGATGATATCCTGTTGAAGGCGTTTGAGTTAATGCTCACCGCCCGGGAGATGAGTGATACCTACGAAAGAAACCGGGAAGTGTGCGCTAAGTATGTTCATAGCACATCAATGGGCCATGAAGCTATTCAGCTTGCAGCGGGGATGCAATTGACGGGCAGTGATTATGCTTCCCCCTATTATCGCGATGAGTCGATGTTGTTGGCTATTGGTCTTTCTCCTTATGAACTCATGCTTCAGTTGATGGCAAAAGCCGATGATCCTTTTTCGGGTGGCCGAACGTACTATGGCCATCCCGCCTTAAGACGTGAGGGCTTTCCAACCATACCCCATCAGAGTTCGGCAACAGGCATGCAGGTGATTCCTGCCACGGGTATGGCTCATGGTATCTCTTACCTCGAATCACAGGGCTTATTAAAAGGAAAGATCAGGCCTATCGTGTTATGTTCATTAGGGGATGGATCGGTTACCGAAGGCGAGGTTGCGGAGGCATTTCAAATGGCGGTTTTGAAAAAACTTCCGATCATCTACCTGGTACAAGACAATGATTGGGGCATTTCGGCCATGGGCAAAGAGATGAGGGCCATGGATGCCTATGAATATGCTGCCGGGTTCAAGGGGCTTGAACGCAAACAGGTTGACGGATCTGATTTTGTTGCCAGTTATAAATGCTTGCAAGAGGCGATTGAATTTGTACGGAAATCCCGTTGCCCGATATTAATTCACGCTACGTGTCCTTTGTTGGGCCATCACACGTCTGGTGTAAGAAAAGAATGGTATCGGGGCGATAACGTAGTGCTTCAGGAAAAAGATGATCCGCTTCCTAAACTGGAAAATATTCTGATCGGGCGTGGTTTTGAAAAATTCCGTTTAGAGAAAATAAAAAAGGAAGCACGTGATCGGGTGAATTCAGAGTACGTAAAAGCGCTTCAATCAAAAGATCCTGATCCTGAAGATTTTGATTCTCATGAATTTGCTCCCACGCCCATCCAGGAAGAACAGGGTATTCGTTCTCCAAAGAAAGGTGAGAAGGTGGTTATGGTAGATGCCGCCCTTCATGCCGTTGATGAAATCTTAAAGAAGCATCCGGAGGCTTTGTTTTATGGTCAGGATGTAGGCGCACGGTTAGGTGGCGTCTTCAGAGAGGCAGCCACACTGGCGCAAAAATATGGTGACCATCGCGTATTTAATACGCCTATACAAGAGGCCTATATTATTGGCTCTACTGCGGGCATGAGTGCCGTGGGCGCCAAGGCCATTGTAGAGATACAATTTGCTGATTACATCTGGCCGGGCATCAATCAATTGGTTGAGGAAGTATCAAAGAGCTGTTATCTAACGAAAGGAAAATTTCCAATTCAGTCTTTGATCCGTGTTCCGATAGGTGCCTATGGAGGAGGAGGGCCCTATCACTCAGGAAGTATTGAGTCAACGTTGCTCACCATAAGAGGTATTAAAGTAATATATCCATCCAATGCCGCAGACATGAAGGGGTTGATGAAGGCCGCTTACTATGATCCTAATCCGGTGGTTATGTTGGAGCATAAGGGCCTGTACTGGAGTAAAGTGCCGGGCACAGCCGAGGCAAAGACCATTGAGCCCGATGAAGATTACATGATACCGTTAGGGAAAGCCCGAATTGTTAAAGAGGCAAGTCCCGAAAAGATTTCTGGTGGTGAATCGCTGGTTATCATTACCTATGGCATGGGGGTGTATTGGGCGAAAGATGCCGCCCTCGCCTTTGAAGGAAAAATTGAGATTGTAGATTTACGAACACTTAATCCCATCGATTGGAGTTGCGTTGTTGAATCCGTAAAGAGGCATGGAAGAGCGTTGGTACTAACCGAGGAGCCTTTATTAAATTCTTTTGCTGAATCGCTGGCCGGAAGAATTTCCAAAGAGTGCTTTCAATGGCTCGATGCCCCTGTATGGACAATAGGCGCAGCTAATTTGCCTGCTGTTCCATTGAATGTTGAACTGGAGAAGAGGATGCTGCCTTCTGCTGAAAAAGTGAAATCAGAAATTGATTTATTATTGAAGTACTAATGAAGTAAAGAATCAATATTTTTTCTGGGCTTCGATTTTTTAACGTCTCTCTTCGTACTCTTTCCTTTTTGGCCCTCTCTATATACGCGATTGATCGCATAGTCAATGGAGAGAGAAAATATTTTTTCGTTTGCACGAAGGTTATCAGTAAAACCAAGTGTGCGATTAAAGGCACTGTTCCTTCCTCCATAAAAAGTATGACCCGAGGTAAACCGCAATTCAACAATAAATCGCTGCAAGGCCAGGGTGGGTGCATCCACACCGATTCCAAAGTCCAATCCAAAAAGCCATCGGTTTACGTCCGATAGATACATGGTGTTGAAGTCGGGGGCGTCAGGTTCTGCGGGTTCTTTCTCAAACTTAATGCTATAGTCGTATGAGCCGCCTTTAGAGATTTTGGTACGTCCATCATCAGGATCCACATAGGTGCCACCGGTGGTTACAACACCTTTTCCGTTCAACCAATAACTTACCTTCGGCCCTACATTAAAAAACCAGGTTCCTTTTACGTTGCTACTCCACTTTAATGGATATGATTTTCTTAGCATCATGGATGCATCAAGAAAATGATACGTTGCATTGTTATCCCAGGTGCCCTCATTAAATTCAATTTTCCTTCCTCGTTTAGAGTAACCTGCCTCGGTCTGAAATGAGAAATTATTCTTTAATTGGAAATTGACCAGACCGGCTCCGAAATAACCAGGCACCCATGAATTGGTAAAGTCATCATTATCGTCCTTGTCGCCAAATGAACTTTTTGATACAGTAGCTCCGGCCTTAATTCCAACAGCAAATTTTTGTGAATAGGCCAATTGAGTTCCAGATAAGAAAACTACCAGAAGAATCAGAATATACGTATGATTAATATTGCGAGTCATACTTTACTTAATCACCAAGTTACTATTTTTTTATAACGTTTATTCAAGCAAAATTCCATTGACGTATAAACATTCAAAATCAAAACTCTCCAAACTGAATCTACCAGTAAGATGGACATTCCAGGCCCTGATGAAATTTGGTTATTTTGATCCGATAGTTAAGCATGATTTCATGTGTGCCATTGGAATACGTTCTTATGTCCGATGCAGTGAAATCATAGCCGTAGCCTACATGGAAATTCTCATTAAGCTGTAATTCAAATAGGCCGATGATGGAATCATTAAGTCGGTAGGATGCACCTATTCCTACAGCATCATATAATACGGTAATCAAAGTAACATCAAAACTCAGGGGAGCCTTGTCTTGTAAACGTACCAGGGCGGAGGGAACAATCTTTACTGTGTTCGACAATTTTTTTGTGAAACCACCGGAAAAATAATAGTAGCGATATCGTCTGGCAGAACTTTCGAAGGCTGTTTGAGCAGTGAGTATTTCACTATTTAAAAAATAAGGAACGGAAACACCCAGGTAGGCATTTTTATTTCGATAAAATAGTCCTGCTCCAAAGTTTGGGTTAAATGAACGAAATACCCCGTACTTGTCGTCTTCACGGGAAATGGTCATCGTGTAATCCGATCGCAATGCGTTAAATCCTCCCTGAAGCCCAAATGAAAGTGAAGCGGATTTATCAAATCGTGACAAGGGCAACTTATAGGAATAGGCAAAATATAACGAAGACTCATCGTGAATACCAATTTGATCTTTACCCGCGATAAGTCCGAGGCCTACCCGGTTTTGTTTGAAGCCGGTGTGCGTTGATAAAGTAAAAGTTTTTGGAGCCCCCGGAAAATTTACCCACTGATTTCTATAAATCGTGGTGGTGCTTAGTTGCACTTGTGTGCCGGCAAAGGCCGGGTTGAGCAACAATGGATCAAACATATACAGGGATTGTACCGGACGCTGCTGTCCCATGCTTGAAAAAGCAATAGCTATGGTCAGCTGAAATAATAGGATTAGTCTTTTCATCATCTTACTAATTCAAGGAAGCCGGTTATAGGTTTTGATCCATCACGTTTGTCGATGATATAGAAGTAAGTGCCATCGGGTAATTTGTCTCCAAATAAATAGACACCGCTTTCTCCTACACCCCTGAATACGATATCGGAGTTATTATATCTATCGGCTTCATACACTTTGATTCCTGAACGATTAAACACCTTCACATTATTATTCGGGAAATTCTGCAAGCAGTCGATTATCCAGCTATCATTTTTATCATCTCCATTTACCGACACCAGATTATAAGAGAGAATTTCAGTTTCGATTTCAGTGGTGGCGGTTCCTTCACAACTTTCAGAAGAAATAAATTCTGCCGTATACGATCCGGCTGGTAAATTATAAACTTCAGGGCCACGACCAATAATACCGTTGGTTGCATCATCATACCAGGCTATGTCCGTGAGGATCACTTCTTGATTGTTGATTAACTCCAATGAAACAACTCCAGTTGGAGTGAGGCATAGCGCTGGCGTTGAAGTCAACTCTACGATAGGGGTAATCCGGCCATCTTTTACGTTTACGGTTGCGGGTAGTGAAATACATCCGGTTATTAAATCGGTAGCCGTAACGCTGTAAGGCCCAATATCACGATCAAAATAATCAACACCTACAAAATCTGAGGCAGGCTTAGTAGTGCCGCCATTATACCAACTGAAGGTATGAGCAATCGTGATACCGTTCACGTTTGCTGTTACCCATCCGTTGGGTAACACACAATTGGTCCGGTCTCTCAATACCAACGCGGTAGGGGCGGGAGGGAACACCCGTCCATCAATGATTTTATCACTCTTATCGCTCGCGCATCCAGTCAATTCCCTTACCACACGAACGGTATAGTCACCGGCAACGCGTCCAATCAGTCTGTTGTTATCCGTAACGATTGGTGTTGCTGTGTTGGAAATACTGGCACCGGTATACCAATCAAATGTATAGCCGGCAATTTGATTACCATCAGCCGTAGCGGATAGTTGCCCGTTGGCAATGGTGTCATCACAATTGATATTCGGATTTTCTGGTACGATTACCACGGAAGGAAGCACACGGCCATCTTTTACTACTTCAGCCTTCACGGCCACACAGCCCGTGTTGTTGTCAATGACACGTACTGTATATATTCCCTGGGCAAGATTGTTGGGGGTTGTAAAGTTCTGAGCAAACCCTGGAACATTGGGCATGTTCGGCACATCTGGGGTAAGCGTGGGCAAGTTTGGATCGCTCACTTTATCTCCGAAGAATAAATCTGCGGTGTAGTTCAACGTGAACGGATAGGCGGGGTTGATATTCACAATTCCGGCAAATACAGATCCGTCTTGTCCTACACACAAAGTTCTTTTAGCAGAACTTAACGCCAGCTGAGGCAAGAACTGTGGAGCATTGTCGGGCACAATATATAAGGCACTTGTCGCGCAGCCCGTTGCAAGATTTTTAACCTGAATTGAATAGTTGCCGGAGCGTAATGATTCAATGGTACTGGTAACAGCAAAACTACTTCCCGTTAAGTCCAGGCTAGGGAACCACTCAAACGTGTAATTTGGATTTGTATCATCTTGTGCATCTGCAGTGGATACCAATGTGCCGGTGCCCAGTACTGAATCATCACAACTTATCTGGGGCGTTGTTATGGTTATTTCAATAACCGGATACACGATGTTTTGATCTTTTAATTCAACCTCTGTAGGTTCTGATTTACAAGTTGTTGTTAAATCTTTTACAAAAACATAATACTTACCATTCTTAATAGGGGTAAGCAGCGGTGCTACTGTCCCTAACTGACTGGTTACGCTGATATTTCCAACATACCACTCGTATTCAAAGTTTGGAGGGGCAATCGCGGCTCCGCTTAATGCAGGACCACCGCCAACGGAGATACTAGTTACTTCAGCGATTCCATCTCCAATACAAGTGGTGGGTTCAAATTTATTTACCGTTATGATATTGGGAAGGCTAATATTTTTGTCTACGGTGACATTAATGCCAGAGGTGAAATTGCAACCTGTTGTGGTGTTGAATATGGTTAGGGCATAACTTCCTTCAGGGGAATTGTCCAACTGACTGGTATTGGTAATGTCCGTCTGGGTTATAAAACCAGGTAAGGCACTACTATTTAGTTGCCAGGTAAAGGTATAAGCATCGATGGATGCATCTCTTTCAGAGGCAGTCGCTAAAACAATACCATTCGGATTTGTTACATCACAACTGGAGTTGGGCGAGAAGCCGAATTGAGCCTGAGGATCCTGATGCAGATCAAGCACATCCACACGGAAAGGAGGAGTTGCACAACCGGATCCTGAACTCAATCCTGAATTTTTGGTAGCGATGATGAAATACGTATCAGCACCCATGGTTGGATACGCTGGACCTGAAAGAGTTGGAGTGTTAATCTGAACATTACCACCATTGGCCAAAGGTGTTGAGTTTATGGTTCCTCTAAACCACTGATAGGAGTAGTCCCCCACGGCAGATGAGTTCAGTGATGCTACGGTAATACTACCATCAGCAAAACAAATGTTCTGATCTTGCTTGGTTACGGTGAGTATATCCAAAGGTTGAGGATTCGACAGCAAGATCACTGAACCACCGGCCGGGCACTGATTAGATTGATTGGTTACGGTAATGTTATAGGTTCCGGGTCCGATGCGTTCATTGACAGGTCCACCGATTGCCTGTGAACG
>CAZIOY010000100.1:0-10991 GCA_964540915.1 uncultured Ohtaekwangia sp.
CAACTTCAAAATATTCTTGGCGATGGAAAAACATTTCCTGATTGCATTGCCAAACGGAGCTTGGAAGAAATCAATCAGGATTATCTATCACAAAAAGACAACGCCAACTTCGAACTAAAAAAGTTTATTCCTGATAATTTCAATTTACCCAAAGCATCAGCCACTGAATATAAAAGTGACGCAGCCAAATCAGCCACACAACATATCATTGACTTGTGGGGTGTGCTGACCCGAACGCCTGACGAGGCTGGAGGTTCCATTATTCCTTTGCCTCATCCGTACGTTGTGCCCGGTGGGCGCTTCCGCGAGATTTATTATTGGGATAGTTACTTCACCATGCTCGGTTTAAAAGTTTCGGGGCGCACCGACCTGATCGAGAACATGGTAGATAATTTTGCTCACCTGATTGATACGGTGGGTTATATTCCAAACGGCAATCGTACCTATTATCTGGGGCGGTCGCAGCCACCGTTCTTTTCATTGATGGTAAAACTACTGAGTGGACTAAAGCAAGACGTACTGAAAAAGTACCTTCCACATCTTGAAGGGGAGTATGCATTCTGGATGAAGAGTGAAAATCTCTCAGATAATTATGCGCAACATAGAGTGGTACGATTACCCGATGGTTCGGTACTCAACCGCTATTGGGATGAAAACGCAACGCCACGGCCTGAGTCATATAAAGAAGATGCTGAACTTGCTCATCATGCCATTCAAAAACAGGAGCATCTTTATCGAAACATACGCGCGGCCGCAGAATCCGGTTGGGACTTTAGTAGTCGTTGGTTTAAGGATGAAAATTCCTTTTCCACCATTCACACCACCGAAATCATTCCCGTTGATTTAAATTGTCTGCTCTATCATTTAGAAGCTGTGCTGGCGGATGCCTTCCGCGAAAGCGGCAACAACGCGGAGTCGATAAAATATCTCAACCAATCGGTTACGCGAAAAGAGGCAATAAAAAAATATTGTTGGAATGAAGAGCAGGGCTTCTTCTTTGATTATGATTTTGTCGCTCAAAAACAAAAACAATCATACACACTGGCTGCTGCCTTTCCCCTATTCTTTAAAGTGGCAACACCTGATCAGGCCCGGGCCGTTGAGAAAGTGCTTCGTAATAAATTTCTGAAATCAGGGGGTCTTACTACTACACTGCTTCACAGCGGGCAGCAATGGGATGCGCCCAACGGATGGGCTCCTCTGCAGTGGATTGCATATCGCGGACTTCTTAACTACGGACTAGAAGACTTGGCCGACCAAATAAAAACCAATTGGGTAAATGTGAATTTAAAAGTTTATGCCAATACCGGTAAGATGACGGAGAAATATGATGTGTGGAGTAAAGACGGAGAAGCGAGTGGCGGTGAATACCCTAATCAGGACGGATTTGGCTGGACCAATGGCGTGTTTCTGGCGATGACTTCGCAACCCATTGACAAGTGACAATGGGCAATTGACAATTGACAATTACACTGTATCAACATTATTATTTTTTGTAAAGCTTATCAAGCACTTCTGGTTTACCGTCAATTTTTGGTAAAGGCAATCCAAGAATTCTAGCGATAAGCGGGTACACATGAATGTTTTGAAATGGCGCTACTGTTAATCCCGATTTGATGTTGGGCCCGCAGGCATAAAAAATTCCGAGCACATCAGTGGTTACATCAGGATCATAACCATGCACACCCATCATGCTACCAATTTTTGCCGATTTCATAAACCGCTCTCGGGATCCTTCCCGCATATAATAACCAGGTTTAGCTTCGACCAATAAATCACCGACACGATCATGTTGATAATGCCAGCGGGATGGAAATTCCTCCTTCTTCAACACGGTAAATTTGTCCTCTTGTTTTTTCAAAACAGCATATACCGAATCGCGCTTATGTGAATCCGTAAAATACAAATGTGTTTGGGTGCCACCGTTGGCCAGTTTTACCGAAGGATCTTTCCGATCAATCAATTCATCGATAAAAATATACGTCTCCTCTTGCACGGTGAGTTCATACATGCCATGATCGGAAACCAAAATCACATTCACGGGAAGTTTGGTTGACTCAATACCTGCCATTAATCTACTCAGTAAACTGTCTGCTTTTAATACAGCTTGTTTTGTCTGTTCTGCATGGGGTCCGAAGTCGTGCCCCTCGTGATCAGGAGAAGAAAAATATAAGGTGATCATGTGAGGTCGCTCGGGGTCAGGCAGCTTTAACCAATTGATCACCTGATCAACTTTCAAATTCGGATTTATTGAATCATCGAACGGGAAATAATAATCGGGCCTGCGCGCTTCATCGCTCATTTCTGATCCCACCCAAAAGTAAGACGCTGACTTCATGCCATTTCTTTTTGCCAATTCCCACAAAGGCACCCCACCGTAATAGTAAGGATCAACGACAAGATTTTGTTTTCGCATTCCATAGGTTACATCGCGCACACGATCATAAAATGCATTATCAACCAAGCCGTGATTGCCGGGGTTCAAACCGGTAACCAATGTGTAATGATTCGGAAACGTTTTACTCGGAAAAGAAGGAATCAGGGCTTCAGCCTGCGACCCTTTTGAAATGAATTTTTTAAAGTTGGGCGGATTGAAGTTTTTGACATAATCGTAGCGAAAGCCATCAAACGAAACCAACACGATATACGGTGCTGGATTTTGCTGCGCATGGATGAATACGCTCACCAAAATGAAAGTCAATAAAAACAAAAATTTCCTCATGATAAGGGTCAATGTGGAATCTGTGGGGCTCGAACCCACGACCCCTACCTTGTCGAGGTAGTGCTCTGAACCAGCTGAGCTAAGACTCCGTACTTTCTGCCGGCAAGATGATTTATTTTACCTAAATCACATATGAATTTTATTCCTTTGGTATAAAATCATGGTTAAATAACGGTTATGATCAATGTTGACTATTGGATAAACCACCTGAGCTTACTTCCTCATCCCGAAGGCGGCTACTACAAAGAAATGTATCGTTCATCCGGAATGATTTCCTCCTCCGCACTTCCTGCTGGATTTGATGGCGATCGGCATTTCTCTACAGCGATCTTTTTCCTGCTGCGCTCTGAAGACCGTTCGGTTTTTCATCGAATCAAATCCGATGAACTGTGGCATTTTTATCAGGGAAGCACATTGCTGATTTACGTATTACAGGAAAATGAATTAAAAATTCTTAAGCTGGGATCAGATCTTGAAAAAGGAGAGTCGCTGCAAGTCATGATTCCCGCCAACTGTTGGTTTGGCGCTCACGTAGAACAACAAAACAGTTTTGCGCTTTGCGGATGCACAGTTGCACCCGGCTTCGACTTTCGTGATTTTGAAATGGCCGACCGCAAAGAGTTATTAAAAAAATATCCCGGGTTTGAGAAGGAAATCATCCGACTCACCCGGGATTGAATAGTGTATTGACAGAGGGTTGTTTAGAATCAGTTATTCCTTCTTTGCTTCTTTCTCATAGATCATCACACCATTAGCAACAAATTCTATTTCTTCTTTAGGCTCGGTGATGGCATCAATTTCTTGCTGACTCTTTCCGGCATCCTCTGCGAAGTGACGCAAGGTGGCTACATCAGTAACTTTTTTCTTCGCCATTCCGCTAAACACCACTTCCTTTCCTTCTGCTCCTTCCGTTGGAACAAAAAATCCATAGTCTTTAAAGGTAACGCGCGTGGCTACTCCATTTTCATCCTTCACAGTCATCCAGCATCCTTTCTTTTCGCATGTTTGTTCAATGGTTCCTTTTAGGGTAAGCGCAACAGAATCTTTGCCTTCCACCTGCTCATTCAAACCTGTCAAAGAAAGTGCCCCATCTGTTGAGATGGCTTCACCATAGGTATTAACTACTAACTCCTTCCTGGTCTGACAGCCAATCAATGCGATAAACGCAAAAACCAAAATTGTTAAATTTTTCATAGCATCACTTTTTAGTGAGTCAAAATTAAGAAAAGGAATGATTACAATCTTCATTAACCTTCAAAACCAATTTTCTTGTGCGATCCATCGCAAAACGGCTTGTTGGACGATCCCCCACACCGGCAGAAAGCTGTGACGTTATTTTTCTTTGTAAGATTCCGTTCTGGTCTTTTACCGTAACATTTCCATATACCAGCAAGGGACCGTTAGGCATGGTCTCTACGATTGTCTCAGCCACCACCTTCACTTCATCACCCGCCTCGCTGTTCAGATAATAGCGCAGGGCGCCTGACGGGCATTTTTTAACCTGATCGATGATTTGTTCCGTGGTGCCTCCTTCTGGAGTAATCCACGGTCTTTTTTGAGGATCAAATACGTTACCTAAACCATTAAAACACATAGTTGAGTGAATGCATATGTTGGGTTTCCACACAATGGTCACTTCTCCGTTGGTATATTTCTTTGTGATGTCCTTCATACGAAAAGATTTCAAATTTTAGAAGATCCGTAAAATTAGATCAACCGGGTACTAATTTCGATTGGATTCGAAAGCACTTTATGTACCGGACAAGAGTTTGCAATCTGTAAAAGGCGCTGGCGCTGATCTTCTTCCAGGCTTCCTTCCAGTGTAATTTCTCTTTTGAAAAAAGTTGTGTTATCTATTTTTTCAGAAGCAACTTCCACTTTGATTTTACTTACATCCCATTTCTTACGATCCGCATACATGCGAAGTGTAATGGCCGTGCATGATGCCAGGGAAATCATCAGAAACTCACCGGGTGCTGGGCCTGTGTTTGTTCCTCCTAATTCTTCTGGTTCATCCGCAATTACGGTTTTGCCTGAAGCTATTAATTCCGTTCTGTAATGATCCTGACCAATAATTGCCGTCACCATTTTTTAAAAGGATTTGTTCGTCACAAAAAATTCCTGGGTATAGCGTTCGCGTGGAGCAACTTCTCTTTGCTTCAGATTCTCTGATAAACTTTCTGCATCACCCAGGTAGCCAATGGCCATGATCACGATTGGCTCATGAGTTTCGGGTATGTTAAAATTCTCAATGGCTTTTTGACGATCGAAGCCACCCATTTGATGAACATTCAATCCAAAATGCGTTGCCTGCATAGAAAGAAAAGCATTGGCAGCGCCAACATCATATTTTGCTGAGACATTAACAGCACCATTACGGAGATGGGTTTTACGTGCCATACTCAAAACAAGAAGTGGCGCTTCTTTGGCCCACACACGATTACTTTCATTTAATGCATCAACTAATTTATTCCACAACTCAGGCTGATCTTTGGTGGCATATAAGTACGCCCAGGGTTGCTCATTCATGCTGGAGGGTGCCCATCGGGCAGCTTCAAAAAGTGAATAGATTTTGTCAGGCTCTATTGGCTGTGATGAATATGCCCTGCGACTCCTTCTCTGCTCGATCACGTCTGCGACAGAAAATTCAAACTGACTTGATTTTTGCATAGGGGCAACCATGGTTTCCATTATAAAGGTGTTAATTATTATTACTAAACACGCAAAACGATAAACAGTTTACTTGCTCCAGCGGGGAATTCCCCAAACTGCTAAAAACCCTGAAATTAAATGCATCGGGCCTACCAATAATTGAAATGTGTCGTCTAACACCGTGCCATCCGGCAATTGTGGTGTGCTAAAAACCGGATAAAAACTGAACAATGCAAAAGCCACCGCGATGGCAATCCAAGCCATTTTGCCCTTGGGTAGGTAGCGAACGAACACAAAAAATAAAATAGCTCCGATCAACAAAGGGAAAATAGATGACATGGTTACTGCTAAAGCAAATCCCTTTGGAATGGTGGCTCCCAATGCATTGGCGATTAAACTCCAAAGATTATTGAGGCCTGCACCAATTAATCCCGCAATAGCGCCTCCTTTCAGAGCTTTTAAAAAAGTAAGTTGATTTTCTGTTGACATAATAATAGTTGTTAGGTTTAGGTTATTGAGCGTTAGTCGTTTTTAGAGCTGAATTATTCTTCAATTAAGATTCCCATTTTTCCCATTTGATAATCACGCATGGCTTCCATGATCTGAGTTTGGGTATTCATCACAAACGGCCCGTGCGAAACTACCGGTTCATTCAATGGCAGACCGCTTAATAATAGTACGCGTGTATCTTCAAGGCCTTCGAGAGTAATGCCTTCCCCATCATTTTTAAAATGAACGATGTGTAGTTCTTCTACCATGCCAAATCCATCGACCTTCAACTTACCATCCAGTAAATAAATCAGTGCATTGTGATCTGACGGAAGAGTAATCGAAATTTTTCCTCCTTTTCTAAATGTTATTGTCGCTGCATTGACAACGGTTTGTGAGGGTATCGGTCCTTTCAAACCAAACACTTCCCCTGAAAATACTTTTCCATCCACATGGCCATCTTCACTGACAAATGCTGGCGCTTCTTCCGCGCTGAGCGGATAATAAGCAGGCTGATCCATTTTATTTTTTGCCGGAGTGTTGATCCACAATTGAATGATTTCCTGTCGGCCCCCAATTTCGTGAATGTCATCGGGTGGGCGCTCGCTATGAAGAATACCCATGCCTGCGTTCATCCACTGTGCACCACCTGCATAAATAGTGCTGTCATTACCTCTGCTGTCGCGATGATGCACGCCTCCTTTGAAAATAAACGTGACCGGAGAAAATCCACGATGCGGATGTGGACCAATACCTGCATCGTCAGGCTCAATATGCGGTGGTGCTTTTACATTGGCGTGATGCAACAAAAGAAATGGATCTATTTGATCAACCTGTTGGGTAGGTAAAGGTTGCCGGATAGGCATGCCGCCCATGTCAACCTTGTGTGCGTAGAGTAAACGAGAAACAGTTCTGTTTTTCATATTCATCAACCAATAACCCTTATCGTGCTTCCAATATCTCATTAAACAACAGTCCACTTCCTCCGCCATAATGACGAATGATTTTTATCTGTGGATTGATTTTTTCAAATTCCATTTTAAATTTTGCTTCTGATACTTCCTCTACACCACCACCAATCAGCACCAGGTCGAACATCTCCTGATAGAAAATTTCGATCGCGTGTTCATCGGTCATGGCTCCGTGTGCATTCCAGTTGGGCTGATCGTTGATGAGTCGCACCACAGTTTCCATGATTTGCTCGTGACGGCCAATGACGAGAATGTTTAAACGCTCATTCATAATGCGTTCCTATTAGTACCTTGTTCTTAGTTGCTATCATCCAACAACCATTAATTCATCGGTACTTCCATCAATAAAACCTCGGCATCACTATCCGCTAAAATGGAAAGTCCTTCAACATCCCAGACCCCAAAACCATCACGCTTGTTTAATAATTGACCGTTGATGGTAACATCGCCTTCAATCACGAAAACATATACGCCATTGCCTTTTTGATTTATGGTGTAGTCTGCTGAAAATCCTTTTTTCAAATTACCCAGATGAAACCAGGCATCCTGATTAATACAAACACCATCATCGGTCTTTGAAGGACTTACAATCTGCTGTAATCTATTTACACGATCCTCTGGCCGGAATGTGATTTGATCATAACGAGGTGCAATGTTTTTTTCTTTGGGGAATACCCAAATCTGAAGGAAGTTCACCTTCTTATCTTTGTTCTTGTTGTATTCGCTGTGATAGATGCCAGTGCCCGCACTCATAATCTGCACATCATTTTGTTTGATCACGGCCACAGTGCCCATACTGTCTTTATGTTCAAGATCGCCCAACAAGGGAATTGAAATAATTTCCATATTATCATGCGGGTGGGTTCCAAAGCCTTTACCTCCATCTACAAAATCATCATTGAGAACCCGCAGCATACCAAAATGCATACGGGTTGGGTCATAATAATGAGCAAAACTGAAGGTGTGACTAGTGTCGAGCCAACCGTGATTGGCGTGACCTCGTGAGGCCGCTTTGTGCAATACCGTATTCATAATTATCGGTTTTTATTCTGGTTAATCGAAAAAGCTAACAAATTTACATACAACTGTTGTATATACAACTATTTAGAATAATTTGTTCCTCGGTTCGGAAAGATCCATTAAGTCTCTCAGAATGATTGGATTACAATTGCAGAAACTATTAATTGGAGGCTGAACTACGAAACCCCTTTTTCCCGCAAAACCCAATACGAACCATGCACATTGGTCTTCCACTCACGCAACACGACTACAATAATGATTTCTTAAAATCAGAAAGTCGCGAGATCTTCTTATCGTCCTGCATGGTATGCTCAATATATAGAATATTATGATGATGGGTACTCGTGTTTTTTTCTTACTTTTCTCGCAGTATGACCGAAGAAAAAAAGCGTTTAATTGAAGATCGTGATCGCAAAAAAAACTGGCGGCAATGGGGTCCTTACCTCACGGACCGGCAGTGGGGCACCGTGCGGGAGGATTACAGTGCTCATGGAGACTCCTGGAATTATGTGTCGCACGACATGGCCCGAAGTAAAGCTTACCGGTGGGGTGAAGAAGGAATTGCTGGCATTTCCGATGATCAGCAATTGATTTGCATTTCCCTGGCGCTATGGAATAAAAAAGATCCGATCCTGAAGGAACGTTTTTTTGGTCTCACCAACCCGGAAGGAAATCATGGTGAAGATGTAAAGGAGCTCTATTACTACCTCGACTCCACGCCCACTCATTCTTACATGCGCATGCTCTACAAGTATCCGCATAATGAATATCCATATGCCTGGCTGACCGAAGAGAGCAAGAAACGCGGAAAGCAGGATCCGGAATTTGAATTAATGGATACTGGTATTTTTGAATCAAACCGTTACTTTGATGTAGAGGTGGCATATGCCAAAGCAGATACCAATGATATTTTAATGCAGATCACGGTAACAAACCGTGGTACTGAAACCGCCTCCATTGATGTGCTGCCTACCATCTGGTTTCGCAACACATGGGCCGCGGGAAATGATCCTATCAAACCGGAAATTTATCTTGATGATCATGGCGCTCTGAAAGTGGCCCACCGGCATGCGGGTGAATACTATTTCTATTGTGATACAAAGTCAGAGACGGTTTTTTGTGAAAACGAAACCAACACGCTTCGTCTTCATGAATATTTCAAAGAAGGGAGTTTCAAAGATGGCATCAATGACTATGTGGTATTCGGCAACCCGGGCACGATTAATAAAGCTCATAAAGGAACCAAAGCAGCTTTCCGTGCCGATTGGGCGATCGGTCCGGGACAATCGAAAGTAATGCGCCTGCGTTTAGCAGCCCGCCACCTGGCTAAGCCTTTTCAGCAGTTTGATTCACTTTTTGAAAAGCGTAAACAAGAAGCGGATGAATTTTATGACGATCTGCAAAAGACGATCGCCAATGAAGAGGAGCGGCAGATTCAACGGCAAGCATTGGCCGGCATGCTGTGGAGCAAACAATTTTATCATTACGATCTGGATGTATGGCTCAAAGGAGATCCCGCACATCCATCGCCATCACCTGAACGCAAAAAGGGACGCAACAATGAATGGAACCACCTTCATAATGCAGACATCATTTCGATGCCTGATAAATGGGAATACCCCTGGTATGCCGCATGGGACCTCGCCTTTCATGCCATACCCTTCGCGTTAATAGATCCTGAGTTTGCCAAACATCAACTGTTGTTGCTTACCAAAGAATGGTATATGCACCCCAATGGCCAACTGCCCGCCTATGAGTGGTCGTTCAGTGATGTCAATCCACCGGTTCATGCATGGGCCGCATGGCGTGTGTATAAAATCGATAGTAAACTTCAGGATGGCAAAGCCGACCGTAAATTCCTGGAAGAAATATTCCATAAGTTGCTGCTCAACTTTACCTGGTGGGTAAATAAAAAAGATAATAACGGCAACAACATTTTTCAAGGCGGCTTCTTAGGTATGGATAACATCGGTGTGTTCGACCGAAGCAGTAAACAATTGCCAACCGGGGGTTATATCGAACAATCGGATGGCACCAGCTGGATGGCCATGTTTACATTAAACATGCTGCGGATTTCACTTGAATTAGCGAAAGAAAATTCTACCTATCAAAGTCTTGCCACAAAATTCTTTGAACACTTTCTCTATATCGCGGGAGCCATGAGAAATATTGGCAATGAAGGCATCAACATGTGGGATGAAGAGGATGAATTCTTCTATGATGTGTTACATCTTCCCAATAATGAACGCGTTAAGTTAAAAATTCGCTCGATGGTGGGACTAATTCCGCTGTTTGCTGTAGAGGTATTGGATGAAGATATTTTTCAGAAAATGCCGGAGTTCACGGCACGACTAGATTGGTTCTTGCAAAACCGGCCCGACCTTGCCAGCCTGATTTCACGGTGGGGCGATCGAGGTAAAAACCAACGCCACCTGCTTTCCTTATTGCGTGGTCACCGTATGAAGCGACTACTAAAACGGATGCTGGACGAGCAGGAATTTCTATCACCCTATGGTGTGCGTGCATTATCCCGCGCTCATTTAGAAAATCCATTCCGGTTACACGCCAACGGTAGTGAATTTTCTGTTCGATATAAATCCGGTGAAAGTGATTCCTACTTATTTGGAGGCAACTCAAACTGGCGGGGTCCGGTCTGGTTTCCGGTAAATTATCTGATCATTGAATCCCTGCAACGATTTCATCACTACTATGGTGATGATTTTAAAATAGAACATCCTACTGGTTCGGGCAATATGCTCAACTTGCGGGAAATCGCCCACGATCTTTCACAACGAATGGTAAAACTTTTTAAGAAAGATGAATCCGGCAACCGACCGATACATGGTGACAACCCTATGTTTCAATCAGACCCTCATTTTCAGGAACATCTTTTATTTCATGAGTACTTTGATGGTGATACCGGAAAAGGTTTAGGGGCCAATCATCAAACCGGTTGGACCGGCCTGGTAGCAAAACTGATTCAACCCGGCAGTTCTAAAAAACACAAACCGAAAGAATAGTCTAAGATCCCTTTTTATAAAGACCTATCAATTCCCGTAAGCAAGAATACTCCAACGCCCAGCAAAGTATAGCCAATTAATCTTTGTCCTTTCAGAATGATAGATATATTCGTTTAC
>CAZIOY010000101.1:0-1189 GCA_964540915.1 uncultured Ohtaekwangia sp.
GAAACTCATAGATCGAAACTTAATCAATAACCCCCGATCCGATTAATTCATCTCCTTCATACCATGCTGCAAACTGGCCAGGAGTTACTCCACGTTGTGGTCTATCAAAAATAATGTAAACACCCTCTTCTCTTTTGAATAAAGTACATGGCTCCAGTTTTTGACGATAACGAATGCGTGCCAGGTAATCTTTTTGCTCACCGATTTGCAATTTCAAGTCTTCCCGTATCCAATGCTCTTCTGCGTTGGGAATGAAAAGTCCTTTGCGATAGAGCCCGGGATGATCATCACCCATTCCCGTATAGATAACATTCTTATCGGTATCTGTTCCGATTACAAACAATGGTTTTTCAAAACCACCGATGTTCAATCCTCTTCGCTGACCTATGGTATAGAAATGTGCACCGTTATGTTCACCTACTACTTCGCCCAGTTGGGGAAACAATTCATAGCGTTTAGTTACATTGACTAAATCATCTGATTCAATACTATTTTTAAACGCTGATGAATCTGCTCCTACTTCAATTACTTTTCCTTTTTTAGACGCCAGCCTTTGTTGTAAAAACTCTGGAAGATGTACTTTCCCAATAAAGCATAATCCTTGAGAATCCTTCTTCTCAGCAGTAGCAAGACCTGCTTTTTTAGCAATCGCTCTTACTTCTGGTTTAAGCAATTCTCCAATGGGAAATAATGCTTTTGATAATTGTGCTTGCGTAAGCTGACAAAGAAAATAGCTTTGATCCTTGTTGGGATCTTTGCCTGCTAATAATTGATAAATAGTCTTTCCATCTTTTTGTAGCTCGCCTTTTCTGCAATAATGTCCTGTTGCCACATAGTCGGCACCAAGTTTCATAGCAGCATCCAGAAAAACATCAAACTTGATTTCGCGGTTACACAGCACATCTGGGTTGGGAGTTCTACCACGTTGGTATTCGGCAAACATGTAATCGACAATGCGTTCTTTATATTCTTTGCTTAGGTCGATGGCTTGAAAGGGAATGCCTAGTTGTTGAGCGATAATCATCGCATCGTTGCTATCATCGAGCCAGGGACATTCGTTGCTGATGGTCACAGAGTCGTCATGCCAGTTTTTCATGAACATACCAATCACATCATAGCCTTGCTCTTTCAGCAAGTATGCCGTTACACTGGAGTCTACTCCACCTGATAAACCGACTACTACTCTTTT
>CAZIOY010000101.1:1289-10831 GCA_964540915.1 uncultured Ohtaekwangia sp.
AAAAGTTCATTAACTATCTGATTAAATCGCTCTTTGAATTGATCATAATAAATTCCAGTTCCGGGACCCGAAAACCCTGTATGAATGTGTTTTACTTTTCCATCTCTTCCAATAAAAATAGTGGTGGGAAAAGCCAATACTTTATTTAATGCAGGTAATGTTTCAGATGCCTTTGCTTTGTCGTTTGTTCCGGCAATGACAAAATCATAACCGACTTTTAATTTCTCTTTCATCTTCTTTACACGACCACTCGCATATTCAAAATCATCTTTTCGTTCATAGGCAAGTCCAAGAATTTCTACACCCCGAACTTTATTCTGTTCATACCATTGTGTTAAGAACTTTGTTTCATCCATGCAGTTGGGGCACCACGTACCAAAGATTTGCAGAATTACCACTTTGTCTTTGCAGCGCTCATCCGCATTGCTGATTTTATTTCCATTGACATCAGGAAAATTAAAATCAAGTGTTTCGAAGCCGGGCTTTAAGAATGTTAATGATTCTAAATCAGGTAGCGAAGCATTTGCATTGCGGATACCTTTCCACGACTCAAGGCTTTTTTTTCCTGAATAGAAATTTCCTTTGATCGAGTCACCTTCAAAATTCGCGGTGAAGACAAATAAATGATTTCCATCAAATGTACTTAGGAATAATTCATTATCGATCACATCGCCTTGAAGATATCGATAATCTCCTGTGGGAGTTAGAAATGTTCCTATCACTTTACTATAGGATTGTTTGAAGATTCCCACAGCAACATACTTTTCTGTTGGCGACTGAAACTCCAATGAATATTTTCCAGAAAAGTCTAACTCCGTTTCCGCATCTTTTGCAAAGCGGAAGTCATCACCATATGTGGCGTTGAAGGGAAGCTTATTAATACGATCATAATTCTTAATAAAGATTCCACTCAATTTGTCACCTTCAATTTTGGCGCGAAGTTCAGAATCGAATATGTGCATGACAATTCGAACTGAATCACCCGATACAGAAATCTCATCGAGTGCGAGTTTTTCTTCTGCATTAATTACGTTAATACTGTATTGATCATTTGATTTTTGCACTTCGAACCCAAAGGGTAACTGTTGCCCTTGCATTTCGATAACTCCCCTCCACAGCCCGGTTTTCAGTTCATTTTTTTTAGGGCTGCAAGCCCCAATAAGAACCGCCAGTATAATTATCAGAGAAATCCTCATGAGTAGCTTTTTAAGTTTGATCGAAAACGCAAAAATGCGACAAATCATTCTAATTTCGTTGTCCGTTTTCGCTTATTAACAAACTGTTAGGACAAATAAGCCGAGGCGCTCTACATCTCAAAAACTATGTTAGAAGGTTTAAAAGTGCTTGAACTAGCCTCAGTATTAGCGGGCCCTGGTGTAGGCCAGTTTTTTGCTGAACTGGGTGCCCAGGTAATTAAAGTGGAGAACCTGAAAACGGGTGGTGATGTAACCCGCACCTGGAAAGGCCGCGATGAGCAAACCGATGACCGCTCCGCCTATTTCTGTTCCGTGAATTGGGGGAAGAAATCCGTTGCCATAGACTTGAGTTCCCCGCAAGGGAAATCAATCGTGCAAAACCTTGCCGCCAAAAGCGATATTGTTATTGCCAGTTACAAACCAGGCGATGCAGAGAAGCTAGGCGTATCCTACCAACAACTAATAACTAACCACCAACAACTGATCTACGGTCAAATCACCGGCTACGGTTCCGACAATGACCGCGTAGGTTATGACGCTGTGATACAAGCAGAGAGCGGATTCATTGATTTGAATGGAGAGAAAAATGGTGAGCCTGTTAAGATGCCGGTGGCTTTAATTGATATTTTAGCCGCCCATCATTTGAAAGAGGGATTGTTGCTCGCATTGCTGAAACGTGATCGTATTGGAGAAGGAAGTCTGGTGGAAGTATCATTGATACAAGCCGCCATTTCGTCTTTAGCAAATCAGGCGACAAATTGGTTGGTGGCAAAAAAACTCCCCACCCGTCAGGGATCAGCTCATCCAAACATTGCTCCTTACGGTGAATCATTTCTCACGAAAGATGGAAAAAGAATTTTGTTAGCAGTGGGAAGTGATCGGCAATTTTACGATTTGTTGAATGTGTTGAACTTAGATGCTTTGAGTACGATCGACAAGTTTAAGAGCAATCACGCAAGAGTTACTCATCGTGATGAACTAACCACTTTTTTATCCAGGGAAATTCACAAGTTTGATTCGGAAGAATTAATGGCTAAAATTAATTCCCATAAAATTCCTGCAGGCATTATTCAAAACATGAAAGAAGTATTTGGGATGAATGAAGCGAAAGAACTATTATTGAAAAATGGAGATCTCACCGGAGTGAAAACATTCATACCGAAGATGACTGGCAACTGGCAACCGGTAACCGACCTCCTTCCACCACCACATTTTGGCGAACACACTCAAGAAATTTTAAGTCAACTATAAACGCAAGCAAAATCATTATGATGAAAGTTAAATACACATTTTGGATCTCAGCCATCTTCACTACATTATTCGTTGTTGGCTGTCAACAAGAGAAAGAAGTTGTTGATAAGAAAATCAAAAGCATAGATCCTCAACAGGCATCTCAGATGGCAAAAGCCACGGAGGCTACAGTAACACCGCAACTTGCGGAGGGCTTTACATTGAACATTTGGGGAGTAGATTCTTTGGTAGCAGACCCGGTGGCTATTGATGTGGATGATTATGGAAAGTTGTATTACACACGCACTAATCGTCAGAAGAATTCTGAGTTCGATATTCGTGGTCATCAGGATTGGGAGATTGAATCGATCCAACTAAAAACGATCGAAGAGAAAAGGACTTTCCTGAAAAAAGTATTAGCTCCTGAAAACAGCAAGAAGAACGAATGGCTGGCCGATTTAAATGGAGATGGCTCCCACGATTGGAAAGATATGACGGTTGAGAAGGAACATGTATATCGCCTGGAAGATACCGATGGCGATGGTGTTGCCGACATGTCGCAATTGGTGATTGAAGATTTTAATGATGAAGTAACGGATGCCATGGGCGGAGTAATGAAACACGGAGATGATCTTTTCGTCAACATCGGTCCTGACATGTGGAGGTTGAATGATAAAAATAGCGATGGCTTGATTGACGAAAAAACTTCGATCTCTCATGGCTATGGTATCCACGTAGGATTTGGCGGTCATGGCATGTCGGGTATTGAAGTGGGGCCTGAAGGAAAAATATATTGGCAAATAGGAGACATTGGGTTTAATGGCACCAGCCCTGATGGAAAAAAATGGGAGCATCCCAACAGTGGTGTTATTGTACGATCAAATCGCGATGGTAGCGACTTTGAAGTATTTGCTTACGGAAACCGTAACACACACGAATTTGCTTTCGATGAATATGGAAACCTGATCAGTGAAGATAACGATGGGGATCACCCCGGTGAGAGTGAGCGCATCGTTTATATTGTTGATGGATCAGATACCGGATGGAGAACCAATTGGCAGTTTGGAAAATATCGGGATCCGGATAACAACACCTACAAAGTCTGGATGGATGAAAAAATGCATGTGCCTCGCTTTGATGGTCAGGCCGCTTATTTCTTGCCCCCCATTAAAAATTTTGTTAATGGACCTACAGGGTTTCTTTATAATCCAGGCACTGCGCTGAGTCCGGAATGGAAGAATACTTTTTTTGTGGGCGAGTTTGTTGGCAATCCATCCAGATCAGGTATTTATTCTTTCAAGTTGATTCCGAAGGGAGCAACATTTGAAATGGGTGAATCGAAAATGATTTTGAGAGGAGTGCTGGCCACGGGCATTGACTTCGGACCAGATGGTGCCATGTATCTTGCTGATTGGATTGATGGTTGGGACACGAAAGACTATGGCCGTGTTTGGAAACTGGATGTTGCCGGTGCCATGAGTGAAGAGCGTAAACAAGTAAAAATTTTATTGGCAGATGATTTTAAGAAATACAAGGAAGATAAGCTGAGTGAATTGCTAAAGCACACAGACATGCGTATTCGACAAAAATCACAATTTGAATTGGCTACCCGTGGAGAGAAAGGGTTGGACGTATTCAAGCAGAATATTTCACAAACCGAAAACCAATTGGCGAGAGTAAATTCCATTTGGGGTGTGAGTCAGTTTGCACGCAAGGATTTGAAGCACGCTCAGATATTGGTGCCATTATTAAAAGACGCTGATCCTGAAATTCGTGCACAAGCTGCGAAGTGGATTGGTGATGTTCGTTATAAAGATGCCGGTGCAGTATTATTGCCTTTGCTGAAAGATGAGTTTAGTCGCGCGCGATTTTTTGCCGCAGAAGCATTAGGAAGAATTGCTTATGAATCTGCGATCAATCCTATTATCGAACTATTGCGATCAAACAACGATGAAGATATTTATATCCGCCATGCAGGAAGTCTTGCGTTGGCGCGAATTGGAAAAGAAGAACCTATCGTAGCACTTTCAAAAGATCCATCACGTGCCGTGAGAATTGCAGCGGTGGTTGCATTGAGAAGATTAAAGAATCCTGGGACTGCAGAATTCCTCGAAGACTCAGATGAATATATTGTGACCGAAGCGGCACGCGCCATTAACGATGACCTTTCTATTGAGGCAGCGTTGCCAGCGTTGGGAGATGTGCTTAATAATTATCGCTTTACCAATGAAGCATTAATCAGACGAGCTATCAATGCTAATTTAAGAGTGGGTAATGATCGGGCGATGCAGAATCTGATTGACTATGCAAAACATGAAGGAAGTCCCGTAGCGATGAGAGCCGAAGCGATTGATGCGTTGAGCACCTGGACTAAACCATCGGTGTTGGATCGTGTGGATGGGCGTTTCCGTGGAGCAATTACCAGAGATCCACAGGTTGTGAAGAGTAAGGCATCTGATATTCTTGTCCAGCTTAGTGGCAATAAAGAGTCATCGATACGATTGAGTTCAGTGAAAGCCATTGGAAAGCTTAGTATTGATAAAGCTTCATCCCAGTTGTTTACTTTATTGAAAAGTGATCCAAAACCCGAAGTTAGAGCGGAAAGTTTAAAATCATTGGCAAGTCTTAACGACAAGCAGATAGGTGATGCGATCACCAAAGCTCTTTCTGATAAAGAAAAAAGTGTTCGCGTTGTTGGTTTGGATTTATTACCCAAGATGAACATCTCCAAAGAGTTGATGTTGACATTACTGACGGATGTCATAAACACGAAGACCGTTGAGGAAAAACAAGCCGCCATCACCACGCTTGGAAGTTTCCCAATTGAAAGTTCACAAAAACTTCTTGAGCAACTACTTACCAGAATGGAAAGTGGGAAACTTCCTAGTGAAACGTATCTTGAATTGGCAGAGGCCATCGATAGCACTCGCTCGCCACAATTAATTGCGCGCTATAAGGAAATCAGCAAAGTGCAATCGCCTGATTCACTTAAAGCCAGTTATGCAGGAAGTTTGTTGGGTGGAGATGCTAATCGCGGTTCAGGAATTTTTTATAGTAACCAAACCGCTCAATGTATACGCTGCCATGCGTATGGTGATTATGGTGGTAATGCAGGTCCGCGACTTAACGGTATCGCATCACGATTAACCCGTGAGCAAATTTTAGAATCCTTGATTGATCCAAGTGCACGTATAGCCCCAGGATATGGAACGGTATCTCTTGAACTTACCAGTGGTAAAAAGATCAATGGGATTTTACAGCAGGAAAAACCAAATGGTCTGTTGGTGAAAATTGGAGATAAACCAGACACGCTTATCACTACGAAAAACATTGCTAAAAGAACGAACGGCATGTCGAGTATGCCACCCATGCGGTTTTTACTTTCGAAGAAGGAAATCAGGGATCTGGTTAGCTTTCTGGCAACGATGAAGGAGAATGACTAATTCAATTATCAGAAGAAATAAAGAATTCAACACATGATTATGAAAAAAATTAGTCAATTGATTTTAGTCGTGCTTATCTTTTGTGTGAGCATAGCAAGTGCTCAAACTAAGGACGCGATTATTGAGAGCATCGTGAAAGAGGCGAATGAAAATTCACAACTTGAAAAATTAGCGCATGAGCTGGTAGATCAAATTGGGCCGCGATTAGTTGGCTCTCCAAAAATGAATCAGGCCCATGAATGGGCAATCGCTCAATATACCGATTGGGGTATTTCCGTAAGAAATGAAAAATGGGGTGAGTGGCGTGGATGGGAGCGTGGCATAACTCATATTGATATGGTGGCTCCTTGGGTGAAATCACTGGAAGGAACTCAGTTGGCATGGAGCCCAAGTACCGGAGGTAAAGCCGTAATGGCTGAGGTGATTATCATTCCGGATTTGGCAGACTCATTGGCATTTCAAAATTGGTTGCCAGCAGTAAAAGGAAAGTTTGTGATGATTTCAACGGCTCAACCTTCGGGCAGACCGGATTACAATTGGGAGGAGTTTGGAACCAAGGAGTCTTTTGAAAAAATGAAAGCGGCACGCACCGTTCAAACGGATGCGTGGACAGAGCGAATAAAGAAAACAGGATATACTACACGTACACTTCCTGTTGCACTTGAGAAGGCTGGAGCAGTAGGAGTTGTTACTTCATTGTGGTCGAAAGGTTTTGGAGTCAATAAAATATTTGGTGCGAACACGAAGAAGGTTCCCACTATTGATGTTGCATTGGAAGATTATGGATTGTTATATCGTCTTGCGGAGTCAGGAAAAAAACCTAAGATTAGTCTGCGTGCCGATTCAAAGGAAAATGGAATAGTACCAACCTATAATACCATTGCAGAAATTAAGGGAAGTGAAAAACCCAATGAGTATGTAATGCTATCTGCACACTTTGATTCGTGGGATGGTGGCACTGGTGCGACCGATAATGGCACAGGCACACTGGTGATGATGGAAGCCATGCGGATTTTGAAAAAAATATATCCAAACCCAAAGCGTACCATTTTGGTTGGCCATTGGGGAAGTGAAGAGCAAGGGTTGAATGGCTCAAGAGCATTTGTGGAAGATCATCCTGAGATCGTTGATAATCTTCAAGCGTTATTCAATCAAGACAATGGAACGGGACGCGTGGTGAATATTTCAGGGCAGGGATTTTTACATTCTTATGATTACATCACCCGCTGGTTAGCTGAAGTTCCTGAAGACATTAAGAAAGGTATTGAAACAAAATTCCCGGGCACACCCGGTGGTGGCGGTTCTGATTTCGCATCGTTTGTTGCCGTTGGTGCTCCCGGATTTTCATTGAGTTCATTAAACTGGTCGTATGGAACTTACACCTGGCACACCAATCGTGATACGTATGATAAGATTGTGTTTGATGATGTGCGTAACAATGCGATGCTTGCTGCCATTTTAGTTTATATGGCGTGTGAAGATCCACAAAAGACACAGCGTGATAAGAGTGTGTTGCCGGCAAATCAAAAAGGTGAATTCGGTAAGTGGCCTGAGCAGAGAAAGGCTACCCGCAAAGGTGGTCTCGATTAGATATTAGTTCTCTTATAGTATTAGCGCGTCAGGTGTGAAAATGCCTGACGCTTTTTCATGGCGGAGCACGAAATATGAAAATCAACAAATTGCAATCATCTGATGCACATAAACAAGTTTTGTTCGTAGTTTACTGGGCGGAGTGTGCAGGTCTTTTTATTAAAACCAGACTCCCAACTTATCCGCAGTCGTTCTTTCGGTGATATGGCGGCACGATAGAAACTGTAAAATCATATAAAAATTAACTATAAAACCCCGTTAAGCATAGAGAAACTTATCAATTCAGCAGCATTTTTGGTCTTAGTTTTCCGAAGAAGTTCTTTGCGATAATTTTCAACAGAACCAATAGAGATATCCATTGCTAAACTTATTTCTTTAGAAGATTTACCTCCCGAAGTCAGGCGAAGTACTTCTAATTCTCGAGGAGTAAAATTCAGCCTGGATGGGAGGCTAAATTGATGGGAATTTATAGCAAGTAATTGTTGTATTTCATTCGAGTAATACCTCGTGCCATTCATTACCTCCATGAGTGCAGTGTTTAATCCATCAATAGTTTCGGCTCCTTTAAGTAAAATACCATGAACCCCTGCACGAAACAAATCCAAAATAATAGCTTCATTATCAAACATGGTGATGTTTATTATTTTGACCTCTGGGAAATGCTTTAAAATATGTTTTGCTGCTAATTGGACAACACAACTATATCCGTGTATAAACCGGTGGTTGGTATTTTCAACATGACGCTATCCGATTCAAAAATAGAAATACCAGTTAAGAACGGATTATTTCAAAAAGCATTTGCTATGGAAAAGCCAGGGTTCATCAGGTTACAAAACAAACTGCTGCCAAAAACATATTTCTATGCCGAACCAGGAGGCAGCGTACAACTTTTTTTTAACAAAGATAAATATGGCAACACAACAGTTAAGTACTTAGGCGCAAATGCAGATGCCAATAATTTGATTGCATCAAACGCACCTATGGGCAACAATAATTTTCTTCAGTTTAGGTTTCCTGAAATATTCCAATCAGAAACAGCAGAAAAGGTAGCAGAGCTTCTTGAACAAGAACTTGATCAAAGCACCGAACCTTTTAGGTTGATGCTTAGAAAAAAGCGCATCACTGAACAATGTTATCAAGAGATGATGCGGGAAACCGAACAAACTATGCTGCATTGGGTTAATGTTTATTTAAAGAACTTTTTTTTAACGGATATTGAATTACCCTTTATAACAAAACTTAGCCAGAACGAGGTCGCAAAATTAGCTCAGCTGCTTTATGGTAAACATGACCCCTACCTTCATAAATATACAAGTACAACAAGAACGTACGATAATCAATTGATAAAATCAATTTTAATTGAGGATGGAGCTATTGCAGGAAAAAAAGAAGTAGTTGTAACATGGGCTCAATTTGCTCAGCCATTTAGTATGATTATATCTCGCTTGGCTGCCATTGATCAAGCACCTGACTCTGTCCAAATGAATTTTATGGGCAAATCTTTGATGTCAGCCCTCGCGTTTAAACCAATGAGCGATTCGGAATTTATGGACGTGTTCAATACCTACTATACAAAATTCCCCGAAAGCCCATTTAATGCTATCATTAGGTCTAACCTACCCACTGAGGCAGATAATGTTAACCAAACGAAAATAGAAAATGAATCTGCCGTTTACATTTTAAGACCTGAATCAGACTCATTATTAAGCCGGCAATTTGTAGAGGACGATCAAATCAATAGCATTCAAGAGTTAATTAAAAGACACTTTGCCGGTCGCGCAGTATTTGTTGATTTTTGGGCTACCTGGTGTTCGCCCTGCATTGCCGAATTTCAAAACGAGCCAGCATTGCGGGTGTTTTTAGAGCAGAGAAGTATAAGCACCTTATATGTTTCCATAGATAGTCCTCACGCGAAGACAAAATGGGAAAAAGCAATAGAGAAGTATCAGCTTGCCGGCCATCATTATCTGGTAAATAAAGAGGTTCGGGCAAGTATAGATAAATGGTTTTTTGGAATCCCGCGGTATATGCTTTTTGATGCCAATGGAAACGTGTTAGATGATAACCTGTCAAAGCCAAGTTC
>CAZIOY010000102.1:0-10751 GCA_964540915.1 uncultured Ohtaekwangia sp.
TGCTCCGTTCTTCATGGTTTCTCATGCTCAAACAAAATTACTATTGGCTGAAGCTGTTTTTCGTGGCTGGGCAACAGGAAATGCAGCCGTTTTGTATGCAGATGCTATTCGTGCACACATGACTGAAATGGCACAATACTCAGCTGCTTCAGCCATAGCTGCTACCGATATTGAGGCTTATGTTGCAGCGAATCCTTTAAGCGTTGGAAATGAGTTAAGGGATATTAACGAGCAATACTGGGTAGCATCATTTTTAAATTCATACGAAACATTTGCAAATTTTCGTAGGAGCGGATTTCCGGTGTTGACTCCAAATCCTTATCCTGGCAAAGATGTTTCACCCTTTGTACGGAAAATAACCTACCCGGATTCCGAGTACGCAATCAACACCACGAATCTTAATGCAGCGATTTCAAGGCAAGGTGGCGACAAATTAGATACTCGTGTTTGGTGGGATAAGCAGTAAGCAAGAGTTGCCGCAAGTTTAGTTTGATAGAGATAACTTCCGATTTACAAATCGGAAGTTGCTCTACCAGTTACCCTATCAATAAACGAAGCCATGGATTTTACGGAAGCAGCGAAAGCAAGCCGAAGAGACTTTCTGTTTAAATCCTCCTTGAGTGGATTAGGGCTTGGTCTTATTAGTAATAAACTATTTGGGTCTTCATCCGAAAAGATGAATGACTTGGAAATGAAAGTCCCTGCAAAAGGTGCGCTAACTATTACAGACCTTAAGTGCGCTATCATTGGAGGAAGCCCGGTTGTGCGTATAACAACCAATGAAGGCATTAGCGGATATGGCCAAGCGGAAAGCTCGAAGAAGTATTTAAAACCATTCGTACTTTTTTATAAAGACTATCTAATTGGTGAAGACCCAACCAATGTAGAGCGGTGCATGATGAAAATCAGACGCATGGGAAGTTTCAAACCTTATGGCAGTGCTGTAAGTATTATTGAAATGGCATTATGGGATATTGCGGGCAAAGCCGCATCCCTTCCGGTTTACAAACTCTTGGGCGGCAAGGTGCGCGATCGGGTTAGAGTTTATACTACTGCGGTTGCACAGTATCAGCAAACCGCAGGTATTGAACCCGCTGATTATGCAGAAGCTGTAACTAAAGTGAAAGCTGCCAAAGAAGGTTTTACGATTATAAAAATGCCTATTGGCTTTCATAGCCGAATGGCAAGTCAGGCACCTAATTTTTTCTATGGCGATCCTGCTGGTGCGCGCAACCAACCACACGCCAATCGTGGACCCTTAACAGAACAAGGATTAAAAAGAATTATTGCCTGTGTGGAGGCAATGAAAAAAGTACTGGGTGATGAGATTGGATTGGCAATAGATTGTGGACCGGGCTTTATGTTGTCGGATGCAATTAGACTTTGCAGATCATTAGAACCTTATAACCTTATGTGGATGGAAGATCTTCTTACCGGAGACTACCGCCCGTATGTAATGGCCGATGATTACCTGGAGTTAACCAGAAGCACTACGGTGCCAATTCACACGGGCGAGCAAATTTATTTACGACAAAATTTTCGCGAATTAATTGAGCGAAATGCAATACGGGTTATAGGCCCTGATGTAGCTGATGTGGGTGGTATGGCCGAAATAAAATGGATTGCCGAGTTTGCAGATTTGCATGGTATTCAAATGGCACCGCATGGAATATATGATGGACTGATCGGCAACGCGGCACAAGTACATGTGGCAGCCACCATGCCGCAGAACTTCGTTGCATTTGAATATTCATTTGCCTTGCCTGAGTGGTGGTATGATATCATTACAGGTATGCCGAAAGACATTGTAAAAAATGGTCACATTGACGTATGGGATAGGCCAGGATTAGGTGTTGATTTTATAGTAAAAGAGGCAAAAAAATATTTGAGTGAAGAGGACAAGAAGTTTTTTGACTAGGAACATTTATCAATTCGAAATAAATAAATCAATTAATTGATCTAAGTAACCTCAACTAATTATGGCAAAAGCAGAGAACAATTTTGCTATTCAGCGTAGAAACACAATTAAAATGTTGGGTATAGGCTCGGCATCCGGACTTCTAGGCCTATTTGGTAGCAAAGCGGCATATGCTGCAACGTATGATGTTCCTTCATATGCAAAAGGAATGGCTCCCGCAAAGGGTGCGCTAACCATTACAGACCTTAAGTGCGCGATCATCGGAGGAAGCCCGGTAGTTCGAATTATAACCGATGGAGGTATTAGCGGCTATGGCCAAGCAGAAAGTCGTAAGCAGTACCTAAAACCCTTTGTACTTTTTTATAAAGACTATCTCATTGGCGAAGATCCAACTAATGTTGAGCGCTGCATGATGAAGATCAGACGCATGGGAGCTTTCAAGCCATGGGGAAGTGCAGTTAGCGCAATCGAAATGGCGCTATGGGACATAGCCGGAAAAGCATCCGGTTTGCCCGTTTATAAGTTACTAGGTGGTAAGGTGCGTGATCGAGTTCGTGTTTATAACGGTGGCGTTGCCAGATTTCCAAGAACAGGTGTGGAGCCAGCCGATTACGCTGAAACTGTTGCCAGGATGAAAGCCTCTAAAGAAGGGTTCACAATCATTAAGATGGGGATTGGTTTCCATAGCGCTATGGGCGCTGGTGCTCCCAATTTTTTCTATGGTGATCCCGCAGGCCCCAACAACCAGCCCCACGCAAATAGAGGTACTCTGACAGAACAAGGGTTGAAAAGGATCGTAGCTTCTGTAGAAGCCATGAAGAAAGTTTTAGGTGACGAGATTGGGCTGGCTTTGGATTGCGGTCCCGGGCATATGTTAGCTGATGCAATTCGTCTGGCTAATGTGCTGGAACCTTATAACCTGATGTGGATGGAAGATATGCTGACCGGTGATTACAGACCATATGTAAATGCAGATGATTATCTTGAACTCACGCGAAGCACAACCGTGCCGATACATACTGGCGAACAAATTTATTTACGACAAAACTTTCGTGAACTAATAGAGAAAAATGCAGTTCGCGTAGTGGGTCCTGATGTGGCAGACGTTGGCGGTATGGCAGAGCTAAAGTGGATAGCCGAGTATGCTGATTTGCACGGAATTCAAATGGCGCCTCATGGTGTTTTTGACGGACTGATCGGCAATGCAGCCCAGGTGCATGCAGGTGCCGTGATGCCTCAGAACTTCATCGCATTTGAATACGCCATTGCAACTCCCGAATGGTGGTATGACATTATCGATGGACTACCTGATCCGATTGTAAAAAATGGTCACATTGAAGTATGGGATAGACCGGGATTAGGCGTTGATTTTATCGTAAAAGAGGCAAAGAAATATTTGAGCGAAGAGGACAAGACGTTTTTTGACTAAGAAATTCCATTTATCAATTCGAATAAATCATTGATTAATTAATCTTAAGTAACCTCAACTAATTATGACAAAAGCAGAGAACAATTTTGCCGTTCAGCGTAGAAACACAATTAAAATGCTGGGTATAGGCTCGGCATCCGGACTTCTGGGCCTATTTGGTAGCAAGGAGGCACATGCAGCAACGTACGAGGTTCCTTCCTATGCAACAGGAATGGCTCCTGTAAAAATCAAGAGCGTGAAAGCGATTGCGACAGCACCACAGGGATCAAATCTGATTGTTGTAAAAGTTGAAACAACAGAACCCGGCCTATATGGTTTAGGGTGCGCTACATTTACTCAAAGAGCCGCAGTTGTAGTAACTGCAATTAATACCTATTTGAATGAATTTTGCGTTGGCAAAGATGTCGATAATATTGAAGATATGTGGAACTCCGTTTATGTAAGTTCATATTGGAGAAACGGCCCTGTGTTGAATAATGCAATAAGCGGATTAGATCAAGCATTATGGGATATAAAAGGTAAGCGAGCAAAAATGCCAGTTTACCAATTGCTCGGTGGCAAATCGAGATTTGCAATTCCATGCTATACACACGCCAATGGCAAAACACCTGAGGAAGTGGCAGAAAGTGTTCAGGGTATTATGGATCGTGGATTCAAATATGTGAGGATTCAGCAAGGGGGATACGGCAATGTGGGAGCACTAAACGATAAGGCAGACTTTAAAGACGCAGGCTTTGGCGCAGAGTCTGATAGTTACATGAATGAAAATACGTATCTCAAATCGGTACCTAAAATATTTGAGGTGGTACGTAAGCGTTGCGGTGAAGATGTTGAATTGCTGCATGATATTCATGAGAGGGTGCAACCCATGAATGCGATTAATATGATTAAGAAACTTGAAGAATATAATCCGTTTTTTATAGAAGATCCATTCTCTCCGGAAAATATGGAATGGTTTAAGCAGCTTCGCATAAGTACTTCCGTACCCATCGCCATGGGCGAATTATTCAATAATATAAATGAATTTAAAATGCCAATGGTAAACCAATGGTTTGATTACATACGTATTCATGTATCGCAAATCGGAGGTATAACGCCAGCCATGAAGGTAGCACGCCTTGGAGAATGGTTTAATATCAAAACCGCATGGCACGGACCTGGAGATGTTTCCCCGGTAGGTCATTCAGCACATGCGCACATTGATTTGGCTGTTTGGAATTTCGGCATCCAGGAGGCGGTAAGTTTTTCAGACAAAATGCTGGAGGTATTTAGCGGTTGTCCTACAATGAAAGATGGGTATATGTCGGTTAACGAAGTACCTGGACTTGGCGTTGACATTAACGAGAAAGAGGCAGCAAAATACCCTATAGGTACTAAATCAAACTGGATCGTGCGTAAGAAAGATGGAACGGTCATCAGACCTTAGAAGTTTTAGAAATTTGAAATTTATAATAATGACTGAGCGAAGCGGCCAAGAAGTTTTTTGATTGAAGTTAATTCGAATGTGTAACCACTAAACCATATATCATGCTGGAAAATGAAAACCCGGGAATGGGTAGACGAACTGTTTTAAAGAATTTAGGGTTAGGCGCGGCCGTTGGAACTTTTGGCTCGCTTACATCTCCCAACAGCGCAGTAGCTCAAGTTTTTGCCAACGCTACCAAAGGGTTGCCAAAATTAAAAATTACAAAAGTAAAGGCCATTGCTACCTGCCCAAATGGAATAGAGTTAATTGTTGTTAAGGTAGAGACGAGCGAGCCCGGGCTTTACGGGCTGGGCTGCGCTACGTTTCGCCAGCGAGCAAAGCCAGTGATTTCTGCTATCAACGATTATCTTAATGACTTCTGTGTAGGAAAGGATGCCGATAACATTGAAGATTTATGGCAAACTACTTATGTAAGTTCATACTGGCGCAATGGTCCCGTATTAAACAACGCACTAAGCGGACTTGATCAGGCGCTTTGGGACATAAAAGGTAAGCGTGCCAATATGCCTGTTTACCAACTATTGGGTGGTAAGTGCCGGTTTGCTATTCCATGTTACTCACATGCTTCAGGCGACTCAATTGAAAAAGTGGCCGAAGATGCTAAGAGAATAATGGAAAAAGGATATAAACATGTGCGCATACAATTAGGTGGCTATGGCGCCACCCAAGCACTAGGTGGTTATGGCGCTACCAGCCTTGCAAAACCAGATTATAAAGCTGCCGGCTATGGCTATGCAGATGACAACTATATGGATACCTATTTGTATTTGAAGAGTATTCCCTTAATGTTTGAAAAAGTGCGGAAGGTGTGCGGGGATGAAGTTGAGTTGTTGCATGATATCCATGAGCGGATTCAGCCTAGCGATGCGATAAGTATGATAAAGAAATTGGAAGACTACCGGCCATTCTTTATCGAAGATCCATTCTCACCAGAAAATATTGGATACTTTAAACTACTACGGCAGCAAACTAGTGTACCCATTGCCATGGGCGAGTTATTTAATAGTCCACATGAGTGGGTAAACCCAATGAGTGAAAGACTGTTTGACTTCATAAGAATTCATATTTCACAGATCGGTGGAATAACCCCAGCGATGAAAGTTGCACGCTTAGGTGAGGCATATAATATTCGCACAGCTTGGCATGGCCCGGGCGATGTTTCACCAGTTGGTCATGCTGCTAACGCTCATATTGATTTTGCCATCTGGAATTTTGGAATTCAAGAGAGTGTATCTTTTTCTCCTGAGTTGCAGGAGATTTTCCCTGGGAGCCCTACCATGAAGGATGGATATATGTATGTCAATGAAGCTCCGGGCTTAGGGGTGGAAGTAAATGAAAAACTGGCCGCTAAGTTTCCGCTTCCTGAAAAGCAATTGAATGGCTGGACGCAAGTGCGCAAAAGTGATGGCACAACCATTAGACCATAAATTTTTTAAAACGAAAACCAAAGTGATGAATAGACTTAGCTGGCTAAATATTTATCCTGGAAAACTTTGCATCACAAAAAAAAGAATTGGATGATTATTTGAAAGAGCGCAACTACTAAAATATTTATATAATTTTTAACTAACTGAATTACTATGAAGACGGTATTACAACAGATTATCAAACAAAATAAGGAGCGTGAGCAATCCGCTGCCGCAACGAGACAAGCGGAGATAGACAACCCATCTACTGCTGACAACAGACGAAGCTTTCTTAAAAAAAGTGCTTTGGGAGGAATGGCACTGACGAGTTTATTTGGTTTGTCCTTTGAAGATTCAATGGCTCAGACTACTTCAAAAGTTCAAAAAGCTTCAGCCCCATCCGATTTAAAAATAACTGACATGAGGTATTGCTTGACTGCCGTAATGGGTGGCACAGCAATTATTCGCATCGACACCAATCAAGGTATTTATGGATTGGGAGAAGTGAGAGATGCTGCAGATGTGCGCTATGCCTTATTTCTTAAAAGTAGGATACTAGGGGAAAATCCTTGCAACGTAGAGAAGATATTTAAGATCATCAAGCAATTTGGCGGTCAGGCTCGTCAGGCAGGTGGAGTATGCGCGGTGGAAATGGCACTATGGGATATCTGTGGTAAAGCATACAATGTTCCTGCATGGCAGTTGCTTGGCGGAAGATACAGAGACTCTATAAGAATTTATGCAGATACACCCGAAGCAAAAAGCCCGGAAGAACAATTGAAACTTATAAAGTTTCGTACGGAAACTCAGGGATACTCATGGCTCAAGATGGATGTGTCTATAAATGAAATAAAAGACATACCCGGTGCATTAGTAAACCCCGAAATTCTTAAGCAAGGCTCAAGTCAATGGCAGGGTGGCTACATGTCCTATTCAAATACCCGACATCCGTTCACCGGAATACAAATCACTGAGAAAGGGTTGGATGAATTAGCCAAGATTGTTGATAATGTTCGCAGCATGGTAGGATATGAAATTCCTCTGTCTACCGACCACTATGGTCATTTTGATGTCAACAATTGCATCCGTCTGGGCAAAGCGCTTGACAAGTATAGATTGGCATGGTTAGAAGACATGGTGCCATGGCAATATACAGAACAACATAAAACCATTACTGATGCACTGGAAACACCTACCTTAACAGGAGAAGATATTTACTTGTTAGAATACTTCAAGCCACTGATTGACAATCATGCCGTGGATATTATTCATCCTGACTTAGCTTCATCGGGTGGACTTTTGGAAACCAAGAGAATTGGAGATTATGCTGAAGAAAAAGGTATATCGATGGCGATGCATCAAGCGGGAACACCCGTTTCGTTTATGGCCAACGTTCATTGTGCTGCTGCCACTCAAAACTTCCTCGCACTCGAACACCATTCTGTTGATTTACCATGGTGGGAAGGTTTAGTAAAAACTACAGATGGAAGAAAACTAATTGACAAAGGTTTTTCTCCAGTTCCGCTTACCGCACCTGGATTAGGAATCGAATTAGTAGACGAAGAAGTTAAGAAGCATCTTCACGTAAAAGATGGTAGCTACTTTGCGCCCACAAAAGAATGGGATGAAAAACGTTCGCACGATAGAACATACAGTTAGCATTTATACACTCATCCTTTCAGTTATTGAAAGGATGAGTTTTTTCTTTTTATTTCTGTGGGTTCCGCGTTACCCAATTTCATTTTATACTGATTTCTGTTTTGAAAAATATTCTATATAAAGTTTCCATCTTACTTAGTCTGGCTCTTTTTCTTGTGGCTTTAGGCGTTGGAGTTTCTTCTGGCCTGGAGAAAGCGGGACCATTCTTAATTGTATTTTTTTTATTGCTCGCAATCACCTTTAGAGGAAGTGCACAATTAAAAGGATTTACATACACGGTTATGATTTTTGGTTCAGTTACAGCTGCTCTTTACTATCCTGGTTATTTTATTGAGATTAACGGATACAAATTATCAGGCTTAATAACTCCACTCATCCAACTCATTATGTTTGGAATGGGCACATCGATGAGTGTGGGAGATTTTGTAGCTGTTGTCAAGACGCCAAAGGCTGTAATTATTGGTGTGTTTGCACAATTTATTATTATGCCAATTCTTGGATTTTTGCTTGCCAACGTGAGCGGGTTCTCCCCGGAGATTGCTGCTGGCATTATCTTAATCGGATGTTCTCCTAGCGGGCTTGCCTCCAACGTAATGAATTATTTAGCGAAGGCCAACCTCGCACTGTCAATTACAATCACTTCTATAACAACACTGATTGCACCAGTGGTTACGCCACTCTTAATGAATTTTCTTGCAGGCGCTTTCATAGAAATCGATATGGTTAAAATGATGTGGGATATTTTTAAAATGGTAATTATTCCTATTGGAGCTGGTTTACTATTTAATCGACTGCTTAAAGGCAAATCAAGTTGGCTCGATGCTGCCATGCCGATAGTGTCAATGGCCGGTATCGGTATTATAATTGTAATAATTACAGCGGCTGGAAGAGATAGTCTTTTGAAAATTGGATTTTTACTTATTGGTCTTGTTATGATTCATAATCTTGCCGGGTATCTTATTGGATATTGGTCTGGGCGTATGTTTAGAATGAATGAGCGAGATTGTAGAACCATTGCTATTGAAGTGGGCATGCAAAATGGAGGTCTTGCTTCGGGTATTGCAAAAGAGATGGGGAAGATTGCCACCATTGGTCTGGCACCGGCTGTGTTTGGACCCCTTATGAATATCACGGGTTCAATCTTAGCTTCATACTGGCATAGAAGGCCACCCGTTGAGAAGTAAATTATCACTAATCCAAAATTTATCAATATGAAAATATCTATTGCTTGTTTATTAATGTTTGTCGGATTCTCATCGGTTGGCCAGTCAACGGATCAGAAAGAAGTTGCCAATCTGGTTGAAAAACTTCGATTAGCAATAATCGATCCCACGGAAAAGAATCTTAGAGACATTGCTGATGAACAATTATCATTTGGCCACTCGAGCGGAAAGATTGAGAACAAAACAGAATTTATTGAAACGTTGGTAAGCGGTAAATCCAATTTCAATTCAATTGAGTTTAAAGATCAAACAATTACTATCTCGGGTAACACTGCCTTGGTTCGTCATAAATTGTATGGAGAAATCACAGATACTGGTAAGACTTCTAATCTTGCACTTGGTGTTTTATTAGTTTGGATAAAGCAGAAAGGAAAATGGAAGTTGCTCGGAAGGCAAGCTTATAAGCTGTAAATAATCGACTGGTTTTTTTCTATAATTAAACTATCGCTGGCAAAATCATTGCTACAGGCGTTTCTTAAAAAGCAATCGCTACTTGATCATACCTTCATGTGATAAGTAAATTCGAGCGAATGCACTTGAATTAAAGGCTCAATCGCAAGGACTATTTATGCAGGCAATGGAATTTAAGAAGGTGATCCTTATACTATCGAATACTATTAGGCAGACCGATACAAATTTTTACCATCTTCCTCCAGGCCATGGTCGACAGATTGCGTACGATACATTAAATAATATTCGCCTTTTTAGAAACCGAGTGTATCATAATGAACCAATATGTTTCAACGGAAATGCGATTGACTTTCAAAAGGCGGAAGATACGTATCAATCAATTCGTGATGTTTTTTCCTGGTGTGACCCTGAATTATTGCTCTGGATTAAAGATATAGATTCAGTTATCGCTAAAATTAATGGTGCGAAAAAAATATGACTGCAATTAAATATCCACTTAATAGTTATTAAGTAACGCTGCGCGGTGGCCTGAGCCAAATGCGGGGTTGTGCGTTGGCATGTGCGTGGAAGCATATTTGGCTCTTGATTTTTTTTGTTCTTTTTGCATCACAGTGTTTCATCCCGCTTTTGTGCGGGAGCAAAAAGGACAAAAGAAAAATAAGGTGCAGCCTGTCCCGATCTTTATCGGGAAACACCGCTGAAGTTCTGGTGAACTAGCTACGCAAGTGCAACGAACTGGCATGCGTTCAACGAACCTAATAAACTCAGCCATTGAGCTTTACTTCAATTCAGTTCTAATTCTGGATCACGGATTTCAAAGTAACATTTGAGCGTTGGATCAAGCATGTGTAATGCGGCCCCGATAATATCGGGGTTGGCGCGGTTGGTTACACTAATGCGCGTGGGCAAAAAACTTTTATACTGTATCGTTCAAATTACATAGACTCTCAAGGACGAGGTGCGCACGACCCGGATGAGCGCGGCTCCCGATGGCTATCGGGACGGCTATTTAGCACAACGTAAAATTATAGAACTATGCGTCAGCAACTTAGTCCGGCAGAGTTATATAATGTACTGCGTTATGTTAACATAGCTTAGGCATCCGGGCTTACCGGAATCTTTTTAGAAAGTTTTTTAGTCCCGATAGCTATCGGGAGCTTTCAATAACTCAATCTTCATCATTTATCAATGGCTGGGTCAGCGACACTTATTGGCGGGC
>CAZIOY010000103.1:0-10529 GCA_964540915.1 uncultured Ohtaekwangia sp.
AAAGTGGGCAACTTACTTTTTCTTTCTGGTGTGGGGCCGCGCAAGAAAGGATCAAAAGAAATTCCCGGTGTTACGCTGGATGAAAACAGAAATATTGTCGCCTACAATATTGAAGAGCAATGTCATTCCGTATTTCAGAATGTCAAATATGTGTTGGAGGCTTCCGGTTCGCGTTGGGAAAACCTGATTGATGTCACGGTATATCTCACCAATATGAAGGATGACTTTCCGATTTTTAATAAAATTTATGCTACATATTTTCCTGACAAGGCCGCACAACCCTGTCGCACTACAGTGGAAGTAAATGCATTGCCAACGCCCATTGCGATTGAGTTAAAGTGCATCGCAATGGTTTCGGATTAGTTTATTTAAAGCCTATTCTGTGATGAAGTGTTGAACGGATAACGTGCCGGTTATAAAACATATCGTCTGTGATCGGCTGAATGATATTCAGATACCCAGTTTCAAATGACCAGTGATTGTTGAACTTAATTTCCAGTGAAGCAAATAATCTGTTCTGGTCAAACAATCGCGGTACATCACCGGAATTAAGCATCACTTCATCGAAAAGCCTCAACGTAAGTGTTCGGTTATTTTTGAATTCAACGATGGGTTTACTAAACTGAATTCTGAATCGATGGCGCCAGTTGAAGCGATAGCCATCTGTTAAAACTTCTTTATTGTTATTGTGAATGAAGCGTTCATCCAAACGATATCGGAATTGAAATTGTAGTTCTTTTCGGAATTTTTTTATGAGTGATGCCTCTTGCCAGGGACGTAATTCGGGCACCACTAATGACGACTTCACCGGAGAGGTGGTCAAGTTGAAATTGAACCCAGCGGCAATATCCAGCCAGGGTTTCACACGATGATGCAGATGAACATGGGTGAAAAATTGAGACTGTCGGGAAGGATTGAGATTTCTTCTCTCGTCAACTTCAGTATGCAAAACAAATTTTTCGCTGAGTTGCGCCTGATTATAATATCGAAACCAGGCTTGCCACTGAGGTATAAATGTATCCTGGCCTTTCGATTGGAGAGCGGCTAACACCAAAAGAATGGCGAAGCAGAATTTCACCGATTTCACTATACAGAAAAACTCTCACCACAACCGCAGGTGCGCGAAGCATTCGGGTTGATGAACTGAAATCCTTTTCCGTTAAGTCCATCTGAAAAATCAAGGGTGGTGCCGAGTAAATACAACAAACTCTTCTTGTCGACCAGGATCTTTACACCCTTATCTTCAAACACCTGATCTACGGGATTGATGTGATCATCAAAGCCCAAATCATACATTAAACCAGAACAACCACCGCCCCTCACAGAAACACGGATGTTATGATTTTCAGATTTGCCTTCTTCTACACGCAAATTGATGATTCTTTCTTTTGCTTTATCGGTTACGCTAATCATAGTATCTAAGATATTGGATTCAATACAACACTAAACACGGTAATTGTGTTCCGGTCACGACCATAATATAATTTCTCTAATGCATCCAGGATGTTGCTCGCCCTGAAGTAGGAAGTGTGCAATTCACTGTCGCTTTTCGTCACCCACTGGATGGTATATGAGTTTTCTTTCTCTTTGTAACTCTGCACATACACCAGCATCTTTTTCAGCACATCTACCTTGTCGCCACCGGCTTCGGAATGAAAAAGAAATGATTGATTGTGACGCGGGCTAATGGTGATAAGATCCAGTTTGGTCTTGCCATCGATTAAACTATATTCAAACATAAGGTCGCTGGAACGCAGCCCCAGATAGTCTTTGATCTGTTGCTGTATTCGTGCAGCCTCTACATGGGCATCGCTGGTGGTTTCTATGTTGATTTTTGTCATTTCGCTCTTTAAAACTTTCGTAAACCCTTAAAAGTTTCTCAAATTCCTGTCAAAATTAATAAAAGCTGGTTAATTGAAAGATATGAAGAAATTAGAGCATATCGGTATTGCCGTAAAAAACCTCGAAGAGTCGAATGCACTTTTTGCCAAATTACTGGGAAAACCGCATTATAAAGTAGAAGAGGTGGAATCGGAGGGCGTTCGCACTTCTTTTTTTGAAGTGGGCGGCATAAAAATCGAATTGCTGGAAGCGACCCGTCCCGACTCGCCCATTGCCAGGTTTATTGAAAAACGGGGTGAAGGCATCCATCATCTTGCCTTTGAGGCCAATCCCATCGAGGACGAGATGAAGGAGCTAAGCGGGAAAGGATTTTTATTGTTAGCCGACAAACCAAAATCCGGTGCCGACAACAAAGAGATTGTATTTCTCCATCCTAAATCTACCCAGGGCGTGCTGGTGGAATTATGTCAGGAAAAAAAGTGAAGCGACCGATTTTCAATCTGTAATTGTATTTTTGAGGCCATTATTATTTTTTATGAGTCAGAACAGAATAGAATTATCGAGCCTTGGAGAGTTTGGATTAATAGACCGGATCCAACAACAATTCTCAATACAAAATGAAACGTCTTTAAAAGGTATTGGTGATGATGCCGCGGTGATTAGTGCAGGGGAAGATTCTCTGGTGGTATCCACGGATATGTTGTTGGAAGGTGTTCATTTCGATTTGTCGTACATGCCGTTGCAACATTTGGGTTACAAAGCTGTGGCTGCGAACGTGTCGGATATTGCAGCGATGAACGCAAAACCCGAACAGATTGTGATCAGCCTCGCTATTAGTAATCGATTTTCATTAGAGGCCGTGGATGCTTTATATGAAGGCATTCGTGCAGCCTGTGAAAGTTATAAAGTGGACCTGGTGGGTGGCGATACTTCCTCTTCCGTTTCGGGATTGATCATTTCAATAACCGCCATTGGCAGAACATCCAAAGACAAGGTGGTGCAACGAAGCGGAGCAAAAGCAAATGATATCATTTGCGTAACGGGAGATTTAGGCGCTGCCTATATTGGCTTGCAGGTGTTGGAACGTGAGAAGGAGGTTTTTCTCACCAACCCGGAAATGCAACCCGATCTTGAAAAATATGAATACGTAGTAGGAAGACAATTAAAACCGGAGGCCCGCATGGATATCATTCATGATTTGGCCGAGCGCGATTGTGTGCCTACTTCCATGATTGATATTTCCGATGGACTAGCTTCTGAACTGCTTCACTTGAGCAAGAACTCAAAACTGGGTGTAAAAATCTTTGAAGACAAAGTGCCGATTGATCACGACACCTATGAAACCGCCATCGAATTTAAAATGGATCCCATCACGTGTGCGCTCAATGGTGGTGAAGATTATGAACTGTTATTCACAATCACTCCTTCAGATTACGAAAAACTAAAGAACCATCCCGACATTCATTTTATTGGACACATGCACGATAACCCCAACCAGAATGTGATGGTATCAAAACAGCAAACGCTTGTGCCGATTACCGCGCAAGGGTGGAATCATTTCAAAGGTGAATAATAAAGGCATAAGACCGCTTGGAGTGGTCAGACGCCTATTCAACAAATTTTGAAATAGCCCGAATCATTTCTAATATAGAGTAACCAAATCTTCACACTATGTTCCGTCAACACATCCGCAGAAGCACTTTTCTTTTTGCTTTATTAATTCTTGTTTCTACCCTTTGTGCGCAAGAACTTCCTGTTGGCAAGCCAGAAGAACTCGGCTTTTCATCAGAAAGACTTCAACGTCTTACGAATGTATTTGAGGCGTATGCGAATGACAAAAAAATGTCGGGCAGTGTGGTGCTGGTTGCACGGCATGGCAAGGTGGCTTATTTCAATTCGTTTGGAAAAAGAGATATCGAAGCGAATGCATCCATGCAGAATGATGCGATTTTTAGAATAGCCTCGCAAACCAAGGCATTGGTGAGTGTTGGCATCATGATTCTGCAGGAAGAAGGAAAACTGCTGATCGCTGATCCGGTTGGAAAATATCTCCCTGAGTTTTTGGAAACCACCGTAGCTGAACCCAGAGAAGGAGGAGGATACGATGTAATAAAAGCCAAACGGCAAATTACACTTCGTGATCTTCTTACTCACACTGCCGGTATTGGTTATGGCTACGGATTAGCTGCTGATAAATGGAAGGAAGCGGGAATACAAGGTTGGTATTTTGCTGATCGCGATGAACCAGTTGCTGCCACCATTTCAAGACTGGCTAAGCTTCCCATGGAGGCACACCCCGGTGAAAAATTTGTGTATGGTTATAATACTGACATACTCGGAGCGGTAATTGAAAAAGCTTCCGGTAAGTCATTGGAAGAATTTATCACATCGAGAATTCTTACGCCACTGGGTATGAAGGATACGCATTTTTACTTGCCACAAAATAAAGTCAATCGCCTGGCAGCGGTATATTCGGCTTACGCGGATAAACCTCTTGAGCGTTCACCAGATCCAGGTGGCATGGTAGGGCAGGGCGTGTATGTGAATGGACCGAGAAAAAGTTTTTCAGGCGGTGCAGGCTTGCTTTCCACCGCATCTGACTATGCAAAGTTTCTTCAGATGATGCTTAATAAAGGTATATACAACAGCAACCGAATACTTGCACCCAGCACGGTAGAATTAATGACCGTAAGTCACCTGAGCGAGATCAAATACAGTTGGGGTACAGGCATGGGCTTTGGTCTTGGATTTTCTGTTTGCGAAGATCTTGGCGATCGTGGTGTTCCCGGTTCGGTAGGTGAGTTTGGTTGGGGAGGTGCTTACGGCTCTACCTATTGGGTTGATCCTAAAGAAGATTTAGTGGTGGTTTATTTTAAACAACTGACTCCAACGAATAATGTTGATGATCAGAGTAAACTGCGCACATTGATCTATCAGGCGATTGTGAAATGATCTAATCTTCCGGAAACGGAATATAAACAAAACTGGCAAAGGCACCATCCACAACAAACAGGCAGCAGAACTCATCAGGGTCTCTGTAATTCTTTTTGAATTCTTCTTCCTTGTCAGCGCCCACAAGTTCACGCTGCACAAATTCATCGAGAAAAGAAGCATAATAATACCACTCAAGTTGCAGCGGGGCTTTCGGAATTAATAATTGACCGATCGGCAATTTATCTTTTGAGATGGGGAAAATCGGGTATTCAAATCCTGCTGTTCTAATCTGGTAAGAAGCTTCTTTCAGTGTATCGCAAACTTTTACGAAATCTTGCGAGATCGTACCTAAATATTTTCCACTGAGTTCCGGATCGTTAAACATAGTTATCAGTTTTGGCCGCTAGTATAATTGGATACAAAGATTGGCAGGGTCAAGGTAGGAATTAGCTATTTTTAAGAAAATAATTTATTTAATGAAAAAACTCTTTACACTTGTTGCACTGGTGCTTTGTGCTTCTTTGCTGAATGCACAGCCTTCTGGTGTATCCGACATTGAAGCTTCTTATCAGGCAAGAAAACAACGCGAAGAAGGTTCTCTTTTAAAAGAGTTTCCCGCCCGCAACATTGGGCCAACGGTACAAGGCGGTCGCATTATTGACATTGAAGTCAACCTGAAAAACACCAAAGAGTTTTATGTGGGTTATGGGTCAGGTGGAGTTTTCAAGACTATAAATAATGGTATCACGTTCGAGCCCGTGTTTGATCAGATCGATGCATTGGGCATTGGCGACTTTGCGTTGTCGCAAACAGATCCAAAGATTTTATATGTAGGCACAGGTGAAAAAAATGGTAGCCGCTCTACCTACGCAGGTTCGGGCATGTATAAAACTCCCGATGGCGGCAAGACATGGAGTCACATCGGCCTTACAGGCACACAACACATCAGTCGTGTGTTGCTTCACCCGCAAGACAACAATACGGTATGGGTTGCTTCACTGGGAGCATTATATTCAACGAACGTGGATCGCGGAGTTTTTAAATCAACCGATGGCGGAAAGTCCTGGAAGAAAACCCTCTACATCAATGACAGCACGGGAGTATCGGACTTGATCATCAATCCACAAAACCCTAAACAATTAATTGCAGCTACCTGGGAGCGTACGCGCAAAGCCTGGCACTTTAAGGGCAATGGTGTAGGCTCGGCCATCTATCGTTCTGAAGATGGTGGCGAAACCTGGAAGAAATCTGTAGAGGGGTTTCCGCAAGGAAAATTTGCTGGCCGCATAGGATTGGATGTTTGCTGGAGCAAGCCTGACGTCCTGTATGCAATCATCGACAATCAGGAAGAAGTAAAGGAAGAGAAAAAAGACCTTCCTGCGGGACAAAAAGTAAAACCTGCTGACGGAAAAATGAAGTTGCAGGATTTAAAGAGCATGACTGCCGAAGAATTTCTGAAGCTGGATGATAAGAAGTTGGATGATTTGTTAAAGGATAGTCGGTTCCCGCAAAAGTACAATGCACAGCGCGTGAAGAACGATGTGCGTGCCAGTAAGTATCAACCTAAAGCCATTGCAGAATATTTTGGTGCCGATGCCAACTCTGATCTATTCAGCGCTAAAATTAAAGGTGCCGAAGTATATCGTTCGGAAGATGGTGGAAATTCATGGAAGCGTACTCACTCTTTCGATATTGATGGAGTGTATTATACCTATGGATATTATTTCGGTGAACTGAGAGTTTCTCCTTCTAATGCAGAAGATGTTTTTATCTATGGTGTGCCGATGTTAAAGTCTTCGGATGGCGGAAAGACCTGGGCGGAGATTGATACACTCGCAACCATGCACAGCGATCATCATGCACTATGGATTAATCCGGATGATGCTCAACACATGTTAATGGGCAATGATGGCGGATTATATCAAACCTATGACCAGGGAGACACCTGGCTGCACATCAATAATATGCCTGTTGGGCAGTTTTATACTGTTAATGTAGATATGGAAGTTCCTTACAATGTGTATGGAGGTCTTCAGGATAATGGCGTGTTGAGAGGTTCATCGAAATCAATTCCTAATCAGACCAAACATTGGGAACCCATCTTTGGAGGAGATGGAATGTATGTAGCACCTGATCCACGCAATAGTAAATTGGTGTACACCGGTTTTCAGTTCGGTAATTATTTCAAACTTGAATTAGACAAATCGAAAACCACGCGCATCACACCATCTCACGAAATCGGTGAAGCCGCTAACCGCTGGAACTGGCGCACACCACTGATTATAAGCAAACACAACCCCGATGTGGTGTACATCGCTTCACAGCGACTTTATCGCAGTATGAATAAAGCGGACGGTTGGGAATCCATCAGCGGAGATCTCACCAAAAACAAACCACAAGGGAATGTTCCGTACTCTTCCATCAGCACATTAGCAGAATCACCATTGAAGTTTGGATTGCTTTATGTGGGCACCGATGATGGAAATTTGTGGGTGAGTAAAAACGGTGGAGGAAGTTGGGATGCCATTATCAATGGTCTGCCAGTCGATCGCTGGGTTAGCAGCGTGTTTGCATCCCCGCATGATGAAGCGACTGTCTTTGTTTCTTTGAATGGTTATCGCAAAGATGAATACAAAACCTACCTCTACCAGAGCAACGATTACGGTAAAACCTGGAAGAGCATCAAAGGTGATTTGCCAGAATCGGTAGCGAATGTAATTATTCAGGATCCTGTCAATGCAGACTTGCTTTATGCAGGTCTTGACAATGGAACCTATGTGAGTGTAGATCACGGAACCACCTGGCACTTCTTTAACAAGATGCTGAATGTATCCAGTTATGACATGATCGTGCATCCGCGCGAAAATGAATTGGTAGTGGGCACACACGGACGCAGCATTTTTGTCGCTGATGTTAAGCCAATGCAAGGATTGAAAGATGTAAAAAAATCCGTGATGGCATTTGCTACAGAGAGCATCAGCTTTAGTGAGCGTTGGGGACAAAAGCAATATGCGTGGTCGAAAGAGAACAAACCCAGCACCTCTATTTTATATTATATTGGAAAGCCCGTTGCCGAAGTGAAGGTGGAGGTATACGATGAGAAAAATAATTTAGTACGCTCACTGAACGGAGATGGAACCACGGGGTTTCATTCACTTAGCTGGGATTTAAAAATTAATGAAGTTGCGCCTGTTCCTGCAAAAGGAAAAGCAAAGCCAGCCCCGACACCTGCAACATTGAAGTATGCTGGTAAGGGTAAGTACAAAGTGAAATTCATAAATGGAGCAGACAGTAGTGAAACTACGGTTGAGATAAAATAGCAAATTCGGTTAGTTGCTGCGAAGGCCCGCTCATCCCAGCGGGCTTTTTTTATGAAATTTATTCCATTCACAGAAAATCCACATCCTGCTTAGTCAATAGCGAACCCAACTTCGTTTAAGATGTTAAGCCCCATCAGTATGTAATTAAACAGCTAGCTATTTCGCTTTGAGCGGATGAATAGCTCACTCATTTGCTTTAACTCAGGAAAGAACAACATGAATTCAGATTCAAACTCAGCATACGATTTTTCCAGATCAAAAACGGCTTCATCCATTTTGGAATCATACGGAGTTCTGCGCGACATGCCGGTAAGTGCACGATGAATTCCTTCCACTTGGGCGTAGCTCACCAGCCAGTTTCCTTTTACCATATAGGGCATCATCTGCACAACCCGTTGGGGAAGAATGGGTTCATGTATTTTTAATTGCGAATAGGCATACGCGGCAAAGTCTGGCAGTGATTGCGGATGATAATTTTGCCATTGCACAGCAAGGAAATGATCGTAGAACATATCGACAATAACCGGAGCGTAGTGTCTGTATTTGGGGCGTAGTCTTTTTTTACTTTCCAGCACCACTAAATGGCTGTCTGTAAACTCATCAATCTCGCGGTGCAGTTCAATGCCCAGTGCAATATTGGGTTTGAATTGTTCATGCACATGGCGGCCACGAACAAAATCGCCAATAAAGTTACCAATCATAATCTCCGGATCATTTCCTGATAGATATAAGTGAGCCAGAAAATTCATTGAATAATTATTTTCAAAGCGGAAAGGTATTGATTTTAAACTAAATTTACTGAGACACAAAACGGCAAGACTATGATCGTATTGGAACAACTTAAGCTACTGGTAAATCTGGCCATGGCAGATGGAAATCTGGCGTTGGATGAAAGGAAATACATAATAAACATAGGCAAGGCACATGGCTATCCAGCGTCTTCGGTGGAGACGTTGTTTTACGCAGAGCACGATATAATCATCCCGGAAAAACTTACCAGCGACCAACGCGTAGCGTATGCATTAACACTCACACAACTGATGTTGCTGGATAAGAAAATGCTCCTGAAAGAAATTGAGTTCTGTTCGGATATCATTGAAAAACTGGGATTCGAAAGGCAGTTTATCTACCGGCTGGTTGATCTGGTGGGGGAGAATAAAAACGATGCGGTGCTTATTGAAACGGTAAAGGAACAAGCCATTAAATTTTTAAAGTAACGTTTTGCGTCACGCCAGTTGAGCTGCCTGGTTCTCCAGATTTTTTCCTGCCAGTAATTCGTTAATGTTTTGCAGCGTGACATCCGCAATTTGCTCCAGTGCCTCTGCGGTAAAGAAAGCCTGATGTGAAGTAATCAGCACATTGGGAAAACTCATCAATCGCTGAATGACGTCATCCTCAATGATGCTTGAGGATAAATCACGAAAGAAGAGTTTTTCTTCCTGCTCATACACATCAATGCCCAGGTATCCGATCTTCCGCGACTTGAGCGCATCGATGACCGACCGGGAATCTACCAGGCCCCCGCGGCTGGTATTGATAACCATTACACCTTCTTTCATCAAGGCAAGTGATTCATCGTTGATCAGGTGCTTTGTTTTTTCGTTTAACGGGCAATGCAGTGACAGCATGTCGGCCTGTTTGAATACCGCTGATAATGGCAGGTATCTGACGCCCATGGTTTCCAGTTCGTGGTCTGGCGCCACATCAAAGGCAATCACGCTACAACCAAACCCGAGCATGATTTTGCAAAAAGCCTTGCCAATATTTCCGGTACCAACCACACCAACGGTTTTGTGATGGATATCAAATCCCAGCAGGCCATCCAGTGAAAAATTTTGTTCCCTTACCCGGTTATAGGCCTTGTGTGTTTTACGGTTCAGCGTTAGAATCATGGCAACCGCGTGCTCTGCCACGGCTTGTGGAGAATACGCTGGCACCCGGCAAACTTTTATACCCATGGCTTTGGCCGATTCCAGATCTACGTTGTTAAATCCGGCACACCGCAAGGCAATTACCTTTACGTTTTTCCTGGCCAGTTCTTCGATCACCTGCGCATTTACCCGGTCGTTTACAAAAACACATACAGCATCCGTTTCTTCTACCACATTGATGATGTGTGGCCCCAGATGGGTTTCATGGTATTCAATGTCAAAACCAAAGGAGGCATTTTGCCGGTTGAAAAACTCTTTGTCGTATTTCTTGGCGGAAAAAAAAGTGATCTTCATGGAAAAGATTTTTTAGATACCCGAAGGTATTTATAAAAGTGCCCGTCTTGCAAAAAATGTCTGACATATTTCCCATAAGATTTTGGTAATGGAAACAGGAATAAGCCCTGGTAATTTTAGGGTTTGGAAGGAAGGTAACGGACAAATTGAAAATTTATAGCTTTAAAAATTGAATTGATTAGCGATCCAGGCGTTGTGATTTGCTTTT
>CAZIOY010000104.1:0-10093 GCA_964540915.1 uncultured Ohtaekwangia sp.
TGGGCAAGAATCTGTTTCCATAAATATTTTTTTGCCATCCATTGTTCATCTTTTTCTGTTTTGCAAATGGCTTCCCTTTGTTCGATAAGACACTGCGGTAGTATCTGAGTAACTGTGGTTCGGTTTCTAAACCAACTCTCCCGGTTCATCCCCTTCGTAAACCAAGGCTACAACATCAACAGCATCGTTGCCCCGATGGTAGCCAGAGTAAGGATCAATCGGAGCAGGAACTGCTCGTTAAATCTGCGGTAAGCTCTTAGGGTGTTCATAGCTTTTTAAGTTTAGTCTTTAGCCTGAAATCGAAATTTGTGCCATCTAAAGAATATTGGAAATTAGCTTTCCTGACGGATTTATCGCCTCAACTTCAGCCCAAACTGGGCTTTTCGCTCCCGAATTGTCGAAATCAGAAGTCGAATAGAATTATCCCTTTTGTCCTAATCCTCAAAATCCTGATATTTCCACTCATCCTTGTCCATATTGTTACTCATCATTCCCTTTTATAAATCGACATGATTAATACCCGCTTATGAAAAAGAGTTTACTCCTGCTATCCTGCTGCTTACTACTTCATTTCTCTACTCAGTCACAGAAAAAGCAAGCCAAACCGGCTGTTGTAAAAGATGAAAAGAAGGATGAGGTTCCCTTGCCAGGAATTACGTTTCGCAATATCGGACCAGCCGTTACTTCCGGTCGCATCGCAGATGTTGCTGTAAATCCAAACAACATCTCTGAATACTATGTGGCCTCCGCCTCAGGGGGTGTCTGGAAAACAACCAATGCGGGCACCACCTACGAGCCCCTCTTTGATGGCCAGGGTTCTTATTCTATCGGCTGCGTAACCATCGATCCCAACAACACGAACATCGTGTGGGTGGGCAGCGGGGAAAACAACAACCAGCGCAGTGTTTCCTATGGTGATGGCGTTTATAAATCGGAAGATGGTGGCGCCAGCTGGAAAAACATGGGATTGAAAACATCCGAACACATTGGCAAAATTCTGATCGATCCACGAAATTCAGAGGTGGTGTATGTGGCGGCCATCGGACCGCTGTGGAAAGAAGGTGGTGAGCGCGGTGTTTATAAAACTACGGATGGAGGCAAAACCTGGAGCCAGGTATTAAAGCTGGACGAACATACGGGCGTCAATGACCTCCTCATGGACCCGCGCCATCCGGACGTGTTGTATGCATCTGCCTTTCAGCGAAGAAGACATGACTATGCGTATGTGAGCGGAGGCCCCGGATCAGGGATGTATAAAACCACCGATGGCGGAAAAACCTGGGATAAAATAAACAAAGGATTGCCCGAAGATAAAGGACGCATCGGTTTGGCCATGTCGCCTGCCGACCCTGAATATATTTATGCGATGGTAGAAGCTGCGAAAGAGGCCGGATTCTATCGCACCACCAGCCGTGGCGCCAGTTGGCAGAAGATGAGCAGCCACCAAACCGGTGGCAATTATTACAATGAAGTAATTGCCGATCCAAAAAATCCTGACCGGGTGTACACCATGGGTTATGCGATCAGCGTCAGTGATGATGGAGGAAAAAACTTCCGCCCCATCGGTGAAAAATCAAAGCATGTCGACAACCACTCGCTGTGGGTGAACCCCACCAATACCAACCACATGATCAATGGCTGTGATGGTGGCGTGTATGAAACGTGGGATGGCGCGAAAACCTGGGCGTTCAAAGCCAACCTGCCCATTACGCAGTTTTACAAAGTAGAAGTAGATAACAGCGAACCGTTTTACTTTGTGTATGGAGGCACGCAAGATAATTTCAGTTTAGGTGGGCCTTCGCGCACGCGCAATGAAAGTGGTATTTTAAATTCCGATTGGTTTGTCACCAATGGTGGAGATGGATTTGAAAGTGCCATCGATCCGTTTAATCCAAACATCGTGTATGCGCAATCGCAGTATGGCGGTCTGGTGCGTTTTGATAAAGTAACGGGAGAGAGTACGGGCCTTCAGCCCAAACCGGGCAAAGGCGAAAACTCCTATCGCTGGAATTGGGATGCTCCCCTATTCACCAGTCATCATAAAAAAGGCCGCATCTATTTCGCAGCCAACAAAGTTTTCAAAAGTGACGACTATGGAAATACCTGGCAAGTAATCAGTGGTGATGTCACACGCCAGCTGGACAGAAACAAACTTCCGGTAATGGGTAAAGTATGGAGCATAGATGCCACCGGCAAAAATGACGGCACGGCACAATATGGAACGGTGAGCGCGCTATCAGAATCACCAAAAAATGAAAACCTGGTTGCCGTAGGCACCGATGATGGACTCATCCAGGTAACGACTGATGGCGGCAAGACATGGAAGAAATCGGAAACCTTTGCCGGAGTTCCATCCATGACGTATGTCTACCACTTACAGTTTTCACAACATGACGAAAATGTAGTGTACGCCACCTTCAACAACCATAAGCGTGGTGATTTCAAACCGTATATTTTCAAGAGCAGTGACAAGGGCACTACCTGGACTTCGATTTCATCGAACCTTCCAGAAAATAGTTCCGCCTATTGCCTGGCCGAAGATTTCATCGATGCCAATTTATTATTTGCCGGCACAGAGTATGGAGTGCATTTCTCCAATGATGGAGGAAAAAGCTGGCGCGCATTAAAAAGTGGTTTACCTACCATTGCCATTCGCGACATCGCAATTCAAAAACGGGAGCATGATTTGGTGCTGGCTTCTTTCGGAAGAGGATTTTTTGTGTTGGATGATTATTCACCGCTTCGTCATCTCAAGCAGACAGAAGGCAAAGAAGGATTTGTATTTCCCATCAAAGACAGTTGGCTGTTTGTTGAAAATAGTCCGCTGGGCATTCGTGGGAAAGGGTTCTTAGGCGAGTCGCTCTACCAGTCTGAGAATCCTAAAGTAGGTGCCGTGTTTACTTACTTTTTGAAAGAAGATGTAAAAACACGTAAAGAGAAACGACAAGAAGAAGAGGGCAAACTCGCTAAGGAGGGCAAAGATGTGAACTACCCCAGCTTTGATCAGCTGGCAACAGAAGAGAAAGAAGAAAGCGCCTATTTGCTATTCACAGTACGCAACGAGAAAGGCGAAATCATTCGCAAGCTGAAGAGCCCTGCCAAAAAAGGGGTGAACAGGATCGTGTGGGATTTCCGTTATCCCAGCGCCAACCCGATCAACATCAACCCTGCTCACAACGACAATGTGTTCCAACCAAATGATATTGGTCAGTTGGCAGCACCGGGCAACTACACGGTAACGCTCTCCAAATATATAGACGGTGTAATCACCGACTTATCGGGCCCCGAAAAGTTTCTTGTGAAAGCATTACCGGGAACTAACATGCCTGCAGCTAATCGGCCGGCATTGGTGGAGTGGCAACGCAAAGCAGCTGAACTGCAACGAAGTGTGCAAAGTGCATCGGCTATGCTTAATGATGCCACTACCAAGACCCGCTATATGAAGGAGGCTGTACAAAGTATCGCCAAGCCCAACCAGGATTTTGTGAAAGATGTGCTAGCCATCGAAGACAAACTGAGAAGCATCCAAAAGAAGATGAATGGCGACCGGGTTGCTGACCGGTTGGATATCGATACACCGCCCGGCCTATCATCGCGCTTGTTCAGTGCGATCTATGATGGCTATGGCACCACCAGCGATCCCACTTCTACTATGAAAGAGCAACTTCAAATTGCCAGTGAAGAGTTTGAAGGTGTATTGAGCGAGTTAAAAACCGTGATTAACACGGATATAAAAACACTGGAGCAAAAACTGGAGGCCGCGGGTGCGCCCTATACCCCAGGGCGGTTGCCTGAGTATAAGAAAAACTAATTCCATCGGCTCCATGAGGGATTGAATAAGGAGTTGCTCTGTTCCAATATGGAGGGAGTAATTACAGGTGTGTAAGGTATGTCTGCCTTCTGCACATTTATTTCTTTTATTAGATTAAATTTACCGGACCAGTAAATTCCCATTACCTTCATGAACACGTACCTCTCTATCCTGAACGGCCGCACCGCATTTGCCATCGGCATCTCCCTGATTGTATCGTACATTACTATGACCCAGGAGTTTCAGTATAACTACGACCTGGCCCTGATTAGTATTGCCATCATTTTTCCCCTTGTGTTTACCATTCGAAGTGCCTTTCGAAGAAGAGAGAAAGCGTTGGAGTACCTATCCCAATTCAAGGCTGGCCTGATTACCGTGGACCATTGCTTTCAGGATAACAAGAAGATTGAGGCTGATAAAAAACTGGAGATTCATGGCATCATCAGAACCATTCCGGTAAGTATGATAGATTACCTGGGGCCTAAAACATGCTCACAGGAAAAACTGAATGAAGAGATTCAAAAAGTATTTCTATTCATCCGACAAAACACCGAACAAATCGGAAATGGTACGGCCATCAAAATTTTTCGCTTTATGAAAGACGTGCATGAGAGCGTGGAAAACATTGTGGCTGTTAACAATCACCGCACGCCCATTGCGATCAGGGCCTATTGTTTGATTTTTATTTACATATACCCGATCATCTACACACCTGCCCTATACAACAAACTGCATGATGGAATTTCATTAAACGAATCCTGGATTGTCTACTTGCTGTCCGCCATCTCTACATTTATTCTGATCTCGCTCTACAACGTGCAGGATCAAATGGAAAATCCTTTTGATCAGCATGGACTTGATGATATCCGGTTAAATGATTTTAAGCTATCCTAACAGGACGCAGTTAATGTAGGGAAACAATAAGGGTCTGGTACAGATTTGATTTTAAACAGAAAAAAATAGGTACTTTTAATTTCATGGAAGAAAAAGAAGAAAAAGAGCATAAAAATAAAAAGGCAGAGCGAGGCCGGGAAACCCTTTTCAGAGCTACCTATCAAAACCAAAGCAGTCTCATTCAGATGGCTGATAATAAGGCGAACATTATTATCAGCATCAATACGATGATCATTTCTTCCATCATAGCGATCACGGGTTACGGGGCGGTTGCCGGCAAGATCGACACCTATGATTCTCAGGTGTTGATACCGATTGTTCTGATTGTACTCTCCTGTCTTATCTCGGTCATTTTTGCCATTCAGGCGGCACGGCCGAAATTGATCAAAGCCAAAAATGTAGGAGGAACCATGCAGAAATCCAGTTTACTTTTTTTCGGGGTGATCGCCAACTATACCCAGCAAGCATACCTGGATGAAATCAAAAAATTGCTTGAATCAGGGAACGATCTCTACGAACACATGACCATTGATTTATATAACCAGGGTCTTATCCTCAAGCGCAAATACAACCTGCTGGTATATGCCTACCAGGTTTTCATGTTTGGTTTTATTTTCAGCGTTCTTGTCTTTTTAGGATTCCTTGCCTGGGGATAGTGACTATTTCGTCCGGCATTTATCGGTGATTAGATATTTCCTGACTTCTGACATTTAGAGAGTAGGAAATTATCTTTGATTTGTGATTTTTGAATTGTGATTTTTGATTCATGATTTGGCTGACCACTTAAGTATGAACAGCAAAGAACTAGAAAACAGATTGATCGATTTCTCAGTCCAGGTAGTTAACCTTATCAAATCACTGCCAGAAGACAGAATAACCAATCATCTTAGTGGGCAATTGCTCCGATCAGCTACCTCTCCTGCATTGAACTACGGAGAAGCTCAAGGGGCTGAATCAAAAAAAGATTTTGTTCATAAGTTAGGTGTTGTTTTAAAGGAGCTTCGCGAATCGCTGAACTGCCTTAAAATTTTGGCTGGCATAAATTATATCAAAATGGAAATCCCTGTCATGAAAGAATGCAATGAATTGGTTTCTATTTTTGTAAAATCAGTTGAAACCAACAAAAAGAAAATGGAGGAAGAAAAGAAACAAAAATCCTGATGCTTGCGGTCAAGGTTGCCGACAGTATCGTCAGCATCAAACAGAAAATCACAAATCAAAGATCACAACTCACCACTCTAAAATCTCAGGTGGCAAATGGTCTGGATTGATTCTTCTTTTTAGGATTCCTTGCCTGGGGATAGTGACTATTTCGTCCGGCATTTATCGGTGATATTATATTTGAACTTTGAATCACTTTTAAAGGTGGTGAAGAATTCATCCATGTATTTTACAATCGAGGCATACTCCTTAGGATCAAAGCTGCTTTCATAGCGCTTTACAACATCCATTATCTCTTTCTCTTTGCTGATGTATTCCGAGCGAATGGCCTGCATTACTTCTGGCCTGCAAAAACCCCTGTACAATCGCTCACGCACGCTGGCAATCCCAAGTGTTTCATTGGGGGTAGCGTAGGGAGCATTTACAAATCCTGCCATGTCAAAATCATAGGTTAACGGAATGTACTTCTTGGACTCATCCAACTGAATCACCTTGGCATTGTGCAAGAACGTGGTGGACCAATCGGTATTGGCTACCATGAATTGAAACATATCATGCCGCACTGAATTACTGTCCTGAAGGGTTTTAGGGTGCAAATTCAGGCCCTCAACCACCTTTCCTTTATGTCGCTTCGCCACGATGTCATCATCTTCAATAAAAAAACCCATGATGGGAACGTCTTTTACTTTCTTATTATTCTGATCGGTAAATTGTATGTTGACTAACCGCGTGTTAAATGTATACTTCGTAATAGGCTCATACATCTGGTAACAGATGTACTCCTTCATTATCAATGAATTTTCCTTTACCTGTTTGCAGGGCAATACCAGTTTCAAACTCTTGTTTCCTTCAAACGGAGTACCCTTGGCATCACCTTTTTTTATTTTTACTCTCAAAGGAGGATAATAACATTCCTTTCTCCGGTAGTTTCCGCGAGCGCGCACTTCAATCTTTATAGAATCCCAACCATTGCCGTTTTTATAATGCATCGTGTAAGGGGTATACACGCTATCGCTGGTAATGGCCTTAATGTCTTTAATAGCAATGCTGAGTTTAATTTCCAGTGGAGTCTCATCCAGGAACAGTTCCGTAACATCCACCTTCTGGCTAAAAAGAACACCTGGAATAAAAATAAGCAGGAGGAACAATCTGTAAAACTTCATAGGCTGGGTAATTTTATATAGACCATTATAAATATATCAATTATTACTATCCGGTTAAAATATAATCGGAAGAAAAAGAAACTTCCCTTTTCAGACCGCGAAAAATAAGTTTGCATTCCATGGATACATGGCGGGCGCACATTCAAGGCATTAAGGGCAGCGAACGCGTGCATTGTCAATTGTTCATTGTCAATTGTCAACTGCTTACCGCCTTCTTATTCAGCAGATCATACTTAGTCCTACTTTGTTATGTTTCATCCCTACGGGATTCAAAATTTATATTCTACCCTAATTCTACCAACATATAGTCCCTCCGGAACTGCATAGATGCCGTTTGGCGTCCGATATCGGTAGAAATCCGGCCAAACGTTTCTAGTCAAAGTGCCATCGGCACGAAATATTTTAAACATGACAAAGTAGGATTAGTTAACCCTATTTTCTGTCGGACACTACTGTAATATTAATTATATCCATTCCACATCCAAAAGCCACGAAAAATTATAACTTTGATAACGTCCCTTAAAAATCAACAAAAACCCATTTCGTGCATTCATTTATGAAATCGATTATAGCGATCCCTTTCATACTGCTGAGCATCCTGGCAGACGCAATCTCTCCGTTAGCCAGACCACGTGAAAATACAAGTTTCCCTGAAATAAAAATTTACCTCTCAAAAAGTCAGTATAGCAACCTGCAGTCGAACAACAGTGATAAGCTCGTATTCACAAACCTGGTGATGATGATCAATCGCGACACTGCCTCGGTAAAGGAAGTTCATGTGCGTGGAAATAACTCTCTTAAATTCAAACGCAAATCACTATCCGTTGAATTAGAAAAATCAATTACCCTCGATATTGATCAGAAGAAAACCCACCTGAAAAAATTCAATCTCCTCAACCTGTCGATGGACAAACACCTTTGGCATAACCGTTGGTCGGATCTTAACCTGGAGACTATTGGATTATTTCCCTTGTTCAATTCCTATTGCAAGGTTTGGATCAACGATCAACCGCAGGGAATTTTTTTATTGGTTGAGAAACCGCAACAGGCAAAAGCTAAACGGAAGAGTCCTTATATGCTGCGAAGAGGCCCCAATCATACCATCAGTGATGAATATTTTGAGGAAGAAGAAAAGGAATCAGCAAAGAAGTATAGAAAGCAGTTTCAATCCATTTATTCAGACATCAGCAGCCTGAAAGATGACGCCCTGGCGAAACAACTATCGCAACACATTAACCTCGACAATTACTTTCAGTTTCTCGCATTCAATTACCTGGTGATGAATGGTGATTATGCAGACGAAGTCTTTTTTTACATCGAACCCGGCCACCAATGGTTTGAAGTAATCCCCTGGGACTATGATGACATCTTAAGGCCGGTGCCCCACGAAGGGCGAACGCTACGAAATAAGGAATTCACCGACAAGAAATTATTTTCACTGGAAGAATCCCTTGACCGTGCCATTGCCGGTAGTCAACTACTATACCCTCGTTACGAACAATCATTAAAAAATATATTGCTCACGCTAGACTCCGCTGCATTGACTAAAACCGCCTATCAGGTGATCAGAGAGTTAGAACAAATTAGTGCCGATCAGTCCATGGCCAACGCTACCCTCTTCCTGGATTTAAATCCTTTCAATATGGTGCTGGCAAGGGAAGACATTTTGCTTTCGCTGGACTTACTACTGAAAAGAAGAAAATGGATTCTTGAAGAATTAAAATAACTTTAGCCAAAACTAAAGAACACTTTGCAAACCAATTCTTCCCGAATTACTTCATGGCTTAGCCGGACTAACGGACTTAATTTCACGCTCTATACTTCCATCTCTGCATTCTGTTTATATACCTGCATTTTTGCCTTGCGCAAAACCTTTGGCGTGGCCACCTATGAGGGCCTCACCTTGTGGGGAGTCGATTACAAAGTATGGATGGTCATCAGCCAGGTAGTTGGCTACATGCTTTCCAAGTTCATTGGTATCAAAGTGGTTTCTGAGTTAGGTTCCAATTCAAGAGCCAAAGGAATCCTTCTCATGGTAACCATTGCCGCCTTGTCGTGGTTGTTTTTTGCGATCACCCCACAACCCTACAACCTGATCTTCTTGTTTTTTAATGGCTTGCCTCTGGGCATGGTATGGGGTTTAGTGTTTAGCTACCTGGAGGGAAGGAAATTTACTGAAGTGCTGGGGGCCAGTCTTTCCGTGAGTTTTATCTTTTCTGCAGGCTTTGCCAAAACGGTAGGTGGTTTCATCATGGTCGATTGGGGCACCTCTGAATTTTGGATGCCCTTTGTTTCGGCATGCCTGTTCTTTCCACCACTCCTGCTCTTCTTATGGCTGCTGGATAAAATACCACCTCCAACCCCTGAAGACGAGGCGCTCAGAACCAAACGCCAACCTATGACAGGGAAAGAAAGAGTAAACTTCACGCTCACTTTCCTGCCCGGATTAGTTCTGCTCGTGCTCACGTACATGTTGCTCACCGCCTTTCGTGATTTCAGGGATAACTTCTCCGCAGAAATCTGGAAATCGCTTGGCTATGGAGATAAGCCTGCCATCTTCACGCAAACCGAATTGCCCGTTACCATTGTTGTGCTGATCGTGATTGGCAGCCTGATGGTGATCAAAAATAATTACAGGGCGATGGTCATCAACCATTTCATTGTTCTCATTGGGATGATCACTGTTGGAATAAGTACTCTGGCTTTTGAAAGGGATTTGATTAGCGCCCCCGTTTGGATGGTGCTGGTGGGCATGGGGCTTTACTTTGGATACATTCAGTTCAACAGCATCTTCTTTGACCGTCTGATTGCCACGTTCAAATATGTGAGCACGGTTGGCTTTTTAATTTATCTGGCCGACTCCTTCGGCTATCTTTGCAGTGTGGGTGTATTACTCTACAAGGAGTTTGGCAATTCAAACCTAAGCTGGCTTAATTTCTTTATTCAAACGGGTTATATTTTATCCATTGCAGGAAGTGTCCTGATCGTACTTTCCCTGTTTTATTTCAACGCCAAGCACAAGAAGTGGGAAGCTTCTCTACAGAAATGAGCTGGGGTGTTTTTC
>CAZIOY010000105.1:0-9837 GCA_964540915.1 uncultured Ohtaekwangia sp.
TGCACTTACTTTAGAAAAGCTAAAGGAGTTACCAAAACACAAAGACAAAAAACGTTTAGTGTTTGCTCCAACAAAGTATGTGGACGACCATACGCTCTCTGAATTCAGGGTGGACTTCTGCCAGTTGCCTTACGAAATCTATCGAATTCAAAAATAGAAACTATGAGCAAGTTAGGGAGTAAAGAAAGGCCCGCGATAGTTAAAGTACAAACTGAGAATCGGGCAACAGAAATTTTAAATTTTTGTAACAACCGTGGTTGGCAAGTAATTATAGGCATTGAACCTCATTCAGCAGAAGATATTAGTGACGTGGAAAGATTACTAGATCCTCCTGAGCCATTAATTTCGCAAAAGGCGGATAGAAATGCGCCCTGCCCTTGTGGAAGTGGAAAGAAGGCCAAAAAATGTTGCTACAATTAGTATGAAACTAAAGCATTATCAGGAAAAAGTAATAAAGGAACTCAATGAATACCTGAGGTCTTTGTCTGAATTTCAGGGAAAGTATAAGAAATATTTGGGGATAGACCCTGACATGGCGAAGGACTATAATTTTCCAAAAAGAGCATGGGAAAATTCAACTGGCCGAACAATCTACTATTCTAAAACCAACGGACTTGGTGAACCCCTTCCAGATATTTATTTAAAAGTGCCGACAGGTGGTGGAAAAACGTTGTTAGCCTGTCACTCAATAGACCTGATTCAAAAAACGTATTTAGAAAGTCAAACCGGACTGATTCTTTGGATTGTCCCATCTACTCAAATATATAGACAGACCATTTCCGCTCTCAAAAGTCGCGAACATCCGTACAGACAGATATTAGACATTTCAAGCGGTGGCCGAACACTGATCAAAGAGAAAACCGAATTATTTAATCGGTTGGATGTTGAGGAGAACCTGGTAATACTTATGCTGATGTTACCGTCAGCCAACCGATTAAATAAGGAAACATTAAGAATGTTTCGGGATTCCGGAGGCTTTACGGATTTTTTTCCACCTGAAGATAACTTCAAAGGACACGAAGAACTATTTAAGCTCGTTCCTAATCTGGATTGCTTTTCAATGCCCGGTGAAGTTTTTGGAACGCAAATAAAAACTTCGCTAGGAAATACGTTACGATTATTAAAGCCCTTAATTATTATTGACGAAGGGCATAAAGCTTATAGTGAAGGTGCATTAAGCACTGTAAGAAATTTCAATCCATCATTTATACTTGAACTCTCAGCAACACCACCGCCAACCAGCAATGATCTTGTAAAAATTACTGGCCGTGAATTGCACGATGAGGAAATGATTAAACTCGACATTCACCTCATTAACAAAACAACACCCAAATGGCAAGACACTCTTCTTAGCAGTTTTGAAAAAGTTACTGAGTTAGAGAAAAAGGCCAGAGAGTATGAAGCCAATACCGGAAAGTATATTCGGCCTTCATGTTTGATTCAGGTTGAACGGACGGGTAAAGATCAACGGGATAGCAAATTCATTCACGCTGAGGATGCGAAGGAGTTTTTAATTAAGAAATGTAATGTTCCAGTTGAGCAAATAGCTATTAAGAGTAGCGAGAAAGATGACATTGAGGGGATTGATCTCTTTGCTAATGATTGTCCAATAAGATTCATCATTACCAAACAAGCCCTTCAAGAAGGCTGGGATTTTTCTTTTGCCTATGTTCTAACAATACTTACCAATCCAACATCAGCAACCGGCATCACTCAATTAGTTGGCAGGATATTACGACAGCCTTTTGGACAAAAGACACAGGTTAAAATGCTCGATGAGTGCTACGTATTTACATTTAAGCAAAACGCAAGTAAACTTGTTCGGGAAATTAAAATAGGTTTAGAAAGCGAGGGACTTGGAGACATAGCCGGAAGAATAGTAACCGATGAAGGAGTGGTAGACGATGGATTGTTCAAGGAAATGGAAATGGGATATAGACCTGGGTTTAAGAAATTTGAGGGTAAAATTTACTTGCCAAAATTCGTAATTCAGGAAAAGGAATCATGGAGAGATGTAAACTTTGAAGTAGATATCTTGAGTAAAATAAATTGGGAGGATATAAACCTTAAAGAGGTCAGCAATGTCACTTTAAATCCAGATCAAAGGGTTGGGGAGATCGACTTAACAATTGGTTATCCTGAAGAAAACTGGAATGAGCTTATACAGCGAGGTGTTGTTAAGCACAAGGGGACATTAGAAATAGACGAAACATTTCTCGCACGACAGTTGGGCGATCTTATTCCAAATCCTTGGATTGCTTACAAAAAAGGCGATGACGCATTAACGATAATAAGAAAGAAATATAAAGACCACGAAAACAAGACGATAGTTGAAGCAAACTTTGTTTTCATAATAGAGGAATTAAAGAAACTGGTTGAGAAGGAAAGAAACAGACTCGCAGAAGATGTTTTCCATAAATTGATTGACGACAAAAAATTATTCTTCTTCCTACTTGAAGGTAAAGGACATCATCAGATTCCATCTCGAATAAAAGTTAAAGGTAATAAACAATTAGTGCAGGCCGACAACTCACCTATTCAAAGGTCATTGTTTGAGCAATCATTCGAAGAAGAATTTAACGAGACAGAAAAGAGAGTAGCCATTTACTTAGACGAGCAAGGAAAATTGCTTTGGTGGTATCGAAATATATCCAGACAACATTACCACATACAGGGCTGGAGAAAGAATAAGATTTATCCAGACTTCATCACAGCCGAGAAAGACGAAAAAGATGAAACGGACTATAGCACAGTTTATGTATTAGAGACCAAAGGAGTCCAATTAAAAGCAAATGACGACACGCGTTACAAAGAAAGCGTATTTGCTTTATGTAACGAATTGGGTGCGAAAAAACCTTGGAAGGAATTGTTTGAAGATTTTCCAGACCACGACTTTGAATTTCAAGTAGTGTTTGAAGACGAGTGGCAAAACAGAATTAATTCTATCCTTGAGAAATGAGTGATACTTGCAAGCACATTTGCAGGCCGCACATACAACAAATAAATATTTAAATAAATAGTATTTGTCTCGTCCTGAACTCCGTACAAAAAATATTCACTAAAGGGACGAGTGAACTGCTTCGGGACAACTTGGATTTTTTAGAAAATAAACGTTGGTCAAATTAGATTGGAAATAGACGACCCTTCCCATTTGTTAAAAGATTCCTCTCCGAATAGCCCGAGTACTAGGCACATGCCATAATCACGCAAACCAACGCGATACAAAAGCTATTGTAAGAGCCAAATCCTAAACGCTCAAACGTTATTCTCTAACAAATTGAATAATGGTTATTGTCTTTTCCCCACCAGATGCTGAATTGCCATCGCATACCCATCCATTCCAAAACCCGTAATCAAGCCAATACATTTTGAAGTGATCAGGCTCTTGTGGCGAAATTCTTCGCGGGCATATACATTGGAAATATGAACTTCAATAGCGGGAGTTTTTATAGCAGCAATGGCATCGTGGATGGCTACAGAAGTATGTGTGTAGGCTCCGGCATTGAGAATGATACCATCAAAACTAAAACCCACTTCATGCAGTTTGTTGATCAGCTCACCTTCCACGTTAGATTGATAGTAGTGAAGTTCAACAGTCGGAAAACGTGATTTTAACTGAGCCAAATATTCTTCAAAAGATTGCTTGCCATAGGTCTCAGGTTCGCGTTTGCCTAGCAAGTTGAGGTTTGGTCCGTTGATGATTTGTATCTTCATGCTTCTAAGTTAAGCTCAAAATTAATAATAGCGATACTCCTATTATAAATTTTCCCTCGAATACTGAAGGCATCCCCGGTATTTATCCTGATAGAATCTTCCGGACTAAAATTATTTGCACATTTGTGTAGTGAAGAACTGGGAAACGTATATCAAACATTTTGGCAGCTACCTGAAACTTGAGCGTTCACTTTCTTCCAACTCTATTCAGGCTTATGTGCGGGATGTTGAAAAACTAGGTCAATTCATCGAAATGAAATTTGCAGGTGTTAGTCCACTGGTCATTTCATCCAAACACCTGCAGGCGTTTTTACAATATATTAATGAGCTGGGCATGAGCGCCTTCAGTCAGGCGCGCATCCTGTCGGGTATCAAGGCATTTTATAAGTATCTTCTTTTTGAAGAGATGATTGAGAAAGATCCCACCGCTTTGATTGAAGGCCCGAAGCTGGGCAGAAAACTACCCGACACACTCGACTATGAAGAGATTGTGAAAATGCTTGACGCCATTGACCTTTCCAAGCCGGAAGGCGGACGCAACCGGGCTATGCTCGAGATGCTCTATTCTTCCGGGCTACGCGTGTCCGAATTAGTGGATTTGAAAATCGGCAACATATATTTTGATCTTGGTTTTTTGCGCGTGATCGGAAAGGGAAACAAAGAAAGACTGGTTCCCATCGGAAAGGACGCACTGAAATTTCTGAAGATCTACCTGGAAGAAATCCGTGTGCATGTGCCGGTGCAAAAAGGATCGGAGAGTCATGCCTTTCTTAATCGGAGAGGAAGAAAATTATCACGTGTGATGATTTTCATGATCATCAAAGATCTGGCTGCCAAAATCGGACTTCATAAAACGATCAGTCCACATACCTTTCGTCATTCTTTTGCCACGCATCTGATTGAAGGCGGTGCCGATTTGCGTGCCGTGCAGGAAATGCTCGGTCATGAATCTATTACCACCACTGAAATCTATACGCACCTCGATAGGGATTACCTTCGTCAGGTAATACAGGAGTTTCATCCCCGCAGTTAGCGAGTTTAACGGCAATTAACACCCGCCTATCTTTTTTGCCTTGTAGCAGAGTGATTCTGCTTTTAGACTTGCCAGTTATAAGGATTATTAAACCCATATTTTACACACATGAAAAAGCTACATTTTAGTTTTCTGTTTATAGTGCTTACATCAACATTTTCTTTTGCCCAGGGAAATTTAAGAACGGGCGAAAAGCAGTTTAATGCGGGTCTGGGATTTTCTGATTACGGTATCCCTATTTATGCCGGTCTTGACTTTGGCGTTTATGAAAATATCACCATTGGCCCACGACTTTCGCTTAGGAGTTATGGTTATACACGGTCAAACTATAATTACGAACAATCCCTGGCTGTGCTTTCCTTTAATGGCAACTACCACTTTAATACCTTATTGAATCTTCCTGCTCCGTGGGATTTTTATGCGGGATTAACTTTAGGGTATTATTTCTGGTCGGATGTAAAAACATCCAGTGGAGTAGATTACGTTGGAAAATCTTCTACCCTGGGTCTGGATGCTCAGATCGGAGGCCGTTATTTTTTCTCTGATCAATTTGCTCTTAACCTTGAGTTCGGTGGAGGAACCGCTACAGGAGGCAGTTTTGGCATCACGTACAAATTCTGACAACTAAATTATGCAAATCAATAGAGCACCAGGCGTTGAAGGTCTGGTGTTTTATTTTACAGATCCTTTTAACGGGTGAGAAAAAGTGGTTTAAACCATCCCAATTTAACCCCATATAGAATTTGAATCGGATTGGTTAATCCAATACTAGTTTCATTACCTTTGATCCATGATCAGATTGATTGTTTTTTCAGCACTTCTGCTTGGGTTCTCTGTGGCTTGGGGCCAGGAGTTTAAAGTTGAGTATGATAAGAACCGGGATTTCAAACAATACAAAACTTTTCGTTTTGGTGAAGGAGAATTAGTTACCCCAAAAGATCAACGACAGATGACCGCTGAACAGGTTGATAAACTGATCAAAGAAGCGATGACCCGGGAATTGGAGTCGAAGGGTTTGCAGAGGGTTGATTCAACAGCTGATTTAGTGGTCTCGTATGTAATGGGCACGATTGCGCGGAGTGATGCCGGTGATGTGGGCCCTATGGGCTTAACCCCCGGCTCCATGGATCGGACCTACATGAAGGATTACCGCCAGGGTAACCTGGTTATTGATTTAAATGACAAACGTGATATTAAGGTGTGGCGGGTTAATGCCACCATGGAAATGTCCGCATCCAATGCGGAGAAAATAATTGGTGAGGTCATTCAAAAGGGTTTTCGGAAGTATCCCAAGCCAGCTAAAAAGAAAAAGAAGTAAAGCCAGTAGAGGCAATGTATAAGTTTTTAATCCGTCCTGTTTTATTTCTCTTCCCTCCGGAATTTATTCATCATCTCACGTTTCGTGTTTTGGGTGCGGCCGGAAAAATTCCGGGCCTATTAAAATTACTGACCGCAATACATAAGGTTGAAAGCAAATCGCTGGAGCGAAATCTTTTTGGTCTCACCTTTAAAAATCCGGTTGGCCTTGCTGCTGGGTTTGATAAAGACGCAAAACTGATTGATGAATTGTCTGCTTTTGGTTTTGGATTTATTGAGATAGGAACGCTCACACCGAAACCACAACCCGGCAATGATAAACCACGATTGTTCCGCTTGCCTCAAGACCAGGCAGTGATTAATCGTATGGGCTTCAATAATCAGGGTGTGGAAATAGCAGTTGAACGATTGAAGAACCGGAAGTCGGATGTGATTGTAGGTGGCAACATTGGTAAAAATAAAATTACTCCCAATGAGAAAGCGTTTGAGGATTACAACCAATGTTTTGAGGCGCTTTATCCATATGTCGATTATTTTGTGGTGAATGTAAGTTCACCCAACACACCGAATCTTCGTGAGCTGCAAGAGAAGGAGCCGTTGAAAAAATTGCTTTCGGAAGTGAAGGCGTTGAGCCGGGCCAAAGAAAAACCCAAACCCGTATTGTTAAAGATTGCGCCCGACCTGAATGATGCGCAGTTGAATGATGTGGTGGAGATTTTATTGGAAACAAAAACCGATGGCGTAATCGCCACGAACACCACCATTTCGCGTGAGGGATTAACCACGTCATCCAATCAGGTTTCCGCTATTGGAAATGGCGGATTAAGCGGCAAACCATTGACCAAACGATCCTCGGAAGTAATTTCATTTTTGCGTACTAAACTGGGACCAACGTATCCGATTATCGGTGTAGGCGGAATCATGTCTGCGCAAGATGCAATCGATAAACTCCATGCAGGTGCTGACCTCATTCAGATTTATACGGGCTTTATTTATGAGGGTCCTTCCTTGATTAAAGCTATTAACAAAGCATTGCTTAAATAAAGAGCTTGACCAATCGGTGTTAGAAATTCTTTACTGCGAGCAAGTCATGAAAACTAAGCACTCCGAAACGCATACCAAGTGTCACTTCATGAGTGGTATATTGTGTGCCTACTGATTGTTGAGAGGGTAATTCAAACACATATCCCATTCGGAAGTTATCTCCTAAATTCAATTGCATCAGAAACCCATACGTGTTAAGATTTCTGGTGAATAATCCAATTGTATAACTATCATCTATTTTCATAGCGAGTGTGTAATCCACAGCAACAGGCGCATTGCTTACGGCCCGCAGTAACACGGAGGGTTTAAGTTTAATGCGATATGAAAGTTGTGCCAGATATGCTCCATACACGTAAAGATGTTGTGTATATAAACCCGTGCTCGATGCCTCCACAGTATTAGTGGCTTTTAGCATTTTGGGGATGGAAAACCCCACCATAAACTTATCGCTGTGCAATAGTAGCCCGGCTCCAATATTGGGTTTCCATTCATTGATATTGGAAAACTTTGGGTCAGCAAGATTATATTTCAAATTACTGTAATCACTATGATAGTTGATCACGCCACCCTGCAACCCAAATGATAGTTTTAGCCGGGTACTTAGCGCGAGATGGTATGCGTATGCAAAAGTAACTTCAGTATTATTATCAGCGCCTAACTGGTCTTGTAAAACGAGGAGGCCAGCACCCATGCGATTTCTATCCAGTGCCATGTGCGCGGTGGCATTCATGGTAACGGGGCTACCTTCAAACCCGGCCCATTGCTTGCGATACATCACAGAGGTATTCAAATCTGTAGTATAGCCAGCATACGCAGGATTGATAATAAAAGGATTCATTAAATACTGTGAGTATAAAGGGTCTTGCTGTGCAAACGAGGAAATGCCAACCAGAAGAAACCCAATGAATAAATAAGGATTTTTCATCTGTTAGCGTTTAAGTGTGATAAATCCAGACAACGGTTGTGCTTGCGAAAAATCTATTTTATAAAAGTAGGTACCGGCAGGAAGTTCTTTTCCATTATTAGATACACCCGTGAACACCCGCGATACATTGTCGTAATCATCTGTTTCAAAGACCAGGTCACCCCAGCGATTGTAGATGGAGACTTTGTTTTTAGAAGCACCTTCTACTACATCGATGTATCTGATTTCCATGAAATCGTTCAATCCGTCTCCGTCAGGCGAGAGGCCATTGAACACGATCACTTCTCCAACAACAGCTATGTCGATGACTTGTTGGGCACAAGCGCCAGCCAGATCACATACTTCAATGGCGATGCGGTCTGTGCCTGTGAACGGACTGCCGGAGTAGTCGATTTGTAAGAAAAAGGAGGAGGTAATAAATGCAGCGATGCCGCGTGAAGTGGTTCCGTTTATTACTTTGAGCGAAGCGAAGTCGATGTTATTGTCTGAGTCGCTGACGAGTGTGGTTAAGTCAACTTCAATTTTACCCTCAATCTGCGTAGCAAATGGTTCACTGCTGATTGCAGGAGGTGTGTTGCTAGTGCCTCCTCCTGTACAAGGCTGACCGGTGCTAGTGACAGTTACTACCTCTGAAGCAATCGACAAACAGTTGGAGGTGTTGCCCACAATCACGGAATAATTTCCAGCGGCAGCGGTGTTAATGCCCGGTGTAGTTTGCCCGCCCGACCACTGATAAATGGTGTATCCAACCGGAGCAAGTAATCCGACTGCATTTGTGCCGCATAAGGTGGTGGTGCCTAATACATCGATAGTAGGTTTGGCAGGACGCACAAAAGTTTTTACTTCAATAATGTTGGAAGGAGCACTGGAGCAATTGCTGCCGTCAGCCACAGTGACAGAATAGTTGCTAGTTGTGTTCACTGTAATGGCTTGTGTGGTTTGTCCACTTGACCACTGATAGGAAAATCCTGCGGGTGCGGTAAGTGTAACGGAGGCTCCATCACATAAATCCGCGGTGCCGCTGGTTGTCACAGTAGGCTTGGCGGGTTTAGGCGATATGATGACAGCAGCAGGTGCAGACGGTTGACTGGTGCATGTGCTGTTGCTAACTACTACAGTATAATCTCCTGCAATGGATACAGTTATTTCTCTTGTTGCTTCACCATTCGACCACAGGTAACTGGTGAAGCCCACCGGTGCACTGATTTTAATGGCGTTCCCTTCGCAGATGGTGACCGAGCCAGTAATATTCAGTTGTGGTGGTGTAGTGCTTATAATCGAGGCAGTTACTTTTATGCGATTGCTTTCGCAGAGTGTAGCCGGGTCATAGACGGTGACATAATAATCAGTAGTAGCGGATATAGTTGGGGTTATAAATTGTGCACCGGTAAATAGCACTGTGCTGTTTGTGGCATCTGCATACCAGCGATATACTTGTGTACCAATAACTCCTGTTGTTGCGTTCAGTGTTACCGTGCCATTATTGCATCGGCTGGCTCCGGTGGCGGTTGGTGGTGAGGGAGGTGTGCAAACCAGTACATTGAAAGAAGCAGTTTCAATAGGGCTCCATATTCCTTTCGCATCTTTTACGCGTAGGTTTAATTTTCGCACTCCGCTCGGTACACCATTCAATACAATAATAAATGATTGATTAACTGTAGGCCCTGGTGTGAGGACTGTCAACGGCAATCCATTCCCTTCACCGGGATCGACATCATCAATAAAATATTCTGCCGCCACAATATCTGAGCTGTTCTCATCAATGGGTGAAACATAAAACCCACGGCTTTCAAAAATTCCCCAC
>CAZIOY010000106.1:0-9637 GCA_964540915.1 uncultured Ohtaekwangia sp.
TCTGCGGGCCTGATGTTGCGGTTCAAATCAAATTCAGATCAGATTATTGTGCGTTATAAAGTAAGTGGCGAACAAGCTATGCCACATATGCCTGCCACCGGAGTTAGTGGCGTTGATTTATATGCAGTGAGCACCGATGGAAAATGGTTATGGTGTGCTGGAAAATATTCGATGGGCGATACCATCGAATATCAGTTTAAGGGCCTGGCACCGAATGACACGTATCATCAAAAGGGTCGTGAATACCATTTGTATTTTCCGCTGTATAACAATGTTCAATGGATGGAGGTTGGAGTTCCAACGGGAACACTATTTAATCCATTGCCTGCACGAAAAGAAAAACCAATCGTAGTGTATGGAACTTCCATCGCGCAAGGTGGTTGTGCTTCTCGTCCGGGAATGGCATGGCCTGCAATAGTGGGAAGAAAACTTGATCGGCCATTGATCAATCTTGGATTTTCGGGTAATGGAAGATTAGAGAAAGAAGTGATCGCCTATATGGAAGAGATAGATGCGAAAATATTTATATTGGATTGCTTGCCCAACCTGGATGCTTCTGATGCATCTAAATCTGAACAAGTAAAAAATCTGGTTATACAATCGGTCAAGCAACTTCGCCAAAAAAATCTCTCGACACCCATTTTGCTGGTGGAACATTGTGGCTTTAGTGATGAGGCGATTAATCCTTCTCATAAATTAAATTATACAGCAGTTAATCAAGCACAGCGCGAAGCATTTGAGCAACTAAAATCAGAAGGCCAAAACAATTTATATCTTTTATTGAAGGAAGAAATTGGGTTATCGATGGATGCAACGGTGGATGGAATTCACCCCAATGACCTCGGCATGCAACAATATGCCAATGCCTATGAAAAAATAATAAGGAAGATTTTAAGTGAACCTTTGGGTGAACAAACGACCACTCAACCGAGTATTCAAAACAGAGACGCCAATATATACGACTGGGATAATCGTCATCAGGAAATACTGACGTTAAATAAAATCAAATCACCGAGGATTGTCTTTCTTGGCAATTCCATAACTCACTTCTGGGGCGGTGAACCGAAAATATCTATTGTGAATGGCCTTGATTCCTGGAATCAATTCCTGGAACCTTTGGGCGTTCGAAATTTTGGTTACGGATGGGATCGTATCGAAAACGTTTTGTGGCGCGTGTATCACGATGAACTCTCTGGCTATGAAGCTGCTCAGGTTGTTATACTGATAGGAACGAACAACATTTCATTTAATTCGAATGCGGAAATTATTGAAGGATTACAATTTCTTATTCAGGCTATAAAAGTCCGTCAGCCAAAGGCGGATATTTTATTGATGGGAATCTACCCTCGCAGAAAAGATGAGGAAAAGATTTCTGAACTAAATCAAGGGTTAGTAAAAGTTTCTGGTTTAATGAACATACGCTATCTCGATGCCGGTAAGGTACTGCTTGGTGCGAATGCTAAAATCAACGAAACTTTTTTTACCGATGGCTTACATCCAAACGCTGAAGGATACAAAAGATTAGCGCAGGTGATCACCCCCTATCTTAAGCCTATTGAAAAAGCCCAAATCAAAAAAAAGTAGAAATGCAGAGGGGAGATCGTATAGTGTTGACCGTGATTGTCAGTTGTTGGAGGTTGTCAGTAAAACCAGTAGTGTCTAAATGAACAAACCCATTCAATCGGTACAAGTCGGTTCGTTAAGCAAGCGGGATACAGCCATTTCCATTTTGATCATCGGTGTGTTGTTTTTCATTTTTGGTTTTGTCTCCTGGGTTAATTCTATTTTGATTCCATACTTTAAAATTGCCTGCGAGCTTAGCAACTTCAGATCATACTTAGTCACGTTCGCCTTTTACATTTCTTATTTTGTCATGTCGGTCCCTTCATCCTATTTGTTAAAGTCGGTGGGATTTAAAAAGGGAATGATGATTGGCTTTTGGGTGATGGCCATGGGTGCTTTCATTTTTGTTCCTGCTGCGCTAAGCAGAACCTATGAAGTATTTCTATTAGGCTTGTTCACGCTAGGTACAGGATTAGCTATTCTACAAACAGCAGCAAACCCATACATCACCGTATTAGGCCCGAAGGAAAGGGCAGCTCAACGCATCAGCATCATGGGCATTTGTAACAAAGGTGCTGGCATATTAGCTCCGTTGATTTTTGCGGCAGTGATTTTGCGCGTGGGCGATACGGAGTTATTTAATCAATTATCAACAATGGGTGATGCTGAAAAAAATGCGGCACTCGATGAGTTGATACGCAGGGTAATCGTACCCTACTCAATTGTAGGAATTGTTTTGTTTGGCCTCGGCTTGATGGTGCGTTTCTCTCCGTTGCCTGAGATTGACACCGAACATGAAAGTTCAGATGTGGCTGTCGCGAATTCCGGTAAGACAAGCATTTTTCAATTTCCTCACCTCATCTTAGGTGCGTTCGCCATATTTGTTCATGTGGGCACACAGGTGATTGCCATCGACACCATTATTGGTTACGCCAATTATATGCACATCGATCTGATGGAAGCAAAAGTGTTTCCATCGTACACACTCTTTGTTACCATCTGCGGATATGTGATTGGTATTTCACTTATTCCGAAATTCATCAGCCAGGTGAACATGTTTAGGATTTGCACATTGCTTGGAGTGATCTTTACCTTGCTTATTATTTTCACCCATGGTCCGGTAAATTTTTTGGGTCATACTACGGATATTTCAATTTGGTTTGTCGTCTTATTGGGCCTTGCGAATTCATTGGTATGGGCCGGCATATGGCCACTTGCTTTGGATGGCTTAGGAAGGTTCACCAAATTAGGTGCTTCCATCATGATCATGGGTTTATGCGGCAACGCGATCATGCCTTTGTTTTACGGATACTTTGCGGATTTGTACGATGTAAGAATTGCTTATTGGGTTTTATTCCCTTGTTATCTTTACCTGGTATTTTATGCCGTATATGGACATACGATTAGAAACTGGAATTTTAAAATATGAAATAGTAATCTCGTTCTGCAATAACAGAGACCAGGGCGGTTGTTCATTAAATTTAGAAAATGAAAAATTTAAAGTGAAGAGAAATGATGGGGCAAGAAAAATTTGACATCAAAAGATGTGATCCCATTGTATGTAAAGTAAATAGGTACGGTGCCACGAGGCTTGAGATAAAGTAATACTGCTGAAATTGTAAACATGAAACTTCAAGGCCGCTCATTTCAGAATAATTCACCGATAGAAGTCAATATTTTTGATGCACGCATTGAAAGTATCATTCCAGTTGCTCAACATACACAAGATTTTTTTATTGGCCCTGGCTTTACGGATATACAAGTTAATGGTTATGGAGGTGTTGATTATAATGAGCTGCATGCTGAACCGATTAAGCTTTCTGCAATAACACAATTTTTATACAAAGCAGGAGTCACCACGCATTACCCCACCATCATTACCAATTCTGCAGAGCAGATTAGTAAATTGATACGACAAGTTGTAGCTCTTCGAAAAACAGATGAGCTGTCGCGATGGAGTATTGATGGGTTGCACATTGAAGGGCCATTCATCTCTCCGGCAGATGGACCGCGAGGTGCTCACCCAAAAGAATTTGTATGTGCACCAGATTGGAACCTGATGCAACAATGGCAGGATGATGCCGAAGGATTGATCAGCATCATTACGCTTTCCCCTGAATGGGAAAACGCGAACTCCTTTATTGAGCAGTGTGTAAAAAATAATATCCTGGTTTCGATTGGACATACACAAGCCACACATCGGCAACTACTGGATGCAGTAAGTGCAGGAGCAAAGTTGTCGACACACCTGGGCAATGGGATGCATCCCGTCATTCCTCGGTTCCCTAATTATTTATGGTCACAGCTTGCTGATGATCGACTTGGCGCTTCTATTATTGCCGATGGATTTCATTTACCTGTTGAAGTGATTCAGGTTTTTAAGAGAGTGAAGAATGAAAAAATGATTTTGGTAAGTGACAGTGTTTCGCTGGCAGGAATGCCACCCGGTGATTATGATCTTCACATTGGTGGCCAGGTAACATTAACGAAAGAGGGCAAGCTTCACTTACGAAACAATCCTTCCATTTTTGCCGGGTCTTCAGCCAACCTAAAAGAATGTGTGTCATTTTTAGTTAAGAACAATTTGGCAACGCTGTCGGAAGCGTGGGAGATGGCATCTGTGCGTCCACAGCGACTTTTGCATCTGGATATTCCAGTGTTTGAAAATGGCGCTGTAGCGGACCTGATCATATTGAAAAGAGCAGAAAATGGTCAGATGGAAGTGATCAAAACAATTAAAGAAGGAAAGCAAGTCTATTCTGTCTGACCGCTCATTGAATTGTTTTTGCCAGGTTAGTAAAACACGTTGGATAGTGAGACAAAAAGTATCATCTTCCTAGAGGTATTTTTTCACAACGAACTTGAACATGTATTCAATAAAGAATCGCAATATGAAAAATGACATCAACCGCAGATCGTTCATTAAAACATTAGCTACAGGAAGTTTGGGATTGGGTGCAGTAACCGCTGCCAGTTCTTTTAATATTTTATCAGCGTATCCTGTCAAAGACAAATATAAAGTTGCGATCATGGGAGTTAATGGTCGTGGCTCACAACACATTGAAGCCTATGCTAAGTTACCTAATACTGACATAGCCTACATCTGTGATGTTGATTCACGCGCCATTGAAAATGGAATTAACCTCGCCATGAAAGCCGGTGTGCAAAACAAACCCAAAGGGCTTGTTGATTTTCGCAAGGCATTGGATGATAAGAGTGTTGATGCGATTTCAATTGCTGCCCCGGATCATTGGCACACACCCGCAGCCTTACTTGCGTTGAAAGCAGGCAAGCATGTGTATGTAGAGAAACCCGGAAGTCATAATCCAGCGGAAGCGGAGTTACTTTCTCAGGCAACGGTGAAATATGGAAAGGTTGTGCAGATGGGTAATCAGCGCAGAAGCTGGCCGCGTGTGCAAGACGCAATGGCAGAACTTCATGGTGGTGTTATCGGCAATGTATATTATGCGCGCGCGTGGTATACCAACGATCGTCCCTCTATAGGAATTGGTAAAGATGCAGCAATTCCTTCTTGGCTTGATTTCGATTTGTGGCAAGGTCCTGCTCCGCGCAAAGCGTTTAAGGATAATCTCATTCACTATAACTGGCATTGGTTCTGGAATTGGGGAACCGGTGAGATGTTGAATAATGGAACTCATTTTGTTGACCTGGCTCGTTGGGGTCTTAATGTGAATTATCCGATCAAGGCTTATTCTACCGGAGGTCGATACCAATACAAAGACGATTGGCAAACACCCGACACACAAGTAGCCACGTTCGATTTTGAAGGAGGTAAAACAATCTTATGGGAAGGTCGCAGTTGCAACCGCAGAGGCATCAACGATATGGGCTCAGGCGTTTCATTCCATGGCGAAAACGGAACGCTTGAATTGCTTGACAACTCCTATAAAATTTATGATACAAATAATAAACTGATAAAAAGTGTGGAGTCAACAACCAACACGGTGGTAGATCAGAAAGGTCCAGGCTTTGATATGGATAAAGGTCATTTTGCCAATTTTATAAATAGCATTGATAAGCGAGAAAAATTATTTTCGCCCTATCCTGAAATCGCAAAGAGCGTGTTGCTTTGTCACCTCGGCAATATTTCATACCGTGTTGGACGCTCACTTAACATTGATACTAAAACAGGATACATCCTTGATAGTGATGCAATGAAATTCTGGAAGCGTGAATATGAAAAAGGATGGGAGCCAACATGATGATTATTTAACATGGAAGCTCAATCATCACTAACCAATAAACGACTGATATCGATTGACGCCTTGCGCGGATTTGATATGATCATGATATGCGGTGCCGATGCTTTCTTTCATCAGCTTGATGGGACGACCGGCTTAGCATGGGTTGATGCACTCGCAAAACAATTTGAGCATCCTGCCTGGATTGGGTTTACCTTTTACGATTTTATTTTTCCACTCTTCTTATTTATTGCGGGTGTCTCTATTCCATTTTCGCTGAGCAAAGCACTCGATCAGGGTGTACCTAAAAATGAACTTTATAAAAAAGCATTCGTTCGTATGCTCATCTTAATTGCACTGGGCATGTTGGATAAAAATGCACCGTTTCCATTTTTCGATTGGCCCCACATTCGCTTAGGTAGTGTTCTTGGTCGCATCGGATTAGCAGGCTTCGTTACCGTTGTCCTTTATTTGAATTTCAATTCTACCAGGCGTCTTTTAGTAGTTGCAGCAACGCTGTTCCTTTATTACCTATGCGTCATGTTCATACCGGTGCCTGGTTATGGAGCAGGCAATATGACGTTCGAAGGAAATTTGGTTGGCTGGATTGATCGTACTTTTCTTCCGGGTCGATTGCTTCAGGGCACGTATGATGAATTAGGAATTATCACCCAGTTCCCCGCAATTTGTCTTACGCTGCTGGGCGCTTACGCGGGAGAAATTTTAAAAAATTCTGCTGCCGCTGATAAGAAGAGGTTTACACAGTTGTTGATGACCGGTGTCATTTGTATTGCACTTGGCCTTGTCTGGAGTCTTCACTTTCCAATTGCCAAGCGATTGTGGAGTAGTTCATTCATCTTGCTTACGGGAGGCATGGCATTTGTTTTCATGGCTTCGTTTTATGCCATCATTGATATATGCAATATAAAAAGATGGTCTTTCTTTTTTGTGGTCATTGGAATGAACAGCCTTACCATCTATATGGTTTATCGTTTTGTAAACTTCCGCCACACGTCAAGACTTTTGTTTGAAGGACTCTATATGGGCCTGGATGAAAAATGGCATCCGGTATTCGAAAGCTTTGGAGCATTGATGCTCGTATGGCTTTTCTTATATTTCCTTTATAGACAAAAAATATTTTTTAAAGTATAATGTCAAAAACATTTCGTCAATATTTTTTAAAAATAGATCATGAATACATCCAGAAGAAAATTTATTAAGCAATCGGCTATGAGTGGTGTGGCAGTAGGAGTAGCTTCCCTGCCATTTTCCTTGTATGCAGAATCAATCCAAGAAACTATCAAAATCGGAATCATCGGTCTGGATACCTCACATGCGCCAGCTTTCGCAAAATTATTTAATGCCGAAAATTCTGACCCTACCTTAAAGGGGTTCAAGGTCGTGGCAGCCTTCCCGCAAGGCAGTGCTGATATCAAAGGCAGCGTTGATCGCATTCCGGAATACACCAAACAAGTTCAGCAATACGGTGTGGAAGTGGTTGACTCCATAAAAAAAATGTTGAGCATGGTTGATGTGGTGTTGTTGGAGACCAACGATGGTCGCCCTCATCTTGAACAAGCACGCGAAGTTTTTAAAGCCGGCAAGCCCGTTTTTATTGACAAGCCTGTAGCCGGTTCACTAAAAGATGCAGTTTCTATATTTAAAGAAGCCGCAGAAAAGAAAATTCCTATATTCTCTTCATCTTCCTTGCGCTACATGAAAAATGTCAACGCTGTGCGTAACGAAAATAAAATTGGTAAGGTGCTGGGTGCAGATACCTTTAGCCCGGCAACACTTGAACCGCATCACCCTGATTTATTTTGGTATGGCATTCATGGCGTAGAAGTACTGTTCACGGTGATGGGTGCTGGTTGCGAAACGGTTACCCGATTTCAAACTGACGATACGGAAGTAGTTGTAGGAAAATGGAAGGACGGTCGACTCGGAACCTTCCGCGGAACACGCAATGGCAAGCATGATTATGGAGGCAATGCCTATGGCACAGAAGGCAATCTAAATCTTGGGCCATTCGATGGCTATGATGCATTGGCAGTAAAAATAGGAGAGTTCTTCAGGACAAAAGTTGCTCCTGTTGATGCCCGGGAGACGCTTGAAATTTATGGATTCATGGAAGCTGCCGATGAAAGTAAGCGCAAGGGAGGTGCAACCATTAGAATCGAAGATGTTTTAAAGAGTGCCGGTTATAAAGCATAGAACCAGGGCCGTGGTTTTCTTTCATACTTGAAATGGAACGTTTATAAAAAACCTTCTACAAGATGTTGTAATAATGGTTAAATTATAGAGCCAGTAATTATTTTCAAATAAGTATCATGAAAAATAAGCCATCTCAAAACAATCGAAGAGAATTTCTTAAGACCAGTGGTTTGACTGGCTTAGGATTATTGGTGCCAGGATCGTGGAACGCTTTTGCTGAACCTTGGACCGATGCAGAATCAAATCAACATCATGAAAATAGTAATATGAATCCTGAAGAAAAAAATACGAGCCTCATTGGTGTGTATGGCCCGTGGGCTGTTTCGCTATCAGAAGGTAAACTCCCCAGCCTTTCCTTTAGAAGAAAGGAATTTACAAACGTTGATGACTGGCGAAAAAAGGCAAGGGCAAGAATGGCAGAAAGATTGGCTGCCCCCAGTATCGGCACGCATCCGAAAGTGACCGTAAAGAAAAAATATGAGTATGACGGGCTTATCATTGAAGAAGTGAGTTGGCAGTTACCGTATGGTCGTCCTACAGAAGCGATTATACTTAAGCCTAAAGACGCCAAGGGTAAACTCCCTGGCATCCTTGCATTTCATGATCATGGTGCAAATAAATATTTTGGCAATAGAAAGATCACGAAAACTTCTGACCACGGTCATCCGGTGATACAGGATTATCAACGTGATTATTATGGTGGTTTTGCGTGGGCCAATGAAGTTGCAAAGCGAGGTTATGTTGTTATCGTACCGGATGCTTTTCCATTTGCAAGTCGCAGAGTCCTTCTTGCGGATGTACCTGAGCATTTACGCAAAGGATTAAATGACCTTGACCCTGAGAAGCCTGAAAATATTGAGGCCTACAATGAATGGGCTTCCGACCACGAACACATTATGGCGAAGTCGTTGTTTAGCGCGGGCACTACATGGCCAGGTGTATTCCTGGCGGAAGATCAACGAGCACTTGATGTGCTTTGTGACCGCGATGATGTTGATGCATCGCGTGTAGGGTGTGCAGGATTATCAGGAGGTGGAATGCGCACCGTTTTTATGGGAGGCATGGACGAACGAATTAAGTGCGCTGTGTGCGTTGGATTCATGACAACCTGGAAAGACTTTATACTGGACAAATCATTCACGCATACGTGGATGACGTACGTCCCTGTCTCACCAAACGAACTTGACTTTCCTGAAATATTAGGTATGCGCGTTCCACTGCCAACCCTTGTATTGAATGATACACATGATGATTTGTATACCCTATCTGAAATGCAGCGCGCTGATACGATCATGAGCGAAGTGTATGCCAAGGCAAAAGCTTCAGATAAATATAAATGCTCATTTCACCCCGGTCCTCATAAGTTTGACGCAAACATGCAGAAAGAAGCCTTTGACTGGTTTGATCAATGGTTGAAATAATTTTGAAATTTTATAAATAGAACACAGACCACGGGTTTAGATTTACTGAAAGTCGCTTGATCAAATTGAATCGAGCGACTTTCTTTCTTTATCAATATTTCCCCTTATCCCCAGGTCTGTGTCTTCACAGACCTGAATTGAAATATCATGTGGTCTGTGCGGACACAGATCACGGGTTTAGAGAATTGAAATATCATGTGGTCTGTGCGGACACAGATCACGGGTTTAGAGAATTGA
>CAZIOY010000107.1:0-9629 GCA_964540915.1 uncultured Ohtaekwangia sp.
TTTTTTTGATAAAACGTTTTAATCAGTAAACTGTACCCTAATCAGAGGACTACTTATGAGACTGTAAAAAACTTTAACGTTCATATGGAAACTTAAAGCTAGCGATTGCGTAAAGTCTTTTAGTTCATCTATTTTGTTTGAATCATAAAACATTCCATTCATGATAACACCATAAATTGTTTTGGAATTGGTAATATTATCTAAAGGATTTCTATTTAAAATAACTAAGTCTGCAATTTTCCCAATTTCAATTGTTCCATAATTTTTATCCACTCCAACAAACTTTGCTGGAATAATCGTTGCGCTTTGCAATGCCTTTAAGTTTGACAAACCACTTTTGGTTAAATCTTCTAATTCATTATGAATGCTAAATCCTGCAAAAATATAGGAATCGGTGACATCGGTACCCGTCATAATTGGTACGCCTATTTCACTAGCTATTTTAATTTGCTCTTTTGCAGCACTATAAAAGTCTTTACTTAAATTTTTTCCTTCTTTGGATAGATTTTTTTTCTTGTTATTACGAACATCCAGGTCCCACCAAAGTTTTCTACTTATATAATCGATATATTTTAAGTTTGGATTTTGAAGAAAGCTTGGCTCATGTGCAAACGCTTCAAACTTGAGTGTTTGAAGAGTAGGTACCCAATGTGCGTTGTGTTCTTTCATCAGTAGCATTAACCTTATTGCCGATTCAGGACTAAAATTTTTAAGCATTGATCCTTTTGACTTTGAGGCGAATTCTTTCCAATTATCGGATGTTCGTAAACTATCAGCATTAGGAAAACATTCCATTAAGAAAATACGTCCATGCTCAAAAGTTCGTTGACCTAATACAATGGCATCCTCAAGACTAATAAATATTGGTTTATGACCAGCAATGTGCATTCCGTAATTTGGTGCTTTCAAGGCAAGTTGTTTGTAGGATTTTGGAGGTATTTGATCATATACTTTGATGAAATCTACTTTTTCTTTTTTGTAAAAGCGTAGCAGAGAATCAACGTCCTCACTTTTCTGAAGTTTAAAAAATTCTGGAAAGCCATCCGGAACAGAAAATGCTCCATCAATTTGAAAGCTACTTTGCAAAACATATCTCGGTGTTACCCTTTTGTTATCACTCAATTCATCATTCCAAATTATGCGTTCTTTGCTGCCAGCAAAATAACTATCTCTTTTGCTAAGTTGTCCAGACATATCTCTTACTCCTGTAACTCCATTGGCAATGTAAAGTGGATGATGAAACCATTCAGAATGTTGAGTAGAATGTGTATGCATATCCCAGAGGCCAGGCATTAAATATTTGTTTGTCCCATCAATTATTAATGAAGTAGGTTGTGCTTTTAAAATGCCTATAGTATCTATAGCTATAATGACATTATCTCTTATTAGAATATCTCGATTTTTTAATGTGTTTCCGGATTTCACATCAACTATATCTATTGATTTTATGAAAACTGAATTGTGCTTGGCAGGTGGCTTTAGTTGTGGCATTGGCCATAAAATAGCTAGCACAATAGTTAATACTAGAAAAAGAATGATTGCTGAAAAAACTTTAAGGAATTTGAATATTTTATTTTTCATGTATATTATAATGTTCTTTCAGTTCGGTATAATGATTTAACGTGCAAATGTTCCCGACAGCAAACAACATAGCGCCTACTTCTAATTTTTAGATACATATTTTTTACTTTGTTTAATTCCGACAACTAGACCCATGAAACCAATTATACAGCTAACTAAAAACCAAAAGACCACATCATATCTATCCACAAATAATTTGTAAACAAAAGTGAACCCGAACAATATATACCCAATAATTTACCAGACTCTGTGATGCTCATTCCGTTTACTGTTCGGAACGAAAGGTAGATTGAAAAGTGTTTTTAATTCATTCCATTCCCATAACAATAAATCCATATTTGCTAAAAACATAAAACCCACAAGTGCTGGTGTAAATGCAAAGTAATAAGAGAATGTTATCACGAATACAGTAGTAATGATCAGGAAGTAAATCAAAGCCCCGAGTTTTGCGAACAGTTGGGTCACGAGTAAAAATCCGGCAAGTAACTGGCCAAGGCCTATAAATTTCCAATACATGCCTGACTGATACATGGTTTCAAAAAAGATGAAGCGCAGAGTTCAAAGGCTCCGCCTCTCCACTCACTGAAGTAAAACGTTTGCCCTCTATTTTTATCAGACTTGCAAATGCAAATGCTCCTTCAAGTAAATAGCGAGTATAGATTGCAAAGACTTGTGCCCAGACACTGTTTTTTATTTTCTGATAATCCATTTCAATTTTTAATACCCGTTGTATTTCTTTTATTTAATCAATTACTCCACGCTAAAGGCAAACATGAAGTCGTTTGATCCAAAGAAATACTCGCCTTGGTTCATGTTTTTTACAAGCAGATGATAATATCCATCTTTAATCCTTTTTACTTCGTAGTTTATTTTTTCAAAAGAAGTAGATGTACTAGTAGCTTTAGTTTTTGTGGTTATAAAAACTCGTTGCTCTTTCCTTACTTCGAATTGCACTAAGTCAAATACTGACGTTGGGTCCGTTCCGGGAGTTACTTTTACTACAAACATCAACTCTGCTTGTTTAGCAATCTTTACGCTGGATGAAACTCCCTTAAGAAAAAAACCGCCTTCGGCACTGGACAAACCTTTCGCTTTTGCCATGGTGTTGTATTGGGATTTCTCCAACTCTACAAGCTGCCCTGTTCTGGTATCTATAAAAGCAGGCTTGTCATTGAATTCGGGCAGGTTCTGTGCCTTTGCGTTTGAACATGAAAATAGAAATGTGGCTAGTAGTAGAAATGTTTTCATTTTGGATTGGTTTTCATTTTATTTTTTTTCAATAATACATTCAATGGTTCTACATTGTATTCCTTCCGTTGCATATCATTGGATAGTGTTGTGTCAATGGGCGCTAGTAACATTTCGCCAGTTTGATCATCAAAAACAAATTGAGTTCCGAATTTTTGATACCCAAAAGTGAATAAGAGATAGCGGTCGTAATTTAGCGCTACAATCCTTGGAATATTTTGTTCCTTAATCGTTACGGAGTCATTTTTCTTCCTGAGTTCGAAGAGCGCTGTAGATGATAGTTTGTACGCTAATAAAAAGTTCTCTGCACTTATACTGGTTAACTTTCCATCACAAAACTTTGCAGCCGTATGTTGTAAAATCCACGCTGCTCTTATTTTATCTTTCACAGTTACGACCTTGTTTTCAGCGAGTAAATGAAATATTTTTTCTCGATGCTTTTTATCATATGCTTCTAGATTAACAGTATCTGTTTTTGCGTCAAGTTCTCTTATCTCAATATCTTTTAGATAGAGGTCTTTAATCAGAGCGTTATCCTCGCTTTCCGATACTTCGGTCTTTCTAACTGAACAGCCTATGATTGTAGCCAAAAGGACTAGAGAAAGAAGTTTGGTAATAAATATTTTCATGCGTTTGATACTGCTATTGTTTCTATGGGTGCTGTAAAAATCAAATCATACCTGTTACGGTCAATGTCAAAAAATGGATGGGCTTGTTTCATCTGCTTCTTTTACTATTAATGTTTTGTCGTATAGCGGTAAGGTGATGTGTCTTGCTGAAGAAATTGTGATCTTCATTGAATCAATTATTTATTCTATAGCTGAATACAGCTTCCTCCAATTACTTTCCAATCTCCGGAAAATGAACGCCAAATTCGGTTGTATTTAAATCGTCCTTCAATAGGTGTTCCCAGCATTTTTCCTTTTGTCGTGTAAATAACAATGACTACCGCAGTGCTTTCTATAGTATTAATTTGCTCTATTGTAGACTTCAACTCCTCCACGACCATTGTGCCTGAACGATGAGAAGCCAAATCCATTTCTTTTGTAATGGTTTTCCCATCTGGTGTAATGAATAACAAGTCGTTATGTAGTAATCTGTCAAGAGCATTAATATCACTTATTTTAATTGCTTCTACTAGTTCGTTCTCCAGTTTCACGATTTCGTTTTTATCTATCATCATACCTTAAATTTGTATTTCATTTTTAGTAACGGGTGACTACGACAAAATAAGTTCATAGTACCCGCGTCATCCATTTCGAATTGTTCAGCTACGATAATCCCAGAATTATTGCCAACACATACATGCGCAATTAATGAGAAGTCAATCTGTAGTTTAACCCTAAGTTCACATAAAATGGAAGTAAGGGGGCTGTCTTAAAATCTTGCGAGATCACCTTTCCAAGACCAAGTGTTAAGTCTGTCTTTTTAAAAGAATAACCTGTTTGCAAGCCATAGGAAAAATTACCCCCGGTGCCCGGCTCGTACCATCCATCAACCACTTCTGCATAAACGTTCTCTCTGAACTCTTGGGAGTGCTTAAAATGCGTAACAATCGCTTTGTCAAAACCTACCTCAGCAGCTACAAACCATTTCGACTTGTAATATCCAAATGTTCCTTTCATTTCACTACCAAAGTTTTGAAGTCTCACCAACTCAGTTTCATGCCTTCGGTAAATACCTTGTATTGCTACGGCACCCCTGAAGTTCGATCTATTCAAAAGCAGAATTTGCCCGCCAATTTTCGTTTTGAAATCATCAAATAGCTTTTCACCCGAAGGCATAGAAAAATTAGCATTAATGATAAGGGGAAGTTTTGTGTTAAGCTTATACCCATAGCCTATCCCATACGATAAAGAATAATCTAAACCGAAATTGGCGTTTAGAATGTGCTTGGTGTTGCCCACCGTATTCCAATTTATTATTTGAGCATTTACTTTTGGTATGCAAAAAACAATAGCTATAAAGGCTATTATGATATTTAGCTTCTTCATTTGTTAATACGTTTTAGAGGTTTAAAGGCTATTCAGGTATTCAATTACTAAAGGTTCTGTTACATTTGTCCAGGTATCGAGTTGATCAAACATACCTGAATGACCCACACCCTGTATTTTAAAAACGTCCTTGTTAGGATAAGCTGAAAAAATCTTTTGTGCCCAATTATCTGAGTATGCTTTGTTGTTACTACTATAAAAAAAGAGCACTTTTTTCTGAAATTGAGAAATTCCTTCAGAAAAATCAGGCTGATACTTTTCGCCAATTTCAAACGAGGCGGAACCGATCACCGCACCATCCCGAGCTGATTTGTAAAATAGGCCATTAGGACCCAGGTTTGATTTAATATCCCCCACCGCCACATTAGCTGCCGCCAACTGTGCCAACTTATAATCAAGTATCTCGTGTTGGTTTTCTTTCCCTGTCAAAAATTGGTCTATGTATGCGGCATCATTTAACGCTTCGCTCCACAATCCAAGTGACCGTGAATTACCTATATATTCCACAACATCATCCCATTTCAAACCTCCGGGTTCTGCTAAAATTAATCCGTCAATATCATTTGGATACTTTCCTGCATAACCAGTACCCATCATAGAACCCCATGATTGAGTTAATAAAACCACCTTTTGATCGGGTTGAGTTTTGTAGTGATTAATTATACCTTTCAAGTCATCATAAAATGTATTTGCAATACCATTGGCACCTTGATTTTTATACCACGCCCTCGGAAATCTTTGAGATAGACCAGAACCTCTCTGGTCGTAAAAAACAACCCTATAACCTTTATCTGCCAAACTTTTGCAGTTGAGCATATAGCGAAAATTTGCACCGGGGCCGCCATGAAGAACTACTATTAAAGTTTTATCAGGCTGGCCAAAAGCCTGTGCATGAAGCTTAACCCCATTTATAATTAGTGAAGGAATTGTTGGGTCTTCCATTACTGTTTTTGGTACTAAATTGCCGGGCTCAGTAATTAATTTTTCTTTGTCGCAAGATGAAAACGTAGCGAACGAAGCTATGGCGATAAGAACTAAACGTAATTTGTTTTTCATTTTAATTATTTGTTTCGTTGTAAGTAATAGACAATGCATTCACCTTCTACCCCTATGCCGATAGTTAATAAAGATTGAAGAAGTGCTTTCTTATGTATTTCATTTCCAAAGTGCGATTGGTACTAAGTCATTTAACACTAATAGGATGGATAGCTGTAGTACAAAAAAACGGCTGTAGACAAGAAAGAAACTAAAGATAAACGGTATGTCTATGCATTCAATGTTATCATATTCTAAAGTGTATTTCTTAAGAAGTAAGTCGGACCCCGTTTGACTGCACTATAAAATTTATTCCGTTAATTTATTTAGCATCGCGCTGGCTGATTGCGAATTCGGATTCTTTTGAAGCACATCGTTTACTCTACTTTTGGCTTTACTTTTATTACCTAGTGTCAAATAGTACTCAGCAAGTTTCATATAGAGGTCTTCATTAAAGTAGTATGGAGTGACCAGTTCAATAATGGAAGTTCCTTTTGTGATTGTCGCGATATCATCCTTTGCGGACATAGCCTTGTAATATCCATGGGCAGCAATCAACTGCAAATCATAATTATCTTTGTCTTTGCTCAATGTTGTTCTTGCCCATGCCATCTCGCCCTGCATGGCTTTTTTTACGAGTACCATACTCATCTCATCTTTGTATTTATTTCTTTTTGCCAGCTCTTTTCCCAACGACTTTACAATTTCTTCTGCTACCAACGTAGTGGAGTACGGATTTTGCCCAGTAATAAAATTTTCATCCCTGATCATGAATGGCAACATGGCTTCTCCTTTTTCATACTTCGCACCACGGAGCAGTAATCTATCTTCCAATAAAAATGGAAACTCAGAACCTGTCTTCCCAAACATGGCTTCTTCTTCATTACAAAACCCGGTGATTGATTTATTTTCGATTAAATACTGACCATCTTTCTTGATATTCGCGAATGCGATCGTACCATGGCAAACTGCAGAGATAATAGCTTTGTTGGCATTCATTTCTAAAATCAAATCTTGCAATGCAGGATCTACCACTAAATCGAACATAGGACCCTTTCCGCCAACAATATAAATTGCATCGTAGTCATTTGCGTGAAGCGATGCCGTTGGTTTCGTGCGCTTCAATAACCCCATAGCGATTGAATCCTGTACCATTATTTTATTATAGGGCTTTTCTTTGTTGAATTGTCCTGCTTCTACGGCACCACCTTTTGGGCTGGCTACGTCTATCCGTAGTCCATTCGCTTTAAAGATGAGATAGGCTTGAGAAAATTCATCCATTTCATAGCTGGGTCGTGTCTTCCCCATGTCCTTTCCATAGCTACTCACGATCATAACAATTTTATTTGTTTTCGATTGTGCATAAAGCGTTGCAGGGACGCTAATGAGTAAGATTAAAAGTAGTTTCATTTTACAAATTTTAGTTAAGATTGTTAATATCTGTACACAAGACGTTCAAGGAATATTTTTGTTACACGTATTGAGGTCGGTGGCCAATGCGTAGATGTACTTATCTAGGTTATCGTTTTGAATTTTTTTTAAATCCATTAGGAAACATAAGGAAGAGCAGAATACAAATTAAGATCACGTTATACTCAACACCATTTCTTCCACCACCCACCACATACCACCCATCTTTCCAATGAACCAAGATGATTCCCATCAATAGAATAGAAATGGTAAGGAGTGAAACTGGCTTAATATATTTGTTGAGTACTAATAATACAGCACAAATCACATGCGAAATCTTAATGGCCCATGCTAACGGAACGCCCACGGGAGCAAAGCCGATTTGGTTTAAAAATAAATTACCAAATGAGTTCACACCTCCATCAAACATACCTGGAAGGCTATGCGATAAAAGAATAACAGCTACTCCTAATCGTAGTATAAATGTTCGATCACCAATTTCTCCTGCTATTCTCATATCGTTTATGTTTCTGAATGGGCTGCCCCGAACTCAATCGTGTTTGGGTTCTGATAACTCAAAATAGTCGCCCTTTGTTTTGTTCAACGTTGTGGAGATTAATTTGAAGTTTCCACTCTCCGCTTTTAAGTTTACAAATTTGTCAATGATGCTTCTGTGTCTATAGATAATAAATGTATTGTAAACGTTTGGGTTAATTTTATTCAGATTGACTTCACTGTCCGCGTCACTAAATGATGGAACAAAAGTCAATGCAACATTTTTCAAATTTAGTTTGCTGCCCAATTGCTCTAACTCCTTTCTCCTAGCTGCTTGATTATAATTATTGCCATTGCCGTAAACAAAATATGCTTTCAAATACTTATTTCTAGCAATACTTTCTTGTTCTAAAAATGCCAACCATTTTTTTACGTCAACCCAGTCTGGATTGTTCCCCACGAAGTAAACAATACCATGATAGCGGCCATATTTACAGACTGGACAAGTTCTCGTTCCTTTGTCTGGCCCCCATGCATGAAATGGGATAAATGAAGGTTGGTCTTCACCAATGGTTAAACCAGATATGTTTTCATTCTTTTTCTTTGGGTAATTTGGAATATTTAGTCCTAAAATAATATCGTGCTCAGCAATTTGAATATTTCCATTTAGTAATACCCTAACTACTCCACTGCCACCTCTATTTTCTTGAGGGTATCTTTTGAAATAGGGTATCAGTAATTTATCGTCATCAAAATTTATGTCATCAGGATAATATTCGTTATCTACATCAGGTTCTTTAATGGATAAATGTATGTGTGCCGGTAAAACATCCTTAGGATAGGGTGCGGGTCTTACTGTATAAATTGCGTATTTTCCGTTTTCGCCTGTTTTAATCCAACCTCGTATGTGTCCATGAGGCTTCGCTCTGTCGTTCATTCCATGTCTTGGTGAGTATAAGCCATCATTGTCAGTCTGCCAATAATAGATTATAACATTCTCGGCTGGAGTTCTCCCATCAAGTTCATATACTGTCCCAGTAACCAAAAGTTTTTGCCCCTTTTCAGTCCAACCAGCACTTGTGTCTGATGAGTATAAATTTGTCGGCAGACCAACATACATAATTTCACAGCCGTCACAACCACCTCCAACAGATTTCCCTTTGTCGGTCAAAGTTCGATTTTCTGTAGTGTTATTACTCTGTCCGTTACAACCGCCTAGTGTCGTAACAAGTATAATTAGAAGTCCTAAGTGATAATGTCGGCTCATACTTTTTTGTCAAACTGGGTTGCCCATAATTAAAAAATATGAGAAGGTGAAGCAACTACCACCATGCCCGAGTTATCTGCTACGCCAGCTCTCTCCGATTTCAAAGATCCACCTGCAAAAACTTTGATTCTAATCGTTTGCCCTACTGAGCCTCCGGTACCTCCCACAGTCAGAGCTGCGCTTGGTACTGAAGAAGCGTATGTTATATCCTTATTCCATGGCAAGGAAGGTATAGTCTCGTTTGACCCACCGCCACTTGCATTAATATAAGTGGCACTCAACGTGCCTACAAAATTTCCGGTTACCTCAAACCTTATGTCCCGACTTTTGGCTGGAGACGGCTCATCTTTGCTACAAGAGAATGACAATAATGAAAGAGTTAAAATAGAAAGAGCTTTAAGGTATTTTTGTGGATTCATAATCTTGTTTTATAAAATGTTTCATACTAAGATGTTGGCATCTTAATGTACTAAGTGTTTATTGACAGAACTCTCGTATGTAATTGGATTCGAGATTCTAATTTCGTCAATTGTTTGGCCGCTAATAACCTGAACCAATGCAGGGTCCGTATTAATGCCGAAGGTGTGAGGAATTGCACC
>CAZIOY010000108.1:0-9331 GCA_964540915.1 uncultured Ohtaekwangia sp.
AACGCACAATAATCTGATCTGAATTTGATTTGAACCGCAACATCAGGCCCGCAGAATTTTGAGCTAAATCCCAAACGTCTTGTCTTACCAATTTTTGCGCTCTTGCGGGAAGTCGATCATAGGGATTCTTTACATCTTTCCAGGCTTGTCCTTCTATACTGGGGAATGGATTTTTTGCAGGATTCCACCAGGCATAATTGCTTTCTTGAGAATAACCTACTGTTACCTGAAGGAGAGCGAGCAAGAAAAATATACAAAGATGTTTATTCATGAAAAGTTGCGTTTGTCACCATGAACAGATTTTCACAATCTATTTAGGTTGTGATAATAATGCTGCAGAACCCTCATCCAGAAAACAGGTACAGTGTTTATGCATCTGCAAGGCCGTGGCAGGGAATAAATTACTCACGGGTTGCTCAATGGTATTTTTCACAGCAACTGCTTTTCGGTGATCAGGAACAGAACAAATAATATGTTTCGATTTCAAAATCTGTTTAATCGACATGCTGATTGCCTTCCTGGGCACATCGTCTATGGTCTTAAACCAACCTTCACCAAGCTGCTGTTTACGACACGCTTCATCCAGCTCCACAACGATATAGGGCGTTTCAATTTCAAAATCAGCGGGTGGATCATTAAAAGCAAGATGTCCGTTTTCCCCAATGCCAACAAAGGCCACATCAATAGGATGATGTAAGATATTCTTTGATAATCGTTCACACTCGTTTTTTTCATCAGCTTCACCATCGATCAAACTAACTTCCTTTAATGGTGGAACTTTCGAGATAAATCTTTCCTTCAGGTACTTTCTAAAACTTGCCAGATGCGTGACGGGTAGTCCAATATATTCATCCAGATGAAACATCGTTACTTTGCTCCAGTCAATACCTGTTTCAGTAAGTAGTTGATTCAATGTTTCAAACTGACTGGTGCCCGTGGCTAAGATGATATTGGCAAATCCGTTTTGTTCAATTGCCTGTCGAATTAATGCGGCTCCTGACTTACCTGCAGTTATCCCTAATTCCTTCGGGCTACTCTTTACTATTATCTCCATTCAAAATTATTTTTTAAATTACTTTATTACAGCAGCCGTTTGTTCAGCCGAAGTCACACCTGGTGGCAATTCGATAATCTTCAGGTTACGAAAATGAATCTCTGCACCTTCTGCCTCTAGGCACAGGTAGCCTTTCTTTTGTGTTGACTGCCTGATGCCATTTACAAACTTTCCATTTACTGAAAGTTTAATCACGCCATCCACACAGATCACTTCATACGTATTCCACTCGCCTCGTCCCTTACACAAGTTTTCTATGGACTTGCTCCGTTCTCCTCGCGGATTATCCGGAATGGTTTTCACACCGCCCACACCAAATAGTTCTCCATGCACATAAGCAATGGGCGGAGTTTCACCGTTGCGCTTGTTCAGGTTTACCCAATCGAGTTCAAGCATTTGAACTTCTACACCATCGGGTAATCTTGTTTCAGGATCAGGATTTGCTGCACTCCAAACAAATATACCTGAGTTACCTCCCGCCTCCATGTGTTGCCACTCCACATGCAGGATAAAATTTTCATACTGCTTTTCTGAACGCATCACGCCTATCGGATTGCCGGTGCTCACTAGCTCTTTACCTTTTACTTTCCATGTATCAGGACTTGTGTTTACATCCAACCACATTAAAGGGACTTCTTCTTTTTTTGATTTAGATGTTATGGCTTCCAATGGAACCACGTTACCAAATGTAATGGGTGACGGCTGGGAAAAGGATTCAACAACTCCGAAAAGTATGAAGCTAACTGCGTAAAAGACATTTAATCTCATTGGATTTTTATTTTGCGTGAAATCGGTCTTAGAGTAATTTAGTAATGCCTGGTCTTGCAACCGGAGCGGTGGCCCATTTCAAATCCCAGTTATATTGATCGATTGCCGGTGAGAGAGCTACTTTGGAGTTGAGAGCATCTTCCCAGGTGATGGTTTGTCCGGTGTAGGCGACCATTTTTCCTAACACGCCCAGCATGGAACTGCGCGCCATCACCTCGCCATCATTAATGGGCTTGCCATTTCGTATGGATGCAAATAATTCATCATGTTCCGTTTGGTACATATCGTTCTTCTCCCCATTATATTGCCAGTTGACTTTGCCTGTGATCTCATGCTTATTGCCTTGAATAAATGCATTGCCTTGCGTGCCAGCAACCTCAACGCGATTGGTAGTACTGCATCCGTTTTGCTGACGGCTAAAGTGTATTCCCTTCACACCTTTTTCATATTCATACTCAATGGCAAAATGATCGTATGCATTTCCATAAACTTCCTCCACACGAGATTGTCTTCCGCCCGTGCCCGTTGCCCTGATCGGATTTTTATCGCCCAGCGCCCACGACATCATGTCCAGGCTATGCACCATCATTTCAGTAATGAAATCTCCGGACAACCAATCGTAGTAAAGCCAGTTTCTTAATTGATATTCCATATCTGTCCAGCCGGGCTGCCGTGGATTTGACCAGAGCTGCTCTCCGTTGCGCACGGTGTATACGTTTTTGATTTCACCGATTTCTCCTTTCAGTACTTTTTCAAAAAGAGCTCTCTTGGGGAAATCGTATCGAAAGCAAAATCCAGACACTACGGATAACTTTTTCTCTTTTGCTTTTTTTGCAGCCGCCAATACTTTTCGCACACCCGGTGCATCAATGGCTACGGGCTTCTCACAAAAAGCATGTTTGCCCGCTTCGATGGCGGCCATCATGTGATCGGGCCTGAAGGCGGGTGGGGTTGCCAACAACACTACATCCACATCCGACTCGATTACTTTTTTGTAGGCATCGAAACCAATAAACCGATGGGCCTTGTCCACCCTTACTTTTTCAGGATACATTTCAGCGAGTTCTTTGTACGATTCGTCAAGCCGGTCCTGAAACACATCGCCCATCGCGGTGAGCACTACATTGGGATCAGCTTGCAATGCCTGGCTTGCTGCTCCTGCACCCCGGCCACCACAACCAATCAAGCCAACCTTCAGGGTGTTACTGCTGCCGGCAGATTGTTTTGCAAAACCCAACTGTGGAAGTAATGTGCCAGCGACTACTGCCGCACCGGTTGATTTTAAGAATCCCCTGCGGCTTAGAGCAAAAAACTTTTCGGTATTCATTTTCATACATTCGGTTTTATCAGTTGAAGATACTTACTTTCATAGTCAGTTTTCAGTCTAACCAAACTTAGTTTTTTATAAGATCGTTGAAAACATAATTTTGACTGGTGGTTAAAATTGAAATGAACAATATCGGGTATGCCTGACTCTTACTCACAACTAAAACAACTTGCCACGGCCATCCAGCCCCTGTCTGAAAATGAATGGAGTGCATTTTCTTCTATATGGACGGAATGCTCCGCAAAAAGAAAAGAGCCGCTCACTGCGGCAGGAGAAAAAGAGAAGTATCTCTATTTTGTGATCGAAGGCATTCAGCGTGTATATTATTTTGATGAACAGAACCGCGAAGCAACACTCGTGTTTACCTACGCTCCTTCCTTTGGTGGGGTGCTGGACTCGCTCATGATGCAGCAACCCTCCAAGTATTCGTACGAAACGTTAACACCATCAAAATTTCTTCGTGCTACTTTTCAGGATCTTCAGGGACTTATGGAACAACATGGTGCGATTGAAAAGATGGTGCGGAAGGGAATTACCGCTTCCCTTTCCGGTGTGATGGATCGGCTTGTTGAATTACAATGCTACTCATCCGAAGAGCGATTCAGAAAATTACTTCAACGCAGTCCACATATTTTGCAATTGATCCCGCACAAATACCTGGCAAACTATATTGGCATTGATGCTACCAATTTCAGCAAACTGATCAACAGCGTACGTATCTAGCCCTGCTTGAAAATCTTGGTAAATACCAAGACTCAATTTTTGCCATGTCTGCACCTTTGCTTCATAAACATTTAAATTTTACTCGTATGAAAAAAGAAAAGCTTGTACGCATGGCAGCCATTACCTTCATTTTGTTTTCAGCATTTTGTCTGCTCATGGTAAGCCTGATGGCCTTTGCCAATCCCCAATCGGTAATGGATTTGGTGTCGGTGAAGTTAACCAACACCGATGCGGTTAGTTCTATCCGGGGCATTTACGGGGGTGTGGGCTTGACCATCGTGATCAGTTTAATTTACATGATGCGCAAGCATATTAAAGAGGCGTTGTCGTTCCTAACTTTATTATGGGGTTTATATGCCGTGTCGCGTTTGCTTACTATTTTGGTAGAAGGTCCACTGGGTGACTTTGGTACACAGTGGATTGTAACAGAATCTGTATTTTGTGGCATCGCGATCCTATTGTTAGGATCCTATAAAAGAGTAAAACCCATCGCATAATGGCAACACAATCGGTAGACCAATTGGTAAGCACGCTGGAAGACCAGGTGGAGGCCCACATCAGCGATGCCGTGAAAATTTTTCAGAACCTGTCGGCAGAAGAAATGCTGAAGCCGGCTACTCATGGAGGGTGGAGTATTGCGCAATGTTTGTGGCACCTGAATAGTTATGGTGATTACTATTTGCCTAAAATAAAATCAGGGTTGATCAAAAATTATCCGGCCAACCCCTATTTTAAAAGTACCTGGCTGGGAAGTTACTTCACGCGCATCATGCAGCCCGGACCACAGATAAAAAAATTCAAGGCGTTTAAAAATCATGTACCGGCTGTTGAATTAGATGCGCGCAACGTGGTGGCTGAATTTATTCAGCAACAAGAGCAGCTGCTGAGTTACCTGAAACTAGCCCGGCAAACAGATATGAATCGTGTACGGATTCCCATTTCCATTATGAGTTGGATCAAATTAAAGCTAGGCGATGTGTTTCAATTCATCATTGCCCATGATGAAAGACACCTGCAACAAGCAAAGAGGAATCTTACTCCAAATTGAAGCAGTGCATAGATTGTTTATGTCGCTTTTATTTCTAATTCAATTTACAGCCTTGAGCCACGAGCCTTGAGCCACGAGAAGAATACTCGTAGCTCGAAACTCGTTGCTTGCAGCTATGTTCACCAGCTATTAGGGCCAGTGATTTCCAGTGATGATGTAAATCAAATCGCGAATTATATAAAACTGAAGTGTGTTAATGAGAGTATACTTGCATACTAATTCGTTAACCCGGAAAAATGATGTCAAACTCTGTTAAAACGATCAAAAACCACGCTGAATCCATACGCAAAACCTTTCCGGTATTGGAAATGACCTGTGCCGCCTGTGCGGTGAGTGTTGAATCCATGCTGAAAGCGACTAAAGGGGTACGCGATGCCGGGGTAAACTATGCCAATCAATCCGCGTGGGTAGATTTTGATGCAGCCGAAGTCACTCCGCTCGACTTGCAAAATACCATTCGTTCTATTGGATATGATTTAGTCATTGATACTGGAGATCCGCAAGCAATCCAGGAGGAGGCGCAGCAGAAAAGTTATGAAGAAATAAAACAACGCACGATCTGGTCGGCTGTATTGGCTGTGCCCGTGGTGATCATCGGAATGTTTTTTATGGATATGCCGTATGGCAATATCATCTCCATGATCCTTAGTGCTCCGGTGGTCTTTTATTTTGGAAGAAACTTTTTCGTCCATGCATTTAAACAGGCACGGCATGGCAAAGCCAACATGGATACGCTTGTCGCGCTTTCTACGGGCATTGCCTTTGCGTTCAGTGTGTTCAATACATTCTTTCCGCAGTTCTGGTATACACGGGGCATTCATCCGCATGTATATTATGAAGCCGCTGCGGTGGTGATTGTCTTTATCTCTTTAGGAAAACTGCTGGAAGAACGCGCGAAATCAAAAACATCCAGCGCAATAAAAAAGCTGATGGGACTGCAGCCTAAAACCGTGCGCGTGCTGGTCAATGGCGTTGCGCAGGAACTTCCCATTGCCTCAGTGAAAGTGGGTGACATTCTTCTCGTTCGTCCCGGTGAAAGAATTCCGGTGGATGGTGTTGTGAAAGAAGGATCATCGTTTGTAGATGAAAGCATGATCTCCGGTGAACCTGTGCCTATAGAAAAAGACGCGGGCAAAAAAGTATTTGCCGGCACAATCAATCAGAAAGGAAGCTTTCAGTTTGAAGCGCAAAAAGTAGGAGGTGATACCATTCTTGCCCACATCATCAAAATGGTGCAGGAAGCACAAGGCAGTAAGGCGCCCGTTCAAAAACTCGTAGATAAAATTGCGGGTATATTCGTCCCCGTGGTAATTGGAATTTCTATTCTCACCTTCACGATCTGGATGCTGGTGGGTGGCGATGATGCATTCACTCATGCGTTGCTTACTTCCATCACCGTGTTGGTAATTGCTTGTCCGTGCGCATTAGGATTAGCCACTCCTACCGCTATTATGGTCGGTGTGGGTAAAGGAGCAGAAAATAATATCCTGATTAAAGATGCCGAAAGTTTAGAGCTCGCCCATAAAGTGAACGCAATCATCCTCGACAAAACCGGCACCATTACCGAAGGCAAGCCAATGGTTACTAATCTGCAATGGGTTGAAGGAGAAAATGTATCCGCTAACTATCGGGATGTGATGTATAGCATGGAAACTCAATCCGAACATCCGCTGGCACAAGCCGTTGCCACTCATCTGAAGGAAAATAATGCTGCGTCTTTGTCACTGTCGCAGTTTGAAAGTATCACCGGACGAGGTGTAACCGCTCGCATAAATGATTCGGTGTTCTTCATTGGAAACAGAAAACTGATAGAAGAGAAAAACATAAGCATGCCTGCAGCTATTTCTTCATTAGCGGATGAATGGCAAGCGGAAGCAAAGACCGTTATCTACTTTGGCAATTCGGAAAAAGTATTGGCCATTGTAGCGATTGCTGATAAAATCAAAGCTACCTCCAAAGCGGCCATCGAAGCACTGCAACGAAAAGGATTGCAGGTGTATCTACTCACCGGAGATAATCAGCACACCGCACAGGCAGTAGCAAAACAAGTAGGCGTACTTCATTTCAAAGGAGAAGTACTTCCTTCAGAAAAAGCGGACTTCGTAAAACAATTGCAGAGCGAAGGAAAAGTGGTAGCCATGGTAGGTGATGGCATTAATGATTCGCATGCATTGGCACAAGCCGATGTCAGTATTGCCATGGGCAAGGGTTCTGACATTGCGATGGATGTTGCCAAAATGGTGCTGATCACTTCGGATCTTCAATCGATACCCAAAGCATTGAATCTCTCAACGAAAACCGTGAGGGGAATACGGCAGAATTTATTCTGGGCATTCATCTACAATGTGATTGGTATTCCTATCGCAGCTGGATTGCTTTATCCCATCAACGGGTTCTTATTAGACCCGATGATTGCCGGTGCGGCCATGGCCCTGAGTTCTGTTTCGGTAGTTAGTAATAGTTTGCGCTTGCGGGCAGCGAAGATCTGATCACTTTTCGATCTTCATACTCTTCATAGCCTGTGCCATCTTCACAGCTTCGTAGGCATTCACCAAGCCACCAGAGCCACTGAGTTGGCTAAACTCTACTCTGCCACCACCTGGCCTTTGAACTTTAAGGTTATCAAATTTTCTTGATGACTTCATCAGAATATCTTTCACCTGAATTGCAGTGAGTTCAGGGAAGTAAGACATCAGCAAAGCAGCTACACCTGCCGTAGAAGGGCTGGCCATACTGGTGCCACTTTCATTTTCATATTTGTTGCCAGGCACGGTTGAATAGATGTCTACACCAGGCGCAAACAGTGAAACCATTTTCTTTCCATAGTTGGAGAAACTGCCCACAAAATCTTCATTACTTCCAGCGGAGGAAGCTCCCACTTCAATCCAGTTTTTTGCTTCCTTGCCATCGAGATAAAACTTGGAAGGATAATTTTTTTCCACATCAATGTCTTCCGCATCATTGCCTGCTGCATGAATCAGTAGCACTCCTTTCTGCTCGGCATAACGCACCGCTTTATCCACGGCTTCTTTCTGCGGTGAAAAGGATTTGCCAAAACTCATATTGATAACACGAGCTCCGTTGTCAACCGCGTAGATAATAGCGTTGGCCACATCTTTATCTCGCTCATCGCCATTAGGCACTGCGCGCAGCACCATTATTTTTACGTTGTCGGCAATTCCTTTAATGCCTATTTCATTTTTGCGATCGGCCGCAATGATGCCCGCCACATGGGTTCCGTGGTTTGGGTCGGGGCCTTTCACGTCATTATTCCCATACCCTTTCTCCTGCAGGTTGCTGATGTTATCTCCTACAATAAGACGTGAATCAAAATTTTCGTTGTAACCATAATTTACGATTACCCCATAATAGTCCACGGCTTCCTTCAACTCAGCTAAGTAGGTCTCCAGATCAGCATCCTCACCCATGTTTCTGTAAATGCTGAGTAAAAAGCCTTTGGCAAACAAAAGGCCCGGTTCGCTTGTCTCAAATTTCTTTACATCCTCGGCCGTGATTTTCTCAACATGGAGCAACGCTTTCAGTGTGTCTATACTAAAGGTGATGCTTTTATACATGCCCGAGTACAGTTTATACTGTTGCTCGTTTTTGGCTTTGAGTTTCTCAAATTTGTCTTTGATCTTTTTATATTCTTCAACCTCTTGCTTTTGTTTTTTGGAGAGTTTGGTTGCATCCGCATTCTCATACTTGAGTTTCAGCCGGATGTACTCGCGGGTAAGTTCATAGGTGTCGGCATCCACGTTTCCCTCTTTACCACCAATAAAATTCCAGCCATACACATCATCGGTGTAGCCGTTTTTATCGTCATCGATGCCATTGTTTGGTATCTCTTTCTCGTTGATCCAGATTACGTTTTTTAAATCTTCATGATCGATGTCTATTCCAGAATCAATCACCGCTACAATCACCGGGAGCGATGGCTGATCTTTCAACAAAGTTTGATAGGCCTTTTCTGCACTTACGCCTTGCAGACTGTCTTGCTCGGGATCCTTTAAAAACCAATCCTCTGGTACCGTTTTAAGATTCAGGGACTGTGAAAATGAGGGAACCGCAAGAAGCAGGTAAAATATTACATTCAGCAATCGGATTTTCATGGTAGTAACTTTCGCTTATGAACTGGCAATATAATCGTAAACCTCTATTAATCAGTCCTTTTTTATGTTTCTGGCTGATAAAATTTCTTTCAAAATCAATCAATGGAACGAAAAAAGGTGCCAGAAATTACATCAGTAGGTTAGACCGCAAGAATACACCTTTTTATAGATGTAGATAAGCAATCTTTGAAGACGGTTAAATTTTAAAGCATATGATACAGATCTGCATTTTAGGGATAGTACTTTTTTACACTTTGTTTTTTTACACGGTGGTTAAATTTCAGCATGTTGAGAAAATA
>CAZIOY010000109.1:0-9290 GCA_964540915.1 uncultured Ohtaekwangia sp.
GTCTGCATCAAAATAAATTCCTGCTGTCAGGGCGCCTGCTAATAAAAATCCACTATCAACCGTTGATAGTTCGCATTGCCATGCACGCCTTCCTGTTTGCATATCGAGGAAATGATAATAAAAACCTTTGTAGCCAGTAGCATCGGCTTCAGGGCCTTGCGGACTATTCCAAAAAAACCGAAGCGTGTTTAGTGTTCGTTCTATGGCTGCGGCACGTGTCATGAATCCCTGCTCTACACCTACCGGGTAAGTTGCCAGGGCAAGACCAGTAGCAGCAATACTTGCAGGCCAGTTCGCTTCGGTTTTGTCAATCACAAGACCGTTGAGCGGGTTGGTTTCTTTCAGGAAATAATCGAACGTTTCGCGCTGGAGATTATTTAGTGTAGCATCGTTCATTGTTGTAGAAGGGACCATTTGAACTTAAAATTTATTTATTGATTGGGCGCTGATGCCTCATCAAGGAACCATTGCAAATCTCCATGCACAGGATTAATAAGCTGTGCTGGATATTTTTGAATATCTGTTTTATCTTTCAGCACATGACGAACTGCTTCGGCTTTACTTTTTCCATAAACCAGGAATGCAATATGATGCGCCTCGTTAATCAACGGTGCCGTCATGGTTACGCGATAACGGTTTTCTTCTTTTAAGAAAACTTCTCTTACCGTGGCAGTGGTTTCCGTCAGTGCTGAATGATAGGGAAACAAAGATGCAGTATGCGTATTTTCACCAAGACCCAGAATAATCAAATCAAAATGTGGTAGATTTCCTTTGAAGTGATTTTTTATAACCTCCATATATTTTGCTGCTGCTTCGTTAGGTGATAGAGCGGTATCAATTTTGAAAATTTTATCCGGTAAAATATGCACCGGAGTGAAAAGTGTTTGCTGCACCATCATTGCATTGTTTGCGGGATCATCCGCAGGAACGCATCGCTCATCACCAAAGAAAAAAAATAATTTTGTCCAGTCAATCTTTTTTTTGAATGATGCAGACGCAAGCAGTTCATACAATTTTTTTGGAGAGTTCCCTCCGGATAAAACAACATTAAACGCTCCGTGTTCAGCAATATTTTTTTGTGCTGTTGTAATAAAGAAGTCAGCAAAAGCTTTTAGTAATTCTTCCTCTGTTTTATAAACATTGATTTTCATTTTACTTTACTTTTTATTTTTAACAGGAAGTGTAAACCAATGAAATCCATCACGGGCAATTAATGCCTCCGCATTTTCAGGTCCAGCCGAATTGGCTGAATAGTTTGGGAAATTCAAACTTTTTTTAGATTGCCATGAGTTCAACAAGGGCATTAATAACTCCCATGCTGCTTCCACCTGATCGGCACGCATAAACAAAGTCTGGTCTCCCGTTATAATATCAAGCAGCAGCGTTTCATACGCCTCGGGTGTTTCCGCAGCAGTGACATTATCATAATTAAATAGCATGTCAACGGTATTCAATACCATATCTAATCCCGGTCGTTTTGCCTGCAACTGGAGGCGTATGCTCATCTCCGGCTGTATGCTGATGATAAGCCTGTTTTGCTGCCAGTTATCGGTTGCCTGTGCGGGAAAAACAAAATGAGGAACATCACGAAACTGAATGGATATGGTAGATGCTGTTTGATGCATTCGTTTACCGGTTCGTACATAAAATGGCACGCCATGCCATCTCCAGTTGTCTACAAAAAATTTTACAGCTGCGAAAGTTTCAGTATTGGAGTCGGGAGCAACATTTTTTTCTTTGCGATAACCTGGTACTTCTTTTCCTTCAATCCATCCCGATCCATATTGCCCACGAACAGCAACGGTTCCTATTTCTTCTGGTTTAAATCTGCGCATGGCACGCAACACATCCACTTTGCGGTTGCGCACTTCATCAGCACTAAAGTTGATAGGGGTTTCCATTGCAATAAGGCACAGCAATTGCAAAAGATGATTTTGTATCATGTCGCGGAGGGCCCCGGCTGTATCATAATATTCGCCACGCCCTTCCACGCCTATTTGCTCTGTTACTGAAATCTGAACATGGTCAATATAATTCCGGTTCCAGATAGGTTCGAGAATGGTATTTGAAAACCTGAAGGCTAAAATATTTTGAACCACTTCTTTTCCCAGATAATGATCAATTCGGTAAATCTGCTTTTCATCGAATATATTACCAAGTAATTTATTTAATGATTTTGCTGATTCAAGATCCCTGCCAAATGGCTTTTCAATTACAATGCGGGTATGGTCGCGGTCATCAGTCAATTTGTTTTTTGAAAGATGCTCTGCAATGACAGAAAAATAATTGGGTGAAACAGCAAGGTAATATATAACGATTGGTTTCTGTTTCCATTCGTCTTCATTTTTTTTGATGATAGCGGAAAACGCCTTATAGCTTTTTGAATCATTTACATCTGCACGCTGATAAAAAATGCGTGACGAGAATTCACCCCATTTACTTTTTTTTGCTTTTCCTTTTCGTGAGAACAGATTAATCCCATCTAACAATTTTTTACGGAAAGCAGCATCGGTTAATGCAGAACGCCCGGTGCCGATAATTGTAAAATTCTCAGGTAGCCAGTCAGCCAGAAACAAATTATAGAATGCAGGAGTGATTTTGCGCCAGTTAAGGTCGCCTGTTCCTCCAAATATAAAGAAGATTGCAGGTTTAGATTTTACAGCAGGATTCATCATCGTATGATTTTTTCTGTGGCCGTAATCCAGTCAGTATGAAAACTTCCTTCTTTACCAATCAGCTCATACGTATGCGCGCCAAAATAATCACGCTGCGCCTGGATTAAATTGGAAGGCATTTTTTCACTCTTTAAATAATAGAAATAGTTTAATGTGGAAGCATAAGTCGGAATGCCGATACCGTTAAGTGTAGCATTGGAAGCAATTGCACGAATGCCCGGCAAGCTCTCTTTAATTTGTGCTTGTATGGCTGCATCTGCGAGTATGTGTTCCAGGTTTGCATTGTTGTGAAAAGCCTGGTAAATATTTTCAAGGAATGATGAACGGATGATACATCCTCCACGCCATATTTTTGCAACCTTGTCGAGCGCTATGTTATATTTAAATTCATGCGAAGCCTTGTACAACAAGTGCATTCCTTGCGAATAGGTTATAACCATGCTGAAGTAAAATGCTTTTTCAAGATTTATCAGGTATTCATTTTTATTTTGAGTGACGGGTGTTTGACTTGGCTCATCAAACATGGAAGCAATTTGTTTTCTTAATGATTTAAATTTCGATAAATCCCGCATCGCAACAGCTGTATCAATAGCAGGAACAGGCACCTGTAAATCCATGGCGATTTGTGAAGTCCACTTACCCGTGCCTTTTGCTTTGGCTTCGTCTTTTATATCATCTAATAAAAATCCCGTAGCACCATTTTGCTTAAAAGCAAATATGTCAGTTGTAATTTCCAACAGAAATGATTGAAGCCTGCCTTCATTCCATTGCTTAAAAACATTGTGAATAGAAGTGTTGTCAAACTGCAATTCATTTTTTAATAGGTCGTAAGTTTCCGCTATCAGTTGCATCAATGCGTATTCAATGCCGTTATGCACCATCTTCACAAAATGCCCTGCTCCACCGGGCCCAAGATAGGTAACACAGGGTTCACCGTTCACCTTTGCAGCAACAGCTTCAAATAGCTGCTGCAGGTGTTCATATGCTTCTTTATTTCCTCCGGGCATCATGCTTGGACCTTTGCGTGCGCCTTCTTCTCCTCCTGAAACACCCATTCCAATAAAACGAAAACCTTTTTCTTCAAGGTCTTTGCATCTGCGTTCCGTATCGGTAAAATGGGAATTGCCTCCGTCAATAATGATATCGCCTTTACTTAAAAGGGGAAGCATTTCTGCAATAACCTCATCCACCGCTTTGCCAGCAGTAACGAGGAGCATTACCGCTCTTGGAGTTTTTAGGTTACCTATAAAGTCTTTTAAATCAGAAAAGCCATGAACATCATTCCCGTTGCTTTCTTTCATAAGCAATGCTACTTTATCCTCATGCCTGTTATAGCCCGCTACGGCAAACCCGTGCTCAGCCATGTTGAGAAGCAAGTTGCGACCCATGGTGCCTAAGCCAATAATTCCGAATGAAAGTTGTTTGTCAGTCTTCATGATGATTTTTTTGTGTTGATATATTTATAAAATCTTCCAGTGTTTTTTTAGTGGATTCCAATCCGTGATGTTGAAAGCTGTTAATCCCGAGGCGTTGTGCGGCTTGAACAAGCATCGGTCGGTCATCAAAATAAATACACTGTTCAGGGTGTGCCTGGGCAATGCCCAATGCCAGATGAAATATTCCGGGGTCAGGCTTACGCATTCCAACATGACACGATGAAATAAATGCATCAAAACATCGGTGCAGGTTAAATTTATTTATCCTGAAATCATTCAATTCTCTTCCCTCGTTATTGATGGAGATAACAGTAAAGTCGTGATGCTCGTGCTTCCATTGCTTCAACCATGAAAGCGTTCCCGGCAATTCTGATGATTGCGAAAACATAAATTGCTTAAAGTCTTCATTCGAAAAATTGCGCTCTTTATGAAACACTGCTATATTGAGATAATCGTCTAATGTAATTTTTCCTATCTCATAGACATTGAAGATGAAATTGTGCAGAATATCCATTTCAGAGTAATCAATGCCAAAATGTTCCGCTGCCTTTTGTCTTGCTTCATGACCCCATCCATTGGAAAGCAGCACACCGCCTATATCGAAAAAAACAATTTTGAGGGTTGAAGGTTTCATAAACTATGCATGAGTACTTTTCTTTTGCTTTTCAATTGCATCCAATAATATATCGTAAGGCTTGTTAAATTTTTCTATGCCTTCGTCTTCCAGCTTTTGAGTAATGGTGTCAATATCAATTCCTTTTTCTGTTAATTGAACTAACGCATTAGTTGCTTTATCCAAGTCTTCTTCCAAGCGATTTGCCGCTTTGCCATGATCGCGAAAAGCATCTATAGTTTCGAGCGGAACTGTATTTATAGTTTCGGGTCCAATCAATGCTTCTACATATTTAGTATCACTGAAGGAAGGATCTTTGCTGCTGGTACTTGCCCACAATACCCGCTGACGTTTTGCGCCTTTTTCTTCGAGCATTTTAAAACGACTGCCGTAAAAAACCTCTTTATATATTTGATATGCTTTTTTTGCTGAAGCAATAGCCACTTCACCTTTCAGGCTGTTCAACCCTTTTTCATCTAACATCGGATCAATCATTACATCAATGCGGCTTAAAAAAAAACTCGCAACTGATGCCACAACATGAACAGGACGATTTGATTTCAGGCGGTCTTCCAGACCGGAGATATAAGCTTCGGTAACCTCCCTGTATCGTGGCAAACCAAACAACAGGGTAATATTAATATTTATTCCTTCGCTGATACATTTGCGAATGGCAGGCAGCCCTTCAGTAGTGCCGGGAATTTTAATCATTACATTTTTTCTGTCAACAGTTTTCCATAATTCCATTGCCTGTTTTATAGTGCCTTCTGTATCGCGGGCGAGGTGTGGAGAAACTTCGAGGCTCACAAAACCGTCTTCGCCATTGCTCTCATCATATAGCGCTTTAAAAAAATCAGCAGCCCGTTGAATATCTTTTACAGCAAGCCTGTAAAAGATTACATCGTTGGAGTTTTCTTGCTGTGAAAGAGTGCTGATATCATCATTGTAATCAGAGCTGCCGCTGATTGCTTTTTCAAAAATTGCCGGGTTGGAAGTAACACCCCTTATTCCATCTTCATCAATCATTTTCTTTAGATCTCCGTTATTCATAATCTTCCTGTCTATGAAGTCAAGCCAGATGCTTTGCCCGAAATCGTGAATTTTTTTTACTTTATTTTTTTCCATGATGTAATTATATTTTATTTTTTTTCTAATGTTTTAACTTTTTCTAATCTTCGCAAATGCCTTTTTTCACCGGTGAATTTTGCTTTTAAAAATGCTGTAATAAATTCCTGTGCTGCTGCAAAAGCTGTAACACGGCCACCAAGGCAAATCAAATTCATAGCATCATCTTCCACACCCTGGTGCGCAGAAAAATAATCGTTGATCAAAGCTGCTCTCACGCCAGCAACTTTATTTGCGGCAATGGCAGCCCCTACTCCGCTTCCGCATATTGCAATGCCGCGTTCAACCTCCTTTGCCGCCACTGCTCTTGCCAGCGGAATTACAAAGTCTGGATAATCATCCGCGAGATCCAAAACATCAGCGCCAAAATCTAGTATCTCAAATTCCTGTTTGTGCAGGAACTCCCGAATAATTTCTTTTAATGCGAACCCGCCATGGTCGGCAGCAATACCAATTTTCATTTTATTATTTTTTATTAATCAGCTTCTTTGTTTTCTCCACTATATTGTCAACTGTAAATCCGAAAAATTTAAACAAGTCTTCAGCAGGTGCCGAATGCCCGAATGTATCAATGCCTAAAACATCACCTTCATCCGTTACATATTTGTGCCAGCCTAATGTTGATCCTGCTTCTACAGCGAGACGTTTTTTTTGTTTTGCCGGAAAAACTTTTTCCTTATAATCATTATCCTGATTTTCAAATAATTCCCATGAGGGCATGCTCACAACGCTTACAAATATTTTTTGCGCCTTTAATTTTTCCTGCGCCTTAATCAATAAGGAAACTTCAGAACCACTTCCGACTAAAATTGCCTGCGGTTCACTTTCAGAATCGGACAATATATAAGCTCCTTTCTCCAGTTCACTTGCCTTAGCGTATTTATCCTGGTCAATTACAGGAAGTCCCTGCCGCGTAAGTACCAATGCTACCGGACCATCACGATGCTCCAGTGCAACACGCCATGCATGAACAGTTTCATTGGCATCAGCCGGACGTATAACGGTCATATTAGGAATAGAGCGCAAGGAGATTAATTGCTCAATGGGCTGATGTGTTGTTCCGTCTTCACCCAAGCCAATACTGTCATGTGTATAAATAATTATCGGGCGGATTTTCATAATTGCTGCGAGACGAATGGGCGGGCGCATGTACTCAGAGAAAATCAAAAAGGTTGCGCCATAAGGGATAATTCCTTTTGTAAGCGCCATTCCATTTAATATGGAGCCCATCGCATGTTCCCTTATTCCGAAATGAAAATTGCGTCCAACACGATTGGTTGCAGTAAACGATTTGTATTTGGTAAGTTCTGTATCTGTTGAAGGTGATAAATCTGCTGAGCCACCGATTAAATTAGGCAGGTAATCGGCAATGGCGTTCAATACTTTTCCGGATGCTTTTCGTGTGGCAATGTTTTCATCTCCTGCTTTGAAAACAGGTAAGTGATCCTTCCAGCCATCGGGTAATTTACCTTTACTTAATAATTCATATTCAGCGGCAAGCTCCGGATATTTTTCTTTGTATTTCTCAAACAAATCATTCCATTCATTTTCTTTTGCAATTCCTTTCTTTCCTGCTTCCCTGTAAAATCGTAATACTTCATCAGGAACTTCAAACGATTTTTCAGGATCGAAATCAAAAAACTTTTTTACTTGCTTCACTTCCACTTCGCCAAGCGGTGAACCGTGCGCACTTGCTGTATCAACTTTATTGGGGCTTCCGTAACCAATATGCGTTCGTATTTTGATCAAAGAGGGCTTTTGTTTTTCTGCCTGAGCATTCTTAACTGCTTTATTTATCGCTTCAATGTCATTACCATCTTCTACAACCTGAACATACCAACCATACGCTTCAAAACGTTTTGCAACATCTTCCGTGAATGCTAATTCCGTTTTGCCTTCGATGGAGATGTGATTATCGTCATATAAATAAATCAGGTTGCCTAATTGCAAATGACCGGCAAGCGATGCCGCTTCTGATGTAACTCCCTCCATCATATCGCCATCGCTGCATATAACGTAGATGTTATAATCAAAAATGGGGAAGCCCGTTTTGTTATATCGTGCCGCAAGAAACTGTTGTGCTATGGCGAATCCAACACCATTTGCAAAGCCTTGCCCCAATGGACCTGTTGTTACTTCAATGCCGCTTGTCAATCCATATTCAGGATGCCCGGGTGTTTTACTATGCAGTTGGCGGAAATGTTTCAGATCATCCATCGACAGGTCGTAACCTGTGAGATACAGAAAACTATACTGTAGCATACATCCATGACCTGCTGATAAAATAAAACGGTCGCGGTTTGCCCAATGAGGATTGTGTGGATTATAATTCATGCCTCTCGTCCAAAGCACATGACCCATTGGTGCTGCGCCCATAGGCATTCCGGGGTGGCCTGAATTCGCTTTTTGCACTGCATCCACAGATAATATTCTTACTGTGTTGATAGCGGTTTGTTCAATTGTATTTGTTTTGACAGTCATTTTTATTTTGAATTATAGTTATGTAAGAACTGCTTTAATGCTTTTAAATGTGTTGTTGAAAGCGGGAATTATTTTTTATCCTGTTCCCACAATTTTGCGCCCCCATCTATTCCGTCCTTGTTTGTTACCACTTTAATATTTTTATCAAGCTTAAAATTTATATTCTTAGCATTGCCGCCACCGATGTATAGCGTATCGTAATTGAAAACGGTTTTTAAAATGAAAATAATTTTCTGCAAGCGCTTGTTCCATTTTTTAATGCCTACAGATTTAAATGCGCTGGCACCAATATAATCATCATAGGATTTATGCTTTGTTATCGGATGATGCGCCAATTCAAGATGCGGCAAGAGTATTCCATCTTTTAGAAACGCTGTTCCAAACCCGGTTCCGAGTGTAATCAACATTTCCAATCCTTTGCCGCTTACAACACCCAACGCTAACATGTCAGCATCATTAATTATCCGTGCAGGTTTGCCCAACAAGTCTCTTAGCTTCTTACTTAAATTGACCTTTCGCCATGATTTGTGATCCAGGTTTGGCGCAGTGAAAATGATCCCATCTTTGACGTAGCCGGGAAAGCCAACAGAAATTTTATCAAAGACCGGAAATTTTGTGACAAGATTTTTAATTGCATTCATCGTTGATGAAAAAGTAGCAGGCTGCGGAGTTTTAATGGATTGATAATCCATCATCAGTTTACCGTGTTCATTTACAATGGTGGTTTTGATATTTGAACCGCCAATATCTATTGATAGTATTTCTATTTTGGATTTATTATTTTTCATGTGGTAAGCTGTCGCTTTTTAGATGTTTATCTTCATCAATTATGTTCCTTCATCATCCGGGGTAGATATAATTTAATTATCCATCCGGCTTTTATTTAAAATCTTATTGACAATCCTCCACCCCCACCAAAACGATTGTCATAGCTACCCATCAATGAAATATTTCTTGAAA
>CAZIOY010000110.1:0-9259 GCA_964540915.1 uncultured Ohtaekwangia sp.
CTGATCAGTCAAAACTAAAAAGAAAGATAATTTTATTATTCCTTGCGGGAATCGCAATCCTATCCATTCAGTTTATTTATCCCCACTTCCTGTTAACGCTTGCCGGGGCAGGGTGTTTATTGTTTGCTTTCTTTTCAATCAAATCAGCCGAAGGCGAGGTGTTTAAAAAAGAAGATCTAAAGCAGTTGATGTACTTTCCACTAGCCATAGCAGCATTGGCAGGAGCTATTGCTTTTTGGTTAAAGCAGAATCCGATACTTAGTATTTACACAATTTTAGTATCATTTGGGCTTTATACCATCATAATGGGAAAAATCTTGCTATCCTTTGACGGATATAAAGTTTACCAGGGATTTTATGCCTATGTAGCCGGCTCCTTGTTTTCCTTTAGTGGCGCAATCTTACTGTACGTAACCTTAACCGCAGCGCCAACATACTACTGGCCAAAGCCTGCTAATAATTGGAATGGCGAATACCAAATCAACCTGGAGCCAGTACGGGATACGTGTGCCAACTTTGCAAAAATTACTATTAACCCGATCAGTAACGATCGGTATTACCAGTCAGGCCAATACCAGGTTACTATCCATTCCTTTCCCGGTGGATGCGATTCAGATACTTCAGTTTTGTTGCCACAATTTGATGACATGACTGCCTGGGGGATTGAAAAGGGTGACAGTCTATTTCTGGTTACAACGATGCTTGATGCTGATGAACAGAAATCATATGATACACTTTTCATTTGGACGAGAGATGCACAATCCATTCGTGCTATTCCCTTAAAATTCGATTATAAAATAATTTCACCCGTTGTTATGCTCTTGAATTAAATTTATCAAGATGAAAATAGTAACGTTTCTCATTTTAGTAATAGTAGTAATCGCTTGTTCACCTACGGAAAAGAAAAAAGAAATCAGCATTAATTACTGGCTCACCACCGGTGATAAATCTTTTTTACTAACTCAACAACAAAACTTTTCTTTTAGTCAAGCCACGACAGAAAGGGCAGTTATTACGGTAGACACCACCCAGCAATATCAATCCATCGATGGATTTGGTTATGCCCTCACCGGTGGCAGCGCCATGTTAATGAATACTAAATTAAATGCTACACAACGATCGGAATTACTAAAAGAACTTTTCCTTACCGAAGAAAACGGAATTGGTCTCAGTTATTTACGTGTGAGTATTGGCGCCTCTGATCTCGATGAATTTGTTTTCTCTTACGATGATTTGAAGAAAGGTCAAACTGACCCGACTTTAGGCAAATTCAATCTGTCGTATGATACTTTGCATCTCATTCCTGTATTGAAAGAAATTCTTGCTCTTAATCCTAAAATAAAAATTATGGGCAGCCCGTGGTCGCCACCCCCGTGGATGAAAGACAATAAACTTCCCAAAGGAGGAAGTCTGAAACCGGAATACTATGAAGTGTACGCCAACTATCTGGTTAAATATATTCAGGCAATGGCTTCCAAAGGAATCACCATCGATGCAATCACATTACAGAACGAACCTGAAAATCCTAAGAACACTCCTAGTCTTGTCATGACCGCAGAAGAACAAGCATTGTTCGTAAAACAAAATTTAGGCCCTGCCTTCAAGGCAAATAACATCCAAACAAAAATTATTGTATTCGATCACAACTGCGATCACCCGGAATATCCGATTGCTATATTGAATGATGCCGATGCAAAGCAATACATTGATGGCTCAGCTTTTCATATGTACCTGGGAGAGATTGACGCGCTCAGCAAAGTACACAATGCGCATCCTGATAAAAACATTTACTTCACCGAACAATGGACATCCGGCAAAGGAGAGTTTGGTGGCGATTTAAACTGGCATACAAAAAATCTGATCATCGGTGCCACACGAAACTGGAGCCGTAATGTGTTGGAATGGAATCTTGCAGCCGATCCAAACTTTAATCCCCACACCGGTGATGGTGGCTGCGACATCTGCCAGGGCGCCTTAACAATTGACGATGGAAGTGTGACACGAAATGTTTCCTACTACATCATTGCTCATGCTTCGAAATTTGTTCCTGATGGATCGGTAAGAATCGGATCAAATTTAATGGAAGGTTTACCCAATGTAGCTTTCATCACTCCGGAAGGAAAAAAAGTGCTTATTGTACTGAATGAAACGGAAGCGCCTAAAAGTTTTTCAATTCAATTCAACGGTAAAACGGCAAATGCCAAATTAACGGGCGGTGCTGTGGGCACCTTCGTGTGGTGATTTTCTCTCAGATGTCTGACTCCTTCAAGGTGTCATGACGCTTTGGTTATTCAATCCTTATCAGGGTCTTCAAAAATATTTTTACTCCAGCCTCGGAATTCATAATACCTTGTCTTTGGCTCTCCCGTCAAGCCATTGATTAATTTTTTAGGAAGCCATATCCCATGAATATATACAATGGGAATTAACCATAATGCCATCACAACAAATGCAATGGTTCTTCCAAAGTAGACTGAAAGCCCGATCACCAAAATTATGGTAAGGATTGCTTTTACAAGTTTTCGGAACTTGGGCGATCGCTCTTCAAAATGACCAAAAAAAATATGACCTAACAACAAAAAGAGACTGATAACGGAGACTTCCACCCATAATGATTCTGTATTCCACACGGCTAAATGATTGATTTGAGACCAAAAATAGTAATTTTATTTTTAGACTTGTCTAAATATTTGTTTAGTTCTTTCTAATTATATAAGTTTACTGCTCTAAAAAATGAAACTAATATCCTTTCTCTATTTATTGCTTGTATTTCAAATAGCGGGGGCGCAAACCGGCACCCTTTCAGGCACGGTGCGTAGTGAAGGAAAAGCCATTGAATTTATCAATGTTTTTTTAACAGGCACTAACCTGGGCTCAAATACCAATGAAGAAGGAAAATTTATTGTTGGTTCTGTACCTGTTGGCAACTACGAAGTAAAAATCTCCGGTATCGGTTATCAAACCAAAATCCTGAATGTTACCGTGAAGTCAGGGGAAACTTCAAAGTTGGATGTAAACATCAAAGAAGATGTATCGCAACTGCAAGAAGTGGTGATCACCGGCACGATGAAAGAAGTAACCAAGATGAATTCACCCATTCCCATTGAAGTCTATGCTCCTTCTTTCTTCATGAAAAATCAAACCCCGAATATTTTTGAAGCACTCAATATGGTGAATGGCGTACAGCCACAAATCAATTGCAATGTGTGCAACACGGGTGACATTCACATCAATGGATTGGAAGGACCCTACACGATGATCTTGATTGATGGCATGCCCATCGTGAGCAGTTTATCAACCGTGTATGGATTGGCGGGTATTCCAAACAGCTTAGTGAAGCGGATGGAAATTGTAAAAGGTCCTGCTTCCACATTATATGGTTCAGAAGCGGTAGGTGGTGTGATCAACATTATTACGAAAGAACCATTTTCCGTTCCCACTTTTAAAGCAGACGTATTCGCTACGAGTGTAGGTGAATATAATGTAGATGTTGCTACTGCCTTCAAAGCAGGCAAAGCATCCGGATTGCTCGGTGTGAACTATTTCAATTACGATCAGATTCGTGATATCAATGACGATAATTTTACGGATGTCACACTACAAAAAAGAATTTCATTTTTTAATAAGTGGAGTCTCCACAGAAAATCAGGTAAGAACTTTTCATTAGCCGGAAGATACATTCATGAAAACCGCTGGGGTGGAGAACTGCACTGGAACTCATCGATGCGTGGAAGCAACCAGGTATATGGCGAATCGATTTACACGGATCGCGTTGAGTTTATAGGCAGCTATCAGTTCAATACCTCTTCACCGTTGCACATGGATTACTCTTACAATTATCACAAACAGGATTCGTACTACGGAACCGTGAAGTTTCTGGCCTATCAGCAAATTGCCTTCACACAACTTCGCTGGAATAAGCAATTTGGAAAGCATGATCTGCTGGCTGGAATTCCTGTGCGATATGTTTACTACGATGACAATACCATCGGAACATCAAAGCCCGAAAGTATTAATGATCCAGCCATCACATTCTTACCCGGCATTTTTATTCAGGACGATCTTAAACTTTCTGAAAAGTTTTCTACACTGGCAGGTTTACGCTACGATCAGCACAATGTGCACGGCAGCATCTGGACACCACGACTGAGTTTCAAATTTTCACCAGATAAGAACAACACGCTCCGATTAACCAGTGGTAGTGGTTACCGCGTTGTCAATTTATTTACGGAAGATCATGCAGCGCTAACAGGATCACGCCAGGTAGAAATACTGAATGATCTCAAGCCTGAAAAGTCGTGGAATATAAATCTCAATTACGCACATAACATTCTGCTAAAAGATGGTTTCATCAATCTGGATGGAAGCCTCTTCTACACCTACTTCACCAATAAAATTGTGGGCGACTTTCTCACCGATCCCAACAAAATCATTTATGATAATTTAGATGGTTATGCCATTTCGAAAGGCGTTACACTCAATGCAGATGCCTCATTTTCAAATGGCTTTAAAATAATTTCTGGATTCACCCTCATGGATGTATATCAGATTCAAAAGCAAAATGATCTGGAAAAGAAAATTCCTCAACTACAAGCACCACGCTTCTCTGGAACATTTACCGTAAGTAAATCGATCCCTTCCGCAAAAATGGAAATCGATATAACCGGCAAGATCAACGGCCCTATGCATCTTCCCGTTGTTGCCAATGATTACCGTCCTTCTATGTCGCCTTGGTTTGGAATTATCAATCTCCAGGTCACTAAAACTATCAACTCACAACTCGAAATATATGCAGCAGTAAAAAATTTATTGAACTTTATTCCGAATGATCCTTTCCTCAGACCGTTTGATCCTTTTGATAAATACATTTCAGAAAATAATCCCAACGGCTATACTTTCGACACCTCCTACAACTTTGCACCGATTCAGGGAGCAAAGGCGCTGTTGGGGTTACGGTGGACAATTCAGTAAATGGCGTTTTTATTTACCATGCGATGATTAACTGATCTATTCCACTGAGTAAACAAAGTTTGTTTGCTTCGATCGAATTCATCAGATTGCTTTTACGGAAGTCGGTTTGAATTTCTTACCTATTAAAATACCCACGTTGACCAGTAGTAGCAGCCCTGGAAAACCATGAAATAAAGTATCCAACCAATCCAACGGCTGCATGCCCACTGCGCCACCGGCAATCCATTGCTGTTTACCTAATATGTGCGGCTCGGGAAAAAATGGGGCGAGACCCAGTGTGAGACATGCCATCACTAAGAATTTCCAGTCACCAAGAATCTTCATTAACTATCACTACTAAACGACAAAAACAGAAGACCAATAAAATACCTCTTTTTCAGTTTGTACATGTAGATTATAGTGAACCTATAAAAACCACCTCCCTCTAAGATCAAAACATTTCGATCTGGAGCACTGGGTCTTTATTTAGTTTTTTCTTTGTATGTAAGTCCTGCGTGTGTTTTCTACACCTGCTTCTTTGGGTTCGAGTGTTTGCTTAAACACCTGATCCACCACTTCATACACGGCATTGTTTTTCATCCGGCACACAAAATATACCTTCTCATTTGTCCATTTTGCAAATTGCAAGATTTTTAAGTAGGCAGGATAACCTGCTTACTTATTTCAATTTTAGTCGGTTAGTAGTGATTTATTTTATGGATTTACGGCCCCGAAATCTGTTTTCCCGGATTTACAAACCCGCTATTTGCCCGTTTGGTTCTTTTCGAAGTAAGAATGGAGCGCCTCCATGATGGCATCCGGATCGGTGAAATAGTGAACGTGACCTTGTTGCCGATTGAACTGCACCAGTGTTTGGTAGTAGGAATCTTCACTTAGTTCATATTCTTTCATCAATATTTCCTTTACATCCGGATCGGTAATCACCTGCCGGTACGTTTGGGTACGGTTATTCTCTTCAACAATTTTTGACAGCTTCCTCTTTTCCCGCTCCAGTTTCCAGAAATAATCAAAGGGTGATACAAATCCTTCCAGTGTACTCATCGTGCGTGGTGCCGTTTTGGATCGTTCTTCAATTTTATTCGGATACAGGCGCGTTGATTTAATGATCACCTCATTGAGAAAAATCCGATCCTCGCGCATCAGCACAAACACGGCATCCTCTGCAAAGAGCAAGGGCAACTCCAGGGTGATGTAACCCACGGTAGAAAACACGAGGGTGTCAGTAGGAGAAGCATAAATCATAAAACTCCCGTTGATGGAAGTGCTCGTGATCTTTCCAGAATGTTTAATGGATACGTGGGCATCACGCAAATTGGTGAGCCTTGCGGAGTCGACTACAATGCCTGTATATAATTTCTGGGCACTCAGCACATTCGCCAACAAAAGAGAGATGATGAAAAATAGGAATCGTACGGGCACGCGCTGGTTTGCTGACAAGATGGATGAAATTATAAAAAAGTTGAAATGATTTGTTCTTTAACAATCAATTTTCAGACTTCAACCCTTTGAATCACTTCTAAAAATCCGGAATAAAATAAACAAATGATTTTGTTACCATACTAAAAAAGACCACCCAATTTGGATGGCTTTTCAATTATTTGAGCTACCCTTCGTCACTATTCCTCCTCACCAAAATTAGTTGGTAATGAAATCAATGATCCAAAAAACAAGGCATTCAAAAACATCTTATTCGTTCCATACCAGGTGCCGCGGAAGTTTGGATTATCAGAGAACAAAATCACCCTGCCCTGCCCTTCCGGGGCGAATAATACCGCTGCGGAATTGGCCACCCTTTTAATATCGGTCTTATGAATGTAACCGCCTATCAACGGACTTGCCGTGTATTGGGCAATTGTATTGTAAGGCGTTTTGCCTGGTTGAAGGAAGGTGCGACCATTGCGATACACGGATACTTTCCGATCGGTATACCCAAAACCAATGGGGTTTGTGATATCCAAATCTACCTGGAAGATCGAGCCGCCAATTTGCTTTGCACCTTCGGTATCGGCAGCCCATTCAAAGTCAACTCGCTTTGGATTTTTAACGGTATCAATGGCTACCAGTTTTTCCTTTACAATACCCTGCTTGATGGCCCACTCCGATGCCGTTTTTAGTGTAATCAGTGTACCCCCTGCCTGCACCCAAATTTTGATTTTATCACTCATTGCTTTATCAGAAGGATAGGTGCCACCTACCATCACGATTACAGTATAATCATTCAGATTTATCCGTGAGAAGTTCAACAGGTCAACTTTGGAAACAGGCATGCCAATGCGCTGATCCAGTAAGTGCCAGGCCTCTCCTGCTTCGTAGCCTGAAACACCCACCCCAATGGGCATCAATACTTTTGGTTTCTTGATCGTTCTTACCGCAGCCGAACCCAGGTCAACACCCTTGCTGTTCAAGCCAGTCTCCACTGAATAAAAATCAACACCAGCCGATTGATTTGCCTCTTTGACAGCCACATACAATTCATCCGCGCTGATTTTTTGCTGCTGCACCGGGATTACAATTGAACCATGTGGAAAATTTTTCTCCACGCCATTGTTCATAATGCTAAAAGGCTTAAAGCTCGTGCGCACAATTACATTGCTGGATTGCAGTGTATTGATCGCCCGGTGTGCATTATAGTCTGTGATGTCCATTAGGTAAGCATAATTGCTTTTCACAACCGGCATCATCGATTTCGAAGGAGCTTGCAAGAGATTACCTTTTGTAAATGCACCCTTCACTTCGGCATGAGGCATATTAAACGCATGCACCAGCGACCAGGTGGAGGCATCATAAAAAGTACTGTCGCGATACGTAATATCCTTTTCAAAGGCAGAACGCACCATGATGTAGTTCGTTTGTGCGGTAGGCACCACAAATGATTTTCCCTTTTCAAACGTCTTTCCGTTTGCCGTTATATTTTGACCCAACTCATACACTTCAATCTGATGCATCAATAAAAGATTGATGAAAGCAGCCGTTCGGGTAGCATCCTTCGGTTCTCCGAATACATACCCTTTGATCGGACTCGCTTTTGCCTGCGACATTGCACTACTGAAAAAATCCTTGCGCAGTTTGCGCAGCATATCCTTTTCAGCGATGGAAGCGCGTATGGTTGCTAAAGAAGCAGAAAACTGGTTTCGAATCGTAAACCCAAAAGTCAGCGGAATGGTGGTGGTCTCCTGCACATGTCCGCGGGAGCTGGCCTGTTCAAATAAAATCCCAATGCCACCATAAAAATTGACATAGCTGGAACCATAGCCGGGATACAATTTGTCATATGCCTCCTTCGTAAAATATAAAGAGCCAATGGAATTCAATCCCTCTGCAAAATATTCGGCAAACTTTGGATGTACCACATCATATAAATAAGCGGGCACAATAGGATTGTTGCTCGTATATTTTCCCGGGTCAAAATAGAAGGAAGAGTTAGAACCCATCTCATGATGATCGGTCATCACATAGGGTCGCCACTGGTGAAAGAACTTCATCCTGTTTCTGCTTTCAGGATGCACGCCTAAAAACCAATCGCGGTTCAAGTCAAACCAATAGTGATTGGTGCGGCCACCGGGCCAGGCTTCATTGTGTTCACGATCGAGCGGATCAGAAACAAACGGTGAACCCTTATGCATGTTGGCCCAATGGGTGTGACGGTCGCGGCCATCGGGATTGTAAACCGGGTCGAGCAAAATCACCATGTCGTTAAGCCATTTCAATGTCTCTTCATCTTCGCTGGCTGCGAGGTAATATGCTGTGATCAAAGCCGCCTCAGAACTGGATGGCTCATTGCCATGCACATTGTAACCCAACTGAATTACTATGGGAATATCCGTGGCCCCTTCCAGGTTCTTCTTCCTGATTTCTTCTAGACGACTATGGTTGGCCGGTGACGTGATTTTGGCCACCACCTGCACGCGATGACCAATGGTACTTCCAATCTCTTCTACCACGAATCGATCCGACAGCCTGTCTAATGTCTTGATATACTCCACGATCTTATCATGCCGTGTGTGGTGCGACCCGATCGGGTATCCCAAAAACTCCTCGGGTGTAGGAATGTTTTTATTAAGATTTTTTGCTGATGGATAATAGTAGTTGGGTTGTGCCACAGTTAGCAATGGCAAGCAGAGCAACAATAAAATGAAAATTGCCTTCATGGTTGGGTTGAATATAAGGGTGCAAAGTAAGAAAATGGGAATGTCTTTGCGAGTTAAACCTACCCGAAGGACTATTACGATTATAAAGGGCAAAAAAAAGAGCCAGCTCCCCAGCCGGCCCTTTCCTCAAAACGAATTAA
>CAZIOY010000111.1:0-9259 GCA_964540915.1 uncultured Ohtaekwangia sp.
GTTCGAACCCCTCAGCTCCCACTAAAGCCTCAGCATTCACTGAGGCTTTTTTTATTTCGATCTGTCAATATACTCAACTTACTGGCCTCATTTGGTGAAATGCATAAGGTGGCAGAGCACCGCCTTTGAAATTCTATTATAACAATAATCCACCTTTGATATTGGTTTAATAGTTGTATCGTATTTTTGCATAACCATTTTTTCAACTTGAAGCAGCTTAAGAAGGTACTTTTTTATCTGTCGCTCGCTCTATTGGTCATCGTTGCCGCTTTGATGATATCGGTCTTTTTGTTCAAAGACCGCATTATTCAACAGTTTGTGAACGAGGCCAACAAGAGCCTGAATACCCCTGTCAAAATCGGGAAGATTGATATCTCTGTGTTTACCGACTTCCCCAACCTGGCCATTGAATTCAACGATGTGTACATCGAAGACAGTCACCCGGGCAATTACCCGTTGCTTACCGCAGAACGGATTTCGTTCAATCTTAGCCCAATTGAAGTGTGGAGAGGCAATTACTCCATTCGCGGCCTTTCGGTGTCGGGGAGCGAAACGAACCTGAAGATCAATGAGGCAGGAAAAAATAATTTCAACATTTTAAAAGAAACAAAAGGTGATGGCAGCGGCACGGTTCAATTTGATTTGCGACAGGTGCAACTTTCAAAGACCCTCGTCACGTATGACGACCGCGAAGCCAACCAACACCACATCTTCAACAGTGAAAACCTGATTGCCTCTATTTTAGTGACGGGCGATTTATATCAAATCGAGGCCATGGGCGATGCCGTCACTAAACAAATTGGCATCGACAACTCCGTTTTTCTGGTCAACAAAAGTTTTATTATTGATACGAAGCTGGATTATGATGATAAGAAAAAAGAGGTGCTCTTTAAACCCTCGTCACTAAAAGTGGGTGAATCAGAGTTTACCATCATCGGCAATTATCTTTTCAAGGAGAAAAACCTGATCAACCTGAAAGCGGAAGGGAAAGACACCGATATTCAAACCTTGCTATCGCTGATGCCGGAAGAAACTACCGAAAAACTAAAGCAGTATCGCAGTGATGGTGATGTGTTTTTCAATCTTTCACTCAGAGGCGAAATCAGCGAACGGAAAAGCCCGTTGATCTCGGTTGCTTTTGGATGTACAAATACAACGCTCTATCATCCGGATTATAAAACACAAATCAAACACGCCAATCTGAAAGGATCGTTTGCCAGTCCTTCTGCTACTGATTTCTCCAACGCTGAATTATTTCTTAGTGATGTGAATGGAGAACTCAATGGCCAGGTCTTTAATGCCAACCTTTCCATACGCAAATTCAACGACCCTTTTGTAACGTTTGATTTTAAGGGAGACCTGGATGCGGCTTCTATTTTTAACTTCTATCCCATCGCAGGAGTGACGGGGCTTGAAGGATTTCTCTCCACAGACATTTCCTTTGAAGGGCAAACCTCCATGCTCAACAAGAAGGCTACCGTGCAACGCGTGAAGACGAATGGAGCCATCGTGATGAGTAAACTAAATTTTGCCTACGGCCCGCAGAAGATTAAGTTTAAAGATATCAACGGAACCCTGCAGTTTGATAATCACGACCTCGCCCTCAGCAACGTTACCGGCCAATTCGAAAATAGTGACTTTCACCTGAATGGATTTTTTAAAAACATCATCACTTTTCTTCTTTTTGAGAATCAGCCGATCGGTATCGAGACAGATTTGAAATCAGATTTTCTGGACCTGGATCAGCTATTCACCATCGCCTTTGGCGAAGAACAGTCCGAAAATTATCACTTCAGTATTTCACCCGATGTACAACTCAATTTCAATTGCGATGTGAGGCGAATGAAGTACAAGCGGTTTAAGCCCACTAAAATTAAGGGTGATCTGCTTGTTAAGAATCAGGTGGCCGTATCACGCAATATTACTATGAACACGATGGGCGGAGCGCTCACACTAAATGGTATTGTAGACGCTAAAAACCCTAAAGCGATTGATGTAGTAAGTTCGTTTGAACTCAATGGCATCTATGTGGATAGTATCTTTTATGTGTTTGAAAACTTCTACCAGAATTTCATTCAGGATAAACATCTGAAAGGTCAGGCCTATGCCGAAGTGGAATTGGAGATGGTGTTAAACGAACAACTTCATTTAATCTCTCAAACATTGATTGCCGACATCAGTGCCACCATTAAAAATGGTGAACTCAATAACTTTGAACCGCTGAAGAAATTAAATAAATACATTGATGATGAAAGTCTTAGCAAACTCCGCTTTGGTGACTTGAAAAATGAAATCCACATTGAAAATAAAACGATCTACATCCCGCAGATGGATATCAAAAGCAATGCCACTGACATTCGCTTAAGCGGTACTCACACCTTCGATCAGCAAATTGACTATCGGATTGTTGCTCCGCTCAGAGGTAAAAAGAAAATTGACCCTGACGAAGCGTTTGGCGCCATTGAAGATGACGGATCGGGGAAGCCAAAGATTTTCTTAAAAATAACCGGTACCACCGATAAATATGAAGTGGGCTTAGATAAAGACGCGGTGAAGAAAAAAATTGCCAGTGACCTGAAGAAAGAAGTCCAGGAATTGAAAGATGCTTTTAAACAAAAAGGCATCAAGAAAAAGAAAGAACTCGAATTATCAACCGAAGAGTTTGATTGGGAGAACGATCCGCAATAATCTTAGTTGAAAATAATAACAACGATCAACGTACCGATCGATGTTACTACACCTGCCAACAGCAACCAACCTGTAATCTTATTAAGTTGTTTCTTTTCTGATTCTCTTCCTTTCCGCCAGAGAAAAAAACCAGCAATGGCAAATGGGAAAACGAAAATAACATTAATCAGGAACGTCCAGAACCATCCAAACAACAAAAACCAGATGGCACACAAAAGTGACAGCACATTAAAGGTGACTAATCGTTTTTCACTCGCCATAAAATTTTGTTTGGTTTAAATGATGATTAAATAGATTTTGCCCTGTTCCAATATTCGTCCATTTCAACCAGCGTCATCTCCCCCATTTTCCTTCCGTCTTTAGCGGATTCAGTTTCAAGGTATTGAAATCGTTTAATGAATTTTTTATTGGTTCTCTCCAAAGCCTCTTCTGGGTCTATGTTGATGAACCGGGCATAATTCACCAGAGAGAAAAGTAAATCACCAAATTCGGCCATGGCTTTTTCCTTGTTGATGGCTTCGTTGGTCTCGGCATTAAATTCATTTTTAAACTCCTGCATTTCTTCTTCCACCTTCTGCCACACTTGCTCTTTCTTTTCCCAATCGAAACCAACACCACGGGCTTTATCCTGAATGCGAATGGCCTTGACCAAAGCGGGCAATGTTTTAGGCACTCCTTCCAACACCGATTTGTTTCCTGTTCTTAGCTTGATCTTCTCCCAATTCTCTTTTACGGTCTTTTCATCGGTGGCAATAACATCGCCATACACATGTGGATGCCGCTCGATCAACTTCTCGCAAATTGAATTCAAGACATCGGCCATATCAAAGGCTTTTGTTTCTGAGGCAATGCGCGAGTAGAAAGTGATGTGCAGCATCAGGTCGCCCAACTCTTTTTTCACTTCATTCAAATCACCTTCCAGAATAGCATCGGATAATTCGTACGTCTCTTCAATGGTGAGATGCCTCAGCGTTTCAAGCGTTTGTTTCTTGTCCCAAGGGCAATTTTCGCGCAATTCATCCATCACGGTGAGCAGGCGATCAAATGCTTTGAGTTTTGCTTCACGGTTTAAATCTGGGTCTGAAAGTGGCATTTTTTACTTTTTTTAATACGGAATGTAAACTTAACAATTGAATGAGGTGTTGTACTTTTGTTGTTAGAAAAAATCGCAATTAAATCATGGCCATTTTCCTTCTCACCATCGGAGTTTTTGGATTGTTCTTCTTACTCATGTCTGTGCGCTTGCTATTTGTAAAGAATGGCGAATTTCGCGGCACATGTGCAACCCAAAGTCCATTTTTAGCGAAAGAAGGAATCACGTGCGGCTATTGTGGTAAAACCATTGGTGAAGGTGAAGCGTGTGGCGATCCTGAAAAAGCTGCTTCATTACAGATGCCGGATATCAATAAGAAAGGCTAGTCAAAAGTCTTTTCTTACTTTCTAAAAGCCTGAAAGGCTGATATTATTATAGAAAAGCAGATCAATCAACATTCAGAACCCCAAAGGGTGAAATTATTCCACCCCTTCAGGGTTCAATACCTATCCGGTTTTCATGCTATAATAATTTCATCCCTTCGGGATTGTCATCGAAAAACTAATCTTCTGATCTCCTGTGCAAGCTCGTTTTCTTAACTATCAGATATGGTTAGCTTTGTAGCTTAATTTTATACCGTGACCCTAATCAAATCTATTTCTGGTATCCGCGGCACCATTGGCGGTGCTCCTGGCAATGCCCTCACTCCTGTTGACGCTGTAAAATTTGCCGCTGCCTATGGCACATGGATAAAATCCCGCAAAGGAAAAAAAGTTGTCATTGGCCGTGATGCACGACCCTCCGGTGAGATGATCAGTCAGCTGGTGGCTTCAACACTTCAAGGCCTTGGATTGCATGTGATCGATTTAGGACTATCAACAACACCTACCGTAGAGATTGCTGTACCAAAAGAAAAAGCCGCGGGAGGAATTATTTTAACAGCTAGCCATAACCCGGTGCAGTGGAATGCACTTAAGTTATTGAATGAAAAAGGTGAATTTCTGTCGGCTGCAGATGGCGCTGAGTTATTGAAAATTGCCGAACACGATAGTTTTGATTTCGCCCCCGTTGAGCAATTAGGAACGTACACCCGAAATGATACTTACATACAAAAACACATCGCCCTGATTTTAAAGCATACGCTGGTGGATAAGAAGGCGATTCAAAATGCAAAATTCAAAATTGCTATTGATGCGGTGAATTCTACCGGTGGCATTGCCGTTCCTCAATTGCTAAAAGCACTGGGAGTGAAAAAAGTAGTTGCCTTGTATTGCGAACCCAATGGAAAATTTCCTCACAACCCCGAGCCACTACCAGAACATCTTAAAGTAATCAGCAAGGCGGTTAAAAAAGAAAAATGTCATCTGGGAATTGTCGTTGATCCGGATGTTGATAGACTCGCATTCATCCAGGAAGATGGAAAACCCTTTGGAGAAGAATATACGTTGGTGGCTGTTGCCGATTACATCCTGAGCAAAAAGAAAGGCAATACTGTTTCTAATCTATCATCCACCCGTGCGTTGCGCGATGTGACTGAAAAGCGTGGTGGCAATTATCAGGCTGCAGCCGTTGGCGAAGTAAACGTGGTTACCAAGATGAAAGAAACCAACGCAGTTATTGGGGGTGAAGGAAATGGCGGTATCATCGTACCCGACTTTCATTATGGCCGCGATGCGATGATAGGAATTGCCTTGTTCCTCACTCATCTGGCAAAATCAAAAATGAAAGCATCAGAGCTGCGCAAATCGTTTCCGGTCTATTTCATTTCCAAAAATAAGATTGAGCTCACTCCAAAAATCAACGTGGATGAAGTGCTTGAAAAAATTAAAGCGAAATACGCGCACGAAAACATCAACACCATTGATGGCGTAAAGATCGATTTTGAAAGAGAGAAGGAATGGGTGCACTTGCGCAAGAGCAACACCGAACCCATCATTCGCATTTATGCTGAATCTCAGAATGAGGAGAAAGCCGATGAACTTGCTCAACGAATCATTAACGACATAAAAGAAATTATTAAATAACGTCCACAGACCACAGTTGGCGGTCGATAGTGGTCTGTGTACTTTTGATCAATTATCAAGAAAATGAGAATCTACTTTGACAACGCAGCCACCACGCCACTCGATCCGGAAGTATTTGAAGCGATGAGGCCTTTTATGCTGGAGGATTTTGGAAATCCATCCTCCACGCATGCACATGGAAGGAAAGTGCGTGCCGCGATTGAATCAGCCCGCAAGAAAGTAGCGGAGTTGCTTAATTGCACGCCCGGTGAAATTATTTTTACTTCCGGAGGTACGGAAGCAGACAATACAATTATCCGGAGTGCCGTTGAAACGTATCAACTCAAACATGCTATCTCTTCTTCGATTGAGCATCATGCCGTAACGCATACGCTCGGATTGCTCGAAAAGCAAAACGTCATTCAATTACATCATGTAAGGCTTGATGAGAAAGGTCACGTTGATTTGAACCATCTGGAAGAATTGTTAAAAGAATTTCCCAAAGCATTGGTGTCGCTCATGCAAGCTAATAATGAAATCGGAAATCTATTGGACATGGAAGCCGTTGGAAATCTTTGTCATACTCATCATGCATATTTTCACTCTGATACCGTGCAAACCATCGGGCACTATCGCCATGACATGAAAAGACTAAAAGTGCATGGCATGGCTGCAGCGGCACATAAGTTTCATGGACCCAAGGGGGTTGGGTTTATGTACATCAACAAAGACAAGAAAATACATTCCTTCATGCAGGGAGGTGCACAGGAGCGCAATATGCGTGGCGGAACTGAGAATGTGTATGGCATCATTGGCATGGCCAGGGCATTGGAGATTTGCTATCGCGACATGGATGATCATAAAGCATACATCGAAGGATTGAAAGAACGGATGATTGAAAAATTAAAGTCGGGCGTGCCGGGTGTCACTTTTCATGGTGATTCTGTCAATTTTGAAAGAAGCCTTTACGCGGTCCTGAATGTTAGCTTACCCGAATCAGAAGAAAATGAAATGCTCCTTTTCAATCTCGACCTGAAGGGCATCTCTGCATCGGGTGGAAGCGCCTGTTCCAGCGGGGCATCAACAGGTTCTCATGTATTGGGCGCACTCTATCCAAATTCGAAACGCGGAGCCGTTCGCTTTTCTTTCTCCAAATACAATAAGGCAGAAGAAATTGATAGCGTGGCCAATGTGATGGAAGAAATTTACAAAGTAATCGTTTAGCGTACCGTAAACTGACGGCTTCCAAACCGGTTGGTGATTTCCTTTTCTAATTCTTCACGGTGATCGGGGTGAGCAATATTCATTAGTGCCAGGGCCCGTTGATGTAAATTCTTGCCATACAGATACGCAACACCATATTCCGTAACCACATAATGCACATGAGCGCGCGTTGACACCACGCCTGCTCCTTGCTTTAAGAAAGGAACAATCTTAGACTCTCCTTTCTTGGTTACGGATGAAATCGCAATGATGGGCTTGCCTCCCTCTGACAAGGATGCTCCGCGAATAAAATCCATTTGACCACCCACGCCTGAAAACTGGTAGGTGCCTATGGAATCAGAACACACCTGGCCAGTGATATCAATTTCGATAGCACTATTAATGGCCACTACCTTAGGGTTAGAGCGTATCACACGCCCATCATTTACATAGTCTGCTTCTAAAAACGCAAAACCGGGATTATCATCAATAAAATCGTAGAGCCTGTCAGTACCAAGAGCAAAAGAGGTTACTACTTTTCCGCGATGTTTCTTTTTATATGCATTGGTGACGACTCCATTTTTTATCAAATCAATTATTCCATCTGAAAGCATCTCGGTGTGAATACCTAAATCCTTGCAATGACCCAATGATTGTAACACCGCATCCGGTATCGCACCGATGCCCATTTGAAGTGTTGATCTATCCTCAATTAATTCCGCTATTTTATTTCCAATGATTCTCTCGGCATCAGAGGCCCGCATGCTATAATTTACCACCGGCAGCAAATCGTTAACCTCCACCATAGCATCCAATCGGCTACTATGAATAAATCCGTCTCCGTGCGTGCGTGGCATGTTTGGATTTATCTGGGCGATAACTTTTTTTGCGTGCTTCACGGCAGACTTAGCCACATCTACCGAAGTTCCCAAAGAACAGAAACCATGTTTATCAGGAGGGGAAACATGGATCATGGCCACATCGATTGGTAAAATACCTTTCTCAAAAAGTTTAGCGATTTCACTTAAAAAGATGGGGACATATTCGCCATTGTCACTATTCACACAGGCACGAATATTTTCGCTCACAAAAAGTGAGTTAAAATAAAAGCGATCTTTAAACTCAGGTTTAGCAATATCTAATTGACCTAATGTGCTTATGGCAAGCATTTCTACGTTGCGCAAATGGTCTGAATTTTCGGCCAGGGCCTTCAACAAGGAAATGGGAGTGGCGGCACTTCCGTGGATAAACACGCGATCTCCGGATTGAATCAATTTTACTGCTGCTTCCGCGGAAGTATTCTTCATGTTCATATTCCGAAAGGTAAAATGTGTTTTTGCATTTACATCTGATTTTGATCAGTTAATTAATTAATTTTAATCACATGGCCACTCCAATTTTTGTTTCGTTTATTGGTTCAGGTAATTTAGCCTGGCACCTTGCCCCCGCCCTGGATAATATGGGGTATGTAGTAAGAGAAGTTTATAGCCCTCATCCAAATCATGCGGAAGCACTCACGGAAAGACTCTATCAGGCTGAAGTAAAAGCTACGCTCGATTTTTCCACCAGCGATTCGAAGGTTTTTATTATCGCGGTGAGCGATGATGCCATTGCTGATATAGCGCGCGAAATTATTTTACCTGAAGATGCTATTCTTGTGCACACATCAGGAAGTCAACCCATTTCACAGCTTCAGTATGCTGCTACCCAACACCTGGGGGTTTTTTATCCGCTGCAAACATTTTCAAAATCCAAAAAGGTAGACTTTAAAGATATTCCCATTTTCATTGAAAGTTATACCGAAGAAGCTGGGCAGGCCCTGATGCAAATTGCAAAAAGCATCAGTAAAGAAGTGAGAAAAATCGGATCGGAAGAACGTAAAGCCTTGCACGTTGCGGCCGTGTTTGCCTCCAACTTTTCGAACCACATGCTCACCCTTGCAAAAGAAATTATGCAACAAAACAGCCTCGACTATGATTGGCTCAAACCCCTCATTACTGAAACCATTAATAAAAGTATGTACATGGGCCCTGAGGAAGCTCAAACCGGCCCTGCCAAACGAGCCGATTTAAATGTATTAGACATTCACCTGGATTTTTTAAAAGAGCAGCAATCCATAGCCGAAATCTATAAAGTAATCAGCCAACATATTATTGATACTCATTATGAGGGCTGATTTAAATTTGAGTATCTTGATTTAAAATTGATTCTTATGAAAATCATTGTTGCACTACTTTTAATCGCAATGCCCGTTCTATTGCAGGCGCAAAAGAATAAAAAAATCAATGACACAAAGGTTGTGATAATGTCATCAGAAACAATGAGTCAAAGC
>CAZIOY010000112.1:0-8718 GCA_964540915.1 uncultured Ohtaekwangia sp.
GCCAGTTGAAAAGCACGTTGCAAGCCGTACACACCTTCTCCATTTTGCACTTCTCATAAGCCTTTTTCGCATCCGGAGGCTGACGTTTCTACTTTCGCTTTCACGATGTCTAAACTCCGAAAAGAATAAACTACGCCACCTCTTTACCAGTCACCCACTGCAACATCTCAAACCAATCTTGCCGATAGAGTTCAATAGAAAGTGATTTGGCCGCCTCGGTAATTCGTTCGGGTTGCGTGGTGCCAACAACCGGAAAAATAGATGCGTGCTTCAACAGCCAGGCAAGCGAAAGCTGAGCATACGAAGCATTGTATTTCGCTGCCTTGCTGAACCACTCGCGATCACCAATCATCAACTTGCCTCCGCCCAAAGGTGACCATGCCATGGCTGAGGCCTCATGTTCCATCAATACATCCAGGTCGCCATTGAAGAACGACTCAACTCTTGAAAGCGAAATCTCAATTTGATTAGTGACTAAAGGGAAGTCAAGATAATGTTGCAACATTCTGAACTGCCCCGGAGTGAAGTTGGACACCCCAAAGTGCAACACCTTGCCTTGTTCTTTAAGCTGAGAAAATGCTTCGGCCACTTCCATGGGATTCATAAGTGGATCGGGCCGATGGATGAGCATTAAATCCAACCGGTCTGTGGCGAGCATTTTTAATGAATTCTCTACCGACCAGATAATATGTTCTGTGGAGGTATCATAATGTTTGATCCAGGTGGCAGGTCTTTTTTCTGATTTGAATTTTATGCCACACTTGGAAACCAACTGCATTTTTTCACGCAAGGAGGGATTCTTTCGGATGACCTTTCCAAAAATTTCTTCATTGCTGTGATCTCCATAAATATCGGCATGATCAAAGGTGGTAATTCCTTCATCCAGCGATGTGTTAATCAATCGCTCTACGGTTTCTTGTGACACCGTGTGCCAGCGCCATGCGCCCGCAATGATGCGTGAACATTCAGGACCTTGTGGATGCAGATGTTTGTATTTCATACCTTATAATTCTTTAATCAAACCAATAAATAAATCTGTCAACTTCTTTGCGGATTTTGACGCCACATCAATCACGTCTGTCAACGATACGGGTTTTGCTTCTGCTTCGCTGGCATCGTTGGTGAGCACCGAAATAGCCGCGCACTTCATGCCCAGGTAATTGGCCATTAACACTTCCGGCACCGTAGACATTCCCACGGCATCGCCACCCAGCATTCGAAGGTATTGATATTCTGCTTTCGTTTCCAGGGCGGGGCCCATATTAGAAACATAGACACCTTCGCGCAGGCGAATTTTTTTTCCACGAGCTACTGACCTGATGATTTTATTCATGGAAGCCGAATACGGTTCGCTCTGATCCAGAAAGAGATTTCCTTTTTCCATCTGGCTCAACCCTCTCAGTGGACTATCTGGCATAGCATGGATATGATCTTCAATCAGCATCAACTCCCCTTGCTTCCATGATGGATTAAGATTTCCTGCCGCATTGGAAATCAAAAGACTTTCCACACCGAGGTCATGCATGACCCGAATGGGGAATGTCACCTTTTGCATACCATATCCTTCATAGTAATGGATTCGCCCCTGCATGACCAATACCTTTCTCTTCGCTATTTCGCCAAAGACAAATTGGCCTTTGTGACCACTTACGGTTGATACCGGAAAAAAGGGTATCGAATTATACGGAATGATGACCGGGTTGCTAATCCGGCTCACAAACTCCTCACCTAAGCCGGTGCCCAGCACAACGCCTATCTTTGGTTGTGCGCCCTTTGCTTTCAGGTACCGGGTTGCTGCTGTCAATTCCTTGCTTCCTGCGTGCAAAATCTATGGGTAATGATGATTAATGTGCTGTAAAAAACTATTTGGTGCCGTGCTGATAACACTTGCCGGCTTTGCTGGCCGTCATGCGTTTGCACCGATTGCCGTCAGCTGTTTTGCCTTTGCACTGAACTACTTTGTCTTTAAAATGTTCGTCCGGTTTGCATACACCGCACGGTTTTTTACCCGCTTTTCTTGCGGCATCCAGTTTCATGTTATCCGCATCACCCGAAAGATTGCAATCGGCTGTATGGTACTTTTCTCCCTTTGCAGAAGAATAAACCGTTTGGCAAAGAGCAGTAAATGAAACCCCGATCACCAGGAAGAATGCGAGGACAATGATCTTTTTCATATGTGTTGAAAGTTTGAGTTGAAGATAAAGGCAAGTTTTTATTAATCGACCAAAAGAATCCATTTCAATTTGAATTTACTGTGACTTAGCCACCTACGATTCTGGCAAAAGAAAGTAAAGCAGGCCATAAACACTAAATTTCTTAAAATAATAAGGTTGTATTGCATATTTGGTGTGGGATATTAAATTTGCAGTCCCTTTCAGAAATGGAGGGGTAAAAGCGGGAGTAGCTCAGTTGGTAGAGCACGACCTTGCCAAGGTCGGGGTCGCGAGTTCGAGTCTCGTTTCCCGCTCAAACGGATAAAAATATGCCGCAGTCAATGCGGCATCTTTTTTTGTTCGGGTTCGCCCGGGTGGTGGAATTGGTAGACACGCAGGACTTAAAATCCTGTGGATAGTAATATCTGTACGGGTTCAACTCCCGTCCCGGGTACTCTTCATTTTATAAGTCGCTGTTAACCAATATACTGGCAGCGACTTTTTTATTTTGCGTAAATCCTTACGTAAACAAAATTCCTTCAGCTTCTTTTATCTAACTATCTCAATCATTCCTTAACCAAATTTCAATATGATCTCTAAACAACAAATGATCCTGATCAATAAAATGGTAAATGAAAATAACCTTAAGCCAATTTGCGAAAGCATAATTTTACCAGTGAATGATCCTCTTATTATTATTGATCATCTACGAAAGATCAGTGAGCTATTTGTCTATGCCAGGCGCACGAATTCAGGCTTGGCTTTCTTGTATGGGACTCCGAAGCTGCATTATGTGGCACGAACATAAAAAGGATAAGGGACAGTGGGCATATAAAAACGGGAGCAAACATTAATTAAGTGACATGACAGAACTGTAGAGAATACAAAGCTAGATAAATCGCTTTTTGCCCTTGAATGAAATTCTCTTAGTGAAGGCCGTTTATATCATTAGGCAATCCCACTCTCATAAAAAACCGTGCGAAAGCTTGTGATAGATGTTCTCTGTAGGGGGGCAAGAGTCTAGCTCTTGATTTGATTACTTGAGTGTGTGTCTTTAAAAATTCAAAATTGACACCGTAAACATTTCTAAAATCTACTACACGGAAGTCCTCAAGGCCTAAATCTATATCACGGTTTAATAGGTGATAAGCTGGTAGGTTTCCTTGTTTTAGTGCTTCTAATTTTTTTGTTCTACCTTTTCCTAACCTGTCTGGCTCAGGCAACATCTCAAAAAAATCACCAAGCTTTAACAATGGGCAAACTAACACAATCTCAACCTTTCCGTTTTCTAAATCACAAGATTGTGATACAACAACTGCATCAAGCATCTTTACAGTTATTGTATCATGAAAATTAATTTCATCCCCCTCGCCAAAGTCTAAATTTGTAGGTGGTATTAATATCGGACACTCCGGGATAAAATCTCCCTGACGGATTTCATCCGAATGAGAAAGGATTTCATACCACGGATACTGCATCAATCAATCAACAAAAATCTTTGGAGCTGATCTGTCAATCTTTAGCGATCCAACCTTAATCTTAAATTCCTTTACGTATTTTGGTTTGACCGTAACGTCTTCAAAATCTTCTTCACTCTCATTTTCAGCAAGCATCGTACTGACAGATAAAGGAGAGTATAGTATGTCAAAAGGCCTAACCGTAGTCGTTGAATGGTTAGCCTCATTTCTGTCCATCTCTTCATCAATATCAACAGAATTATTTAGTCTAAATTTACAAATATCATCTTCAAATTCGACAGACAGCTGAAGAGCAGTAGCAACGGCAGCTAACGCATACCAATTGGGTTGGTGTTTTCTATATCTAGTTGGAATTGAAGTATTGCGGGGTCTCATGCGTTATTTCAAATTTTATTTGAAGCTTTCATACAATTTACCTCTTGTCATATCTTTAAAGAGAGTGCTACACACTTCATGCGAATCATTTAGCCATTTTCTAATTAACGCTATCTCTGGCTTAATGTTACCACTAACAATATTAGTACTTATAGTAACACCATCAAATCCTTTATTATCCTTCCCTCTACCAACGTTGATATTCAATGATCCAAGTTCCATGGGGTAATTTAAAATTAATAGGGCATTATTTGCGGTCGAGTTACCCTTATAGAATCCTTGCTTTATTGAGATATTCAGATTCTCTTCCATAAATTTTACTATATCTCCTTTCTGAAAATCAAATTTCAATAGATCAATATATTGAAGTACCAAATGAACATCGTGGTGATGCTTAAGGCTGTAAACACTCTGCAGGTGTCCAATAACCTCCATTATGCTCGCTTCATACTCCTCCCAATAATACTTAGAATCAACCGTATTCACCGTCACAAGACCAGGGCCAACCTGAACCAATGGATAATCACTTGCTGCCGTCCTGAATCGATGTGACGGGGCGTGCATCAACAATAAATCAATGGGTACGTTTGGGTTAACAGATTCCCGGAATGGGTATTTTGATTTCAATAATGGATATAAGTCTCCGTGAAGATATTGAACCTCTTGAATCTCTTTTTTTCCTTGAACAGTCCACTTAATTTCAAAAATGACCTCTATTAGTGGTGCTTTGGATAATTTGCTCATTAAATAGGTATGGAACTATTAGCCACGAAAATAGTAAAATTTTAATACCTAAAGCCAAAACTCCTAAGAAAACGGCTGAAAAGAGTATGAAGAGGTCAGCGTAAATAAACGCAAACTCTAAAACGTAAAACGCAAAAAACGATTAGAAAGATTAATCCTTAATGGAAGCTATATGGATGTGCCTTCCTGTTTTTCAAAACATTCATAAAATTTTATACTCTGAATGGTTGACTTAATGTTGCGAGAAAGTTGGATTGGTGTTGAAGGGAGTTAAAAACACGATTAATTATTGAAAGCAGATTGTGCCAAGTTTTTTTGCATTCACGAATTATGCTCAATCGCAACAGAACGCTACAAATCCCCTTACATGCACGAGTATTGATGCCGTAAATGTATATTTTATTCTACGTTATTGGCATATTCTTTCCCGATTCCCAATATCCCATAATTCCATAAGCCCACTTGTAATTGACAGTTATATGCCTTGATCATCTTAGAACGAGGTATGCCGTCCTATTTCAAAAGTGAACTTGAATGATTCTGCCATTATTCTGAACGGATAGTTCGGGGCACGCAAATGGCACATAACCACAACGCACTCTCCTTATAATCTGCTTTATAGCATACTGGTTCCAAAGGTAGTTTATGAAATGCGTTGAAACTGATTAAAATCAGCTTCGCAGGCTTAACAATACTGTAATACTATGGTAGTTTCTAAATTCAGATGGTTACTAAACTTATTTAAACTCTTAAAAATATGATGAACGATAATTCCTGGGGTATGGGTGGAAGTACCGGTATGTGGCTTATAGTAATCGTTGTTATTCTTCTCGTTGTCTTTCTTTGGAGAGGCAGCCGCAGAAAATAGTAATTACAGAGCTTCAACTAAAAAGCAAAAACCAGTTTAATAGAAAATAAAAAAGATGCAATGAAAAAAGACACATCATCCCATCCTCCTTAACGGAATTAAAGATTATGCACATGAAATCATGAAGATGTTGGCATAGCATCTCCCATTACCGTTGGGTTTCAAAATGGAGAATTTTACTCGACTAAATTCAATTTAAATTATGAATAAACGAAACAACAAATTTTAAGGATTTTCATCGTACTACTTGTACCGATGTAGAAAACACCATTTCAAATCAAGTATATATAATAAATCATTAACCATAAAATAATAATTATGAAAACGATAATTGGAACCATAACAGCATTTGTATTGACATTATCAACCGTGGGCGGACAAGCGCAGAACGTAGAGAAGATGATGAAAAAGGAAGCGAAGCAGGAAGAAGTTTTCGCCACGATGATAAATAATGACGAACTGATGAAAAAGTTCGGAAAGCAACTCGAATCAAACCAGTCAGCAATGAATGGAATGATGAACCAGATGATGGAAAACGAAGGAATGAAGAAAATGATGATGGAGCGGATGATGCAGGACCCAGCGCATAAGGAGATGATGGACGAAAAAATGATGGGCAACAAAGAGCAAAAGCACAAGATGATGGAAAAAATGATGGCTGATAAGGAAACAAAGCAGCAGATGATGATGCAAATGATGAATGACACTACTATGAAACATCAAATGATGAAAAAGATGATGGCGGAGTCAGCAAATAGCCCGTCCGGAAGAAAAATGATGTGTGAAGAAATGATGAACCATCCTGAAATGATGAAGACCATGAAGGAAAAAATGCATGAGCAGGGTATGATGGAGGAAGGGTCTATGATGAAGGAAAAAGAAATGAAGGACATGAAAGGAAAGAAAGAAACTAAGAAAGTCCATCATTAAGCCGGATGTAATGACAATGAAATCCCCCTTTCTTTCAACCTATTGTGTTGCACTTATTAGTTGAACTTAGAACAATTAAAATTCATAAAATCATGGAAAATTCAATTAAGCATACTTATCACATCAGTGGTATGAGTTGTGGTGGATGCGTTGCAACCGTTAAAAATAAGTTGTCTGAAGCTCCCGGTGTAACATCTGTAACAGTTGACCTGGCAAAGAAACAGGCAGAGATTACTTCGTCCGCAGTAATAAAAGCCGATACACTTCAGGATGCATTAAAGAATACGCATTACACCATTACGGAACTTAGGGCAGCTTAATTAAATTTATTCTGTCCGATTTAAACAATTTGTTAAGTAAAAAATCGAGTAAAAGCGAAACTCAAGGCAGCGCAACAGCGGAACTGAAGAACCTACTTAAATCTAAAAAATTATGTCTAGGTATGACTGTTATCAAATAAAAAGCTCATTCGTGTAAGTGGATTATCCGATCCATTTTAAAAGAACGATGTGTCAAAAGCCGAATATGAAGTGTCCGCTATATTTTAAATTTAAGAAAATGAAATAATGGAAACGAGCATCGAAAGTTTACAGAATCAGAATTCGCACAATGACATAGGAGTCCGCAACACCAATAAGGAAATAATAATTGTAAGTGGTAGCAGCGGTTTAATAGGCTCAGCGTTGATTCATAAAATAGCTTCCCAATACAGGCTTGCCGGACTTGACAACGCGGGCTATCCATATCCCCCTGCCGAAGCTGAATGCGTGTGCCTCGATATTACCACTGATGAAAGTGTAAAATTTGCTTTCGAGAGAATACGATATGAATATGGTAACAAGATAAGTTCTGTTATACACCTAGCGGCCTACTATGATTTTCTTGGAAAGCCTTCCCCGCTCTATGATGAAATTACTGTGAAAGGAACAGAACGATTAATAAAGCACCTGCAGGGTTTTGAGGTAGAGCAATTTATTTTTTCAAGCAGCATGCTTATTTACAAACCTACGCTGCCCGGAAAAAAAATAAATGAAGAGTGGCCGCTGGAGCCAAAGTGGGATTATCCAAAATCAAAAGTAGCCACCGAAAAAATTCTGCATGAGCAAAGAGGAAAAATCCCGGTTGTGTTGATGCGGATGGCAGGTGTGTACAGCGAAGAAGGAAATTCTATTCCCATCACCAATCAGATACAGCGTATTTATGAAAAACAGATTACTGCCCGGCTTTATCCCGCTAACACCGCACATGGAAGCACGTATGTCAATCTTGATGATTTAGTGGATGCCATTGCAAGGACAATTAAAAAACGCAAAGAACTTCCTGAAGAAGTGGTGTTAAATATTGGCGATGATGAAACGCTTTCGTATAAACAATTGCAGGATATTATCAGCAATGAGGTTAATGGAACGCAAAAGGCGATAATAAAAATTCCCAAATGGTTTGCAAAAGCAGGAGCGTTTATGCAAAACTTATTTGGAAAAGCTTTTATAAAACCCTGGATGATTGACCTTGCCGATGACCATTTTGAAATGGATAGCTCGAAGGCAAAAATAATGCTTGACTGGCAACCGAAGCATAGCTTAAGAGAGACCCTTCCGAAAATGATTGCTTTTCTAAAAGCTGATCCTAAAGCATTTTATAAGGTAAATGATTTAAAGAAGTAGAAACGTTCTGATATAACTATGCATTGAATCGCAATTGGTCATGAAAGCTAAACGGATAGTACTCGCATTACTGGCTTTAATTCTTCTGCCGATTGCAGTATTTTTTGCCTTGCAACTTTATCATTACTCAAAAAATGAAAGCCCTTACCGCACACTGTTAATTCCTCGTCTTGAGATAGCCGTTAGTGAAATAACTTATTTGAGCTCGGATAAAATCTACATGCACGAAAAATTACTTATTCACAATCCACTGCCCTTTAATCTTACAGCCGATAGCCTTCAATACAAATTATTTATCGGTGAAGTAGAGGTGATAAAGAGCGCGTATACAAAATCACTCATCATACGAAAATGGAAAAGCACTTGGATTGATCTGCCAATAACGATTAACAACGCTAAACTGCTCGCTACACTCAACAAAGCAGACAATCAGGGAAAAGATAGTGTGGTGTACCGCATTCAAACTACTTTTCATACACACATACCGTTTAAAAAGGAATTTGATA
>CAZIOY010000113.1:0-8488 GCA_964540915.1 uncultured Ohtaekwangia sp.
TCACACTGCTTACCATCCACTCACCACTCGTGCTGATCGGGAAACGAATCGAGCCATCATTTTCGGTATAGATATTTTGTAAAAAAGTAGTGTCCTTTATTTTGCTCCACACTTTCACTAACGTATGAGGCGCGGGCTTGCCTTCATAAAATATTTTGCACGAAAGATAATCTCCGGCTCTAAGGGTGTATGGATTTTGATCCGGAACAATCTCATAACGAAGTCCAACCTTTTTGTTGAATGTGTCATCCTTCTTCTCTCCTACCTGCACCATCAACTTGGCAAAGCGGGTATAAAATTCGGTGGATGGTTTCTCCAACTGATTTAGCTTTCTGCGTTCATTCAAAATATTATCGAGGCCGTCTTCTTTTAAATAGTCATTAAACTCGTTGCCCTGTGTCTCGATGTAGGCGGCATTGCTTTGCATAGTCAATAAATAAGTTCCTTCCACATCTGCCTTTACGGATAGATTATTTCCTTTGGTTGACTTAACATCTTTAGCCAGATCTTTTAATCCGGAAGACCGATGCAATTCTATCTTCTCCACTTTATGTTTGCTTAAGTCCCAAAACTCACCGATAAAGCTTTCGCCCACCACGAAATGTACGTTCACTTCCTCACCGATCTTGTAGCGATACTTAGTAGGCTGTAGCCAGAACTCATGAGCCTGTGCCAAAAACGAGACCAACATTATACTAACAAATACGCTTAGCTTTCTCATCTTCACTTTACTTTAGACTTTAAGCTTTCCACTTTAAACTTTTTACTTCCTACTTCCCATAATCTCCTCAATCTCTTCTGCCTCAATCGGAATATTTCTCATCAGGTCGAAATTCTTATTCTTACCCACCACCACATTGTTCTCCAAACGAATACCCATCTTTTCCTCTTTGATATAAATACCTGGTTCAATCGTCCAGACCGAGCCGACTTGAATTTTATCATGCATGTTCCCCACATCGTGCACATCCAACCCCAACATATGTGAAGTGCCATGATAGAAATACTTTCTAAAGGCGGGATTATCTTTATGTTGATTTTTGATATCGGTTTTATCAATCAACTTCAGTTTCAACAACTCTGACTCGGTAATTTTTTCCACCTCTTTGTGGTAATCGAAATACACGACACCCGGATGTAATAGTTTGTTGGCCGCCCGCTGAATGCGCAGCACAGCGTTATACACATTTTTTTGTCTCTGGGTAAACTTACCACTCACCGGTATGGTGCGTGTGAGGTCAGAATTGTAGTTCGCATATTCTGCCGCCACATCCAACAGCAACAAATCACCAGCATGACATTGTCTGCTGTTTTCCACATAATGCAGAATCACATTGTTTTCTCCGGAGGCAATGATGGGTCCGTAAGCAAAACCTTTTGAACCAAGGCGTATGAACTCATGGATGAACTCGGCCTCAATTTCATATTCCGTTACCCCTGGGCGAAGATAATTTAACACCCTGCGAAAACCACACTCGGTGATATCACACGCCTTTTGCATCAACTCCAATTCGCGCGGTTGTTTCACTTTGCGCAATTCGCCCATCAGCGGAGCTACTCTCTTGTATTTATGTAATGGATATGTCTTCTGGCACCAGTGAATAAATCGTGCATCACGGGTTTGCACCACTTCTTCTGCCCGGTAATGTTCATTCGTGTTGAGATACACATTCTCTGCTCCACCAATCGTCATCATGTGATGTAGCATTTTTTCGAAACCCGACAACCACATCACCGTGTCAATGCCGGATATTTCTGTCGCTTCCTTTTTGGTGAGCTTATGACCTTCCCATTTTTCCATCAACTCGTTGGGCTCCTTGAGAAATAAAACTTCACGATACTTTTTATCCGGGAAATCAGGGCAGATCACCAGAATACTTTCTTCCTGCTGGATGCCGGTTAAATAATACAGATCACTATTCTGCCTAAAGCCCATTGCGCCATCGGCATTGGTGGGCATAATATCGTTGGAATTAAATACTGCTACCGAGCCGGGTTTCAGCAACTTTACTAAACGCTTGCGGTTGGTGGTGAACAGTTCCTGGCCTATGGGTTCGTGTCGCATAATTGAAAAAATAATAGTGCTTGATAAATAAGTATACTTCTTATAGATTTTGGAAAGTTACAAAATACCCACTCACATGAAAAAGGCCTACTTCTTTATTCTTGGTACCCTAATCAGTTTAAACGCCTCTGTGGCGCAGGAAAAAAAATACACTCCCACATCCGAAAACATGAAATCGCGCGAGTGGTTTCAGGATGCCAAATTTGGGCTGTTCATTCATTGGGGCGTGTATAGCGTGCTGGGCGATGGCGAATGGGTGATGAATAATCAGCAGATACCGATAAAGTCATACGAAAAACTTCCTGCCTTCTTTAATCCCATTGAGTTCAACCCGGCTGAGTGGGTGAAAATGGCCAAAGATGCGGGCATGAAATACATTACCATCACCAGCAAGCATCACGATGGCTTTGCCATGTTCGACTCAAAAGTTTCTGATTACAACATTGTCAAGAAAACTCCTTACGGAAAAGATGTCCTTAAACTGCTGGCCGAAGAGTGCCGTAAGCAAGGAATCAAATTATTCTTCTATCACTCTCAGCTCGACTGGCGTCATCCCGATTATTTTCCTCGTGGTTTTACCGGAGGCAGCTGGACCGGCAGAGAAGAAAAAGGTGATATGAATAAATATCTCGACTACATGGATGCGCAACTCACCGAGTTACTTACCAACTACGGTGATGTGGCCGGCATCTGGTTTGATGGCATGTGGGATAAAAAAGATGATGACTGGCGCCTGGAAAAAACCTATTCGCTGATTCATAAATTACAACCCGCTGCATTGGTGGGAAGTAATCATCATAGAGCACCCTATGATGGAGAAGACTTTCAGATGTTTGAAAAAGATCTGCCTGGCCACAACACCACGGGGTTTGCGCCTGAACAAAAAATCGGAGACCTCCCTAAAGAAACCTGCGAGACCATCAACAACAGCTGGGGTTTCAATCTGCAGGATGGCAGAAATAAAAGCGGAAAAGATCTTATCCAATATCTGGTGAAGGCGGCAGGTTATGGTTCCAACTTTTTGTTGAATGTGGGCCCTATGCCCAACGGTAAAATTCAGCCGGAACATGTAGCCTTATTAAAACAAATGGGCGAATGGAATCAACAATATGGTGAAACCATCTATGGTACGCGGGGTGGCCCGCTGAGCGCACGCGAATGGGGTGTGATGACGCACAAAGGAAACAAGGTGTATGTGCATATTTTGAACTGGCATGATGAAACGCTTACCCTACCAAAACTTGGCAAGAAGGTGGTGAGCGCAAAACTGTTTATCGACAAGACACCTATTAAGTTTTTAGAAAATGATTTTGGCCTGAGCATCAAAGTGCCAAAAGACAAAATGAACGAGGTGGATACGGTGATTGAACTGGAAGTGAGATAAAATAGTTGACAATGGACAGTTAACAATGGATAATCAAGGATTATCTAAATTGTCAATTGTCAATTGTCCATTATCAACTGTCAATTAGTTAGTTTCTCCTTGTGGATCATTCACATCATCGGTGTCAACATAGTTGATAATGATGAAAGTAAACAGCAGTCCTGAGAAAACACCTTCCAGAGCAACCATGAATGCTGCAATGTAAGGATTGAGGTAACGGCCCATAGGCTCATTGTCAATAATGCCCTGCATCAGGCCTGCATCCAGTGAAAAGTAGGCGAAAAGGAAAAGTGCAAAAAGACCAGAGGCAATCGCACCCGTTGCCACACCGGTAATCAACGCCCTGAAATAATTCATGTGATCTTCGTGAGTCTGCTTGAATTTCTTGAGCGCTAAATAAATTCCTCCTATCTGGATGAATACATTGAGAAAACGGAGTTCATAGTGGTGAACGAGGCCTAACAGTTTCATCAGCAGGAAGAAGGCGATCAGACCTCCCGCTATTTTCAAACCATAATTCTCAGGAATGCGATTGGGATTGGTGAACAGACTCATAGGTTTTATGGGTTAATTGGATGAGCTAATTTTTGATCTTTTTATCACAATTACAATATTTTAATTATTCTAAAATTTTAATATCTTCATTCCCCCAAAAACCAAAACTCCTCACACAAAATCAAAAATTCCATGATCAAGAAAATACTTTTCATCCTCGCTGGACTGATTGTTCTGCTGGTGCTTATTGGCTTTGTGCTTCCGGCTAAACTGGAAGTTTCAAAGAGTGTAACTATTCATGCTGCCGCTCCTGCTGTTTTTGAAGAAATCAACAACCTGGAGCGCTGGGAAGCATGGCAATATTGGAACACCCACGATCCTGACATGAAAATTACTTACGGTGAAAAGAAAGAAGGAACCGGGGCATCCTATTCATGGACAAGTTCTAAAATGGGTGATGGCTCGCTCTCCATTACAGAAAGTATTCCTGATAAATCGATTGCTATTGAAATGAAATTCAGTGAAAATCCAGCGCGTGGTTTCTACTCCCTGGAGCCGGATGGAGAAAATACCAAATTGAATTTCAATTTCTCTAATGATGCAGGAATGAATCCCATCGGGCATTGGATTAACGTGTTCATGAAGAGTGAGATTGAAAAATCGTTTGATTATGCCGGTGAAAAAATCAAAGGCATTGCCGAAGCAAAACCATTATTCATGCATGTGTTTACGGAAGTTAATATTCCCTCGGTGGGTTATGTTGGCCTTACTACCACGATGAGCCCGAAAGATCCGGCTGCCATTAGTGCACAAGCAGGAAAGATGTTTACTGAATTAGACAATATGTTGAAGAAAGCGAAAGTTGCCATCACCGGCTATCCATTTTGTTTGTATCCAACCTACACGGAAGAATCAATGGATATGGTGTGCGCTTTTCCGGTAGCAGCCGTTGCTAAAGTGCCTGCTAAATACAAAGTCATGCACACCGAAGGAGGTCTTGCCGTAAAGGGCGTTTACCAAGGAAGCTATGATAACTTGCAGGCCATCCATAACGAAATTGCCACCTATATCAAATACAAAAACCTGACAGAGAACGGTACTGTTTGGGAAGTTTATGTAACCGACCCGATGATGGAAAAAGACACGACACAGTGGATCACAGAAGTGTATTACCCGGTGAAGAAAAATTGAAGAGTAAGCTTCTGGCAGGCGAGAGATAGCGTGTAGCCTGAAGCCTGCGGGTTGCATCAGTTGTATTTAATACTAAGTCCAATCAATCATCATGACGCTTCTGGAATTCAAGCACTCATTAAACAGTCCAACTCCACCACATGTGGCAACTCTTTTAAAATCACTGTGGCATGATGCCCGTGGAGAATGGGATAGGGCACACGATCTGGCACAAGAAGTGAATACGCAAGAGGGTTCGTGGATACACGCGTATTTGCATAGAAAAGAAGGCGACCGATCAAATGCTCAATATTGGTATCACCGTGCTAACCGAAAGATGCCAACCTGTTCGCTTGAGCAAGAGTGGGACGAACTGGTGAGCACGTTGCTTACTTCACCACCTCAATAAAAAACACTCCTCGCAACGGATCTCCCGCAGCGCTTACCCCTTCCACTACAATTTTATAGCGTGTGGAAATATCTGAAGCATAAAATGTAACAGAAGCATTGCCAATTTTATCCGTGATTACCCGTGGAGACCAATACAGTGTAGATCGGTTGTCGGGTTGTTCATTATTCGCTTTTAACTTACTGTAATCGGGTGCCCAAAAAGTGGATGGCCCTGAATAGCCCATCACCTTAATATGCTGTGCGAAGTCAGCAAGGGATTGACTATTTACCCCGTCAACTCCGCTTTTCGTGGCCACGATAATCACACCATTGGCTCCGCGCGAGCCATAGATCGCACCTCCGCCATATTTAATGACATCTACCCTTTCTACTATTTCAGGGTTAATTTGATTTAATCGCTCCGTTCCTCCGCTTGTTACCTGAACACCATCCAGAATGATCAAAGGTTCCGATGCGGCCGATCCCATAAAACTTGATGGACCTCCTAAGCGGATATATCCATTTACAATTACAAAACCTGGCACACGACCTTTGAGTGCACTCAACAGTGAGGTTCTGCTTGACTTCATGATCTCTTCGCCACTGAAAGAGAAGTCCGCCTTTGAATAAACCTTGGGTACGTTCTCTTTATAGAGTGGATCGTCTTCTGTACTTACCTCCTGGATCACTGAAATTTCCTGGATCATTGTCTCTTCAGAAACATTGTCCGACAACTTAACGCGCTGCACAGCTTCTACCTTCATGGTATTAAACGCTATTTCCGGGTTCAATTTTTCCGTAGTGGGTGCTTCTCTGTTTTGTAGAGTTACTTTTCCTTCAAATTTTTTATTCTTGCCCACCGTTTGAAAAGCCATTTCTGCAGAATCATAAAACTGAAGTTTGCTGACCATAAAATTTCCCGTCTCATCCGATTGAATGGGCAACAATTTATTTGATCCCCCTACCACCATCATGAAACTCGCTTTTGACGGCAAGTCCTTTTTGTTTTTGTATTGTCCATTCAGACTGATACCAAATTCAATTGGGTATTTTACTTCGGTTGAAAATCCCTTCTCATCCTCTTGAGAAAATACAAAGCTATTCAGTATGTTTTTTCCTTCCTTCACATTTACCACCTGCTGCATATCCGTAACCGAAACAGAAAGGTCTGCGAAGAGTGGGCTCCCATCCTGATCTCTCAATTCAAATTCAAGATCGATTTTTTCATGAGGGTGAAAGGAGGTCTTATCCATTCTTAGTTTTATCTGCGAGGTAGTTGGTTCTGTGATTTCATTCGCTGAACTGATACCAGGCCGTTCGTACAAACCCAACACCGGAATTGACTTGACAAAAAACTTTTCGTGACCGTAATTCAACATCCATTGTGTGTATGCTCGCAGGTAATAGTTACCGCTTCCCATTGCATCTGGTAAGGTGAAATATCCATCACCTGCACCACCGTCAATGAGTACGATCTTAGTCTGTTTTATTTTTTTATCAGGGTCGATTAACTCAACATACAATATACGACTGAGCGAATCCATCAGTTCGGGAGTTTTATAATTCATAAACGCCTTGAACCAGATTTTTTCTCCGGGGTAAAAGTAGGGTTTATCGGTTTGCACATAGGCCTTCTCTTCCAGCCGGCTCATCTTTCTTGCCAGTGGCGTGTCCAATGCTTTTATCTGAACGATTTGCGTTTGCTCGGGCGAATAGTTGTAGGGCAGTAAATCGGCAACGCGAGCCTCGTACATGGCACCTGACACCACGACATTGGCTGGATTTAATAGAATGCCTTTTGAATTTGCTTTGATCACACCTCCACTCACCTGCAGCCAGGAAACCGGGTAAGTAATATCATTGTAAACCTTCATCTGAGAGCGCTTCTGTGTGTAGTGAACTTCCACTCTTTGCTTCATCGGAATAGTAAATTCGTCTTTAATTAGTCCGGGCATTACACTATTTTTTGTGGAGAAAACCTGAATCGATTTATCCAGTTGAGCGGAAAAGACGGCAGAACGATAGGGTGTATTTTCATATCCACTCTTGTCGGTGTAGAGATTAAATCCTTGTTCCTGGGCATTGCCTGCTATGATGGATTTTATCAAATGGCGAAACGAACCATGGTAGGCATCCATTCTATTTTGATTCCAGGTTTTTTCTGTTTTAGGATCGGGTGTTGTGATCTCTTCAAAACGCACTTCGCCTGTGATGTTATGACCTTCCGCATTGGAGGCCATACTTTTCAGATAGTAAAACATGCGATAACCCAACGCCTGGTTTTCTATTTCGAGCGGCTTTGAAGCGGTGGCCGTAAACACATCTTTTCCATTGATCTCGGTATCTTTGAAATCCAGCACCCATGCGTTTAGAATTTTGGTTGAGCCGGCAAACCTGGTAGTACCTAAAAAAACTTTTTCAAATTTTTTCAGTTGCTTGTCCCACTCTTTGTCGCGGGTGCCTTTTACCTCTACTGTTTCCAGTTGCACGTCATCCGACTGCAGGCGGATATCCAACTGCTTAGTCTCTTCCTCCTTTATCAGAATTTTTGATGGGTAGGATTTATAACCCACAAAAGAAAATACAATTTCATTCGTTCCCACGGGCACATTCTTCAGTGTATAATTGCCCTGTGCATCGGTTGCCGTACCAATCGTTGTTTGGTTGATGAACACATTCGCAAATGGAAGCGGCTCAGCCGTAGCCGCATCACGCACCGTGCCGGTGACTACACCGGTTTGAGCAAACGACTGAATGGCTAATGATGTGAGCAGGAAGAAAACAAAGGTGTAAAAACCCGCTGAATTGATTTTAAACGATGGCATGGCTAAACGTATTACGTATTATTAAATCAAGTTAAGCAAAAATAATGAAGCACAGGCGCCTTACATTTCATTCGGCCAATCGGGGTGATTGTTGGAAATTGATTATATTGAATTACAATAAGGGTATACGGGACACCGGTGTTTTATATATACACGTTA
>CAZIOY010000114.1:0-8202 GCA_964540915.1 uncultured Ohtaekwangia sp.
CGTGTATTTGTTTTCAATTCAGGTTAACTTGGCCGGAGAGAAATTTCGCGATAGCTGTCGTACTTAGGCTGTTTGGTGATCAGAATAGAAATTGCCTGATGGTTGTGTTATTACCGTGAGTATCTCTTGAACCGTCAGTCTTTATGCTGACCAAAGGTTAACAGGTTATGATTGGGATCGAGGAGTGAAAATTCAATTTCTCCCCAGGGCTTTTCTTCTAATTTTCCCAACACGGCAAAGGGAAGAGGGTCTGTCATCGCTTTATCATGTAACGATTGGATGTGCTCGTTTACCCGAACATACAACATGGCATTGTTCTTCTGAACGTTCATTACCCGGTTCTTATAGAAATGCAACTCCACACCATTGCGGGAAAGAACAAGGTAATCGTCCAGCCGGGTTACGGTCTCGAAATCAAGATGATCTTTGTAAAACTTTTCCGTCTCCCCAAGATCTCTTGCGGGCAGTCGTGGAATAATAGCCGTGATCATATCAGTTACATTTTTTGGTTGATGTCATTCTTTTTCAATTATACTTTCCTGATGATTTTTTTTTGCGCTGAAGGAATTCCAGAACATAATCTGTTTAGAATAGGGAAGGCTAATGCCATACAAACGCAAAAAGTAATCAATAGGTTATTTGAGATGAGTCCCAGAAATGAACAATGAACATTCATTAACGACCAACTACGATTTTTTTACGCGTTCCAGGATGACAGTTTGTTTTTTGGATTCCTCTTACCGTGTTAATATCGGAAGGTAATTCACCCACGGCCCTACTTCTTCTTTGTATTGTTTGCACATCACGCGGGTTATTTGTGCGATGTGGCTTAAGTCGTGCACGGTCCAGGTGGCTAATAATTGTTGCAAGGTTACCGGGCCGAAGGAAGGATGAATACCTGTTTTCAATAAATCTTTTTCTTGCAGATTTTTCGCCTTGAGAATTTCCAGGTTGTTCTGGCGAAGTGTCTTGAACTCCGTTAATAATTGATTCAGGGTTTTACCTTCGTTGTCTTTGAATTGTGCAAAGCGATCGTAAGGTTGAAATGTTTTATCGGGCTTATCCGACAAGATAATTTCCATGCGCGCCACCCAGTCGGTCTTTTCTCCATGGATGAGATGACCCACAACATCAAACGGGCTAAAGGTGTCTTTGCCTTCATTGTTGAAGGCCCATGCGATGGGCATATCCTGCAGGAGGCTTTCGAGCACAAACGGGGTGCGCGATAATATTCCAATTGATTCAGTAAGACGATAGGTGATCATAGTGCATATCAATTTAGTTGGGCATGATCCGGAGAATCTTTCCGCCATCAACACCGATGTATAAATACCCATCGGGTCCTTGTTTCACAGAGCGCACACGCCAGTTTTTATCGGTGAGTAAACGTTCTTCTTTGATTACTTTATTATTTTCAATGACCAGCCGGTTCAAGTGCCTCAGCACCATGGAACCAATGAATAGATTACCTTTCCACAAGGGTATAACATCAGAAGTATAAAACTGCATGCCGCTGGGCGCAATGGAAGGTTTATAAAAATAAAGAGGTTGCTCCATTCCTTCTTTTTCTGTTATGCCTTCACCCACTTTTGTACTGTCGTAGTTTAGTCCGTAGGTGATCACGGGCCATCCATAATTCAAACCTGGGTTGATGATGTTTATTTCATCGCCACCCATAGGGCCATGCTCGTGTTCCCACAATTCTCCGGTAGCCTGGTTGATGGTTAACCCGTTTGGATTGCGATGCCCGTAACTCCAGACTTCCGGTTTGGTGTTCGGTTTACCAACATAGGGGTTATCCTCAGGTACGCGCCCATCTTCATAGATGCGCAGCACTTTGCCCAGATGATTATTTAATGTTTGCGCAGAATCTTTCATGTCCGTTTTTTCGCCCATGGCGATGAACAGATAGCCATCGTTAAGCACCAGGCGTGAACCATGATGAAGGGGTTTCTTATAGTAAGGCAGGGCAGCAAATAATCTTTCACGCTCCACCAGTTTTAGTCCGTCTAACTTAGCGCGATCAACTACCATGGTATTGGACGTAGTGTCGCCTTCGCTGTAAGAAAAATAGATCCAGCCATTATTCTTATAATCAGGGTGAACCAGTATGTCGAGCAGGCCGCCATCGCCCTGGCCTATTACGTTTGGAACGTTTTGCAATAATTCTTTCTCTCCGGTTTCGGTGTTTACTACAACGATGTGTCCAATGGCTCTGTCAGATACCAATAATCTGCCGTCTGGCAAAAAATCCATACCAAAGGGAATGATGATGCTATCGGTAACGGTTTCAACTTTCAGTTTGGCACCTTCACTTTCTATGATAAAGAATTCTTTCTGACTGGCGCTCTCTCTCGTGCTGCACGATGTGATCAGGCCGATCAGCATTACGATCACGATGGTTGTTCTTACTGTGCGGAAGGGTTTGATGGTTGTCATAGCGAAACGATTATATCAGTAGCTAAATGTAACCGATAATTGTGGGAAGGCACAAGGACGTTATGTGACTGCGAAGTTGTCATACCATTTTTATTGTTCTCTAAATGTTTTAGATATAAAACCAGCGCACACGGCACCGACTATTGGAACTACAATAAAAAGCCACAGTTGTGATAGTGCCCAATCGCCTACGAATACTGCCTGACTAATACTTCTGGCAGGATTTACGGAAGTATTGGTTACCGGAATGCTTATTAAATGGATGAGCGTTAACGCAAGGCCAATGGCGATACCGGCAAACCCGGCAGGGGCTTTTTCATTTGTGGATCCTAAAATAATAAGCATAAACATAAACGTCATGACAAATTCAGAAACGATAGCCGCTGTCATACCATACTTTCCGGGTGAATGTTCACCATATCCGTTGGCGGCAAAATCACCAATGGCGCTTCCGTTTCCTGTAACAATAATGTATAAAACACTCGCTCCGGCTATGCCCCCAAGTACCTGAGAAATTACATAGGGTAAAATCTTGTTAGCGACAAGGTGACCACTGGCCCAAAATCCAATCGTTACCGCAGGATTCAAATGCGCACCCGATACATGGCCAAACGAATAGGCGATTGTTAACACCGTTAATCCAAATGCCAACGAAACACCGACCAGGCCAATACCTACTTCAGGAAAGCCTGCTGATAACATGGCCGCTCCACATCCGCCCAATACGAGCCAGAACGTTCCAATAAATTCTGCTAAATACGTTTTCATAGTTTATTTTGGTTTGTTGTTTTTTAAACTAGTCGATAACACGGTTATCGGTAGTTTTTATTTTGAATTTAAAATTTTGATGGTTATGCCTATTTGTACCAAATGGTATAAGTCGTGCTGTATAATCCCTTCGATTAAGTAGTGGAAATTATAATCAGTGTCAAGAAACTTTGTTTCCAAATAAGTATCATCCTGCTTTTCCAAAGCATTTATCAATGTCACCGTACTTCGTAAAAAAGATTTTTTAAATTAGTCCAACCAATTTCATTTAATGCAATTGTGTCTTTCCAATCATCAGCGCTATTCATTAAATCTGTTCTTTGTCCTTTAAACCTGAGCAGACATTCTTTTCTCCACTCTACGACATGGGAAATATGTTCGGCTACACTGTGAACTTGCGGTATTGGTCTTGTCAATGCTTCAGCATCTGACAACGTATCTATTTTTTCTTTAAAGCACAGATCAAACCAAAGGGAGCCATCCCGGATTTCGCTAAGTTGTCGTAGTATGTTTTTTATTAAGACTTGAGGCATATTTTTATGATAGATGGTGCGTCAGGGCGACAGTTAAGATCATTCCTTCATCCTCACAAACTCCACCTCCGGATCTCCACCTACCTTGGTTTTGATTTTGTCCACCTTACCGGCTTCATTGGTGGTGAAGTGTAATTTGTAAACCCGGAGACCATAGTTGATCATCATGTCTGGATGTTCGGTAGACCAGAATTGATCGTAATGAAAATGCTCCAATGCCTCATCCCACATACGGTGTTTCATGCGCAGGTGTTCTCCTTCTGTGGTAATGATCATTTTACCGTATGCCTTATGCTCATAGGTGCCGGCATAGTCAGCGAGTGCATGCGAAGGCTTCGTGTCTTTTACTTTCAACGCCTTCAGTGAATCCAACTCCCTCCCGTTCTTCGTCTCCTGCTTGGTGATCTCTTTTTTAATTTTGGTTGTCCATGCAGACTCGCCTAACCGTAACAGCCGATCCATGATGCCGTACACGGCTGCATTGGCCATGGGCGAACCTTGTGCGGTATTGGTCAACACAATAATTGCTATACTGTCCTTAGGCAGCATGGCAATGGTGGAACGGTAACCACTGATCACACCGCCATGCGACACCATCACATGACCTTTGTAATCGGTCGATGATCGGCCCATACCATATAGGCCATAGAACACTTCATCGTATACCATTTCTTTTGAAGTAATGTTGTTGGGTTTGATGGTTTCGATGATAGCTTTCGATGGGATCACTTGTTTGCCTTTGAATTTTCCTCCGTAGATCTGGGCCGCCATCCAGTTACTTAACTCTTCTACATTGGAGACGATTGCTGCGGCCGGTGCCCAGCAACTGCAATCCGTATCGGGCTCATACTCTTTCAATTTTTTATCCACTCTGCCCACGAGGTAATCTTTTGAGAATTCACCTTTCCTGGCCGCCTCTTCAAAACTGAATGTGCTCTGTTTCATTTCGAGCGGATCAAATAATTTCGTTTGGATCAGTTGCTCCCACGTGGTGCCATTTACTTTGGCGGTCACGGCACCTGCCGCGGCATACATATTATTATTGTAGAGATATCCTTCTCGAAAACCCATAGCAGGTTTCATGTATTGCAGACGGTCCAGAATTTCCTGAAGGGTATATCCTGATCCTGACCACACGCCATCCCAACGGGGCACACCACTGCGGTGACTCAACATATCGCGCAGTGTTAATTTCTCATCGAGTTCTCCGGTGGCAAAATGCAACTCGGGCATGAAGGTGCGCACGGGTTTGTCTAGGTCAAGCTTTTTCTCTTCGTGTAGCATGGCGGCTGCCATCGAAGTAAACAGCTTGCTGTTGCTCGCAATGCCAAATGTAGTCTTCGTGGTGACCGGAAGTTTGTTGGCCACATCACGATAGCCATAGCCTTTGGAGAAGATCACTTTGTCTTTGTACACAATGCTTATCGCGCTGCCCGCGATTTCCCACTCGGTCATCAGTTGCTGCATGTACTGATCTACTTTGGGTAGTTCTTTTTTGAACGTGGGTGCCTGCCCATGGGTGGTAGCAAAGGCAAGAAGGAGTAAGAGGGTAGTGGTTATTCTCATTGGGTTACCGTTTTAGGAGTAGCTAAATGTAGCCGATAATTGTGGAACCATCAACAAAGAAGCTTTAGTCACCTTTCATAGAAAGACTGTGCCGCATTGACGGGCATTCCTGGTTGCACTATACATCGAACGAAGATGGCCATTCACGCAGAAGTCAATCTCATAAAATCCCTGTGACATTCGTTGTTATTCTTTTGCCTGTATTACAATTCCTCCAAATTTTGCTTCTTTTGCAATAAACACTTTACCATCAATTATACATTCGCAATACTCTTGCGTATCATCATCTCTGATGGTTGTTCCAGTGCTGTCCTTATACGTTACTTTGAGGCCTCCTGAAATTCCTAAATTTGAAAACTCTAAGAGGTTTCCGTTTTTGTCATATTTGTTTTTGGAGGCACATTCATAGCAAATGTATTTTGGATATCGTGCTTGATAGGATACTTCCTTAAAGCAATTAGCACACCATTGCCTGATCTCCGTTATTCTGTACTGCTCACTCCAAACCAGATTGCTCCAGTAATTGATTTTATCATGTTCATGGTAAGTCAATTGATGATGTCTTCTCAATTCGTTGAAGAATGAAATTATAAATTTTGCCAGCAATAATGCTTTTGAAGAATTTCGACCATGTCCATTTAGAAATTTAAATCTCACATACCATTTTTCATCAGCTGTAAACGCCACCCAAAATTCACTCAAATTGTTGTAGCTCTTAACAAAATCAAATTTCATGGATTCCCATACGTTCTGGTCAGCAGGTAGTTCCCCACTTCTCGAAAGAACAAACTTCTGATCTACATAAGTAAGTTGAAACACATGAAGACTATCATAATAACAAAATATATCATCATGATTCTTTATTCCCTCAAGGTGATGGAGATAGAATTGTTCTAAGGTGGGTTTTGCTTCTAAAAGCTGCTTCTGCTCTTCATTCTCCTTTATGGAGCGATAATGAGTTTCAAGAAGATTTTCTTTTTTGTCTTTGCTGAACGCAATGGAACTACCATGGCTAACCAGTTTGCCAGAGTTTAAATCATACAACTCTTCATTGTATCCATCGCTGTTCCGCTCGAGGTCAAATATTCTTTGAGAAATTAACTTGTATCTTTTATCCTCACTGGTAATTTCAACTTTAGTGTAATTGAAATATTTTTTCCACTCCTCCGGTTGAAGAATGGATAACGTCTTTAGGTCGATCTTGTATTCTTTGGTTGGAATGGTCCGGCTCCCGTAGCCAGTGCGAATCCATTTGGACTCATCGGTGTCCGATACGGATACGATTAATAATTTAGATTCATAGTCGATAAATGTTTGAGAAATCTTCCAGCCGATTTCCGGCTTTAGTTCAAAATCGCCATACGCGCACTGGCGTGGACTGGATAATTCGCTCTTGATTATTTCCATGGTTTCTTTTCATGATTACAAGTGTTCTTTTACAGTCGTTGTAATTCCTAGCGGAGTCTCCCGCTTCGGGGACTCCGCGTTAATGCACAATTGATCTCATTCACCTAAACCCGTCAAATCAATATCTTCTAATTTACCAACATGAAATACTTCATAGCTTCTGTGCTCTCCGGTCTTATAAAATTGTGCAGAGCCAGGTTGAAGTAAGTATCTTTTTATTGGTCAATGATTTTGTTTCGGATTTCAGAAGTTATCGCGTAACAATTTAGGGATTTTTTGTTTCACATTACGCGGAGTCCCCGAGGCGGGAGACTTCGCGGGAAAAAAGTTTTGTGAGGCTGCATTTATTGTTCAATACCTTTTTACTTAGTGTGATGCCTAATTCTTTTGCAGACTCGGTATAGGCTGTTCGCAGGTGCCTGCTTTTGAATGGGTGAACGGAATGGAGTGTTTTAATGATGCTTTTGGGATTTGTTACAAGCTGGCGCATGTCCAGCATGGCAATGATGTGAAGTGTGGTAAATACCTTGATGGTTGAATCAATGTTTTTAATTGCAGTTTGAAACCTCAGATCATCGGATAGAATGTAATGTGCTTCTACACTTCTCTTTTGTGCCACTGCTTCGGCTTCTCCCTTATGAATATCTTTCACTCCTCGTAGTAAAGTGAACGTGGCAGAATCGTAACGTGTACAGAATGAATAGAAGCCTCTGTTTGGCATTAATCGTTCTAACACCCAAGCGCGATCTGGTTCTCTTGCGAGTTGAACTTCGTATTCTTTTCTGACTTCCTGGGGAATGTGTATCTGACTGAACAGAAACCGGATTGCATTGAAGATGTCGTGTTGCTTTAGCTTGGTAAGATTGACTAAGGTAACGTTGTCAATAACGGCAGTTCTCAACATTAGCTTCTTACTTTTTTGGCAACTTTTTTAGCGGTTTTGGCAACTGGTCTTTTAGCTGGTCTTTTGGGTTTAGTGGGTTCATCGAAAATACTGGACAAGGCAAATAGTGCTACGCCTGTAAGGAGAATTGGCCCTAAAGCATCCAGAAAACCATTTGAATTATTTCCTTTTGTTTGAATGCTCTTGACCTTAGCTATAATGGTATTCAGAATTGTTTCCATTGACGATGTTCTGTCAATATACACCTCTGTATAATTGTCAACCCCTCTCAGATTTTTGCCAACGCCTATATCATAGATGATCAATATTTTTGATTGATCGTGAAGTTTGGTAGATGCTATCTTTATTTCTTCGAGTACGGTTGTACTTAGGGAAGTGGTAGAGAATAGTATGAAATAGTTTGCCGATAAAATCCTGCTTTTTGTTTCGGTAGAAACCGCATTGCTGAAACCGACCCGATCAGGCAGTAACATATTGAAACCATGTACTGCACCAATGGTATGCAATCTAACCGCCAACGTCTGTTCGATGTCGGAATTTGGGTTGTATGATATGAATACGGATGGTAGTGCCATTTGCCTTGAA
>CAZIOY010000115.1:0-7967 GCA_964540915.1 uncultured Ohtaekwangia sp.
GAGTTATTAAAATGTTCTGGGCTCATCCTCCCCTAGTTGAGCAGGGGTCTCACAATGGCTTGTTAAGTTCAACGATTTCCAGTAAACCAAAATCTCTGTCCCGAAGAGTTCAGTGGCTGGTACAAAAATCTTACAAAATGTCTTTCAGAAGATTGTTTAATGAAAAACTCTTAGACGCGAACGGTCAACCTACAACCAACATTATTTAGAGTTTATCATGACATCATTCAGTAATTGAGATCAGTCTTTTCAATTAATCAGGATCGAATAGAAACACTTTCTTGATAATCGTGTCACATGCTGCTTACAGCAATTTTTGTTTCACTGAACTTCCTGGCATAAAACCCAACAACTCTTTGCTGAACCTGCTCCACCGAAATAGCTTTCATACATGGGCAAGGTGTGCCACCGCTGCAACGGTTACACTCTATGTCACGCACCAGGTACGTTGCATTTTTACCAATTGGAGCCCACCGACCAGGATGTATGGGCTTAAGGGGAGGAAATAATCCTATTGTGTGCCTACCTAATGCAGAAGCCAGATGCAGCACTCCTGTGCTCGAGGATACCAAACCATCTACCTGGCTCATGAATGAATTCAATTCCTGCAAACTTAATTTTCCCATCATGTTTGTTACGCGTGGCAAGGCCAGAAGCTGGGGCAATTCATTTTTTATAAGGTCTTCTTCTTCCTTTAATCCCGTTAAAAAAACCGAAAATTCATCTTCGGGAAGTTGGTTTATTAATTGAAAATAATTTTCAAGGCCCCATTCCCTTCCATGACCTTTTGACTTTGGATGAATGATGAGATTAAACTTATCATTTCTAATAAGAGAAGAAAAATCAAATTCTGAATCATGCAATCCATAAAAAGGAATCAACTCATTCGTGCTGATATCCCGATTCAGTTTAAATGGTTTTAATAACTTGAAATTCAACTGGCTTTCGTGCAGGCTTGAGCTCAATCGGCTAAAATCCACCAGGTGATTGCAGTATAGCCAATTATACCAGCGATGGGCAGTAGATACCCTTCGCTTGATATGCACTGACTTGGCTACCTTGGCCAACTCTTTATCGGGAAACACAAAAATTATTGTATCCGCTCTTGCCATAGCGAGAAGATGGGGATCTTTAATTACTTCTTCTCTATCCAAAAAATGATCTACATAAATACAATTGGCAATGATGGGCTGAGTATATTTTTTTCCTATGAATGTGATTTTCAAGTCCGGGATTATGGATTTTAAATATCCGGCCAGTGGCAAGGTAAGAATCACGTCTCCTAGATTATCGGTCCGGCTGATAACTAACCGTTTTCCAATGGCCTGCCTATGATTGGCTTCATATAATTTGGCATACTTATAAAACACATGGTTACTCACCGCCATGGCAACCATTAAGCCTTCAAACCCATCAAGGAAACCTCGTTTAAGAATGAAGCTCTTGAAAAAAGCGAATGAGGAGTGTGCTATTATGAGCAATGTAGAACTTGACCTTCGGCCTGCATTTTCCTCAGCAAAAATGTCAGAATATCGCTGAACTTTCGATATTGTTTCCGCAGCATCCACATAAGCGCGGTGAAGCAAATCACCTTTCAGGTGCATCACTTTCAAACCTTTTTTCAAGACTACTTTATCGTGTGGATTTTCTCCGCCCCACAATCCTTTTCGTCTATTCCAAAGTCGTATTTTCTGATCCGGATACCAGTTACCATGACGGATCCATTTGCCCCCGTAATTGGAGAGCCTGTTCATCCGATATGCTTCGAATGGCCAACTTTCCTTTATTTCAAGAATAGACTTAGTCAATTGCTCCGAAAGATATTCATCGGCATCCAACGATAGCACCACATCATTAGAAGCCTGTGTAAGCGCGAAATTTTTCTGATCGATATGGTTCTTAAAAAGGTGCTTCACCACCCGGGCTCCTTTCTCTGTAGCGATGTCGCACGTTCTGTCAGTAGAATATGAATCAATCACCACAATCTCATCTACGATTGGTATGATCGAATCAATGCATCGACCGATGTTTTCATCTTCGTTTTGCGTAATAATGATTGCGCTAATCTTTACCATGAATAGGATTGAATCAATCCCAAATTTCCGCTTAATTATGATTCTAACCAAAAATGAAATTTAAAAGAAAAAACCGGCAAAACGTCTCATTCTGCGGGCTCTTCCAGGAAGTCAACTCCTTACTTATTTGACAAGGTGCTACATGACTTAACCATGTTTATAAATTCAATTCGATAACCATTTACATCAGAACCTCGGGAGCCTTGCGCTATTTGAAGTGCATCGGTAAAGGCAAATTCCTTCACATATTCCGACTCACGAAGCAACATGCCCACGGCTGCTACCGATGCCGACCACCTGAAGTTATCTGAAGTCTTGTTTATGCTTATGTTTTCGTCCATCAATGGATGTACAATTAACTTACTAACTTCACCATCGGGTTTTTTATAACGGAATTTCACAGTCATCACCTCTTTATCGTGCGAAGCTGATTCAGTAAGTTTTGACTTCTGATATTTCAAGTCATCTACTTTTGTAAAATCGCTGTCAACACCCGTAGGTATAATTTCATAGAGGGCAGTAACGGTGTGTCCTGAACCCAACTCACCCGCATCTTTTTTGTCATCATTAAAATCTTCTGAGCGCAACAGGCGATTTTCATATCCGATCAGGCGATATGCTTTCACTTTAGCAGGATTAAATTCAAGCTGAAGTTTCACATCTTTGGCGATGGTAAACAGGGTGCCGCCAAACTCATTAACCAATGCCTTTTGTGCTTCCAAAATTGAATCGATATAGAAATAATTTCCATTGCCTTTGTCCGCCAGCGTTTCCATTTTGGAGTCCTTATAGTTGCCCATTCCAAATCCCATCACGGTGAGAAAAATTCCTTCTTTCCTTTTTTCCTCTATCAAACGTTCCATGCCGCCATTACTAGACTCGCCTACATTAAAATCTCCATCGGTTGCTAATACAACACGGTTATTTCCACTTTCCCTGAAATTCTTCTTAGCAATAGAATACGCCAGGTTAATTCCTGCCCCACCCGCTGTTGAACCACCTGCCTGCAGATTTTCCAATGCCTGAATGATCGTCTTTTTGTCTTCTCCCGAAGTGGATGGCAATACCAGCCCGGCTGCACCTGCATACACCACAATGGCCACACGATCCTGCTCACGCAACTGCTCCACCAACAAACGGAATGACGATTTCAAAAGCGGTAATTTATTTGGCTCATCCATTGAACCAGAAACATCAATTAAAAAGACCAGGTTGGTGGGCGGTAAATTTTCCTTTGGTACATTTCTGCCCTGAAGGCCAATATGAACCAATTTATGTTTCGTGTTCCATGGAGCCACAGAAATTTCGGTAGTGATTGAAAAGGGATCATCTCCTTTTGGTTGTTCATAGTCATAGTCGAAGTAATTAATCATCTCTTCAATGCGCACGGCATCTTTAGGGGGGCGTTGGCCATTGGTAAGAAACCTGCGAACATTACTGTAAGAAGCCGCGTCCACATCAATGGAGAAAGTGGAAAGCGGAGTTTTTAATGCATCCTGAAAAATATTTTCATTTATCCCATCATATTCTTCCGTGTTGTAAGCAGGCGGTATTGAATAATTGTCATTCATTTGAGCCGGCATCATTTCATGCTTCATCGAAGAATTGCCACGAATTCTAATACCAGCCGTTCTTCCCTTCAAGGCTTCTCCATAACCGGTAACTACTATTTCCTGCAATTCAGTAATATCCAATTGCATGGCAACATTTATGCTGTTTGAAATTCCTAAAGCAATTTCCTGAGTAGTGAATCCAATAAAGGAAAAAACAAGTTTGCCTCCTTTGTCGGGAACCTCAAGTGAGTAGGCTCCCTTTGCGTTCGTCACGGTTCCGGAGGAAGTGCCTTTCAGTAAAACATTTACCCCGGGCAACGCACTTCCATCATCCGCGGAAGTCACCTTGCCGGAAATCGTGCGCTCTTGCGCGATGGCTACGGCTGAAGCAAAAAGCCCCAGAGTGATAAGCATGGACATCATCTTTTTCATACGTGTGGTGTTTAAATTTGACAGTATGATTCATTCCTTCCCGTGTTTCCATAAAAACATTTAAAAAAAATTAACTTGAGGGATTGAATATGGCGCTGACTGATCAGGAACTACTCAAACAATTCAAAACCACGGGAGAACTTTCCCCTTTCGGTGAGTTATTCACCCGCTATCAGTCGCTGGTGTATGGTGTTTGCCTGAAATACTTCCGTGATCGGGATGATGCGAAAGATGCCGTTATGCAGCTTTTTGAAAAACTGGTGATCACACTTAAAACACATGAGGTGGAGAATTTCAAAAGCTGGCTTTACGTAACTACCCGAAATCACTGCCTGATGCAGATTCGGTCCGGAAAAGGTAAATTCACAGAAGAATTTTCATCCGAACTTATGGAAAACAGACTCTTGCTGCATCCGGAAGAAGAACCTGAACTGGAGGGAAATTTGACCAAACTAGAAAAATGCATCGAAACGCTGGTGGAGGAACAAAAGCAATGTGTGCAACTCTTCTTTTTGCAGGAAAAATGTTACAAAGAAATCACTCAATTTACTGGCTTCGAGCTGAACCAGGTGAAAAGCTATATCCAAAACGGAAAACGAAATTTAAAAAATTGCATGGAACGTAATGATTGATTGGGAAGACGATATTAAAAGATACTATAACGGTGAAATGACACCCGAAGAGGAGCATGCTTTGGAAAGGAAGGCATTAAATGATCCTTTTCTGGCCGAAGCACTGGAGGGTGCTTCAATGATTTCATCACAAGAATTTTCTGAGGACGTGTCTGAGATAAAGAAAAAAATTCATCAAAAGACAAAAAAGAAAATCTGGCTTTGGCCATTACGAATTGCTGCTTCTGTTGCTTTACTTGTTATCACATATTTCGTTATCACTCCTTTATTTGAGAGACAGCCAGATCAAAAATTAGCGCTTCAGAAATCAGAAACCACCGATCAAAAAAAAGAGGAGGTTGGTGCCGCAAATGATACCACAATTCATTTGTTGGAAGAAGATAGTCAGCGTACTACCGATCAAATGATGAGCGCTGAACAGAAAAGAAAATCTACTAAGGCCGATACTAAAATATATCAGCAAGAAATAGCAACTGCAGAGCCTGTCACGGTAAACCCTGCTCAGGTAAGCGAAGCACCCGGGGAAGATAAACTGACAGAAAAAGAAGTGGAAAAGGCCCTGATGGAAGGTGATAAAATGGTTGCCTCACAGGAAGAAATGCTAAAATCAAAGGCAGAAGCACAAGGAGCTCGTGCAGAAGAAAAGCAGGCTGTGAGTCGTAGTCGCATGCTTACAAACTATCAGCGTGTTGTGCAGGGCAAAGTACTTTCTGCAGAAGATGACACGCCTATTCCCGGTGTAAATGTGGTGATCAAAGGCACCACCACGGGCACGGTAACCGATATGAGTGGCCATTATAAATTAACCATCACCTCCACTGAACCCACACTGGTTTATTCTTTCATTGGGCTTCAAACCGAAGAGGTAGAAGTAAAAGATCAGACAGACCTCACGGTAAAACTTCAGTCGGATGTGGCCCAACTCAGTGAAGTCGTTGTTACCGGCTATAGTCCTTATCGCACCGATGATGCACGGGAGCCCGTGATTAAACTGGCCGAGCCGGCAGGTGGAAAGAGAGCCTATGATAAGTATCTCCAAAACAGTATACGTTATCCACAGCAGGCACTGGAGAATAAAGTTAAAGGACGCGTAACGGTTCAGTTCACGGTAAGAGCAGACGGCAGCCTGGATGAATTCAATGTTATAAAAGGACTGGGCCATGGATGCGATGAAGAAGTGATGCGGCTCGTAAAGCAAGGGCCTAAGTGGTCGCCCACCACCGAAGACAGTGTGCCCGTAGAGAGCGAGGTGCGTGTGCGTGTCAAATTTGCTTTGCCTGACTAAGCTGGCAAAACTACCTTCTGAAATTATGCGAGCGGTCAGGCAATATTGTTCCGCAATTCATTATTCTTTTTACTTTTAGGGAATTGTTTAATCCCAATTCACACTTATCGCATGAGCTTATTCATTAAAAAACCCCTCGAACAGTTAATGACGCAAGTCGGAGATTCTGACAAAGGACTGAAGCGTACGCTTGGAGTCGGAAATCTGATTGCCCTGGGCATTGGTGCCATCATTGGTGCCGGTCTTTTTGTTCGCACCGCTGCTGCTGCCGGAGAGGCCGCGGGTCCTGCTGTGGTAGTTTCATTCATGATTGCAGCGATAGGATGTGCCTTTGCAGGATTGTGCTATGCCGAGTTCGCCTCTATGATACCTATTGCCGGAAGTGCCTATGCCTACGCGTATGTTACCATGGGTGAGTTTATGGCCTGGATCATTGGTTGGGCGCTTGTACTAGAATATGCGCTTGCATCCGCCACTGTGTCAATAGCGTGGAGCGAGTATCTCAATAATCTTCTGGGGGGGGCCATACCCTATGAATGGTCGCACTCTCCATTTGAAACTTCGTTAGGTGGCGTAAGCGGTATTATTAACTTCCCTGCATTATTTATTCTGGTGATTCTTACCATGATTTTAATCAAGGGAACAAAAGAATCGGCCAACTTAAATGCGGTGATCGTTTTTGTAAAAGTTGCCATCGTACTTATTTTCATTGTACTCGGTTGGGGTTTTATTAACCAGGCAAACTATACACCTTTCATGATTCCCGAAACCATGCCTGGTCACGAAGACTGGAACACGCACGGATGGGGTGGTGTTCTTGGCGGTGCCGGCATTGTGTTCTTCGCCTTCATTGGTTTTGATGCCGTATCCACGGCAGCACAGGAAGCAAAAAATCCTAAGCGCGATATGCCGATCGGTATTTTGGGATCATTGGTGATCTGCACAGTTCTCTATATTCTTTTCTCGTATGTATTAACCGGTGTAGCCAATTGGGAAGAATTTAAAACGGCTGGCAAAGAAGCATCGGTTGCTTATGCTATTCAAACCTACATGCAAGGATATGGATGGCTGGCCACATTGATTACAGTAGCCATATTAGCCGGATTTTCATCCGTGATATTGGTGATGCTCATGGGACAATCACGCGTATTTTACTCCATGTCAAAAGATGGTCTTGTGCCAAAAGTATTTTCAGAACTACACCCTAAGTTTCGCACTCCTTTTAAGGCAAACTGGCTCTTATTAATTTTTGTAGGCGCCTTTGCCGGTTTTGTTCCCGGCAGCGTTGCAGGTGACCTGACAAGTTTCGGAACCTTGTTTGCTTTTGTGCTGGTGTGCGTAGGCATCTGGGTGATGCGTGTGAAAAACCCTGAAGCAGTAAGGCCATTCAGAACACCCCTGGTACCCTTGATTCCAATACTTGGCATTATTGTCTGCACTGGGATGATTGTCTCTTTGGGTAGAGAAACTCTTATCTCTGCCATGGTTTGGATGGTGGTAGGATTATTCATCTACTTCCTTTACAGCAAGAAAAATAGCAACCTGAGAAAGGGAATTAATAATGATTAATTAATCACTTCACTACTGACAGTCAGGCTGAGGCCGGAAAGCTGGGTTCGGTATCGTACCAACGGCCTCCATGCCGGACCCCCTGACGGATTGCCATCTGAAAAATTAAAGTTGGAGTTGCAGCATGGGTCTACCATGAACAATCCTGAATTGTGAACGTCTACAGTTGCGCAGGCTTCGTTGGGACGAAAAGAACAATTGCGTTCATACGCCATATAGGTGGATGAATTTGCCCGGTAGAGAATGATTCCTCTAACACCTCCATCAATTTCCACATACCCACCATCTTGTCGCAGGTTAATAAATTCTGGAAGGCTCAGGTTAATTACTCTATCAACAAACGGAATAAAAGGAACGGGGTCATCAGAGCGATCGGGATTGCAAGCCGAGATGACCACTAACAAAAACCAAAATTTAATTT
>CAZIOY010000116.1:0-7886 GCA_964540915.1 uncultured Ohtaekwangia sp.
GTTAGGAATCAATTCATTCAACTAACATTTGAACACTCTTTTTAACTCGTGCTCTGACAACTACTAAGAAAGGATTGTTTATTTAACGGTTGACAAAAGGTAAGTCTACGAATCAAGTGAGGACAAGGCCACACAGCCACCAACAAAATGTTTCAATGGTGCGGTGAGGTGTAAGCTATAAGTTTTTATCTTCGTTCTGTAAACGTTAGTGGCCAATTGGGCGGCCCCGTGGACAGATGGGTATAAGTACGGGCAATTGAGCCAGTTGATGAAACAATCCATCGTAGACCTAAATTAGATATCAAATTACTATGAAACGAAGGGACTTTATTCTTAAGACATCAGGGGTTGCAGCTGCATCCTTATCGTATACCCAATTGTATTCTCATCTACAAAACCAAATTGAACCGACCTTCGATCAGGTAAGCTATGATGTGATTGTCTTAGGCATTGGTAGCATGGGCTCTTCCGCATGCTATCATCTGGCTAAGAGGGGATTTAAAGTTTTGGGGTTAGAACAGTTTGACATTCCACATGAACTGGGTTCACACGCAGGCCAAAGTCGCATTATTCGTAAAGCGTATGGCGAAGGCTCGGACTATGTACCCCTGTTGGAAAGAGCTTATCAAAACTGGCAAACATTGGAATCAGAAACTGGATCGCAAGTCTATTACAAAACAGGGCTCGCATATTTTGGAGCACCAAACGATCCGTTTTTAAAGACAGTAAAAGGTTCCTCTGAAAAATATAAAATCCCGCTTAATAATCTCACCGTTGAAGAATGCAATCGGAAATACCCACAGTTTAGACTTCCCCGAAATTTCCAGCGATTGGAGGAGCCTAATGCCGGATTCATTACTCCCGAGCGCAGCATACTCTTATACGTTCAACAAGCGATTTTAAAAGGAGCAATTATTCGCACGAAAGAGAAAGTACTTGAATGGAAACGAGAGACTTCCGGCAGTGTAACGGTAATAACAAATAAAGGTATTTACAAGGCAGGTAAGTTGGTGATTACGGCCGGCCCATGGGCCGGGAAAATGATCCCCTCGATTTCTTCTAAGCTAACCGTTACAAGACAAGCCGTGGCATGGGTAAAACCAAAAAAGTGGGACGAATTTACGCTCGGAAAATTTCCATGTTGGATTTTGGAAAACAAGGAATATGATTTTTATGGGTTCCCGATTCTTCCAGTCGGCACATTTGCTGGCCCTTTAGGACTGAAACTTGCTCTTCATTATCCAGGAGCTGATACAACAGATCCTGACTCAGTGAATAGAAACACAAAGGAATCAGATGAAAAAACACTGATTGAATTTTTAAACCAGTTTATTCCCGATGGTTACGAAAATACGCTGGTAATGAAGACATGCCTATATACCAATTCCCCAGACCAAAATTTTATCATCGATTACTTATCAGGGTTTGACAAGGACGTTGTTTTTGCAACTGGATTTAGCGGCCATGGTTTCAAGTTCGTAAGCGTTGTCGGTGAAATTTTGGCTGACCTTGCGATGAACGGATCAACACTTCTTCCAATCGGTTTTTTAAATGCAAAAAGATTTGGCTAATAGGGTTTTCAATGGTTCGGTGGACACAGACTTGTAAAACAAAACGTGTAGACAGATGACGGACGAAACTCAACTGGCCACAACAAAATGTTTCAATGGTGCGGTGATGTGTAAGCTATAAGTTTTTATCTTCGTTCCACGTTTGGTTTCGTGGGACAGATACGTTTTCAAAAGTTCAAAAGCGCACCACTACAGAAACACAACGAAAAAAAAGAGCCGGTCTCCCGGCTCTTCATTAAAATCAAATTTGAATTTCTGGTTAAGCAAGTTCTCGTAAATCTACAGGCACCACGCGTGAAATTCCTTTCTCCACCATAGTGATACCATAGATCACATCGGTCGTAGTCATCGTGCGCTTGTTGTGCGTCACAATCACAAACTGTGAGTCTTTGCTGAAACTGCGGATGATGTTGTTGAACTTATCAATGTTGGCATCGTCCAATGGTGCATCCACCTCATCAAAAATACAGAACGGTGCCGGCTTCAATAGGTACATCGAGAACAGCAATGCGGTTGCTGTAAGTGTTTTCTCTCCTCCTGATAATTGATTGATCGTGAGTGGTCGCTTGCCTTTTGGTTTTGCGATGATATCAATTTCAGAATCCAGGGGTCTGGCAGGATCAGAAAGTTTCAGATCACAATCATCACCTTCATTAAACAAGGATCGGAATACTCTTACAAAATGTTCTTTGATCTGGTTGAATGCCTGCATGAAGGTTTCGCTGGCCACCAACTCAATTTCATTAATGGTGCTGAACAACGATTCTTTGGCTTTCAGTAAATCATCTTTCTGCACGATAATGAAATCGTTGCGCTCTTTGATTTCGGTATAGGCTTCCATGGCCATCGGGTTGATCGGGCCCATGTTGTCCAGTTTCTCGCGAATCTTAGTTACTTCATTGCGCAATTTTTCTTCATCGAATAAAGCAAGTTGTTCTGCTTCTTCCGGAGTGGCCTGACCTACCACCGAATCCAGATCGATGTTAAACTCTACCGACAAACGCTCTTTTACAGAATTGAGCTGCATCTTGCTGTCATTCAAACGGTTTTGCAATTCCATCAGAATGGTGTCAATGTTTTGACGCTGATGCTGAACTTCGCGCAAATCTTTTTCAAATTGGTCAATCTCACCGCGACCGGAATAGTAATCTTTTTCGGCTTCGCTCAGACCTTTTTCCATCTCTTCTTTTTCCGCATACATGCCGAGTAATTCATCGTCATTGCTTTGCGTAGTTTCGATGATGGTGCGCGTTTCGTCTTCGTTCTTTTTAAGTTCTTCCGTATTCACCTCAATACGAACACCACTTTGCTCCATCGACTCCTGCTTGAAGCGGATCTCCTGATCGATGCTTCTCACACGATTCTCCTGCTGATGGAAGAAGATATTCTGCTCATTATAGGCACCCGATTTTTGACTCAGCAATTCGCTCTGAACATTTAATCCACTGGTGATGGCCTTCAGTCGTTCGTCATGATGTCCCAATTCCTGATGAGCCAGTTCTGCTTTGGGTTTGAGATCTTCTAACTCGCTGCTGAGGGACTCAATTTTTTCTAAAATATCTTCTTTGCGCAAGTCGGCACTGTTGAGCATGTTTGAAAACTGCTCTTGCTTGGTGCGCACGGAGATATATTCATCATTCACCAATTTGATGGCACTCTGCGCTTCCTCAATTTGTTGCTTGAGTGTGTTGTTGCGCAGTCGTTCCAATTCTCTCTGACGATCGATGAGGGAGTGACGGATGTCTTCTACTTTCTTGGAATATTCTTTGATCTCTTTGTCAAGTTTCTCCAGGTTTTTTGCACGACCAATTTTCTTTCCTTCGAAAAGTCCTACGGAGCCACCTGAAAGACTAAATCTGCGCTTGGTAACTTTTCCACTCTTGGTGATGAACGTATTGTTATCCTCACCGGGAATCGTTCTTACATCACCCTCAAACACATATACTTTGTCCAGTATAAACGTCATTAATTTCGAATACCTAGAATCGAATTCAATGATTTGTGTTGCCGGAAATGCATTGGGATACATTTTTAAATCAGAAGGAGAGAAGCGCTCGAAAGCATCCAGGATGAAGAAGTTTGCTTTTCCTTTGCTGGCATCACTAAGAATGTTGATCGCTTCGTAGGCCTCTGCTTCATGCTCTACGATATAGTAGTTGAGATAAGGCTCGAGGTAGTTTTCAATAGCTACGCGATATTCTTCGCTGGTCGATAGGATGTCTGATAGGAGCGGAGCATTTTTTGTCCAGCTTACATTCTTCTTTAAGAATTTAATCGCTTCTGGAAATCCTTCCAGGTTTTCTACCAGCGATTTGGTGAGCTGATATTCATTCTGACGCGAATCCAGTTTGCGGCCGGTTTGCGTCATCTCTTCACGAATCATTTCAATGGTTTTTTCCAATGAACCGATGCGTTGGTAAATGTCTTCTTCTTCTCTCTTTAATTTATCGAGGTAGCTATTCTTCTCATTGATCTCCTGGGTGAGGCCAACCAATTTTTTCTCGAACTCGACAATGCTCGCGCTCTGATGGCTGGTGTCGGTAGTCGTTCTTTCTAACTCCTGTTTGAAAGAAGCCACCTGTATCTCACGAATTTCAAGAGACTTATTCAGTTGAAATGATTCTTCCTGTTTGGCACGATACACCTGGCGAAGTGCATCGGATTCTCCTTGCAGCGTATAGGTGGTTGCTTTCTGTCCTTCGAAGTCTGCCTTGAGTGCTCCTAACTTATCAGTGATATCTTTTAATATGGTTTGTGCTGAATCGCGTTCGGTTTCCAGGCTTTGAATGCTGAAACGTGCGCGCTCATTACTTTTTCTGTCCTGATCGATTTGATCTTTCAGGTTGGTGACACGGTCATTTAAAAAGCGGAGGCGCTCGTTTTTAATTTGCTTGTCGCTTTCATACTGCCGGATTTTAGAAACAAAATCATTGATTGACTTTTGTCTTGACGACAGCGTCTTTTCTTTAATGATCAGTTCTGTTTTTGATTTTTCGATCAGTGCTTCTTTGTCGGCAAGTTCTGCAGTGAGTTTGGTCTTTCGGTCATTCTCATTGTCAACTTGCTTTTTTAAGGTCGTTAAAGTGTCTTTTTGTTTGTTGACAACCACTTTAGCCAGGTTGATGCTTTTCTCTTTATAGTCTTCTTTGATTTTGTAATACTGCTCGGTTTGCTTTGCCTGCTTCTCCAGGCTCTTCATGTTCTTTTCAATTTCGAAAAGCAAATCTTCCACACGCTCTAAGTCTGTATCGGTGTCTTCCAGTTTCTTCAACGTTTCTTTCTTACGCTTTTTAAACTTGGATATACCTGCTGCTTCTTCAAACAACATCCTTCTGGAATTGTCGCGGTCGTTGAGAATATCATCCACCATTCCCAACTCGATGATCGAGTAGCTGTTGGAGGCAACCCCAGTGTCGAGGAATAGGTTGGTAATATCTTTCAGGCGGCAAACAACGCCATTGAGCAGGTATTCGCTCTCACCGGAGCGATACAGACGCCTGGTGATGGTTATTTGAGAATATTCAGTGGGTAAAATGTTCTTTGTGTTATTGATCGTGAGCGATACTTCCGCCATCTGCTGCGGTGAACGCTGGCTGGTGCCGTTGAAGATTACGTTTTCCATTTTTTCGGATCGCAAGGCACTGGTCTTCTGCTCCCCCAATACCCAACGGATAGAATCCACCACGTTTGATTTTCCGCATCCGTTAGGGCCTACGATACCGGTGATACCCTCGTCAAAATTGATAACAATTTTATCAGCGAAACTCTTAAAACCCTTGATCTCCAACTTCGATAACTGCATGGACTAATTTAGAATTTAGTGATTGCCTAAAAAAAACAAGATGGCAAAGATAATCTTAGGAACGGCATTTAGAAAGATGGATATACTCATTTCATCCACAATTTATACCAACCGAAAAACACCCAAAACAGGCATTTTACCAATTATTTAGATATCTTTGGTTCGATATGGATATACAGTTTTGGGTTTGGCTAGTCGTTATTGTTATTACACTTATTGCCCGTGCTAATAAGAAAAAGCCACAGACATTTGATCAGGATCAAAGAGAAAGCCCCAATTCCCCTTCAGATAAAACAAATAAGCCGGTATCATTCGAAGACTTATTGAGGGAAATCCAGGCCGCCAAGGCGCCAAAACCCAAGCCCTCTCCAGTGGTGTCAAAGCCGTTTGTGGCTACCAAGCAGCAGGATTTTGAAAACTACGATGATAACCTGGGTGATGAGACCAAGAGCCTTGAACAGACTGATTATTACGCTGATGATAAGATCTATGAGACTTACGAAAGCGCGAAGAAGGCTGCTTTTTCAAGGGCATCTTTAGAGGAAACCATGAAGGTGGAGGACACGGACGTACGATTTAATCAATTCAAAGAGTACAGTAAGAAAACAACCAAAAGTGCCGCTGCCGAATATGCCAAAGAACTTCAGAATCCGCAGAGTTTTAAAAGAGCACTTATATTGAGCGAAATATTGAATAGAAAATACTGAAAAGGAAATCTTGTTGGTCTGTTTAACAAGTTATCATCAAAAAGATGAGAGATGGGAATCAGACAGTTTTTTTAATTTTAATTTGACACGGATATGCTTTTACTGATTTTTTGCTCCCTGCTATTTCCTCCAGTAAATAGTACAGTTTCTCCTTGCAATAGTAAAATTTCATTGGTTCAGGCTTCATTGGAAAACAACAAGGGTTTAATTGAAATTTCAGTGAATACTTCGGGTAAGTTCATTTGCACGTTGCATACAGAAAAGGGTGTTGGACTGGAAAAAGTCAGCGAGAAAACTGGTTCAGGGAACTCTGTTATTAAATTTAAAGACCTGGGCACTGAATCTCTTTATATGGTTCAGGTTGAATTTCTGGATGCGCCTTCCCCGCGCTGCAGCAAACTCCAACTATCCCAGATAATAATCGAATAATGATTGTTATGAAAAAAGCATTTGCAGTATCATTCATTTTTGCACTGATACTTTTTGGCGTCAATAAGTCTTTTGGTCAATGTACAGGAACACTTATTTCCAGTTTTGCCCTGACCAGTAAAACGGATGTCACCTGCTTCAATGGTAATACCGGACAAATTGTAGTAACACTCAATGGGGGGCAAGCACCTTTTACCTATTCGCTTTTAATTGAAACAGGAGGTGGTGATATACCGATTGCTTCAATACCCAATACAAACAGCCAGACGGCTACCTTTTCCAATCTTTTTTCCAGTGATGTAGAAGGAGGGACCTATAAAGTTACCGTGGTGACGACCAACGGGACATCAGGGTCTCCTTCGCTGTCGGTATGTCAGCGAAGAACAATTCAAAATATTAACATTGATCAACCGACTCAATTGGTTGCTTCTGTTTCATCAATAGTTACGGCCTGTGTGGCCAACACGGGAGCGATTAGTCTAAACGTATCGGGGGGTACTCCTTTCGCAGGACCAGTGAAATATGTTTATAACTGGACAGGACCTACTGCCATTGCAAATACAGTCGAAGATCCTTCCAGTCTGGCAGCTGGTACTTATTCAGTTGTGATAAGGGATGAAAATTATAACGCTGGCAATCCCGGATTTTGTGAAGTTACGCTCAACAATATAGTTGTACCAGGTCAACCAACAATTACTCTTGGTTCAAATCCAATGGTTTGTACGGGCATAACAAGCAGTTCAATTTCTTATTCCGCCACAACTGACTCACCGAATCAATATAGAATTGACTGGGTTTCAGGCATTGCAGATGTCACATTGACTGCGCTGCCCTTAACCCCGATTTCTATAACTGGAATTCCGGTGGCACCAGGAACATACTCAGGTGCCTTGTTTGTTAGCAATAGTACCACGCTTTGTGAGAGTATCGGATATCCTATAAGCGTTACTGTTAATGCACGTCCTGTAGTGAGTACACCATCAGCCACTTTATGTGTAGGATCAACGATGACGGCAAGCCCTGTTGCAGGCGGCACGTGGATCAGCAGCTCGCCCGGAGTAGCTACTATTACGAATGCAGGTCTGATCACGGGCTTGTCCGCAGGCAGCGTAACGTTTACCTTCACCAATACTACCACAGGGTGCAGCAACACCACACCATCCGTTACTGTTAATGCACGTCCTGTAGTGAGTACACCATCAGCAACTTTATGTGTAGGATCAACGATGACAGCAAGCCCTGTTGCGGGCGGCACGTGGATCAGCAGCGCACCGGGAGTTGCCACCATTACGAATGCAGGTCTGATCACGGGCGTATCCGCTGGCAGCGTAACGTTTACCTTCACCAATACTACCACTGGTTGCAGTAATACTACAC
>CAZIOY010000117.1:0-7781 GCA_964540915.1 uncultured Ohtaekwangia sp.
GCGATAATCCTGGCCGAATCTATGCAGGCGATTTAGATAGCGATGGAAAAATGGATCTGGTTCTTTACCATGGCACGGGTACTACAGCAACGCTTATTATCATATTTCACAACACCAGCAGCGTAGGCAATATCAGTTTTAACCGCATCGATCTAACCAACCCCAGCGCTACCACAGTTGCTCACATTGCTGATCTGGATGGCGATGGCAGGCCCGAAATCATAACCACCAGCGAAACCGGAAATCGTTTTTCCATTTTTAAAAATATCCATACAACCGGGGCATTGAGCGCTGCTTCATTTGCTTCACCGTTTAACACAACCGTTACAGCACCTCGTGGCCTCACAACAGGTGATATCAATCTGGATGGCAAACCAGAAATCATCATCACGCGAGCTGCTGGATTTTTGGTGGTGTATGAAAACCTGATACCTGTAATATCCATTTCCTTTACATCGCAACCTACCAATAGCAGCGTCTGCGCGGGGGCCACCGCAACATTTTCAACAGCAGCCAGCGGAACAACGAACATCACTTACCAATGGCAATTCGCATCAAGCCTTACCGGTGTGTATGCTGACATTGCCAATGCCGGAGGGTATTCAGGCACCGGCACCAACACATTATCCGTAAACACAACCGGAAATTTTGGTGCCGGATTTTATCGTTGCCAGGTAAATGGTGATGGGGCAACTACCGTTTTTAGTTCTGCTGCTCAGCTCACTGTCAATGCTATTCCTGCGGCACCAACAATTACCGATGGATTTAATTGCGGCCCCGGCAACATATTGCTGTCTGCATCGGGAGCAACAAATGGAGAGTACCGATGGTATACGCTGGCAAGTGGTGGAAGTGCTGTAACCGGAGAAGTGAATGCTGCCTACTCTACACCTTCTCTTACATCTTCAACCAGTTATTATGTTTCCATCAACAACGGAAATTGTGAGAGCACTCGTGCTGAAGTAAAAGCAACTATCCTCACCCCTCCAACTGCGCCTGCAATTACTGTTGGTTCAAGTTGTGGCCCGGGTAGTGTAACCCTGCAAGCCGCTGGTGCCACCAATGGGCAATACCGATGGTACGATGTGCCAACAGGAGGAACTTCGTTAGCCGGAGAAATCAACAACAGTTTTATAACTCCGGCACTCACCGTCACTACTACATATTATGTCTCTATAAATAATGGTTCTTGCGAAAGTCCTCGCACGGCTGTTATCACCACCATTCTTTCCGTTCCTTCAAAACCAACTATCACTTCGAATGAACCGATTAATGCTGGTGTAGTTGAATTATGTTTGAATGCTATCACGTTGTCTGCTCCATCTGGTTTCACGTACACCTGGTCAGGCGGGCAGACTACTCAGCAGATTTTCAATGTGCAGCCAGGAAATTATTCCGTTGTAGTCAAGGATGCCAGCGGGTGTAACAGTATTTCTTCGGATGTAATACAGGTTGTGGCCAATACTTCGTGTGTGAATAGTGCTCCGATAATTAATACCACCACAGTAATAACAACCATTGGAGGTTTTGTTTCCATTGATTTATCAGACCTTATTTCCGATCCCGATAACAACCTGGATCCTGCTTCATTGCAAGTGATAGGCAATGCAACTCAGCGAGGAGGTAAAACAACTCTATCAGGATTCATCCTTGATATCAATTACTCAGGAATTAATTTTTCCGGTGATGATCTGGTCACCATCCGTATCTGTGACCAACTGGGTGTGTGTATCGAAAAGCAATTTGCCATCGAAGTGATTGGAGATATTAACGTGTACAATGGCATCTCACCCAACGGTGATGGAAAAAATGACACCTGGATTATTGAATACATTGATTTGTTTCCCGATACGCAAACCAATAAAGTTACCCTTTACAACCGGTGGGGCGATCTGGTGTGGGAAGCGTCCAATTACGACAATACCTCGGTGGTGTTTAGTGGCCTCAATAAAAATGGTGGAGAGTTATCCACCGGCTCGTACTTCTACAAAATTGAATTTGAAGGCGGGCGGGCTTCAATAACAGGCTACTTGTCATTAAAAAGATAACGAACATCAAAAAACCCTACGTGAATCTTTTTTGATCGATAAACCCTTCTATCTTCGTAGTCGAAATTGAATAATTATGAAAACACGTGTTTCGTTGTATCTGCTTGCATTCTGCACACTATTCGTCTCATGCAATACAGTCAAAAAAGAAATAAAAGCGGAAGAAGTTAAAGCGCCCGTTGCTGAAAAGTCAGCGAAAGAACTCTCTGGCAACCGCATCGATAACTATTATTGGATGAAGCTGTCGGATGAGCAAAAGAATGCTACCCAAAAAGATGAACAAACTCAAAAAGTGGTCAACTACCTCAGTGCAGAAAATGAATATCTGAAAACGAAGACCAAACACACCGAAGAACTGCAGAGAAAAATTTACAACGAAATTGTGGGCCGCATCAAACAAACGGATGAATCGGTGCCTTATAAAGATAACGGTTTCTGGTATTATACCCGCTACGAACAAGGTCAGGAATACCCGATCTATTGCCGCAAAAAAGAAACGATGGATGGCCCTGAAAAAATCATGCTCAACGTAAATGAAATGGCAAAAGGTCATGATTACTATTCTATTACAGGCCTTAGCGTAAGTGAAGATAATCTTTTACTCGCATACGCAGAAGATTCGGTAAGCCGAAGAAGATATACCATTTATGTGAAGAACCTGCGCACCGGAAAATTAATGGAAGAACCTGTACCCAATACGGAAGGGCAAATCACCTGGGCCAATGACAACAAAACTTATTTTTACACTAAAAAAGATTCGAACACGCTGCGCTCTCGCTGGATCTACAAACATAAAGTAGGCACCCCATTCGCCAACGATCAAATTGTTTCTGAAGAAAACGATGAGACCTTCTATACGGGCATCTACAAAACCAAATCGAATAAGTTCCTGGTGATCTGGGCAGGCAGCACGCTCACCAATCATTACCAGATTCTGGATGCCAATACTCCGGATGGAAAATTTAAAGAGTTTAGTCCAAGAGAAAGAGGCCTTGAATATTCCATTGATCACTACAAAGACAAATTCTATGTGGTCACCAACCTGGACGCACAGAATTTTCGTCTGATGGAAACGTCTGACACCAGAACCTCGAAAGAAAATTGGAAAGAGAAAATCGCGCACCGAAAAGATACCCTGCTACAAGGTATTGAAATCTTTAAAAATTATCTTGTGTTGAGCGAGCGCGCCAACGCTAATACCTTGATGCGCGTGATGGATCAAAAAACAGGTAATAAACATTATCTGAATTTTGGAGAGGCCGCCTATACTATTTTCCCATCCATCAACCTGGATTTTGATACCGAACTGCTGCGCTATGGATACACTTCGCTGGCCACCCCCAATTCAACGTATGATTACAACATGAATACACGTGAAAGAAAACTTCTTAAGCAAACAGAAGTGGTAGGCGGCTATGATCCTGAACAATATCAAACTGAAAGACTTTGGGCTACCGCTGATGATGGTACCGAAATTCCGATGTCGATCGTGTATAAGAAAGGAATGAAAAAAGAAGGCAACAATCCAACACTCCTATATGGTTATGGCTCGTACGGTGCAAGCATGGATCCTACTTTCTCGATTACAAGGTTGAGTTTACTCGATCGTGGTTTTGTCTATGCTATTGCGCACATTCGTGGCGGACAGGAAATGGGCCGTCAGTGGTATGAAGATGGAAAGATGTTCAAGAAGAAAAATACCTTTAAGGATTTTATCAATTGCGCAGAATTTCTGATCGAAGAAAAATATACACAACCCGAAAAACTTTTTGCTACCGGTGGAAGTGCCGGAGGGTTACTGATGGGTGCTGTAATAAATATGAGGCCCGATTTATTTAAGGGTGTGATTGCCAAAGTTCCGTTTGTGGATGTGATCACTACTATGGAGGATGAATCGATTCCATTAACCACCGGAGAATTTGATGAATGGGGTAATCCAAAAAACCCTGAGTCATACATGTATATGCTCGACTACTCACCGTATGATCATGTAAAGCCGCAGAATTATCCAAACATGCTGGTGACAACCGGATTTCATGATTCACAAGTACAATATTGGGAGCCCGCCAAGTGGGTAGCCAAGCTGCGCGAACTGAAAACGGATAGCAATACTTTATTACTTCGCACCAACATGGAAACCGGTCATGGCGGCACAACGGGAAGGTTTAAAGTATATGAAGAAATTGCACAGGAATATGCTTTCATTGTTGATTTAGCAGGTATAAAGAATTGATCGATCAGATCGATCAGGTCACAGATCACCTCCGTAATTTTCACACCCAATCTGTATAGGACGATTTCAGATTGGGTGTTTTTTTGTGTGAATATCTGAGTTATCAAATGACTTAAATCATCTTTTAGAACAACATCATGGTGTGATTTTTTCTGTCTCTCTTGTTGTGAAGCATCTTTTTTATTAACTTTCTATAAGAAAAAAAACATTCACTTATGAAAACCAGTATTACTCTATCCATCCTGCTTCTTTTATCCGTTGCAGCTAACGCTACGATCCGTACGGTAAGTAACAATCCTGATCGCCCTGCACAATTTACGCAGGTAGATGCCGCCATTGCCGCCTCAACCGCAGGTGATACCATTTATGTACATGGATCACAATTCACCTATAGTGATTTTACAGTAACAAAAAAATTGGTGCTCATTGGAGCAGGCTATAACTCAAACAATCAGTTTAATCAACCGACCAAAGTAAACAACATCTATCTTAATAGGGATACTGGGTTACAAAACTCCAGTGGCTCTGTGTTAACTGGTTTTCTAATAACCTCGCAAATCCGGAATAATGGTAATCCAGGAACAGATAACATAACTCTTTTTCGAAATAATATTAATAACACGATCTATATTCAGAATCCTGGTCTTAGTGGAATATATGGGAACAACTGGATTATTTACAATAACCTAATCTCATCGATTAATGGTGGAAGTGGTGGGTCCACTTCCAGTTCATCGTCAAATATTACTATTCAAAATAATATCATCGGAGGAAGCATCAGCGGATTCTCTTTGAGTTCAGTATTAATTGATCACAATGTATTCCATGGCAGCGACAATCTATCCACCGTCTATTATGCTACTATTACCAATAATATCTTTATCCGGACTACCGGCACTATCTATACAACGAATGTAAATTTCAATACATTTAACAACAATCTTTCTAATTTAACTACCATTAGTACCAGTACCCCCACCAACAGTTTCCTGGGTGGAAGTAATTCTGGTGCCGGAAACTTTGTTGCAGTCGATCCCTTGTTTGTAAATGTTACCAATCTTAATACTTACGCTACTACATTTGATTACAGGCTTCAGGCATCTTCCACAATTCGCAACGCAGGAACGGACGGAACTGATCTGGGTATTTATGGAGGCACCCGCCCGTTTCCGAGTGGTGGAGCTTCAGGAAGTGGTTTTGATACAAGCGCCTTACCTCCAATACCGCAGGTAACCGAAGTAAATATTCTTAACGCAACGTTGCAGCCAGGCACCCCGCTCAATGTAAATGTCAAAGCAAAGATTAATAATTAGATAGTACTAACCACATGAATTACAGTTCGTGATTTCTTCGAATTATAAATCCCGCATGATAAAAAAGGAATACATACTGTTTCTATTTCTTATCGCTTTTGCTCAGGCATTCGGACAAACGTTGAATAGAGGGGAGTACTTTTTTGATACTGATCCTGGTAATGGTAATGGTAATGCGCTTTCCATTACCCCGGCAGCAACGATCAATGCCAATTTTGCAATTAACATCAATGCACTCACCACCGGCTTTCATAATTTAAATATTCGCCTGCGCGACAACGCTGGGAAATGGAGTCACTTTCAGTCACGCACATTTTTTTTGGCACCATTATCTTCACTCACTCCACCCAGTGTGAATGTAACCAAAGCAGAATATTTTTTCGATGCTGATCCGGGCTTAGGAAGTGGCACCAATATACCCATAACACCAACCGCTTCGTTGAATCAAAATGTGGTAGTACCGATCACTTCTTTAACACCCGGTTTCCATAACCTGAACTTCCGCGTGCGCGATGATAAAGGTAAGTGGTCGCATTTTGCTTCCCGAACCTTTTATATTGTGCCCCCTTCTCTTATTGCAAACTCTGTCACCATTACCAAAGCAGAATACTTTTTTGATGCTGATCCTGGAACGGGATCGGGGAGCAACATTTCCATAACACCAGCCGGACAGATCAACCAAAACATTGTAGTGTCAATCACTTCTCTTACTCCTGGCTTTCACAATCTGAATTTCCGTGTGCGGGATGATAAGGGGAGATGGTCCCACTTTGCTTCACGCACGTTTTACATAGTTCCTCCCCCTGCTACACCCGTTGCCACCACGCTAAAAAAGGCGGAGTACTTTTTTGATACTGATCCGGGAACCGGATTAGCAACCGCACTTCCCATTACACCGGGGGGGGCATTGCAGAATTCTTTTGCTATTGACATTAATTCGTTGTCGCCTGGTTTTCATCGACTGGCAATACGGTATCAGGACAATCAAAATCACTGGAGTCATTTTTCAGCCCGTACATTTTACATCTTACCAGGCAATGCATTAAACGCAAACAACCTGACACGTGTAGAATACTTTATCGATACCGATCCAGAAATAAATCCTTCCCTCAAGGGAACCGTACTGCCGATCATACCTTCTCCTTCAATAGATCAACTCTTTGCAATCGATCTGGACGGCACACCGGAAGGCAATCATATCTTATATGTACGAGCCAAAGATGATAAAGGATTCTGGAGTGCACGCATAAAGGCTCCCTTCACTGTATTAGCATGCACTCCTCCCACCGCTCCTACAGCCACCAGTGCCAGTCGATGCGACAGCGGCAAACTTACCTTAACTGCCACCGGAGGAGCCACCGGGTTGCAAGTCTATCGCTGGTATGATGACCCTGTTTTGAGTAATCTGTTAAGCACCGGTCCTACATACACGACACCATCGCTCACGGCTTCAAAAAATTATTACCTAAGTGTTTTTGATCCCTCCACATTCTGTGAAAGTATCAGAACCACCGTGAGTGCAACCATTAACATAATTTCAAAGCCTACACTCAACACTTCAGGCTCGCTCACGCTTTGTCTAGGAAGTAGTTATACCTTAACTGCACCAGCAGGCTTCACTACTTACACATGGTCTAATGGTTTGACTACTCAAGAAATTAAAGTAAACACCAATGGAGATTATTCCGTGGTTGTGAGTAATGGAACCTGCAGCAGCACTTCTTCTGATGTAGTTACTGTGATCTTCTCACCAAAGCCTGCCAAACCGACTATTCAAACCAGTGGTCCCACAAGTTTATGTGATGGCGCAACGGTCACATTAACTGCGCCCGCAGGTTTTACGTATCAGTGGTCAACAGGGGAAACTTCACAACAAATCACCGTAAGCACTTCAGCGAGCTATACTGTAAATATCGCTGATGGAACAAACTGCCCTAGTGACTTTTCAGATCCTGTGGTGGTGGCTGCCTATACAAAACCTGCTAAACCCGTTATCGAAGTATTCGGAAGTCCTACTCTGTGTGGCACCAATACAGTAGGACTATTGGCTCCGTCCGGCTTTGCCATTTATCAATGGTCGAGCGGACAGGCTACACAAGGAATAACCACAGCAACGGCAGGCAGTTATACGTTGATTGTAGGTAATACTGCCAATTGTTTGTCTCCAACATCGGATGTCCTTACGGT
>CAZIOY010000118.1:0-7750 GCA_964540915.1 uncultured Ohtaekwangia sp.
GGCTTGTCGGGTTCAGGTAAATCCACATTGGCTACTCACCTGGAAGTTCAATTGAATGCACAGAATTTTAAAACCTATTTGCTGGATGGTGACAATGTGCGCACAGGATTAAATAGTGATCTTGATTTCTCTGATCATTCCCGAAAGGAAAACATCAGGCGCATCGGAGAGGTGTCCAAACTTTTCATAGACTCCGGAATTATTGTATTATCTGCATTTATCTCTCCCTTTGAAGAAGACCGCAATCAGGTAAGAGCAATTGTAGGGCACGAAAACTTTTTGGAAGTGTTTGTTGATTGCCCGTTAGAAATCTGTGAACAACGGGATGTAAAGGGTCTTTATAAAAAAGCGCGGTTAGGAGAGGTGAAGAACTTCACGGGGATCACATCACCGTATGAGCGCCCACTCCACCCTGACATTACCATCAGCACACATCTTCAAAGTCTGAACGAATCACTAACTTTACTAATCGATTATATCGTTCCAAGGATTTCTTATACATGAACCAATATTATTTAAGCCATTTAAAAGAACTTGAGTCTGAAGCTATCTACGTCATTCGTGAGGTGGTCGCCCAGTTTGAACGACCTGCCTTACTTTTTTCCGGTGGCAAAGATTCAATTGTACTTGCATACTTATCACGCAAGGCGTTTTACCCGGCACGCATCCCTTTCCCGTTGGTGCACATTGATACAGGCCATAATTTTCCTGAAACGATGGAGTACCGCGACTGGCTTGTGAATGAATTGGGTGTTCGGCTTGTCGTTGGATCTGTTCAGGAAAGTATTGATAATGGTCGTGCTAAAGAAGAGACCGGCATTAACGCCAGCAGAAATGCATTACAAACAGTTACTCTGCTGGATACGATCGAACAAAATAAGTTTGATGCGGCTATGGGTGGCGCACGAAGAGACGAAGAAAAAGCACGCGCCAAAGAACGATTCTTTTCGCACCGTGATGAATTTGGGCAATGGGATCCAAAAAATCAACGACCCGAATTGTGGAACATTTTTAATGGGCGTAAACATCAGGGGGAACACTTCCGCGTATTCCCTATATCCAACTGGACGGAAATGGATGTTTGGCAATATCTGTATGCTGAAAATATTCCAATCCCAAAACTCTACTACGCACACAAGCGGGAAGTTATTGTTCGTGACGCAACGATCCTTTCCACCTCACCTTGGCTGAAATTAAAACCAGCAGAAAAACCAGTTCAGATGACCGTACGTTTTCGCACTTGTGGAGACATGCCTATCACAGGAGCGGTGGAATCAGATGCCGACACGATGGAAAAAATTATCATCGAAGTAGCCGCTTCTCGAAAAACAGAGCGTGGTACCCGGGCTGATGACAAGCGTAGCGAAACCGCTATGGAGGATAGAAAAAAGTCGGGGTATTTCTAAATAGTCACCGGTTGCCAGTTTCCGGTTAGAGTAAGAATATGAAAAGCTATCGGGATCTGGAAGTTTATCAGGAATCAAAACGACTGGCCATTGAAGTTCATAAAATTTCAATGAAGTTACCAAAGTTTGAATTGTCTGAAGAAGGAAATCAGATCAGGAGATCTTCCAAATCGGTGACTTCAATGATTGTGGAGGGATATGGAAGGAGGAGATACAAAGCGGACTTTATAAAGCATTTGATTTATGCTTAGTCAGAATGCGATGAAACGATGGTGCATCTGGAATTTCTGTTTGAAAGTGAATCTCTTACAGATAAAATCAACTATGAGCAATTAAAAAGTGAGTACGATTCACTAAGCAAAAGAATAAATAAATTCACCCAATGGGTTGAAGAGAATTTCAACTAACGAATAATAACCGGGATCCGGCAACAGGAAACCGGCAACTGATTAAAATATGAACCAACTACTAAGATTCACCACAGCAGGAAGTGTGGATGACGGCAAAAGCACGCTCATTGGCCGCATGCTGTTCGATAGTAAATCAATTTTTGAAGATCAACTTGAAGCCGTGCAAGCATCCAGCACAAAAAAGGGATTTGATTATGTCGATTTATCATTGCTCACCGATGGATTGAAATCAGAGCGTGAACAAGGCATTACCATTGATGTTGCCTATCGTTATTTTGCTACCCCTAAACGGAAGTTTATTATTGCTGATACTCCCGGCCACATTCAATATACACGGAACATGGTAACGGGTGCCTCCACCGCAAACCTGGCGCTGATATTGATTGATGCGCGCAAAGGGTTAATAGAGCAAACCTTCCGACATTCTTTACTCGCCTCTTTGCTCAAGATTCCACATATTATAGTCTGCGTGAATAAGATGGACCTGATGGATTATAAGGAAGAAGTATACCAGAAAATTGTTGATGATTACAAAGCCTTTTCATCGAAACTAGAAGTTCATGATATCCAGTTTGTGCCCATCAGTGCATTGCTTGGAGATAATGTGGTAAATCGTTCTGAAAAGATGGATTGGTATAAGGGGGCAACGCTCTTGCACATGCTGGAAACCGTGCACATCGAAAGCGATTACAATCACATCGACAGTCGCTTTCCGGTGCAATATGTGGTGCGACCACAAACTCGTGAGCATCAGGATTTCCGGGGATATGCAGGAAGAGTTGCCGGAGGAATTTTCAGAGTAGGTGAAGAAATTCTTGTATTGCCTTCCGGCTTTACTACCAAAATTAAAACCATCGAATTTGGTGAACAGTTACTAACGGAAGCTTTTGCCCCTATGTCGGTAACCATCACCCTGGAAGATGAGATTGATATCAGCCGGGGCGACATACTTGCTAAACCAACCAACCGGCCTGAAAGCAATCAGGATATTGAATTGATGATTTGCTGGATGAATCAACGGCCCTTGAACTTAAATTCAAAATTTTATATACGACATACTACCCGCGAGACAAAAGCCGTGCTAAAGGAAATCACTTATAAATTAGATATCAGTTCAGCCAAGCGGGTAGAAGGTGTTGATCAACTGATGATGAATGACATCGCCCGGGTAAAACTACGCACCGCCCAACCTTTAGAGTATGACAGCTATCGAAAAAACCGGATAACCGGCAGTCTGATTTTGGTAGATGAAGGCACCAATGAAACGGTGGCTGCAGGGATGATCATTTAATCTTGAAGGGATGTTCTTTTTACCCAAGGGCGCTGAGACGCAAAGAGAAATGCTGAGGGATGAAGTGAAATTAACTTAATACTAAGTCGTAATGAATTTACTTCACCATGGACAAAGAGAGTTATAACGCTTACTCAAAGGAGATATTAGGAGCCTCCATTTCTGTACACAGAGAAATGGGGCCAGGTCTTCTTGAGTCAGCTGACTTATTTATACCTCAATAATTAAATATTTTTAATAAAATCTAAGTATACCCACAAAACAACCTTGCGCCTCAGCGGCTTTGCGGTTAAAAAAATTAAACTGAATATCAAATGGACCAACTATTACAATTAGCCATCCATGCCTCCGAAGCTGCATGTAAAGAAATTCTTGATGTCTATAACTCTGGCGACTTTCAAGCAGAATCCAAAGGCGACAATTCACCGTTGACGTTGGCCGATAAAAGAGCGCACAATATTATTACCTCCATTTTACAATCTTCCAACCTACCTATCTTAAGTGAAGAAGGTAAGCACATCCCGTACGAAGAAAGAAAACAGTGGAAGAGATTCTGGATGGTTGATCCACTTGATGGCACCAAGGAATTTTTAAAACGCAATGGGGAGTTTACAGTCAATATTGCCTTGATCGAAAATCAGCAGCCAGTAATGGGTGTGGTTGCGATACCGGTCAATGGGGATGTCTTTTATGCACAACAAGGATCTGGTGCCTTTATTAAGCGTCAGGAAACCATCAGCTCCCTGCCAAGAAGGTCCGCCATTGATTTAAAGAAGCCAGGGTTACGGGTGGTTGCCTCCCGTTCTCATATGAGCGAAGAAACCCAAGCTTTCATTCAATCTCTTTTGGGCCCCACCTTAGTGTCACAGGGCAGTAGTCTGAAATTCATGTTACTGGCGGAAGGCAAAGCCGATGTATATCCACGTTTTGCTCCTACCATGGAATGGGATACCGCTGCAGCACATGCCGTAGTTATTGAAACTGGTATCTCGGTATTTCAAAAAGATACAGACACTCCATTGCTCTATAACAAGCCTGATTTATTGAATCCGTATTTTCTTTGTATTTGAATTAACCCCTTCCGAAGTAAGGCATTTGATTTGCCATTACGGTGATGAATGGAACATTCGTATCTAACGGCAAGCTGGCCATATACACCACTGTGCGCCCTACATCATTTACATTCATAGTGGGTTCAATTTTCTGAGAGCCATCCGCCTGAATAATTCCAGCTTCCATTTTCTTAGTCATGGCACTACTGGCATTTCCAATGTCAATCTGCCCACAGGCGATATTGTATGCACGACAATCCAATGAGATGGATTTGGTTAATCCGGTAATTGCATGTTTGGTTGCCGTATAAGGAGCAGAATACGGACGAGGAACATGCGCAGAGATGGAACCGTTGTTGATGATGCGCCCACCCATAGGATCTTGATGTTTCATGATTCTAATCGCTTCCTGTGCGCATAAAAAGGTTCCGGTCAGATTAGTATTGACTACGAGTTGCCATTCTTCCAGCGTTAAATCTTCCATTGGTTTGGCCGGAGCTCCAACGCCTGCATTATTGAAAAGTAAATCGAGGCGACCAAAGTTCTTCAGTGTTTGACTAAATAGATTTTTAACGCTCGCAACATTATTAATGTCGGTGGGTACGACCAACGTTTGTTCACCACATGCTTTCGATGTTTCAATCAGTTGATCTTCACGCCTGCCTGCAAGCACAACAGTCCATCCATCAGTATGCAGTGCAATTGCCACCGCTCTTCCAATACCTGAACCGGCTCCGGTTACTATGGCAATCTTTTTATGCTGGCTCATCGTAAAATTTCAAATTTATTTATTGACTATACCTTCTTCTTCCATGAACAACTTTATAATTTCTGCAGCCGATGCATCTCTTACAAATCCCAGTTGATTGGCTCTAACCGTTTCAAAATGCGGGGGCCACGTAAGTACAATGCTTTGCAGAAATGCATCCGGTTCACAGGATAGTAAACTCGTTACTTCAGCACTGGTAATTTGTTCCATACTCTCTATCATTTCCTGGATAGAAACTGTCAATCCGGGTAGGTTGATGATTCTGTCGGGGCCGAGTACTTTTTCATCAATGTTTGCAGCGTGAATAAAATTCTGGATGACACACTTTGGAGACAAAATCCATACTTCCGTTTCTGGAGGGACCGGATAGGTTGCCTTTTTCCCATGTAAGGGTTCACGTATGATGGAACTTACAAATGAAGATGTAGCAGCATTTGGTTTTCCTGGTCGCACTGCAATAGTAGGTAACCTTAAACTTCGGGCATCAACAAATCCTCTCCGGCTGTAATCATTCATCAGGAGTTCTACCATCGCTTTTTGTGTGCCATAAGAACTGCGTGGCCTGGCACTCGTTTCGTCTTCGATTACGCTGGAAACATCACCACCAAATACTGCGCAAGAACTGGCGAATACAATCCGGGGATGAATAGTTAGTTGCCTGCATAATTCCAGTAGTTGTAAGGAACCATGAAAATTTACTTTCATCCCTAGGTCAAGATTTTTTTCTGCCTCTCCACTTACAATTGCCGCCAGGTGAAATATCACATCGGGATTATATTGAAGAATGTTTCTGATAGCTGCCTCATCACTAAAATCTGCTGTTATACATTCAAGTCTTGAATCTTGAGGCATATCTTCAGGGAATGCGAAATCCATAAGGGTTAGTTGAGTAAGTTCACCTTGATCAAGGCCTCCCTTCACCAGCAATTCAATCGCTAGTCTTTTACCTAAAAAACCGCCACCACCTAAAATAAGTACACGCATATTGAATTGGTTATCTGTTTAATTATCATTTGTTCATTATTGCCAATCATCATACTAATGGAAATAGCCAGGACATTAACAAGACCTGACTCAATCCAACAATAGAAAGTATGGCCAGTAAAAAAGTCCAGGTCTTTAATCCTTCCTTTTCAGTAAAACCACTCATACGCACCACCACCCAAAAGCCACTGTCATTCATCCAGGAAATAAAAAGAGATCCGAATCCAACTGAAAGTAAAATATAAATGGGATGATAGGGAAGTTCAGTTTTGCCTATAAGTGCCACCATGATCGCTGAAGCAGTAATCATGGAGACTGTGCCAGAACCCTGAGCAATTTTCATAACAGCAGCAACCATCCAGGCGAGCAAAATATACGGCATATCAAATCCTGCGGTGGCATAACTGATCGCATTGCCAATGCCACTGTGTTTTATCATGGCACCAAAAGCTCCCCCTGCGCTGGTGATCAGAATAATGATTCCTGCTGTTTCCAATGGTCTGGCAGCAGCTTCCCAAAGATCTTTTGATGATAATTTTTGAGCCTTTGCCCAAAGAACCAGCGCAATGAAGGCACCTGCACTCATGGCAATATTTTTATTTCCCAGAAAAGCAATCCAGCCCGGAAGACCGCCAGTAATTCCCTCTACCATGGATGCCAGGCTGATCATGAAAAGTGGCACGATAACAGGCAAAACAGAAAGTATCAGTGAGGGAGGATTATGAATTAACGTTACATGTTTGTCCATAACCCTGACCGGGATGGTTAACTTTTTATTCATCCATCTGGCTACAATCAGTACAACGATAGCAGGGATAATTCCGGCAGCAAGGCCCGCTAAAATAACGGTGCCCAGTTTAATATTAAATGTTTCGGCCATCATCAATGGTCCGGGTGTAGGTGGCACAATCGTATGCGAGATAACGGCTCCACCACCAATAGCAACCACATAGAGTACGAAGTTCTTGCCTGTTTTAAGAGCGAGGGTTATCGCCAGCGGGACTAACAATAAAAATACGGTATCAAAAAAAACAGGTATCGACAATACAAATCCGCTGATGATCAAGGCGATCGCAGCTTGCTTTTCTCCAAGTGTTTTCAATAACCAGTTTACAATCTGTTCGGCTGCTCCACTTTCCATCATAGCGGTGCCTATCACAGAAGCCACCGCAATGACCCACCCAATTTTACCGACCATAATTCCAAACTCAGCCATGGGCAATTCAACTACCGTCACCAGGGGATTTTGGCCGGGCTCCACCGGTAATGCGGGAGAAAGAAGTCCGGCCAATATTGCGGAAAGCATAAGCGCAATAAAAGGATGAACACGCCATCTGGTAATCTGTACAATCACCAGTGCCACGCTCAGCAGAAGCACTGCAAAGGGCCAGTAATCAGAATGAATAAGTTCTTGCCAGTAGTTGGACATCAAGGTCTTCCTTTTTAACAGGGTTCACATAAATATAGCCATCAGGGAGATTAAAGAAGATACCAACCCCACCACCACTTTACAAAAAGGTTGATAATTGAATCCACATTTTCTTTTTAACTAAATGGCAGTTTATATACCCTTTTCAGTGACTTTAATCATCCGCAACATTTATAATAAAATTGCCAGAATACCTGAGAAGGTTACTTTTTAATTGAAAATCAGAGATTTTTGAGAAACTTGGTATATGGCTTTTGCACAATTGCAATTCTCTTTTACCTTTGCAGTCCTTAAATAAAAGGGAGCTTAGCTCAGCTGGTTCAGAGCATCTGCCTTACAAGCAGAGGGTCGGGGGTTCGAACCCCTCAGCTCCCACTAAAGCCTCAGCATTCACTGAGGCTTTTTTTAT
>CAZIOY010000119.1:0-7534 GCA_964540915.1 uncultured Ohtaekwangia sp.
GATGGAGCAGCTTCGGCTTGAACATATCTCCAAATCATTTCCTGGCGTAAAAGCGTTGGATGATATTAATATTGAGGTGAAGCAAGGTGAAGTCCATGCATTGTGTGGCGAGAATGGTGCTGGCAAAAGTACGCTTATGAATATTCTTAGCGGAAACCTACGGCCGGATGAGGGAACAATTATAATAAACGGTGAACCAGTTTCGCTCGGTAATCCCAAAGAAGCTTTTGAAAAAGGTATTGCCACTGTGCATCAGCATTTAAGTCTGATAGACAATCTAAGCGTTGCAGAAAATATTTTCGCCAACCAACATCCTGTTAACCGATTGGGATTGATCCATTACAAAAAAATGTATCAACAAACTGCTGATGTACTTACCGAATTAAAAATAAACATCGCCCCTACTATGCTGGTGTCCGCGCTGTCGCCAGCACAGAAGCAAATGGTTGAAATTGCCAAAGCACTGGCCAGAAAACCACAGTTGCTAATTCTCGATGAGCCTACCGCATCGCTTACCGATAAAGAGATTAAGGTGCTCTTTAACATCATCTATCATTTAAAACAGCAAGGTGTTTCCATTCTATACATCTCTCATCGTTTATCAGAAATTTTTGAATTGGCCGATCGTGTTTCAATTTTAAAGGATGGAAAGTATGAAGGCACATTTCAGAAAGCAGCACTCACCACCCAGCAACTCATCAAGCGCATGGTGGGTCGCGATTTAATTGATCTGAAACCATCATCAGCAAAGCAATCAACTATTCTGTTGGAAGTAAAAAATCTTAGTGGAGAAAAATTCAAGAACATTAATTTCAAACTGCATCGGGGAGAGATTGTTGGATTAGCAGGATTGGTGGGTGCCGGCAGAACAGAACTTGCCCGTGCAATTTTTGGAGCCGACAAAGTTGAGCGTGGTGAGATAAAAGTTAATAACGAAGTGTTGTTGAGTTCGCATCCCGCCAAGGCGATTGAAAAAGGCATTGCCTACCTCTCCGAAGACCGCACCCACCTGGGGCTGTTTTTACAGATGTCTGTGCAAGACAATATCGTTTCGGCAAATTTAAAAAGTGCCCGAAAAGGAAATTTTTACAGTCATGCAAAAGCCAAGGAGCTGGCAGAAGAATCCAAAACGAAACTTCGCATTGCTACACCAAGCGTAGGCACAAAAGCACAAAACCTAAGTGGCGGCAACCAACAAAAAGTAGTGCTTGCAAAGTGGTTGCAAACCCACCCCGAAATATTGATTGTGGATGAACCTACGCATGGTATTGACGTAGGAGCCAAGTTTGAAATTTATGGATTGTTAAAGGAGCTGGCCACAAGCGGGAAAGGGATACTCATGATTTCAAGCGACCTGCCGGAGTTATTGGGAATATGCGACCGCATTCTGGTTTTAAATAAAGGTACTGTTTCCGGTGAGCTGCTACATGCAGACGCTACAGAAGAAAAAATAATGGCTTTAGCCTCACATTAATAAACACTATGATTCAACGCATTGTACAAGATCGGATTTATTTGTTAATCGCTTTGCTGATGGTGGTATCGATAATCACGGGCATTATATTTCCAACTACGTTTCCAACCTTTACCAACTTCAGCCAGATATTTTTAAATGTTTCCATTGACGCTATTGTGGCGGTGGGTATGATGTTGTTGCTGATCTCAGGCGTGTTTGATCTTTCGGTGGGTTCGGTTGTGGCATTTGTTGCCTGCTTGGTTGCCTACTTTATGCAGGAGGCGAACATACCCGTGCCGCTTGCCATTTTGTTGGCGATTGCCAGTGCCCTGTTGATTGGGTTGGTAAACGGATATTTGATTGCTTACAAAGAAATAAACCCGATGATTCAAACCCTTGCCATGATGGGCATTGTGCGGGGTGCTGCATTGATGATAAGTGTGGCGGGCGCACAAAACTTACCCTACCATTTCAACATCATAGGTCAATCAAAATTGTTGGGCGTTCAAATGCCGGTTTGGTATATGTTACTTACCGTGTTGGTGTTTTCATTTCTAATGACGCGCACTATTTTCTTCAGGCGCTACTATTACATTGGTGGAAACGAAAAGGCTGCGGAGCTTTCCGGTATTCATGTAAAGAAAATGAAGATGATTGCTTTCGTCATCTCAGCCGGTTTGGCAGGGGTTGCCGGCATTCTTATTTCTTCAAGGCTCGGAGCTGCATTGCCAACATTAGGGCGTGGGCTGGAACTTCGAGTAATCACAGCAGTCATTCTGGGTGGCGCCAGTCTTTCGGGTGGGTTTGGTAAAATACCCGGAGCCTTGTTAGGAGCTTTATTTATGGGCATCATAGCAAACATTATGGTGATTGCACGCGTGTCGGGCTACTGGCAAGAGATTATCCTCGGCATCATTTTAATTTTTACGCTGTGGCTGGATAAAGCCTTGTTAAAAAAATATTCAAAATTATGAGCAAGCGTATGAATATAAACTCTAAAGTCACCCTGTTAAACAGGTGTATCAATTTATGGCTATTGCTCATCGTGCTTTTCGTTTTTAGTTGCACCCTGCCTCCAAAAACAGAGACTGAAATAGTTATTCAATCCGATACTAACCTTCCGGAACAAACTTTTGAAAACGAAGAGTATGTAATGGTGACTACTGCAGTTTCCATGCCCATGTATATGAACCGCGATCAACGGTCTTTTTTGCGATGGGGCAAAGCCCGAAATGTAAAAGTTTCTATTCTCGGCCCTGCCGATTGGGATGTGCCCGCGCAGATCAATGCCATTGAAGAAGTTATCGGCACAAGACCAACGGGTCTTTTAATCAATGGCACCGATCCGGCCATAGCGCAAGTGATCAATAAAGCAGTGGCAGCCGGCATCCCTACTGTAGTTTACGATTCAAATATTCCCAACGCAAATCATCATGCTTTTTTAGGTACCGATTGGTACGAGATCGGCAAGATGCAAGGCGAAGAAATGGTAAAGTTGATTAATGGCAAAGGCAAGATTGGCTACATGGGTATCTTGGGCATGAGCAATATGGAGGCTGGGTTTCGTGGGTTGTTGGATGTGTTAAAAAAATATCCGGAAATAGAAGTAGTAGGAAAATTTGATAGCAAAGCAAGTGTGGAAGAAGCTGCCCGTATCAGTGCCGATTTGATTTCGGCACATCCTGATCTGGCCGGTATTTGTGGATTCGATGGTCCGTCTGGCCCGGGTATTTCACTCGCTGTAAAAGAAGCCGGAAAATCCGGAAAAATTAAAATCACCACGGTGGATGGCGAGCCTGAGCATTTGCAGTTGGTTCGAGAAGGAACCATACAATTATTGGCTGCGCAAAAGCGCGAACTCTTTACCTGGTATGGGGCACAGTTTTTATATGATATGGCCCATAAAACCAACAGCCTCTCAGCCAACGATAAGGGTGCAGGCATTACGAGTATCCCATATCATGTAAACACCGGACTGCTAAGGATTACAAAAGAAAATGTAGATCTATTCATAAAGTGATATGTGAAGTAATTTCTAAGTCAATTATGGTGTCAATCAAAATTAAAAGATGAAAATGTTAATAACCTATGGAAAAAATTAAAGCAACCTATTGGATAGAAACTGCGCAACCGGTGGAGAAGGCTGCGGGTGCTTTGGCCGGTGAGCAATCCTGCGGTACTTTTGTATCAGTGCCTGGCGAAACACAAGAGTTAAAGGAAAAACATGCCGCACAAGTTCAGTCAATCGAAATTTTAGAAGAGGTTGGCGCGCCATCGTTACCAGGGGCATATAGTGCTAAGAATAAATCAACCTATACCCGGGCGAAAATTGAAGTAGCCTGGCCGTTAGCCAATGTTGGGGTAAATATTTCAAACCTGATGGCTACCGTGGCCGGGAATTTATTTGAGTTGCATCCGTTCTCAGGCTTGCGATTAACAGATGTTGAAATTCCCGAAGCGTATTATTCAAAATACAAGGGTCCGCAATTTGGATTAGATGGTACACGTAAGCTTACCAATGTTTTTGATAGCCCCATCATCGGCACGATTATAAAACCAAGCGTTGGGCTTACACCCGAGCAAACGGCCGCTCAAACAAAGTTACTAATCGAAGCCGGCCTTGATTTTTTAAAAGACGATGAGTTGATGGGTGATCCACCACATTGCCCTTTTGAAAAACGGGTGGACGCTGTCATGGACGTTATCAACCGCCATGCTGATGCTACCGGAAAGAAAGCTATGTATGCCTTCAACCTAAGTGGTGATGTTGACGACATGGCATATCGGCACGATTATGTTTTGAAACGAGGCGGCACCTGCATCATGGTCAGTCTGAATTGGATTGGCCTCAGTGCATTAGTAAAACTTCGAGCGCATGCACAACTACCCATACACGGCCATCGCACTGGCTGGGGGTTGATGAACCGCAGTCCTCACATCGGCATTGACTTTACAGCGTATCAAAAAATTTGGCGCCTGGCCGGGGCCGATCAACTGCACACCAACGGCTTGCGAAATAAATTTTGCGAGGCCGATGCCTCGGTAATAAAATCTATCAAAGCATGTCAACACTACGAGCACGGCATGCAAGTAATGCCAGTGGTAAGCAGCGGCCAATGGGCGGGGCAGGCAGTGGATACTTATCAGGCCATTGGCAACCCACATTTAATGTATGTATGTGGTGGGGGCATTGTGGCACACCCCGGGGGCATGGCAGCCGGGGTGGAAAGTATAAAGCAAGCCTGGCAGGCAGCTTTGCGTGGTCAGTCGTTGGCATCATTTGCAACAAGCCATACTGAACTAAAACAAGCGATAGAATTTTTTGGAGGCATACTAAAGTGAAAAGACAACTGTTGCTCAGTTATTATGGAGATGACTTCACCGGCTCAGCCGATGTGATGGAATCCCTATCCTTCAATGGTGTGGCCACCGCTTTATTTTTGGAAGCACCGTCATTAAAAGAAGTAATTGATTTTCGTTTAAAGAATAGGCGCATTAGTGCGGATGGGAAAATAAAAGCATTTGGTGTGGCGGGCATTAGCCGATCGCTCACCCCTGCCCAAATGGATAGTGTGCTACCCGCTATCTTCAAGAAAATTTCACGAATCCCAACACAATACTTCCACTATAAAATTTGCTCTACCTTCGATTCGTCACCACAGGTGGGCAACGTTGGCCACGCAGTAACCCTAGCGCTTCGCTATTTCAAAGCATCTTACATTCCTCTGGCAGTTGGCATTCCGTTGCTAAATCGATTTTGTGTATTTGGAAATCTTTTTGGTCGCGCCAATGAAACAACGTATCGGCTCGATCGCCATCCCACGATGGCGAAACATCCCATCACGCCTATGAATGAATCGGACTTGCGTGTGCATTTAAGTAAGCAAACCTCAACACCCGTTTCGCTAATGGATGTACTTAGTTTAGAAGATGCAAATTCGAGTGCTGTGCATTATAAAAAATTGCAAAAGCGCGGTGGGTATATTCTTTTTGATGTGCTGGAAAACAGGCATCTTAACGCCATTGGAAAATTGATTGACACAAACGTAACAAAGAACTTACAGCTGTTGGTGGGTTCATCGGCTATTGAGTATGCGCTGTGCCACCAATGGCAAAATACCGGCCGCATAAAAAAACCTGTGCAAAATAAATTGACCAAACCTGCGCAAAGGTATTTGATTGCAGCCGGCAGTTGCTCGCCCCGCACAGCCGAGCAAATCAAACATGGCCTTTCCATAGGTTACTCTCCTGTAAGAATTAATTGCAGAAAATTAATTATTGACCAAGCACTTGAAATAGAATCTTGTGTTGATGCGTGCATAAAAATTTTGGAAAAAAATAAAGTACCGCTGCTTTTCTCCGCGTTAGGGCCTGATGATCCCGCCATCGCGGAAGCACGAACTTTTTATGATGAGGCAAACCAAGACCAATCATTTGGGCCATTCCTGGGCAATGCGCAAGGTAAAATCATAAAAGAAATTATTGATCGCACGGGCAAACTCCGGTTATCAGTGGCCGGTGGCGATACCTCAGGCTATGTTACCAAAGCATTAGGAATTTACGCGTTGGAAGTTTTGATTCCTATAGCACCTGGCGCGCCCTTGTGCTTAGCTCATGCGAAAAATAATCGCTACGATGGATTAGAAATTTCATTGAAAGGCGGACAGAATGGAGATAAATATTTTTTTGATCAAGTTGCTCAGGGCAATTCAAAAAGTGAAAAACAAAATATAAAAAAGTAAAGATCGATATGAAAAAAGTTACACTCGTAGGCGCTGGCGGAAAGATGGGTCTTAGGCTTACCCGAAACCTGATTGGTTCTGTGTATGATGTTAGTTACTTAGAAGTGAGTGCCGAGGGTATAGAGCGTGTAAAACAAAATGGAGTTTCCGTTTCGAAGGCCGAGGAAGTAATTCCAAATTCCGATATTATAATTTTTGCAGTACCCGATGTGCTCATTGGTAAAGTGGCACAGCAGTATGTGCCAATGATGAAAGCGGGAGCAATGGGCATGTGTTTAGATCCGGCCGCGCCTTTAGCAAATTATTTACCTAGCCGGGCCGACATCAGTTACTTTGTTTCGCACCCATCGCATCCATCGGTTTTTAATTGGGAAAGCACCGAGGCCGCACACTACGATTACTTTGGGGGTATTGCGGCCAAACAAAGTATTGTGTGTGCTTTAATTCAAGGCATTGAAAATGACTATCAAATAGGTGAGCAACTTGCCAAAACTATTTATGCTCCGGTAACAAAATCATTTCGCATTACCTTGCAGCAAATGGGTATTTTGGAACCGGCTCTCTCCGAAACATTTGCTGGCTCCATGATCACTGTGATGAAGGAAGCGGTGGACTTTGTTGTTGAAAAAGGTGTTCCAAAAGAGGCTGCTTATGCATTCTTTCTCGGCCATATAAATATTGAACTGGCTTTGCTTTTCGGAAGATTACCGGGCGGTCAATTTTCGGATGCTGCTAAGAAAGCAATTGAAATAGGCAAGAAGCAAATCTTTAAAGAAGACTGGAAAAAAATCTTTGACAAAGAAAATGTGGCCGAACAAATTAAGGCGATTACCTAAACCCTTCAATTATAAAGAATGAATGTTAATATTTTTCCCTTGCAAAAACCTGAACTCTGCATGTGGTATGGCGCGCAGTTTCTGTATGATATGGTACACAAAACGAACAAACTCTTTAGCAACAATAGAAATGCGGGCATTACCAGCACACCGCTCACCATCAATACTGGCTTGCTTAAAATCACAAAACAAATGTTGATCAGTTTATAAAACCTTGATGCGCACCGAAAAAATATTGAAGACTGGCCCCTTTACTGTTCTATACCAGAATGGGTTTCTTCGCTACATTAGTGATGGCTCATCAGAAATTGTGCGCATGATCTATTTTGCTTTGCGCGATGAGAATTGGGGAACATACGAAGCTGAAATTGAAAATGAGGAAGTAACCATTCAAGAAGATTCATTTAAAATAACCTACGATTGTTACCATCGCAAAAATGAAACGCCCGTGTTTCATTGGAAAGCTTCCATCAACGGAACACCCACAGGCGAAATTATTT
>CAZIOY010000120.1:0-7303 GCA_964540915.1 uncultured Ohtaekwangia sp.
TTGCTGTCGGTTCCTATAACCGGTATAAGTTCGTTAGGAGAACCAATAAAATAATTCAAGACGAGAGGGATCGATCGAAACAACTTTTGCTAAACATCTTACCGGAAGAAACAGCCCGCGAACTAGAAACCAATGGCTATGCGCAATCGCGGTACTATGAAAATGCAACAGTTCTTTTTACTGACTTCAAGGGCTTTTCTACCATTGCCGGCAAACTAGCACCACAGGATTTGGTGGCAGAACTCAATGATTACTTCATGGCATTTGATGAAATTGTTGAGAAATATAAACTGGAGAAAATAAAGACCATCGGTGACGCTTACATGTGCGCTGGCGGTATCCCCATTGCTAATGACACGCATCCTTTAGATGCCGTACATGCTGCTTTAGCCATGCAGGCATATATGGAAAAGAAAAATAGTGAGCGAAAAGAAAAAGGAATAGAAGGATGGGAATTACGAGCAGGAATTCACACCGGCCCTATTGTAGCGGGAGTGGTAGGAAAGAAGAAATACGCCTATGATATCTGGGGCGACACGGTAAACATCGCCAGCAGGATGGAGTCTAATGGTGAGCCCGGTAAAGTAAATATCTCATCTTCCACCTACGATCAAATAAAGGAATATTATCAGTGTCTATACCGGGGCAAAATATCCGCCAAGAATATCGGAGAAGTGGATATGTATTTCGTTAACGAACCCTTGCACATCAAATCCTAACTATACAGTCCGCGTTTTCAATTTCGTGGCGATTTCCTGCAACCTCTCCTTCTTGAAATTCTCACGATTCGTTTTACTGTATTGGGTATGAAAGCGATGTGATTCGAGAAAAGTCTTTTGAACAAGATTCCATTCTCGTTCTGTTTCCACTACACCTTGTTCTTTTAATTCCTCAAGCAATCGGCCCCCTATCTGATAGAAGTCTTCGCGGCCTAAATAGTCAAGATCTGCGTCACATAAAATTTTATCAAGCTTGGTGACCGGTGATTGAGGTATGCGGGTGGCCAGAATCATATTACAAATTACATCGACTTGATTTCTGCTTAAGCCATAAGTGGTCAATATTTCCTTTGCCATCTCCGCTCCTTTTTCTTCATGATTTTTAGGTGAGTAAATAAATCCGGCATCATGATACAGTGCTGCAAGCCTGAGCAGTTTAATCTCCTCCTCAGTTAACTGCTCACTTTCAGCTATCACCATTGCCGATTTCAGCACATCATAAATGTGTTCAATATTATGGTATTGAAGTTTCGGCATTTCCTTTTCGAGCAGGTTGATAATATGATTTTCGGCAGAGGCGAAATCAGGTGATTTTGGCTTTGCCTCTTCAATCAATAATTGCTCTCTGAGATTTTTTAAAAGCGGATCCACATTCCACCAGATAAGATCTATGTCATTGGATTTTTTGGCTTTCTCTAACCCGATGCGTGCAGAATCTACATCACCCAACGCATTGTGTATATGAACAACATAGACATTCACTCCTTTCTCATTCGCCTCACCCCGTTTCGTCAATTCACTTAATAGTTCTTTTGCTTTCTCTTTGTTGTCTGACTTGGCATATGCCGAAGCCAGATAGGCAACCATTGAAGGAGGTCTTATTTTGGACGAACGGAGTCCTGAAGATAACGCCTCAATGGCATCTTCGTATCTACCCATGGTCAGATAGATCCTTCCGAGAAAATCGTAAAGGCGTAATACGGTAGGATACAATTGCAGTGCTTCACTTAATGTGCCGAGTGCTTCCTCCTGCCGGTTCAACAAATGCAGACTGATGGTTTGATAGTTAAAATACGCTACGGTTAATGGTTCAACGATCTTCGCTTTCTCCACAAATTCAATTGCTTCATCGAAGCGCCCCATCATGTTGAGTAAGTAGCTATAGGTATACAGTACAATAGCATTATTGGGATTCAATTCAATAGCTTGCAAAAGTAATTTCTCGGAAGATTTGAAATCTTTGGTGACAAAAAACTCAACAAATGCTTTTGTTAGATAGTCATTGTCGGTTGGGCCCCTCTTCCAGGCTTCCTGAAGATAAACTTCAATGTTTTTAAGAGCCTCATCTGGAGAAAGATCTCCATTCCACGACATTCTCGCGGAATAGGAACTGGCCAGGTAAGAATACGCCTGCTTAAATTCAGGATCCTTTTCAATGGCCTTTTTAAAATACTCAGAGGCGGTACGATAACCATCTACACTCCACTGATTAAAAGCATGTCTGCCCTTAAGAAAAAGATCATATGCTTCCAGATTCTTTGTGGGAACTTCTTTAAGCTTTTCGTTTACCTGTGGATTAAGAGATGATTTCAACTCTTTAGCTACAACTTCAGCCACACTGCTCTGAATGGCAAAAATATCGTCCATGCTTTCTACGAAGACTTTTGACCAAACATGATGATCCTTTATCGCATCAATGAGTTGAACCGTGATTCTGACCTTATTACCGTGAGCCTGAGCACTGCCTTCAAGAATAAATTTGACCCCTAACTCAGTCGCTATTTCCGGAGCTGATTTAGTTGTCTTTTTATATCGCATCACCGAAGTCCTGGAGATCACGCGAAGCTGGGGAAGGCTGGAAAGTTGTATCAGAATATTCTCCGTAATACCATCAGCAAAATATTCCTGCGATGGATCCTGAGATAGGCTTAAAAAAGGGAGTACTGCCAGCGATTTTTCAAGTAAGTTTTGTTCGGCCTTGCCTTTCGTCTCAGCCTGACTGGCGGGTTGTTCAACAACTTCCTCTGCAGACCCATCAAAATAAGCATCTGATGTTCTTCCCGGATATTTGATTGCCGTAGCAATTTCTTTAATCGCGTTGGCCACCTTGTTGATCTGATCGCGGTAAAATAAATTATTGGCATTATCCTGTCGCTTGTCATCCGGACGAAGCGGTCGATTTACACCCGGTGACCGAAAAATAAAATCGATCGAACGAAGCTTAGACTGCAATTCTGCTTCTATCAAGCTCCGATCCTCCGGATCTAAGTTGTGAATCGTTATGGGAAGCACCCGGCTCGCCACGTTTCCATTACGCAGCCTGATATCCCTGCCAATCGTATCGGCCAACGCCACTTTGTTGAAGGCACAAAATTCATTTTGCCAGGCGAAACTCCTGGGGTCACAATAAATTTGTGATAGAATAGGAATGAAAATCAAAGCTTTGAGTTTTCCCTCAAGGCTTTTATCAACATTGTGAGTTTCTAACAAACCATCAATTGGATTGGAGTCAAAATAAATGGAAATATCTTCCTTAAATGTGCTCTCCAGTTCTTTGCTAAGGTCCGTTACAAAGTCTGTAACCCATCCATTGTTAGGTTGATGCCCCAGACTGTGGACTGACGAACCTGACACACTCCGATTATCTTTATGACGATACGAAATAAAAATATCATATTCATATCCAGAAACTATTGACGGCATAGGAACAAATATACTAACTTGAAATGCTTCTGGCAATGAGGCGTGTGCTATAAAAAATTAATTATCAGGTCTTTAAAACATTCGCTATTTTTAATGTATGAAAATAGAACCACTTTTCACTGAAATTTTTCTCATCCGTCTATTGATTAATATCGGAGCTATGATCATTCTGATCCGGTTCATTTATTATCATATCTACCAAAAGAGAGAAACCTTCTTCACCTTCTTTCTGCTTAACTTTGTTGTATTCATATTGGCATTCATGCTTCAAAAAAGCAGTGCTTTTGGTTCCATCAGTAATGCGGGAACTGCGTTTGGGTTGTTAGCAGCATTTTCTCTTTTGAGATTTCGAACGGAAACGATCTCAGCCAAAGATATGACCTACATATTCATAATCATGACCATTGCCTTGATTAATTCAATCATGGATGGCCGGTATTGGGAGATCATTATTTTAGATTCACTGATTATCGTAGCCGTTTATTTTGTTGATGGAAACTGGCTCATGCGCAATCAGAAAACAAAAACAGTGGACTATGATGGTCTTGAAAATATTCAACCTGAAAAACATGGTCTTTTAATTAAAGATCTGAGCCAGAGAACGGGTTTAAATATTCAACGAATTTCGATTGAGCACATCGACCTTATTAAAAATAAATTAGAAATTAAAATTTATTATCATTAAACCAACTGGTCAAGAAACTGATTTAGAGCTATGAGTAAAATAAGAGCAAGATTAATCGTTTTGAATTTTTCAATCTGTTTATTCCTGATTAGTTTTTTCAGTGATGCCCAACAGATTATTGTCCCCCCCTACCTTCAACCAGGAAATGCTTCTACGCTTACCAAAGAACAAAAAGTTCTTATCTGGCAAACCGATAGCATACCGGGTAAGTATAAAGTAGAATTTGCATTGGGTTCATTTGGACAAAAAGTATCGGTTGCTAAAACAACCTTTGTAAAATTAAATCTAAATAATAAGACCACTTTTCTTTACCGGGCCAGTCTTACCGGTTTAAAATTTGATTCCGAGTATTCCTACCGGGTCTCATTGAATGAACAAACCATAACCGAAGGATCATTTAGTACACGCTCAAAAAAGCAGCAGACAAAATTTGCGGTATTTGGTGATTGTGGTGCCGGCACACCACAGCAGGCAGAGATTGCTTATCAGGTATTCCAACAAAAACCACAGTTCGTTTTAGTCACCGGTGACAACGTGTACCGCAGTGGCCTGGAAAGCGAATACAGAAAAAACTTTTTTCCGTATTATTCATCCAAAGAAGCAAGCCCGCTAACAGGAGCACCCTTGATGCAATCAGTTCCTTTTTACATGCTTCTGGGAAATCATGATGTGTATGGATCCGATTTTGATAAAACTCCGGACGGGCTAGCCTATTTCTACTATAATGACCTTCCCTTGAATGGTCCCTCCACAGAACTCACAGTAACCGTTGAAGGAAGTGAGGGAAAAGTAAAAGCATTTAAATCAAATAGTGGATCTCGTTTTCCTAAAATGTCAAATTTTTCATTCGATCAAGGTAATGTCCATATTGTCTGCCTCGATGCAAATCCTTATACGAATCCGTTGGACCCAACACTGGTTCAATGGCTTTCTGAAGACTTAAGAAATAGCAAAGCAGATTGGAAGATCGTGTCCTATCATCATCCCGGATTTAATTCCAGCAAAGCCCACTACGATTATCAGCAAATGCGTTTACTCTCTCCTGTCCTTGAGCAGTTGGGGGTAGATCTGGTGCTAACGGGACACGTTCATAATTATCAACGCACATTACCCCTCACTTTTGATCCTCAAAAAAATTCAACAGGAACACAATATTTAATTTCGAACGAAGGAAGAGTGGACGGAAAGTTTATGCTGGATGAAAAGTTTGACGGCATTACCAATACCAAACCAAAGGGAATCATCTATATCGTAACCGGGGCGGGTGGAGCTCCTCTTTATGATCCCACATTAAGTGGAAAACCAGAACTATGGAAACACGACCCTCAGCAAAACTGGGTTCCCTTCACTGCCAAAATAATTTCTGACAAGCATTCTTTCACCATGATTGAGACCATTGGCAAAAGACTAGTGTTGAAACAGTATGATGCAAAGGGAATAATTTTAGATGAGATTACTGTAACTAAATGAATTCCATAAAATGGATGTAAAGTATTTAGAAGCGTCAATCGAAATTACTTCAAAGTAACTTTATAGAGTCCCCTGCTATCTGTTTCATCGGGCAATTGAATTACTCCTACATAGTCAAGTAGAAATTTCTTGGGGTGCAAGGCAAGTACTGCAGCGAACTCAATACTTGAACAAATGCTTCCTTTGGAAGCATATTTACCAATCGCCTGCAGCAATTTAATATTTAGATCCTTGTTTGTATCATGAATGTAAATAGGAGCTACGTGCAATCCTATGCGGATCGGCTTTTCTGGTTTAAAGGGTGCGGTACTATTCCAAACGGATCGAAGAATATCCATCAAAGAAATTTCAGTGTCAAGCCCAATGATGATTGAATCATCCAAAACATTGAACACTTTGAATGAAAGTTGTTGGTCACTCACAAACGAATTTAACATCTTCTCAATTCTCTCTTTCTCGATAGCTAGCACATTGGCAAGCTCAATACAGGCTACATATAATACAGGCCGGTCGATGATTCTTGGCAATTCTACGCGGGCTGAAAGAGAGGGAGATGCAACGATCTCCTTCGGATTGTACATCGTATCCGGATTAATATTAGTATGCTTTTGAGGATACGGCCACATCTGTATGGTATCTCTCGTGCCTCCCTCCTTTTGCTTGAGATCAAATTCGGAAAGAACGGTAAGTAAAAATGGCTCCTGATGATAGGTCTGACTTCTCAATATTGCTGAACCGAAGATCACTTTTCCCAGCAATGAAAACAGATCATCATTACCCCCATAGTTATCTTTAGTAATAAAATTTATTGGGAATGTGGTTAGCAAATCCTCAAATCGATTTACCCAATGCTCACCGGCAAACCGTAAACTGGTGTTAATAAACTCCTCTTTAGAAAATGGCATGAGTACGTGCACCTCTCCTCCTTCTTCCGCCATCGCTTCAGCAAAAAGTATATCGGCCCCACTGGCCAGCGAACTGTAACCAATGCTTGCATGGAGGGTGCGTATTGCGCCTTTAATTGATTCCTTAACTTTGTTTTCAATAAGCGCAGGAAAGCGAGGCGTTTGGCGATTGTGTGCGTCAACCATATGGCCTGCAAATGCCACCACTTCGGGCGGTGCGAAAATTCGAAGCACCTCTTTTGGCACAGACACATAATGATTGAGCAGCCATAACTGATTGTGAACGCTGATCACTTTACCCCAGTCATTGCCTGCCAGCTGACGCGTTTTTATATAATACTCAACGCAGCGATCCCGATTCTTACTAAGCAAATGCGCCTCACCAAGTGTTGCCAGTTCCCAAAAACCAAGTGATTCATTGCCAATTAAATCAATAACTGAAGTTGCAATCTCTCTGCCTTGAATGGCGCGCCCCGCAATGGCAGACATCGTAGCTGCGTTGATTCCTGTATAATAGCTTTTGGTCACCGCAAAATTCTTCGCATAGGTATCGCGCGATAATATAGCGTATTTGGAATCCTGATGCTTTTTGAATAGCTCCTTATAAATGCCACCTAAAATTCCGGCTGTCTCAGGATCTTCAGGATTTCTTCGATAAGCTAGATCAAGATGTGCCAATGCCAATTCAGGTGAACCCGACTTTGAAAGGCTGAGCGCTAATAACTGATCCACTCGTAAGTGATCAACATCTGGATTATTTTTTAGCCGCAATGCAAGCTCACGTGCTTCCATGTAACGACCATGGTTAACCAGGTTTTCAA
>CAZIOY010000121.1:0-6882 GCA_964540915.1 uncultured Ohtaekwangia sp.
AGTGTAACTTCGTGTACTCGTGTCTTTGTGGTTCATATTATTAAGATATAAAATAGCTATCGCCCACAGGATAAATCCTCGTTTGGAAGAACATCTCGCAGGTTTAATTAAAAAAGGTAGCGAAAAATTTCAGGTTCACTAAAACCTATTGCCTAATGGCAGTATAGAGATCTTTGAGATACTTGGTCAACTCTGACCATTGACCTGAGTTGATCCATTCCTTTTTAAACAACTGACTGCCCCCACCAATCGCCAGCACATCCTGATCCACCCAATGTGCAATACTCTCTGGTGTTGCCGCCACTCCTCCAGTCACGACATACTTGACTCCCGGAAAAACATCCTTCACCGCGCGAACAAAATCACGTGTCACAACAGAAGCGGGAAAAATCTTTACTACAGAACACCCAACTTCCTGCGCATGATGAATTTCAGTGGGAGTCATGCAGCCCGGTATAAAAGGTATTGTGTTTTGCTGACAATACTGCCCGATATTGATATCCATGAAGGGGCTTATCAAAAAATCGGCTCCGGCATCATAAAATTTCTGTGCATCACTCACACTTTGAATTGTGCCTACTCCTAAAATAAGGGATGGCCACCGGCCGGGAAGCATCTGGTGAAGCGTTATGAAATTTTCATACGCACTCACTCCCCGGTTGGTGAACTCAAAAACACGACAGCCTGCTTTGTAGCAACTATCAACAGCGTGAATACACACATTGATATCATCGTGATAAAAAAGCGGAAGGATTTTCTGCTCACTTAAATATCGTTGCAAAATATCAATAGTGGTGCGCTCAATCATAGGTTAATCAATTCAGACAAGGGTGTTGTGTTAAAATCTCCTTCTACAAAAAATTTACTGAAGCCAAACCGGGTGGCGCGATCAATGCGAGCTTGTGAGGGGAGTTGATGAACATTCGCGTAAATCAATCCTGCCATGAAGGAGTCACCAGACCCCACGCGTTCAACCACACGGGCAGAAGAGAATTTCGTGGAGGTAAACATCGATTTGTTTTCAAACAACGTGCTAAAATAACGAATCCCTTCCCGATCATTAAAGCGAAACGTGTACGCTACCTGATTGCATTGCGGAAATTTTTTTTGCACCTGTTTTGATGATTGCGAAGCTGCCTCCACATAGACCTTATCTTCAGATCCTTCCTTAAGGTCTGGTAATTTTATTCCTAAAAGTTTTTCGGCAGACCACAGGTTACCCATCACTACGTTACAATATTTCATTAACGGAATCATCACTGCTTGTGGATCGCGGTCTTTCCAAAGTAATGAACGGTAATTGAGATCTACTGAAATAGTAATGCCCAGCTGTTGTGCCTCTATCAATACTTCTTCACATACTGCTGCAAGATTTTCGGAAAGTGCAGGAGTGATTGCACTCCAGTGAAACCAGGTAACATCTTTCAGCAACTCCTTCCAGTTAATGTCACCGGGTTTTAGTTCGGAGAAAGAAGAGAACTTACGATCATATACTACGGAACTACTTTTCAAATCGGCTCCGGGCATGGCGTAATAAAAACCCAACCGATCTCCTCCTCTCACTACTTTTTGAACGTTCACGTTGCAACGTTGCAATTCATGCAGTACGTCATCCGCAATTCGGTTGGCAGGAACACAACTTACGTAATCAGCGGGAACACCCCATGTGCCCAAGGCCGCGGCCACGTTTGCTTCGGCCCCACCCGGGTAAATGTGTGCCGTGTGATCTTTCAAGTCGGGGATTAATCTGAATAGCAATTCCCCAAAACATAAAATCCTAGCCGGGAGCATAATCCTTAATTTGTTTTTAAAGAACGTAAATCGCCTGCGATATTCCCATTCTTGTTATCTCTAAAATATCCTTTTTGAACCACTATGGCGCAAAGGCAACTTCGTGCTGTCTTGGTGGTTTGATTTTCAATGAGCAATCCTTCTCTTCATTGAATGATGCACCAGAAATAAAATTCCCACTTCATCAAAAGGAAAAGTATTGATGGCTATGATGCCGAGGCTAAGCCACGCGGAGCCATTCAAGCGTCAGCTCCAGTTGAAGATGATGTGAGAAAAGATCAAGCCGAGGAGCAGAAAAATAATGCCTCTCGTTTTTTCTCACCGTTCTTTCAACTTCTTCAATCCCTTTGTGGCTGTCTTGTCGGCTTCCACAAAGCTGATGGCATAACCTCCACCCGGTGCCGAGTACTGTGATAAAATAGATTTAGAGGTAGCAACCACCTTACTGATCACATACGCCTGTGGATTAGTTTTATAATGAGCCTCTTTTGCATCGGCATAAATAGTAGCGATGTATGTTTTGCCGGGTGTAAGAAAATCGAACGTGATGGTGGATGTGCGTGGTGTTTCTCCGTTCACACTTCCTAAAAACCATTTGCCTGTTCCCTTCGCCTGACGGGCTACGGTGATGAAATCGCCCGGCTCTGCTTCTATGTATTTACTATCATCCCAATCCACCGCTACATCTTTAATAAATTGAAAGGCATCGATAAACCGGTTATAGTTTTCCGGAAAGTCGGCCGCCATTTGCAGCGGACTGTACATCGTAACATACAAGGCCAGCTGATTAGCCAGCGTACTGTTTACATGTGAATTATTGTTTGGGTTGATCTTGCTGATGTCCATTTCAAAAATGCCGGGAGTATAATCCATCGGGCCACCAAGTTGTCGTGTGAATGGCAACACCGTGACATGGTTTGCCTTTGATCCACCAAACGCCTGGTACTCCGTGCCGCGTGCCGATTCATTACCAATCAGGTTGGGATATGTTCTTCCTATGCCTGTTGGGCGCACAGCCTCGTGTGCGTTCACCATGATTTTATATTCCGCTGCTTTTTCAATGGCATATTGATAGTGATTTACAATCCACTGACTGTAATGATTTTCACCACGCGGAAGAATCGGGCCCACATAACCACTCTTCACGGCATCATAGCCGTTGGCTTTCATGAAGGAATAAGCAGCATCGAGGTGGCGCTCATAGTTGCGTGTGGAGCTGGAGGTTTCATGATGCATGATCATCTTCACACCTTTGCTTTTGGCATAAGTATGCAACTCCTGCACATTAAAATCCGGATATGGAGTTATAAAATCAAACACATAATCTTTTGAGTTGCCGAACCAATCTTCCCAACCTACATTCCACCCTTCCACCAGCACGCCATCAAAGCCATGTTGTGCGGCAAAGTCGATGTACTTTTTTACGTTGGCGTTGTTGGCTCCATGTGTGCTGTTTGGTTTCACCTTCGAATAATCGGTTACCCCCAATTGCACTGAAGGCAAGTCGTTGGTATACGCCCACGAACTTTTGCCGGTGATCATCTCCCACCACACGCCCACATACTTGGTGGGCTTGATCCACGAAGTGTCTTTCAGTTTGTTGGGCTCATTTAAGTTGTAGATCATTTTGGTGGCGAGTATATCGCGCGCATCATCACTCACAATGACGGTGCGCCAGGGAGAAGTGCATGGCGCTTGCAAATATCCTTTATCTCCTTTGGCATCGGGCGTAAGCCACGATTCAAAAATCAAATTCTTATCATCCAGGTTCAGGTGCATGCATGAATAGTTGATGAGTGCGGCTTCGTGCAGGTTGATAAAAATTCCGTCATCGGTTTTTAACAACAACGAAGTTTGCACTCCGCTAGGCGAGAAGGATGTCTGCGAAATGTTTTGTGTTCTTGCTTTTTCTTGCAAGCCACGGATTTCTGTTAAGCGCGATTCGGTATAATCATATTCCTGAGTATCATAATCGCCCGGAATCCAGAAGGCAGTGTGGTTGCCCGACATGGCAAACTGAGTGCGCTCTTCTTTGATTACGAAGTAGACGAGGTTTTTCTGCTGCGGAAATTCGTAGCGAAAGCCCAGCCCATCATTAAATAGCCGAAAGCGGATGATCATCTGCCGATCTGTTTCTTTTTGAAGCAGGGTAACAGCCAGCTCGTTGTACTGATTGCGAATCGATTTCACCTCGCCCCACACCGGGATCCACGTTTCATCGGCAGAAGCAGTTTGCGTTTGCGCGATGGTGAAGCGATCGAACAAAGATGCTTTGGGATTTGCGGTTTTTTGTTTCATGTCGCCCGAGAAATCACCGCCCCCTTCTGTCTTCAGTTCGAGGCCCAAAGTGCTGGGCTTGATCACCACTTTGTTTTTGTAAGAAAGTGTGTACGTGGGCACACCATTTCCTTGCAGGGAGAAGGTAATGATCATTTTTCCATCGGGTGATTTTAATTCCTGGGCCACCGCGAAGCGCACGGTGACTGCCAGCAGTACAAGCAATACAATTCTTTTCATGGTTGATAGATGTTGAGAGGCATGAAGGTACAACCTTTCACGTTTTGCAAAAACCAAACAGGAATCTGTTTTATTGTTCTTTATTACGAACATAATTAATATATTTGTTCGTAATAGTGAACATTATGAATTCAAAAAAGCCCGTATTATTTCCTAAAACCCTTGGCCTTCTTGCCGAATTTGGTGAAAACATCAAACTGGCCAGACTGCGCAGAAAGTTAAGTGCTGAACACGTAGCTGAAAGAGCTAATATCAGTCGCACCACATTATGGGCAATAGAAAAAGGTTCTCCGGCCGTAGCCCTGGGATTTTATGTTCAGGTATTGTTTGTGTTAGGGCTTGAAAGAGATTTGTTGAAAGTAGCCGCTGATGATCTGCTGGGAAGGAAACTTCAGGATGCTAAACTACTCGTGAAAGTAAGAGCAACTAAAAAAGTGAAGTAGCCATGGCAAAGAAAACACAACGATCCATAATCATTTACGCAGATTGGATTGGCCTTGAAAAGCCAACACTCATGGGGGTGCTTCATGCGGCCCAAACAAAAGGCAGGGAAGTATTTTCATTTGAATATGACGATGATTGGTTGAAATCAAACTCACAATCATTAGATCCGGATCTTCAATTGTATGCGGGCCAGCACTATCTCAACGAGGGTAAAAGCAACTTTGGAATTTTTCTCGACTCCTCACCCGACCGTTGGGGCCGTGTATTAATGGACAGACGTGAAGCATTGCTGGCCCGAAAGGAAGAGAGAATACCAAAGACCTATTTTGAAACAGATTATTTGCTTGGTGTGTATGATGGTCATCGTATGGGCGCACTTCGCTTCAAGGAAAATGACGAAGGCCCTTTTCTGAATAATGATACGATGATGGCAGCACCTCCATGGACTTCCATACGGGATTTGGAACAAGCCAGCTTACAACTGGAAGAAGATGGTTCAGATGTAGAGCAACTAAAATGGCTTAACTTGCTGATGGCACCGGGGTCATCATTAGGAGGAGCAAGACCCAAAGCAAGTGTACTTGATGAAAAAGGAAATTTATGGATTGCGAAGTTTCCCAGCAAGAATGATGACCACGACATCGGAGCGTGGGAAATGGTAGTGAATGAATTAGCGACCAAAGCCGGGCTTGATGTTGCCCAATCAATGACCGGAAGATTTTATAGCAAGCAACACACTTTTTTAACCAAACGTTTTGACAGAAAAGGAAACAAGCGCATTCACTTTGCATCGGCCATGACATTGCTCGGATACACCGATGGAAACAACCATCAATCCGGAGTTAGTTACCTCGATCTGGCAGAATTTATTATCAGGCACGGTGCACGAGTACAGGAAGACCTCGAAGAACTCTGGAAGAGAATTGTATTTTACATCTGTGTAAGCAACACCGATGATCACCTGCGCAACCATGGCTTTTTGCTCACCCATGCAGGATGGAAACTCTCTCCTGCTTACGATATCAATCCTGTAGAAAAGGCGGCTGGATTGAGTTTGAACATTTCAGAGAAAGATAATGCACTGGATCTCGACCTTGCACTTGATGTTGCTCCTTACTTCAGAGTAACTCTAAAAAAAGCGAGTGATCTCATTGCAGCGATAAAAAAAACAACGACACAGTGGAATAAACTTGCAAGCAAAATGGGTATTTCAAGAGGAGAACAGGAAAGAATGGCTAAGGCCTTTCGGGAATAAATTCCATGACTAGAAGCCACAGATTCACAGATTGATTTTTTTCTACCTGCCTCCTTTGTTGGAGTTCTTTTCCAACAAACACCTACACCAGATGAATTTTCTTCTTTATTCCGTTAATTTTAATTCCTTGGCCACCGCGAAGCGCACAGTGACAGCCAGCAGTACAAGCAATACAATTCTTTTCATGGTTGATAGATGTTGAGAGGCATGAAGGTACAACCTTTCACGTTTTACAAAAACCAAACAGTAGAATAATCAATAAAGAAGAAATTGCTGTACTGCCTGAAAACAAGTAATATGCAAATGCGCGATTCTATCTTTACATTTTTTTCACATTTAGTGGGATAACGGAAACCAGGCTTTGATTGATAGAGGCGGCCAAGAAAGTGAATTGCAATTAAGGCTCAAAACAATTAGTTTTATATAAGATCACATTCATTATGAAGAACGAGGACAAAATTGTTGAGTTATTAGCTGAAAGTCTTAAAAACCAGGATATTCAGAGTGAAAAACTAAGTACTGTAACGGAAAAGCTTAGCGCAGTAACAGAAAAACTTGATTCTCTGGTAGATGTTGTTAAAGATGTTGCCCATGCCCTTCAGCATCAGAGCGGAATGCTTGTAAAATTAATCAAGAAGATGACAAGTTAGATGACCTTGAACACAGACTCTTTTTGCTGGAGAGAAAGCTTGGCAAAACTGAATGAGTTTGCTTTGAGCCATTCAGATTTTATGACAGCGATAATACCTGACACGGCTTAGACTTTCTGCATTCTCTTATACGATTGAAAGTAGACAACTTTGCTTGTTGGAGAAGAACTGTCGAGTAGGCAAGGGCATTTCAGCCCGAGCCGCTCCAAGAACCGTACGTGAAAG
>CAZIOY010000122.1:0-6863 GCA_964540915.1 uncultured Ohtaekwangia sp.
ACGGGCGGAGAAATGGTTATTGCACCTGGACGCGCAGGGCAAGATTGACGCTTACTAAGTTATAATTATTTTGATTCGTGATTAAATGCCCCCTCTTCCGAAGGGAAGAGGGGGACATTTGCTTTTATATTGATAGGAGTTTTTTGCATTTATTCTGTCTTTTTCTAAAAAATCCTGATCAGAAAAGAATTCTGAGATCAATTTTTAAGCATTTCAAATGTAGGATATTTGGAATTATTTATAGTTTTCCGGATTCAGACATTCATACTTAATATAATAGATATTGTGTTGCCCTGAATGACTTCAGGTGGCCTGCCAATATTATCTTTTAATGAAAATATAACCTGAGATTATCAATTATTTCATGGGGTCTTAAAACCCCTTAACAGCTGAAATTTTGATAAAAAACGAATTTTCTTGCTATCCATAGGCCTGCAGCCGAAGAATTATCTAAATTTTTTTCGAATACAGGTGTTTTGTATTAAGGATTATCTCTAATTTAGGGGTTCATAATTTCCTAATATTAACTAAACCTTAACCTATGAAGAAGTTTTTACTATTATGCTTCTCATTCGCTTTTGTGCTCAGTGTCTGGGCGCAAGATCGAGTGGTTTCGGGTAAAGTGACCGCTGCTGAAGACGGTTCCTCTTTGCCTGGAGTGAACGTGGTTCTCAAAGGAACTACAAATGGAACGGTTACCGATGCCAACGGTAGCTACAAACTCACAGTTCCGGCTTCCGGTGGTGGCCTGGTGTTTTCCTTTATTGGACTCCAGACCCAGGAAGTGGCCATTGGTGATCGTACAGTAGTTGACATCTCGCTTGGCCTTGATGTTCAGCAATTGTCTGAAGTTGTTGTTACTGCGGTAGGTATCGTGCGCGAGAAAAAAGCGCTGGGTTACTCAGTGGCCGGTGTTAGCGCTGACCAAATCGCTCAGCGTTCAGAGGTGGATCCTCTCCGCGCTTTGCAGGGCAAAATGCCCGGTGTGAATATTGTCGGTGGTGGTGGTGCTCCGGGTCAATCTACAAAGATTAACATCCGTGGTTCATCTTCATTAACTGGTAATACTCAGCCTCTCTTTGTTGTGGATGGTATTCCATTCGACAACTCAGTGAACGCTTCAGGAGGTTCTTCTGAAAACACCGTTTCTACCAACCGTGCATTTGACATCGATCCAAACAACATCGAGTCACTTACGGTATTGAAAGGTGCTGCTGCTGCTGCGTTGTACGGTTCACGTGCAACAAACGGTGTGGTTGTAATCACGACCAAAGCAGGCAAGAAAAACGCAAAGAAAGGCCTTGAGATCACGTACAACGGTTCATTGAACTTCACGGACATTTCTGGAGTTCCTAATTACCAGGATGTGTACACACAAGGTTCTAACCAGGTGTATAACGGTGGTTTCATTGGAAACTGGGGTGCTCCTTTCCCTAATGAAGTCGATCGTTTGAATGCTCAGTACGGTACCAACTATACTAAGATTTATGGTAGATATACAGGTACTGGTACTACTGGAACGGGAACAAAAGCTGGACAGCCTTATCCAGACGGCTTTGCGCCTCATCCTCTTGCCGCAAATGGTTTTCCTGTAGGATTGGGTTCCAGAAGTTTATTCCCTGAGTTAATGGATGCAGAGGGTTATCCCGTACCTTATGAGATCAGACCACACGATATCGTTGGGGGTTTCTTTAAAACTGGTAAGCAGGTTGAAAACTCAATTAACATCAGCTCAGGTTCCGATAAGGCTTCTGTGAATGCTGGTTTTTCCCGTATGAATCAGGAAGGTATCGTTCCTAACCAGGAAGTAACCCGTACTACTATGTATTTTGGTGGTAGTGCACAATTGGAAAACGGATTATTCCTTTCGGGTAACGTTAACTACGTAAACACAGAGCAGCAGTCTCCTCAGTCAGCAAGTAGCGCCTTTGCCGATTACTATGGCGGAGAAGGATCTTCTTCTATTTACGCACGTCTTTTCTACCTTCCAAGAAACTTTGATTTGAATGGTCTTCCCTTCGAAAGCCCTGTGGATGGTTCAAACATGTTCTACCGTGCTTTGGATAACCCACTTTGGATTGCCAAGTATAACCTTTATACCAGTGATGTAAATCGCGTGTATGGAAACCTTACTGCCAAGTATGATGTTACATCATGGTTGGAATTGATGGTGAAGGGTGGTATCAACACCTATTCCGAATCCAGAAGAAACATTAACCGTCCGGGAGGATCATCTCTTCCATTAGGTAGAGTTTGGACTGAAGATTTAACAAACACGGAAATTGACTTCAACTACATCGCTACGGTCGACAAGGACTTCAATGAAGACTTGTCTTTCAAAGCGTTATTGGGTTTCAATAACAACCAGCGTGAACTTACCCGCAAGCGCGTAACGGGTAACCAGATTATTCAGGCAGGCCTTAACCTGACCAATGCTACTTCGCAGCAGCAAGTAAACTATGACTTCTCTACATTGAGAAGATTGTATGGTGCTTATTTTGACATGTCATTGTCCTACAAGGATTATTTATTCTTAAACGTGGTGGGTCGTAACGACTGGTCTTCTACACTGCCAAAAGAAAACAATAGCTACTTCTATCCTGGAGCCAGCGTATCGTTCATCTTTACGGATGCACTTTCTATTCCGGATAACATCCTGAATTCTGGTAAGATTCGCCTTGCAGCAACCAAGGTAGGTAACGATGCTACGCCATACAGAACCAATACCAACTATTTCATCAATACACCTTATACTACTCCGGGCGGTACATTTACCAACCGGGCAGGCTTGCAAAACACGTTGGGTAACCCAACGCTGAAGCCTGAGTTTACTACGGAGTATGAAATTGGTACTGATTTGAAGTTCTTCAACAATAAGATTGGTTTGGATTTAACGTATTTCACTCGTCAATCTACCGAACAAATTGCTCAGGCTTCTTTGACCCGCTCTACAGGCTTCAGCCAGGAATGGGTGAACGTGGGTCGCTTGGATAACAAAGGTTTTGAAATAGGATTGGATGTAACGCCAATTTCTACGGCCAGCGGATTTACCTGGAACATGTATTTTGCCTTTTCACGCATACGCACGGAAGTGGTAGATGCAGGCCCTACAGGTGAAATCTTCATCGGTGGTGCTGCTTCAACATTCGGAACAATCCATAGAAATGGTCAGCCTTACGGCCAGATTTTTGGAACAGCGCAAGCGAAAGATGAAGAAGGAAACAGACTTATCGATAAAGACACCGGTTTGCCATTCAATGCTGCCAAATCATCGATCATAGGTAATCCAAATCCAGATTTCAACTTAGGTTGGACAAACACCTTTACGTATAAAGGATTTACCCTTTCAGCATTGGTTGACTGGAAGCAGGGTGGTGACTTCTACTCTTTCACAGGTGCATCGTTGGTGTTACGTGGTCAGTTGGCATTCTCAGCTGAACGTGAAGCATTGCGCGTAGTTCCAGGTGTGTATGGTGATCCTGGTACCTATGAAGCTCTTCTTGATGATCAGGGAAATAAGATCGTGAATACAACACCGATTACTGCATTTGACTCCCACTTCTCTAATGGATGGGGTGCTTATGGTGCTGATGAAGTAAACGTGTATGACGGAACCGTAATTCGTCTTCGTGAGGTAAGCTTAGGATATACAATCCCTAGGTCACTTCTGGCAAAGACTCCTTTTGGTTCTGCACGCGTTTCCATGTCAGGTCGTAACCTATGGTGGAAAGCTCCTAACGTAATGCAAGATCTTAACCTTGATCCGGAATTCCTTAGTGAAGCAGCTGATTCTAACATTCAGGGCTTTGAATATGGAGCAACTCCTACTACCAAGCGTTATGGATTTAACCTTTCATTGACTTTCTGATCTGAGGGGAATGTTTAATTCTATAAAAAGAAAAAATATGAAACGTAAAAGTTTAAGTATATTAATGGGAGTGGTGTTCCTGTTCTCCGTATCAAGCTGCGACTTGTTTGATCTGGATATCAACACTGACCCGAATAACCCGTCAACCGTTTCCCCTGCGCTGTTGCTTAACAACGTAGAAGTGGATGGTATTGCTTCCCTTGTTAGTAATTTTAACACTACTGGAATGGGCTTTGTTGTTCAAACTGATGCGAGTGACAATTTCTTCTTCAACAACCAATCATGGAACGGAACCTGGAATGGATTTTATACAGGCTCGCTGAAGGATTTGGATGAGTTGATTAAGGCAACCGATGTAGATGTTAACGAAGACGGCAAGTCTGACCAGCCTCGTTATCTTGGCATCGCACAGGTGCTAAAGGCGTATATGTTCAGTGTGATGGTAGACTGGTTTGGAGATATTCCTTATACAGAAGCCTTCCAAGGTAATGTAATACCTCAGATCAAGACTCCGGTTTATGATGATGATGCGGCTATCTATGCAGATTGCCTCGCACTCCTGGATAAAGCGATTATTAATCTTGCTTTACCTAGCCCAGCGATTACCGGTGATGTTATCTATGCAGGTAATGCAGCCAGATGGATCAAAGCTGCAAAATCTATGAAATTGAAATTGTTGTTGCAAACTCGTTTGGTACAAAATAACACCGCAGCCATCCAGGCTTTGATGAATGATCAGGCCGGCTTGATTACTGCTGCTGGTGATGATTTCTTGTTCCAATTCAGCGCATCGATTGCTCCGGATTATCGTCACCCTAATTATGCCATGGCAGCAGCCAGCTATCAAGGAGGATATCAAGCTCACCAGTGGATGTATGAGTTGTTAAAGAATAAGGATCCACGTCTTCCGTTCTATGTAAAGCGTCAAACTAAAACCGTATTAGATGCGGCCGATGCTACACAAAGACAGACGATTCCTTGCTCTCAGCGCTCCGACTGTGTTTATAATTACTTCCCGCTAAGTAACTTTGTTACTCAGGGAATTTATGGCAAGTCTCCTGCAGATTTGACAACGGCTGAGAAGGAGTATCTGGCTGGTTTCTTTGGTAGAGACAGATCTGATCCATCCGGTATTCCTGATGATGTAGCGGTTCGCGCTGCTCACGGTTTGTATCCGTTTGGTGGATTGTACGATGATGCAGTAGAACTCGCCAACCAGAATAAGGGAAGGGGTGATGGCATTTTCCCTATCGCTACTTCCTGGATGGTTAAATTCTGGCAAATTGAGGCAATGTTAACGTTGGGTGTTACTCATCCTACTCAAACGTCTACTCAGTTATTCACAGCAGCCATGAATGAGCAGTTTGCTAAGGTAAACTCCTTTACAGGAAAAGATGTCGGAGCAATAGCAATGACTCCTGCCAGCATTACCACGTATGTTACCAACTGGACTACTTCGTTTACGAGTGCGGCTTCCAACTCTGCTAAACTTGCAGTTGCTTTGAAGCAAGCCTGGTTTTGTAATACAGGAAATGGGTTAGAGTTGTATAACACCTTCCGCAGAACGGGTTTACCCGGTGACTTGCAGGCGCCACTTCAACTTCCTGGTAATTTCGCCTTGTCGCTTCCTTATGCGCAGGACGAAATTAACCTTAATCCGAACACGCCTGCTAAGATTTATGACAACCCTTCATCAGGGCCCGTATTCTGGGATGCGTTGAAATACCAGTTTGTTAAATAAAGCCAGCAACTAATGAAAAATATTAAAAAAATAGCTTTACTGTGCTCAGTTTTTCTGATCACATTCTTCTCCTGTAAGGACGAGAGCCTTCAGGTTATCCCAGATTGGGGAACAGCGGTTAATACGTTCGCTACCTTAAAGACCGGAGCTTCCTCCAGCTTTATTAGTGGCAATGCGACAGTTCCTGTTGATGTAAATTTCCGTTGGATTTCAATTGATGGTTTAAATACCGTGACCAAAATTGAATTCTTCCTTCTGTTCAACGAAGGTTATGTAGACGCTGAAGGAAACCCTAAGACGGTTCGCCATGGTGGTACTGCCGGTAAATTATGGAAGACCATCGAAGGAGCCAATGTTCCTGCTAACAGAACTGATGTGCTGAATACTATTACGCAAGCAGATGTGTATGCTCTGTATAAGGATAATACCTACAACTATTGCGGAACTGCGGTTTCGGTGTTCAACAATCCAATTAAGCCTGGTCGCACGCCAGCTGCGCCTTTCCTGGCCGGTGATACATTCTCGCTGAAGTGGATCGTGTATACTGCTGACGGCAGGAAGTTTGACTCCTGGTCTCCATCGGTATGTACTGAATTCCCTGGTTCTAACTGCGTGTATTCCTGGGCGGTAGTATGTGCTTCTGATTTAGCAGGAACATACAACTACAAAACTAATGTAACTGCCATAGGCGGTGGAACTTTCCCTTCTGGTGATTTAGTTGGATCTGTCATCTTGGCAACCACTACCACCATTGGCTCTTATACAATAACCGATGCCTCTTTTGGAGCGTATGCGGCAGTGTATGGCGATACTCCTGCTAAAGGTGTGCGTTTAAGCGATGCATGTAATTTTCTTAGATTCACGGGTGCCGATCAGTATGGCCTTATCTATACGTTTGAATTCGTAAGCGTTACTGCTACTCAATTGACGTTTAAATGGACTAATGACTATGGTGATAAAGCGACCACAACATTAACGAAAACAGATGTTAAATCATGGCCTCTTGCCTTAACTTCCACGCCTAGTGGATCATGTAACTAAGCCGGATTTTTAAAATTGAAAAAGCCCCGATTTATCGGGGCTTTTTTGTTGTCAAAATTTTCAAAAATTGATACTACTACTTTGTCATGTTTAAAATATTTTGTGCCGATGGCACTTTAACTAGAAACGCTTGGCCGGATTTCTACCGATATCGGTTGCCTAACGGCATCTATGCAGTCCCGTAGGGACTATATGTTGGTAGTATTGGGGTAG
>CAZIOY010000123.1:0-6502 GCA_964540915.1 uncultured Ohtaekwangia sp.
TTTCTAAAGCAGCATTTCCCTTAAGTTAACGACTATGGTGTCCTCACAGACCGAACCGAAACACGCTTCATCATGACACATTAAAAATTATCCATTGATCATAGACACGTTAAATATATGTACCTCAACTGTCACACCGGCTTCAGTTTCAAATATGGCACGCTGCCCATCAAATCACTTTTTGAAGAAGCGAAGCGCTGTGATATTCACAAACTAGCACTCACCGAAATCAACAATGTTTCTTCTTATCTCGAAATGCTGCGCCTTTGTGATCAAAACAAAGCACGCGAAGATGGCCTGACTAAATTTGGCAAGGCACCCTATAATATCGACCTCACGGTAGGTGTGGAATTCAGAAACCCGGAAGAGGAAACGGACGGACCAAGTCACATTCTTCTCTACATCATCCTGGCAAGAAACAATCGAGGGTTTGAAACGATCAATCGTTTCTTATCGCATCACAATCGCGAAGGAAAAAAATTTCCGGAAAGAGCACCTGAGTTAGATCAGGTGTTTGTCATTTACCCGTTTGGTAAAATTGAACCCGATCAATTAAAAGCATACGAATACATTGGCGTTGGCAAACAGAATCTATTGTCGTTTTCCATGCACCCGCAGCGTGAAGATTATGAATACAAGTTTGTGTTACTTCATCCCGTCACTTTTCTGCCTCCGGAAAAAGTGGAGGATAAAAGGACAAAGAAGGAGAAGATAGTTTACCGCGATCATAATGCTCATCGCCTTCTTCGCTGTATTGCTCACAGTACGTTGTTAAGTAAACTGCCTGCACATTACCAGGCACGCAAGGAGGAATTCATGATGTCAGAGTGGGAATTGGAAAATCAGTTCGAACAATTTCCTGAACTCATTCATAATGCGCAGTCGTTGCTCAATCAATGTTCTATTGAGTGTAAAATTGGTGAGGACAAGAATAAAAAGTTTTTCACTTCTGGCCCATCAGAAGACATGAAGTACTTGCGATCCGTTACAGCCAAGGGATATACAAAACGATATGGTCATGATAAAGCCATCTGGCAGTCTCATATAGAAAAGGAGCTGCGAATCATTGCAAAGAAAGGATTTACTGCCTACTATCTGATTGCTTTTGATCTGATCACTTTCGCCAAAAAGAACGGCTATGATTTTGTAGGTCGCGGAAGCGGGGCTAACAGCACGGTGGCTTATTGCCTGGGTATCACCAATGTTGATCCGATTGAACTGGATTTGTATTTTGAACGCTTCTTGAATGAAGAACGCGTGTCTCCTCCCGATTTTGATATCGACTTCTCGTGGGATAATCGTGATGCGATTTATGAGTATATTTTTAATAAGTATGGATATGATCATGTGTGTTTGCTCGGTACGCATGTAACCTTTACCAAAAAATCATTGGTGCGCGAACTCGGAAAAGTATTCGGCTTACCAAAGGATGAGATTGATGTGTTGGTAGAAACACGAAAACAAAAAATAAAACGAGATCACATTGCACAAAAAGTAGTCGGCTATGCGGATTATATTGAGAGCAAAGAATTGCCGTCTAATATTTCGATTCACGCAGGTGGTGTGCTCATTACGGAGAAACCCATTTATGCGTACACAGCTACTGAATTTCCACCCAAGAGTTTGCCGGTATCACAATTTGAAATGCATGCGGCTGAAGATTTTGGTATCTATAAATTTGATATTCTTAGTCAGCGTGGGCTCGGCCACATTAAGGAAACAGTGAAGCATGTGAAGCGTAACAAAGGAATTGATATTGATGTGTATCAATTCCGAAAATTCAAGGAAGATGAGAAAATAAAAGACCTCATGCGTCACAGTAAAGCGATGGGTTGCTTTTATGTGGAATCGCCCGCCATGCGCATGCTACTTGGCAAACTGGAGTGTGATGATTACCTCACGTTAGTCGCAGCGAGTTCAATCATTCGACCCGGAGTTGCGAGTTCAGGGATGATGAAAGCGTACATCGAACGTTTTCATATGCATCGAAATGGAATTAAGTATGAATCCATTCATCCTAAAATGGATGAGATCATGGCGGATACGTTTGGTGTGATGGTGTATCAGGAGGATGTTATTAAAGTAGCACATCATTTTGCCGGCCTTACCCTCACCGAAGCGGATGTATTGCGCAGGGCTATGTCAGGTAAGTACCGCTCGCGTGAAGAATTCCAGCGAGTGCGCGATAAATTTTTTAATAACTGTAAGGAGCTCGGCTATGAGCAAAGTGTGACGGATCGTGTCTGGTTTGAGATCGAAAGTTTTGCAGGGTACTCATTTGCGAAAGGTCACTCGGCCAGCTATGCAGTAGAAAGTTATCAGAGCTTATTTCTCAAAGCACATTATCCATTGGAGTTCATGGTTGGTGTGATCAATAACTTCGGAGGTTTTTACAGAACTGAATTTTATTTTCATGAAGCACGTATGAATGGCGCACAGATCGAACCACCGTGCGTGAACCTCAGTGATTATCTTACTACCATTGAGGGCAATCAGATTTACATCGGATTCATACATCTTAAAAGCCTGGAAACAAAAATCGGCCAACACGTTGCAGAGGAACGAAAAAAGAAGGGTACCTACAAAAGTCTCGATAATTTTTTAAGACGCACCCCTGGCATCGGACTGGAACAACTACGCATTCTCATCCGACTAGGCTCATTTCGGTTCACCGGAAAAACTAAACAGCAACTATTGTGGGAGTCGATGCTCTACTTTAGCAAGACAGCCGGAAGATTTTCCAAGGGGACAGCAGGAAAATCTTCCGGCTCGACAGCAGAGCTGTTTGACACCGAACCAAAAGAATATCCGCTGCCTGAATTAAAACGAAATGCACTCGAAGATGCTTTTGATGAAATTGAATTACTCGGCTTCCCCCTGTGCAACCCATTTGATTTACTAGCCACCCGTGATTATGGCGATACCACAGCACTAAATCTGAAAAGTAGAAAAGCAAAACAAGTTCACATCGTTGGATATCTGGTTACCACCAAAGATGCTTTCACGATGAAGAATCACGACCACATGTGTTTCGGCACGTTCTATGATGTGCAGGGTGAAGTATTTGACACCGTACATTTTCCTAACTCAGCGCGACAGTTTCCGTTTCGCGGTCGCGGGTTTTATGAACTGAAGGGAAAAGTGACAGAAGACTTTGGCGTATATGCTATCGATGTTCATTGGATGGACAAGCTACCGATGGTTAGCAAGCGTGCCGATCAGGCTTTTGCAGAAGTAATGACAGCAAATCCATCAACACAGAATCAGCCTGCCTGACTTTTCAATCCCATTGCACCTAGGTCTGTGTCTTCACAGACCGAAATGTGAATTATAAAATAAAATGAATCAATTGAATTTATTGGATGGTCTGTGAGGACACAGACCATGGTGGTAGATCAGGCTTTTGCAGAAGTAATGACAGCAAATCCGCAACCACAAAGTCATTCTATTTGATTTTGTCATCGCACCTATTCACCTTTGCCTCAGATTTTCAATTTGAGAGAGTTCACTATCTACTAAACCTCGGTCTGTGTCCTCACAGACCGAAACGCAGATATCGAAATAGAATGAATCAATTGAAGTGATCAAATGGTCTGTGAAGACACAGACCATGGGAGGGATTTTTCAATTTGGGATGTTCCACGATGGACTATCGACTATTTACTATCGACTAATTTTATGCGTCAGCAACTACTCAGCGAAGGAGCCAGCGAACTCAGCTACGAAATACGAGAGATCGTAAAGAAGGCAGAGCAAATAAAAAATCTGGACAAAGATATTTATTGGGAAAACATCGGTGATCCCATTCAGAAGAATCATAAACTTCCGGATTGGATTAAGCAGATCATTGCCGACCTGGCTTTGCAAAATGATTCCTATAGCTATTGTCCCAGTAAAGGTATTTTAGATACAAGAAAATTTTTAGCACAACAAACCAATCAGTTGGGTGGTGTACAAATCACTCCGGATGATATTTGCTTTTTCAATGGACTTGGTGATGCGATTGCCAAAGTATATCAATATATCACGCCCACTTCGCGTGTGATCGGCCCCTCACCGGCCTACTCTACACACTCCAGTGCCGAGGCAGCACATGCCAGCAATGAACCTCTGACATATAAACTGGATCCGAATAATAAATGGTATCCCGATCTGGATGATTTATATAACAAGGTGAAGTACAATCCGAATGTGGTAGGCATACTCATCATCAATCCAGATAACCCTACTGGCATGGTCTATCCTTTGGAGACATTGAATCGAATTGTAGAAATCGCAAAAGAGTTTAAGCTGTTTTTGATTTGTGATGAGATCTATATCAACATCACCTACAACGGTGCGCGTGCCTGGTCATTGGCGGAAGTAATTGACAACGTTCCCGGCATTGCCATGAAGGGAATCTCCAAAGAGCTACCCTGGCCCGGTGCCCGATGTGGCTGGATGGAGTATTACAACCGGGACAAGGATGTGGACTTCAACCGGTTTTGTAATGCCATTGATAATGCCAAAATGATTGAAGTGTGTTCCACCAAGCTTCCGCAGTTGGCGATTCCAAAAATTTTGGGAGACCCACGATTTAAATTATACCGTGAAGAAACCAATCGCAATATTGGCAAACGCAGTAAGATCATTGCCGACATTCTTCATACAGTTCCACAGCTTACCTTCAATGAAACCTTTGGTGCGTTTTACAACACCATTATTTTCCGTGAGGGAACATTAAGGGCTGGTCAGAAACTTGCGATGGTTGATGAGCGCGTCAGTAAATTAGTGGAGCGTTGGGTTGATCAGGACATTCCACACGACAAACGATTTGTGTATTACTTGCTGGGCGCGAAAGGTGTATGTGTCGTTCCTATTTCTTCCTTCTGTTCGGAGTTACAGGGTTTTCGCGTAACGCTATTGGAAGAGAATGAAGATATACTTATTCGAACATTCACAGCAATTCGTGATGGCATTGTGGAATATCTTGCTTCCGCTTAAACAGTTACCTAACATTCGTTAAAGAATATTTCGAAACTTTTTTCTGTACTTTCATTGAATCTCATCACAAAATTTTCCAATCTTGTAGTGTCGCACAAGATTATATGCAATTGAAATTAAATTCATACAGCAACAACACTAACCTGATCACTTTGATCAGCGGTGGGCTTGTGCTCATTAGCGTCATTATTCTCCGAAAACCGGGGCTGTGACGATATTGTTTAAACGATATTCAACCGCCCCGAGAGATTGGGGCGGTTTTGTTTTATAGGACTTACTGCAAACTAACGATTGTTTTAAAAATTAATATGTATTACAACGACAACACCGTTCTCTACCTGGATGGTAAATTCGTAAAAGCGAAAGATGCGACAGCTGATTTATTCAGTCAAACGCTTCACTATGGATATGGAGCGTTTGAAGGTATCCGCGCTTACCAAACTATCCATGGAGTAAAAATCTTTAAAGCGCATGAGCACTTTGAACGACTCATTAAAGGTTGCGCACTTCTTGGCATTCCTTTCAATCATACTGCCGAAGAACTCACTCAGGTATCCTATCTGGTTTTAGAAAAAAATAATCTGAAGGACGCATACATTCGTCCGCTGGTGTATTGTGCACCCAACATGTCCTTGTCGGCACCCAAAGGTGTATCCATCATGATCACGGCATGGGAGTGGAATAAATACTTTGATGAACAGAAGTTGCGTGTTTGTGTATCAACCTTTCAGCGGCCCAATCCTAAATCGATAAAGATGGAGGCCAAGGCGTGCGGTCATTATGTAAACTCCATTATGGCCACCAACGAAGCGAAACAACGCGGATTTGATGAAGCACTGATGCTGGATATGAATGGCTTTGTGGCTGAAGGGCCCGGAGCCAATTTCTTTTTTGAGAAGGAGGGTGTGCTTTATACACCGCCACTTGGAAATATTTTGCCCGGCATTACACGCCAGACTGTGTTAGAAATTTGCAAAGAGCTCGACATGCCACTGGAAGAAAAATATTTTCGTCCAGAAGAATTGTTTGAGGCCGATGGAGCTTTCTTCTGCGGCACAGCCGTAGAGGTGATCGGTATCGAATCAATAGAAGGACAAAAATTTAATAAGCCCTGGAAGGAATCCATGGGTTCAATTATCCAGGAAGCCTATCAGTGTATCGTGTTGGATAAGAGTTATTCATATGTAATAGTTTGATGCGAGAATAGATATCCAGAATCTTTTAGAAATGGAATTAAATAAATACAGCAAAACAGTCACCCAAGACCCAACCCTTCCTGCCTCGCAGGCCATGTTGTATGCCATTGGGTTGACAGAAAATGATTTGAAAAAAGCGCAAGTGGGCGTGGCCAGCACAGGCTACGATGGCAATCCTTGCAACATGCACCTGAACGACCTGGCAAAAGAAGTGAAGACGGCCGTGTGGGCTCAAGACTTGGTCGGGTTGATTTTTAATACCATTGGTGTGAGCGATGGAATTGCGAACGGAACAGAAGGCATGCGGTACTCGCTGGTGAGTC
>CAZIOY010000124.1:0-6488 GCA_964540915.1 uncultured Ohtaekwangia sp.
TGCTGATGCCTCCGTGTTCTTTGATGGCTTTTAATCCGAGTGTGCCATCGCTGCCTGTGCCTGATAACACAACACCTACTGCAAACTCTTTATGAACATGGGCAAGCGATGTAAAAAAAATATCAATGGTTAGATTGAGAATTTTCTTTTCGCGCGGTGTGAGTTGCAGCACACCATCGGTGGATGTAAGAATTTTGTTGGAAGGAATGATGTAAATGTGGTCGGGTGCAAGATGAATATCATCGGTAATTTCATGCACAGGAATTTTTGTTACCCGTTGTAAAATTTCGGTTAAAATACTTTCGTGCGATGGGTCCAGATGCTGCACCAGCACATACGCCATTCCTGAACTTTCGGGTATCGCTTTGAGCAATCGCTTGAAAGCATCAAGCCCTCCAGCACTCGCACCAATACCTACGATGGGAAAGTTCTGCACGGTGGCAGGCGGTTGAATCTTATTTTTTTTGGTGAAGCCATTCGATTTTTTCAATTTTTTATCCATCCAGCCTGTCAGTTATTATGTTTTGTTTATCCGTTGTTCAAAGCTAGAAAGTTTCAAGTTATTGCTGTCCTAAAATGGTTGCAAATAACGGGTTGCAGCTACCAGATGGGCGGGATTTTTACCACAAAACTTGTCCGATAGCTATGGGGATGAAAAACTACACTTCTATTAACCAAAAAACTGTCCAAAGGAGCACTGAAACCCTCATTGTCGTGTAGCCATGTGTGCGTCCAATATGGCGTTTCATATTCAGAAGTGAATATGAAAAAATTATCCAGAAGGTGCAAGTCCCTTGTGTGCACAACATCGATGTGCATTAGTAAGCTGTAAGCTGGTTTTGGAGCGATCCAGGCAGTGAAGAAAGCAGGACTACAAAGATCTGTACTGAAGAACATGAACTGTATACCGAGGTAGGTTGGGGCGGGTAAGCCTGCACATCCTGACGGAGGCCTTCAGGTGCATCAGCCCGTTCTTGTAGATGCAGCAGCGATGGATGGAATGATAAACGTCTTACCTGGGGGGGTCTCCGGATGTCTGGAACATGGAGGGGAAGTCAGTCCCGATAATTATTGGGGCCATAGAAGTTGATTTCGGCAGATAAATGTGGGAGGCGCACCTCACAGGTGAAAAATCCGTTGAGGGCGTCTACTCGACTATAGCTAGCGTCCAAAACATATTTAACAAATTATTGGTATCCATAACCAATTCTTAATTAAGGTCTAGTTTGTTCAAGCTGTCCATTTTGTCGGCAGGTTGGTTTATTGGTAATGTAAAATAAAAAGAAGAACCTTCGCCTTCTATGCTTTCCACCCAAACTTCACCACTGTTTCTTTCCAAAAAGCCTTTTACTAATAATAAACCAATACCTGCTCCTTTATTTTCAGCTCGTGCTTTGGATAGAGACGACATTTGCGGAGCGAAAAGTTTTTCCATTATTTCTTTCGACATTCCAATGCCAGTATCCTTCACTTCTATAATAAGTTTAGCTTCGTTTCTTTTTGCAGTAATTGTGACTTTTCCTCCCGGTTTTGTGTGCTTTAAAGCATTTGAAACTATGTTTTGCAAAATTGAGAGTAACATTTTCCCATCCGCAAAAACACTTTCGTTTTCTTCAATTTCGTGATGGAGATTAATTGCATTTACGTTGGCAGTTTCCTTCAACTTATCAAAAACCTGATTTATATATTTTACAAGTTCAATTTTTGTGGGAGAAAATACTTCTGATGCATATCTGATTCTTGCCCATTCCACCAAATAGTCTAACATGTTCAACTCATCCACGGATGAGTTATAAAGAAGTTCCAGCATATCCTTTACTGCTTCGGGCTTCATCTTTTCATAATTATCTTTCATATATTTTGCCGTTCCGATAATTGAAGACAGAGGGCTTCGTAAATCGTGCGAAAGAATTGCAAGTACACTTTCTTTATGCGTGTTCAATTCTTCCAGTTCTTTCACATAGTTTTTAATAGAGTCTTCTGCTTTCTTTCTCTCTGTGAGATCGAGTAGTATTTTTACATAACCTAGCATTTCCCCATCTATACCCGTTAGCGGAAAAACTAAACCATAAGCATAAAATATACTTTCGTCTTTACAAATATGCCACCGGTTATCTACGGCCCTGCCTTCTTTTAATGCTTTATCGATTTCTCTCTGAGGGATTCCAGTCTTTTTATCCTCTTCAGTGAAAATGATATCGAAATCCTTTCCTAAAATTTCGTCCGGTTCATAACCAAAAATGGTGACTGATCCTGAACTCCAACTATTAATTTTTAATTCTTTATCCAGGGTAAAAATGGAATAGTCCTGTAAACTATCTATTATCTGGCTATAAAATTCCGAAGTGGGAATATATTGGCTTCTGAGTATTTTGTCATTCTGTTTATCTGGCATTTTTTGAGTTATTAAATTTTTGAAGGGTATTAAAGGTTTAATTCTATCAACTCCTGCGTTTGCAACAAAGGTAAACAATTCCGTCACTACAATGATTCCTTACACGAATTGGCCCTTATTTTTTAAAGCTATTGTTGGCTGCTGGTAAACATTTCTGTCTCCTTAACCAACCTGTTTATTATTAATAGTTTCAATAAAACCAGCTATAAGTGTTTTGACCTCAGCAAGTGTATTAGCATCTGTAATATTATTATCCATGCTAATTTTTGTCTTCACAAAGGGAATGACCATTTGAAGAGTATCAATATTTTTTACTTCAATAGCTTTCAAAGTTTTCATTAGGGCCTTGTGTCCGGCCACACAGGTTAATTTTCGTTTTAGTGTCCGCTTAAATGATTTTTAGGGAAAGCACCATGTTAGTTTATACCCAAGCTTTTACTTTTTTCTCATGTTCATTAATAAATGTCGATAACTCTCTCGTTAATTCGTCTAGCGATTGGGAGGATTGTTTCATATGCTCTACGATTTTGTCAAATTCGTTGGGCGAATTCTTTGTATTGTCAAGTAAGTTTGAAAATCCCAGAATATGAGCGATGGGCTGTCTTATTTTATGTGAAATTATAAACATCATTTCGGACAGCGCTTTTGAATTTTCTTTTTCAAATCTTTCTGCCCGTTCGAGCTCTGTGTTAGAAATGCTTAACTCTTCAGCCCGCTTATGTTTCTCCTTGTTTTGAAATGTAAGTTCTTTGTTAGCAATGCTCAACTCTTCTGCTCGTTTATGTTTCTCATGATTTTGAAATGTAAGTTCTTTGTTAGCGGTACTCAGGTCTGTCGAGCATTTTTCAAGCGCTTTAATTTTAGCAACAAGTTTTTTATTAACAAGGAAGATTTTTTCGTGAGAAAGGGTCAACGGTGTCTTTTTTTTTGTAATAGTCATATTCTGTAACGATAAAATGATGTTGTCTAAAATTTGGCGTCAGAGCGAAATGTTGTCTCAGAGAATTTTGCCCTGCCGCCATTGTACCTAACGTTTTGCAGCGTGCCGAAGGTGGCGGTTTGGAACACTATGCTTTCTATGCGCGCTAAAATCTGTTTGAAACACAAAAGTTCGTATTCGCAATGTCCCGCCACTTTTGGGTAGGGGCTGTTATAATCCGTTTTTCTTTTGAAGTTGAGCAGGTTAAAGGAGGAGAGTGTTACACAATTTTGGTAATAAGTTATATGTTTCTCACAATAGGAATATGTGGAAACTCACTCAGTATATATTTAAAATGGCAGGCAACGGTTTGCGGCTTGGCGAAGTGGCGGATTTTTAGCACAAAAGTTTATACGAATCATCCCGAAAGTTTTCGGGACTGCACCTTAAACAAATGTTTCATTAGGAGCACGTCAGTTGCCATATTACCAAACCGATGTTAGCGGTTCGTTTCCTTTTGTCCACTAATTTAGATTGCCTTCAACGTACGCATTCAATATTCACATTATTCCTTGCGGGCTACAATGTAAACTTGTTGGTCACCAAGATTATATTCTGTTTTTGTTGGTGAATTATATGTTGCCAAAGTCCGTAAGCCATAGGAGTGCAGTAACCGCTTTATTTCCCCCAATGTAAATACATAGTGCTTAAAAGAATGTTGCTCTGTTTTACCTTCCTTTGTATAAAGAAGATTGCTTATCATGTAACTATCCTCAACATTATAAATGTTGGTTACGTCCATTGTTATATTTCCAACGGTATAAGATTTGTTTTTTGAATAGTTTGATAAGTTTGGTATAATGCTCTCTGCTATCATTCCCGAATTAATAATAAACTTTGCTCCTGTTTCAAGGCTTGCAGCAACCTTTTCAACAAATAATTTCATTCTATCAAAATTGAAGTAGCCAAAGCTATTTCCTAAACATACGGCTCCTGAAAACTTTTCATTTAGTTGAACGGTAAGAATGTCTGATTGAATTGCTTTAATGTTTAGTTTTTCGGAATTTATCTTTTCTGTCAACCCTTTAATAAAAGTTTCAGATATGTCAATGCCTGTAATAGTAAACCCTCTTTTTGAAAGTTCTATTGCATGTCTGCCAAAGCCACAAGGTATGTCAAGTATATGCTGTCCTTGCTGTAGGGTTAATTCACTTACCAAAAAGTCAACCTCTTGTATGGTCCATTCAGATGGAATTGCGTTTTCCCAAAGTTCACAGTTTATTCCCTGGAAAAAATCTTCATACCAATTATCACTAATTTCATTTGCCATAATTTTCAACTTTTAAAAAGTTTACGATGTAGAAATAGCATGACAGCCAACGAAGCGGGGCTTGCCGATGTTGCGGACTTAAAAGCACTAAACTGTCAAGCCACATCAAAGATAATTAATGGCACGCACTTTCAATTTGCACTGCGCCCGCAATATTCCTGTAGCCCTTGTGTGCGCCCAGTCTGGCATTTGCATATTCAGGAAGTTAGCTAGCCTTGCTTTAAATGTAGAACCAAGCTGCAGTTTGTGTAAAGAATGACTGAATATCCTCAACGAACCGAGTAGTATGAGACCCGTACGCTGTGTGGTCATGCCTTCATTACATTTCGGCAGATAAATGTGAGAGGCGCACCTCACCGGTGAGAAATCCGGTGAGGGCGTCTGCCCGATTAGGGGAAGGTTTTCATATTGACTGTCCAGCAGATTTATCTTTAAATTGTCACCGCAAATTATTCTGCTGTTGTCGGGTCAATAATTGTCATGACTTGACTTACTGAGTTTGCAGGAAAGCCACCTTGCTTTGCATGTTCACGAACCATTTCCTCATGGGGTGCTATGTAAACACAGTAAATTTTATCACCGGTCACATAGCTTTGTAACCACTGAATTTGAGGTCCCATGTTGCTTAATACTCCGCAAGATGTTTGAGAAATGCCTTTTAATTGTTCGGGGGTCAATTTACCTGCACCTGGGATTTCTCTTTCAATTACATACTTTGGCATAATGATAAGTTTTAAATTTGTTTCCTACTCGTATGGCTTTTCGGTGTCGCCCCGTTTTTTGAAATGGTAGCTGGTCTCCACTTCTATTTGTAATTATAAAAAATTGTGTGTCGGGTAAGAACTGCCTGAGCAGAAACTTTTTCTGTACTCGTCTGTTCACAGATACAATGTCAGTTAAACTTGCCCATAACGTTTTGAAGCTACCCAAAGGGCGGGATATTTACCACAAAACTTGTTCCGATAGCTATCGGGATGTCTTTGGAACACGAAACCCTCCTAGTGCAAATGTGCTGTGTGCGCCCAGTATCGTGTTTTCATATTCAGGAGGTGAATATGGAAAGATTATCCAAAGGCTGCAAGGCCATTATGTGCACCACATCGATGCGCATTAGTAAACTACAAGCTGGTTGGGAGCGATCCAGGCAGTGAAGAAAGCAGGACTACAAAGATCTGTACTGAAGAACATGAACTGCATACGAGGCATACTTAGACGGATGCGTTAGCACATCTTAACGAAGCCCTTCAGGGTATTAGCCCGTTCCTGTGTATGCAGCAGCGATAGATTGAAGGATAAACGTCTTACCTGGGCAGGTCTCCTGATGTCTGGAACCTTAAGGAGAAGTCAGTCCCGATAATTATTGGGGTCATAGTAGTTGATAGCAACGAGCCGATGTAAAAAATTCGGAGCTCTCACATATCCATGAAGGGCTGAACGTTGAGTTGTTTGGAATGCTGTAAGGAGTACCGATAGCTATGGGTATAGCCTTACATTTCGGCAGATACATGTGAGAGACGCACCTCACCGGTGAAAAATCCGGTGAGGCTGTCTACTCGACTGGGCGTTCGCCTTACTTCTCATTGATTTATTAAGATATTAGTCAGCAAAGAATGATGCAGCAAAGGGATTGTCTACAAGCCAAAGCCAAACTCCGTCTGCGTTTTTACGCATTATATGGGCTGAGGCTCCTTGCATCTTGATTGGATTACCTTGTGGGTCTGTAGCTGTCATAGTCCACTTGTCTAAACGATATATCAGGTCATTACCGACTGGTGAATTTTTGTGCTTATAAATTTTAATGTCAGGTTTCATATTGCAAAGATTAGCAACCACCTTTTCTATAT
>CAZIOY010000125.1:0-6416 GCA_964540915.1 uncultured Ohtaekwangia sp.
TTTCGTTGGCTGGCAGAAGTTTGCTGTGATGGATATTGATTTTGAAGAGTTGGAGAAGTAGGTATACCTGTTTGAATTTGATAGATTTGTTTCGAAATAAATTCTTGAGTGATGGACAAAAAAAGTAAAAAATTCCTGTTTGATTATTTAAATAATGCTTCACCTACCGGCTTCGAGCAAAGTGGTCAGCAAATCTGGCTTGATTACATAAAGCCTTATACCAACGATTACATCGTGGATGTGTATGGAACAGCCGTGGGTGTTATCAATCCCAAAGCCGCTTATAAAGTGGTGATCGAAGCGCATGCCGATGAGATCTCTTGGTTTGTGAATTACATCACTGATGAAGGATACATTTACGTTCGCAGAAATGGTGGCTCCGATCACCAGATTGCTCCTTCCATGCGTGTCAATATTTATGGTGCTAAAGGAGTAGTGAAAGGTGTGTTTGGCTGGCCGGCTATTCACGTGCGTGATGCAGCCAAGGAAGAGGCGCCCTCGATGAAAAATATTTTCATTGATATTGGTGCGGAGTCAAAGAAGGAAGTAGAAGAAATGGGTGTACACGTAGGTTCGGTAGCGGTATTTCAAGATGAGTTGATAGAGTTGAACAAAAATTACCTCACCGGTCGCGCGCTGGACAACCGCATGGGCGGATACATGATTGCCGAAGTAGCACGCAGGCTTCATGAGAACAAAAAGAAATTGCCGTTCTGCTTGTATGTGGTGAATGCTGTACAAGAGGAAATTGGCTTACGCGGAGCAGAGATGATTTCACGCAGACTGAAACCCGATCTGGCGATTTGTACCGATGTGACCCATGACACACAATCACCCATGTATAATAAAAAGGAAAGTGGTAACATGAAGTGTGGCGCGGGCCCGGTATTATGTTATGGCCCCGCGGTGCAAAACAATGTGTTGAAGATGATTATTGATGTGGCGCAGAAAAAGAAAATTCCATTCCAACGCCAGGCCGTTTCACGTTCAACGGGAACAGACACCGATTCATTTGCATATTCAGCAGAAGGCGTGGCGTCAGCACTCATTTCACTTCCCTTAAAATACATGCACACTACCGTAGAGACTGTGCACAAGGACGATGTGGAAAATGTAATCAACCTGATTTATGATGTATTGCTCCAGGTGAAGCCCGGACATGATTTCAGATATATTAAATAATCTACGGTCTGCTTGCTTATTGACCGTTGTAAATAAACTTAATTTTGTTTCGGCTTGTGGAGACACAGGCCGAGGCTTTTTAATGATTTTTTTTTCGACCCATGATTGGCCGAAGTTTTTTATCGATCGGTAATCGTTATTATCCTTCTGTGATTTTAAACCCGACCGTTTTCATATCATTCCAGAATCCCGGATACGATTTATTCACAACGGAAGGTTCCTGGATGATCAAATCACTAAGAGTCGCCCAGGGCGAGAGGCCCATGGCCATGCGGTGATCGTGATAGGTTTCAATCGTGATAGGTTCACGGGATATTTTTCCGGGAGTCAATACCCATTTTCCGGTTTGTGGTTCCGTTAAGGTCGCACCGATTTTGGCCATCTCATTTTGCAACGCAGCAATGCGATCGGTCTCTTTAATCCGTAAGCTTTCCAATCCGGTAAATTCTCCGCTGATTCCTTTGGCTGCGCATACCGGCAAAACAGTTTGGGCCAGATCAGGACAATCTATGAAATCCCAGAAAATATTACTCAGATGATTCTTTTTTGTCAGCACCAAGGAGTTGTTCAGAAAAGTTGATTGCACTCCCAACCACTCCATGATGTCGGCTATTACCCGATCGCCCTGCAAAGATTTTTCTGACACATTAGGTAAAACAAGGTTAGCCGTTTCTGCCAACGCGGTGAACCCATACCAATAACTGATGGCCGACCAGTCCGCCTCCACCGTTACATGGGTCGGATGATACGAAGTGGAAGGTATTTGTATATTTTTTTTATCGAAATCAAGTTGACACGTTACGCCAAACTCTTTCATGAGTGCTGCGGTCATTTGTATGTAGGGCACACTTCCGATTTTTCCCGAAAGGGAGATGGTAAGCCCTGAGGGAAGGGTTGGGGCAACCATCATCAATGCCGAAATGTATTGGCTGCTCACATTCCCCGGGATTTCAAGATGGTCGGTCTTTTGACTCGCAAAACCTTTGGTCTCAATGGAAGGGAACCCTTCTTTTTCGAGGTAGTCGATGGAGGCGCCTAAGGTACGAAGGGCATCAACTAAAATACCGATGGGCCGCTCTTTCATTCGGGCTGTGCCGGTGATGATTTTGTTCTTTCCAGAGACAGCAAAATAGGCAGTGAGAAACCGCATCGTTGTGCCGGCATCGAGCACGTCAATGATTTTATCATGGCTGCCAACTAACCGGTTCATAAGTTGAGTATCGCGGGCATCGGATAAATTACTCACAATTGATTGGTTACCACTCAATGCTTTTAACAACAGGGCGCGGTTACTTATACTCTTTGAAGAGGATAATTGCTGAATGGTGCCCGATACAGAAGATGTTTTTGATACGATGAGATGCGATGCCAAGGGTACTATGTTAAGTTCGTGTTAAAAGTAAATTTTATTGGTAGATTTTTTAGAACACTTGAAACATTTTAACAAAAAAACCGGTTTAGAAAACTATGACAACAACAAAAAAAATTATGATTGGCTTAGGTGTGGCAGGCGGGGCTCTGCTCGCTGCCTGGTTGCTAACGGGTGATCGTGGAAAGAAAACCAAGGAGTTTGTAGCCAAGAAGGCTGACGACCTTAAGCAATCTTTGAAGAAGGTTAAGAAAGAGGAAGATTCAGAGGCATATTATGTGTAAACCAGCTGATAGTAATTTAGTGAATCAACAATTTCTTCGGGACTGACCTCCACATCCCAATGGGCTTGTCCAATTCCTGTGATCAGCGCCATTAATATCTTATTACCTTTATTTTTCTTATCCTGAGCCATTAGTTTTATCAAATCATCAAACCCAGATGGTAATACCACTTTTGGGTAGATGTGTTTCACATAGCTGCTGATCGCCAATAATTCGGTTCGGCTAATCATCTTTTTAGCTTCGGCTATAGCAGCCTCGGCAATCATGCCCACGGCTATTGCCTCGCCATGAAATAACCGATTGTCGGAATTCAGGAAATAGCTTTCCACCGCATGGCCTACGGTATGGCCAAAGTTGAGAATCTTACGAAGTCCTTTTTCGCGAGGGTCGGTTTCAATCACCTGTTTTTTGAAAGCTACGGAATGAGGAATCAAAGAGCGCCAATCCTGTTCTTGCAGGGATTTTACTTTGATAGCATCCCACATCTTCTTATCGGATATTAAACAATGTTTGATGATTTCCGCAAAGCCTGAGCGTAGTTCCCTTTCGGGGAGTGTTGTTAAAAACGCAGGACAGATAAGCGTAGCAACGGGTTGGCAAAAAATGCCAATATGATTTTTAAATTCATGGAAGTCGATGCCCAGCTTACCCCCAATGCTCGCGTCTACCTGGGCCAGAAGGGTGGTGGGCATTAATACAAAGTCGATTCCTCTTTTGAAGGTAGCGGCACAAAAACCACCCAAGTCGCCCAGCACACCACCGCCCAGCACCAGTAACAACGAGTGTCTGTCAAACTGATGTTCCGTTAGTTTTTCCCACACCCGCTGGCAGCCTTCAAGGTTTTTATGCTCCTCTCCGGCAGGTATAGTAAGTATAACATGGGGTGGCAATGTCGATTGAATGAGTGGATAGCAATATGTATAGGTATTGGAATCTGTAAGCACGGCCACGGATGAATATTGCCTTCCGGCAAAAAATGGAGTCAGCAATTCATGCGGGTTGTTCTGTATGGAAATCAGGGAGGATGACATCGGGTTTGTTATAAAAGAGTGGTAACGTCTTTGGCAAAATAAACCAATAATCGGTCAATAACAGGTGGGTTTATTAACAATCTTAATGATCTCACGAACAGTCGTTTTTATAATGGCTTGCCCTATTATATTTGTGCCGCAATTCTACCTTATGCAAATACAGCCCAACGTCCATTTTGATGATACCGAAGTAGCCTTTTCCTACAAAAGTGATAAGGAACTCAGAAAGGCAAATTTCATCTTTTCAATCGTTAACCATCCGGCAATTTCAAGCGTTGCCACGGGTCTGGCTAAATTAGGTTTGGTCCTGCACCTTCCGGTGAAAGGACTCATTAAAGCTACTGTATTTGAGCATTTCTGCGGAGGTGAAGACATTGCCCAGAGCGAGCGTACCATTCAAACTCTTAACCGGTTTCATGTGGGTACCATTCTGGATTTTTCTGCGGAAGGAGCTCACACGGAAGAAGGCTTTGACAGAACCACCGAAGAGATTTTAAAGACACTCGATAAAGCGAAAGATAATCCAGCCATTCCGTTTACGGTATTCAAAAGCACGGGTCTCGTAAGCATTGATCTGCTCACCAGGGTGCAAAGCAAAGAGCCACTGACGGCCGATGAACAGGAAGCCTTTCAGCATTTTCAAGACCGTGTAGGAAAAATCTGCGCCAAAGCACATGCTTATGATGTGCCGGTGATGATTGATGCGGAAGACAGCTGGATTCAAAATCCTATTGATGAACTCGCCTATGAGATGATGAAGAAGTATAATCAACAGCGTGCCATCGTGTTCAACACCTATCAAATGTATCGCAGGGATATGCTCGATAACCTGCGCAATGCGTTTCATATGGCAGCCATGCATAATTATTATTTGGGTGCGAAAATGGTGCGGGGTGCTTACATGGAGAAGGAGGCCGAGCGTGCGGAAAAAATGGGTTATGCCAACCCGATTCATCCGAGCAAGCCGGCTACGGACGACTCGTTTAATAAAGGCCTTGTCTTTTGTATCGACAATAAACAACGCGTGAGTCTGATGTGCGGTTCGCACAATGAATACAGCAATCAATACCTGGCGCTGCTCATGGATAAACACAGTATGAAACCGAACGACCCACGGGTTTGGTTTGCTCAACTTCTGGGTATGAGTGATAATATTTCCTTTAACCTTGCCAAGGCAGGCTACAATGTGGCGAAGTATGTTCCCTATGGACCTGTTGAGTTAGTGATGCCGTATCTGATTCGCAGAGCCGCTGAGAATACATCCGTTGCAGGCCAGAGTAGCCGCGAACTTACCATGATCAGAAAAGAACTTGCTCGCAGGAAAAACGGCAAGTAGTAATTGCATACTTAGAGAAATAATTGTCCATTGTTCGTTTTCAATTGTCCATTCCTTATTGAGGCCTGAATTCATTATTTTTGCCCCTCAATTACCAATAAATCGCGATTATCATGCAATTAAGCGAACAGGAGATCGTCCGGAGACAAAGTTTACAGGAACTGATAAAACTGGGCATTAACCCCTATCCGGCAGAATTATTTGAAATCAATGCCTCCGCTGCGGATATCCACGAGCATTATCCCAATCAAAAGATTGAGTATAAAGATGTATCGATTGCTGGCCGTATCATGTCGCGCAGGATTATGGGCAATGCCTCCTTTGCTGAATTACAGGATGAATCAGGACGTATACAATTATACTTTCGCAGAGATGACTTGTGTCCTGATGAAGATAAAACGCTTTATAATACCGTATTTAAAAAACTGATTGATATCGGTGATATCATTGGTGTGAAAGGCTTTGTGTTCACTACACAAACGGGAGAAATCTCTATCCATGTTACCAGTTTTAAAATCCTTTCGAAGTCGCTGCGGCCATTGCCTATTGTAAAGGAAACGAAAGATGAACAAGGCCATGTAACTTTGCACGATGCCTTTACGGATCCTGAGCAGCGCTACCGCATGCGCTATGTTGACTTGGTGGTGAACCCCCAGGTGCGCGAGGCATTTGTGAAGCGCACCAGAATGGTAAACTCCATGCGCGAGTACCTGAATAACAAAGGCTATCTCGAAGTAGAGACTCCGATTTTGCAGCCGCTATACGGAGGTGCAGCAGCGCGTCCTTTTAAAACACATCACAACACATTGGACATGACGCTCTATCTGCGCATTGCCAATGAACTTTATCTGAAGCGATTGATCGTTGGTGGATTTGATGGTGTGTATGAATTCTCCAAAGACTTCCGCAACGAAGGGATGTCACGCTATCATAATCCAGAATTCACGCAGGTGGAATTGTATGTCGCCTACAAAGACTATAACTGGATGATGAACCTGGTGGAGGAGATGATTGAAAAGGCAGCCATTGACCTGCATGGTAAAACGGAGGTAAAAGTAGGTGACAACCTCATCGACTTTAAACGTCCGTGGAAACGCTTTACGATGTATGAAGCGATACAACACTTCACGGGTATTGATATTTCCGAAATGGATGAAGTGGGTTTACGTGACACGTGCAAAAAACTTCATGTGCCGATGGATGACACCATGGGC
>CAZIOY010000126.1:0-2925 GCA_964540915.1 uncultured Ohtaekwangia sp.
TGTGAGTGGAAGGGGGAAAGTTGAAAGTTTAAAGTGGAAAGTTTAAAGTTCAAAGTTTAAAGTGGAAAGTGGAAAGTGGAAAGTTTAAAGTGGAAAGTTTAAAGTTCAAAGTTTAAAGTTCAAAGTTTAAAGTTTAAAGTTTAAAGTTTAAAGTTTAAAGTTTAAAGTTTAAAGTTTGAAATAGATCAGGTGCCTATTGTCAATTATTCATTGTCAATTGTCAATTGATCCCCTATCTTAAATGCAAATTCTATAAACCAACTGCGTATGCGAAAACTTTGCTTGCTCCTCCTTTTATTTGCCCTCTCTTTTTCTTTGCTGTCGCAACAGCAGAACGACATCTACAAAAAATTAGAGGCCATTGCTGTCATCGATCAAAAGGTGATGATGCCCATGCGCGATGGTGAACGGCTGGCCACCGACATCTATCGCCCGAAAGGGAATGCAAAAGTGCCGATTGTCTTTTCGCGCACGCCCTATAACTTTAATACCTGGGGTGATGGTGAAATGCGCGCACACGGATTAGAAGCTGCCTACGATGCGGTGCAACGCGGCTATGCCTATGTAGTGCAAAATGAGCGTGGAAGATTTTTCTCAGAAGGCGAATGGGACATTCTCGGAACACCGACCACCGATGGCTACGATGCCTTTGAATGGATGAGCAAACAATCCTGGTCGAACGGAAAAATTGGTGTGATCGGTTGTTCCTCCACCGCAGAGTGGCAGATGGCCGTTGCCTCACTCAATCACCCGGCCCTTGCGGCCATGGTGGCACAGGGATTCGGTGCCGGTGTGGGTCGCGTGGGAGAATTTTATGAGCAGGGTAACTGGTTTCGCGGTGGCGCACAGCAGATGTTATTTACATCATGGTTATATGGAACGCAGAATGATGAGTTCCGTCCAACATTCCCCAAAGACATAACACAAGCCGGTTTAGTACGGGTGCAACGTTTTTACGACATGGACACTGAGATGCCTAAAGTGGATTGGGCACAGGCGCTGCGTCATTTGCCAGTACAAGACATCATCAAAAATGTAAACGGACAAAAAGGAATTTACGAAGACATGATCAGGCGTAAGCCGAATGATCCGGCCTGGTTCAAAGGAGGATTGTATCATGATAACATGCCGCTGAATGTTCCTGCCTACTGGTTTGTGTCGTGGTACGATGTGTCGTCAAGTCCAAACCTCACGTTGTTCAATCACGTGCGCAAAAATCCAAATAAAGAAATTGCCGATAATCAATATCTGGTGATCGCCCCCGCCCTGCATTGTGCCTACAAACGTGCTACTGAAAATACAGTAGTGGGAGAACGCAGCATGGGCGATGCGCGCTTGAATTATGATGCGCTCACGTGGGGCTGGTTTGACATGCTGTTGAAAGGAGAACAGAATGATTTTAAGAAAACCACCGCGCGGGTGAAATACTTTACCATGGGAAGCAATGTGTGGCAGACTTCCGAAACCTGGCCTCCCGCCAATGCCGTCATGACCGATTACTTCCTGAGCAGTGAAGGGCAAGCCAACACACGCAATGGCAATGGTAAGTTGGTTCCGAAAGTTCCTTCCACTGACAAGCCCGATGCATTCACCTATGATCCCGCCAACCCGGTTTCGTCTTATGGCGGCAATGTTTGCTGCACGGGAAATGCGGTGACCGGAGGAGCGTTTGATCAATCTGAAATGGAATTGCGTAACGACATCCTCGTGTATACTTCCGAGCCTTTAACCAATGGGCTGGAAGTGAGTGGATTTATTGAATCTACCCTATACGTATCATCGGATGTGAAAGACACGGACGTTACCATTAAGCTAATCGATGTTTATCCCGATGGAAAAGCTTATAACCTGGATGAAACCATTCAGCGCGTACGCTATCGCGAAGGGTATGAGAAAGAAGTGTTGATGGAAAAAGGGAACGTGTATAAAGTAAAATTATCACCGATGTCTACCAGTAATTATTTTGCGGCCGGGCATCGTGTTCGCATTGAAGTATCGGGCAGTAACTTCCCTCGCTTCGAGCGCAACCTGAATACGGGAGGAAATAACTTTGATGAATCGGTTGGTGTTGTGGCACATAATCAAATACATCATTCTAAGAAATATCCCTCGGTAGTGCGTTTGCCGATTGTTAAGAAGTAATATTCTTTTAAAAGTAGGCAGTAGGCAGTTGCAAGACAAAAACTAAGTTATTCCACGTGAATAATAAAATTCGTACCTTTCACCTATGTATCGGATTAAGGATTACATCAATATTGATCAGGACATACTATCAGGAAATCCTGTTTTTAAAGGAACGAGAGTTCCGATTCAAACCCTATTCGACCATCTCGAAAAAGGTATTCCTCTGGATGAATTTCTGGAAGATTTCCCGACTGTTAAAAAAGAACAAGCTATTGCCGTCATCGAGATTGCCGGAAAAATCCTGACTTCGAAGAATATTGAGCAAATTTATGAAGCTGCTGCTTGATGAGAATCTCCCCAAAAGGTTAAAGCAAGATTTTAAGGAACATGAAATTTATACCGTTGCTGACCAGAGGTGGATGGGCGTCTCTAATGGAAAATTATTGGCGCTATTGGTAGAGAATAAGTTTGATGCTCTTCTGACGTTTGATAAAAACCTTCAGTATCAACAAAACTTTATAAAATATACCATTTCAGTAATCGTGCTAAATGCACCCGATAACAGTTATTTGACAGTCAAGAATTTAGTACAGAAAATAAAAGAAGTCCTGGCTAAAGATCTTAACCCCGGCCCCATTGAGATTAAGTAGTTATTGAGTCCTTCCCAGAGGAGTCGCCTGTAAGGGCGTTGAACTAACACCAAACCCAAATCCTGAGCGGCAAGCACAACGATAAGTAAAGCAGATGGTCTCATTTATCCCTTTAATAAAATGTTAAAAAATAACGATCAACAGCGAAGGA
>CAZIOY010000126.1:3025-6277 GCA_964540915.1 uncultured Ohtaekwangia sp.
AGTTCCCGAGGCGGGAGACTAAGAAAAAAAATAAACCCAAATCCTGAGCGGCAAGTATACCGATAAGTAAAGCAGATGGTCTCATTTATCCCTTTAATAAAATGTTAAAAAATAACGATCAATAGCGAAGGATCCCCTCGGTCGTAGCAGATACTATTGGATATTTTCTCCAATACCCAGAATTAAATCCCACTAAGGTTTACTGTGACATTTCTATTTATTGATTGCTTTACCGCTAACCACAGTCTGCCGCCTTTGCCTTTAAAAACCGGAGGCACGAAGCCCAAATTATTTACCTTTAGGGATGAGAAAAATTCAATCCCTCCTACCGCTCCTTTTATTGGTTGCTTTCACTTCATTATCCGCTCAACCCATTCCCCTACCCGAACACCCTCGTCCGGATTTTGAGCGGACGCAGTGGCAAAATCTCAATGGCGTCTGGCAATTCGAATTTGATTCGCTCGATCAGGGCATTTCGAAAAGGTGGAATGAAGGCACAGCCGCTTTCGCACATAGGATTAATGTACCCTTCCCATGGGGATCACCGCTGTCAGGCGTAAAAGATTTGGCCGACATCGCCTGGTATAAAAGAGACATCACGATCAGTGCGGAGTGGGGAAACAAAAGAACATTCTTAACCATCGGTGCATCCGATTGGGAAACCACCCTTTGGCTCGATGGAAAATTATTGGGAACGCATCAAGGAGGTTATACACCGTTCTCGTTTGAGTTAACCGAACATCTGAGATATGGTCAGCCACAAAAACTGGTAGTGCGTGCCGATGACAAGCGTAGAGATTTTACATTATACGGAAAGCAAGGTTACGGTAATGCACGCGGCATCTGGCAAACCGTGTATGTGGAAGCGCGTGGAAAAGAGTATGCGGATGCTGTTCACTTCACACCTGATATTGACAACAATCAAGTTACCGTGACTACCTACTTGCCTACAGAAGCCAAAGCCGATACCAAACTATCTGTATCGATTAAAACTTCTTCCGCTCCCATCACAAAAGAGGTAATCGTTCCGAAAGGAAAAGATAAATTCATTTTCTCTATCGCTATTCCTCAAACTCATCTATGGTCACTGGAAGATCCTTATCTCTATGATGCAGAAGTGAAACTCGGTGACGATGTGGTGAAGACCTATTTCGGTATGCGCAAGATCTCCGTGGCAAATCTTCCAGGAACTGAATTCCCCTATATAGCTATCAACGACAAACCGGTTTATCTTCAGCTTACGCTGGATCAGTCGTATCATCCCGAAGGATTCTATACCTTTCCCAGCGATGAATTCATGCGCAAAGAAATTGAACTCGCGAAGTCGATTGGCCTGAATGGCATTCGTCCGCATATTAAATCAGAGATTCCGCGCAAACTATACTGGGCCGATAAGCTGGGTGTATTAGTTATGGCCGACCTACCCAACAGCTGGGGCGACCCCGATGCGAAGATGCAGCAGGAAGCAGAGAATACGTTTCGCGACATGGTAAAGCGTGACTTCAACCATCCTGCTATCTTCTCCTGGATTTTATTTAATGAAACGTGGGGCCTGCGCACGCATGTTGAAGTAGATGGAAAGCGCGTGGGCAACTATCTTCCTGAAACACAGATGTGGGTTTCATCGATGTATTACCTGGCCAAATCACTAGACCCTACCCGCCTGGTGGAAGACAATTCTATTTGTTGTGGCGCAGGTCACACTCAAACAGACATCAACTCATTCCATGATTACCTGCCGGGATGGGAATGGGAAAATCATTTGAAGCAATTGACAGAGAATTCCTTCGAAGGAAGCACGTTTCAGTTTGAAGCAGGGTTTAAACAAGGCAAGCAACCCAAAATAAATTCCGAGTGCGGCAACGTGTGGGGCTATGAGGGCAGCACCGGTGATGTAGACTGGAGTTGGGACTATCATCGTATGCTGAACACCTTCCGGAAATATCCGGAAGTAGCAGGGTGGTTATACACCGAACATCATGATGTGATCAATGAGTGGAATGGCTACTGGCGTTTTGACCGAACAAATAAATTCACGGGTCTGGAAGAGTTGATGCCGGGCATGAAACTCAACGACCTGCACGCACCGGTATACATATCCACCGGCAATGAGATTTCCAAAACAGTAAACGGTGGAGAAACCATTAAGGTACCGCTCTATCTTTCTTCGATGACCAGTGTGGATTACGGGAAGCAATTAAAACTTTCCTTTCAGATGAAACACACCAACGCCATTGGCGAAACTTCGTTGACTACGATGGGTTCAAAACTCATCGACTATCAACCCTACCTACAAAAAGAACTTGAGTCGCTATCCATAGAGATGCCATCAACCAGCGGGCTCGCTATACTCACGCTTCAGTTGGAAGATATGAAAGGCACCGTGTTGCATCACAACTTCATGCACTTTGAAATAATTTCTGAAAGCAAACTTCCTAAGACAGAAATACTTTCTGTTGCACCGGCCTCCTTCTCTAATTCAAAATGGAGTGTGAAACAGTGGAAGGTATTAGATGGACTGAAAGTAAACGGAGCGGGCAATGGTTTTTTTGAATACACCTTCAAACTGGATAAGTCAGCGAACGTGAACGTAAAAGAAGCCTACTTCCTCATTGAACTCTCGGCCAAAGAATTGTTTGTAAAAGATCTCGATCAAAAGGAAAAAACGGATGTTGATTTCATGCTGGGGGGAAAAGCTTCACCCAGTGGTAATCCAAATTCGTATCCGATGACAGATGAGAAACTATTCCCATCCAAAATTTCAATCTCGATTAATGGTGAAGCTGGATTCACCACCACCTTAGCCGATGATCCTGCTGATCATCGTGGCGTATTATCATGGCATCATCAATTGAAAGACCGGAAGTTGAGAGAGGCGGGGTCGTATGGCTATCTTATAAAAGTTGTTGTTTCAAAAAAGCAATTGAAAGCTGCTGTTGAAAAAGGTGAACTGGTAATCAAGATAAAGACCGAAGGTGATGGTGGCGTAGCAGTGTACGGGAAATCATTTGGAAGATATCCGGTGGATCCTTCGGTGGTGTTGAAGTATTGAGAAGTTTAAAGTTATTAGTTAAAAGCTAATCTGAAGCAGAAGGCTGGTCATTTCAGATGCAATCAATGGTTGAATAGTAGTTAGAGGATAGAGGCTCGCTTTTTTTCAAGTTCGTGCTGATTGCGCCCTGGAGAGTGCGAAGCCTGAAGAAACCTTGTAGGGGCGCAAAGTAAAATCAACAGTTTCCTGCGAGCTTACCG
>CAZIOY010000127.1:0-6118 GCA_964540915.1 uncultured Ohtaekwangia sp.
GACAGGTGATTTCTTTCTCTCTGTCCGTTTTCATTTTGGCTCAGCACTATTCTGATTTATAGCATCTAAATAATATGAAGAGTAGTTGCTATTAATTGTACTCCCTAATTTACCACATTCATTAACCTGGGCTTACCTTAGGAATTCCCCCAGTTCAAATTGGCGCGTAAGGGCGACTCCCTGAAATGTGCTACTTTAGGCTTCCGTTTTTAACAACATTGAGTATATTTACTCATATAATTGAGTAATTTGTAAATGACTTTCGAAAGACCTTATATTCAGCAACTTATAAGCAGAATCAATGAACCAAGAGGCTTCATTCAGGTGCTTATGGGGCCCCGCCAGGTGGGAAAAAGTACCCTTACCGGACAGGTTTTGGCCAAGCTGAATACCCCACACCTCTTTGTTTCAGCAGATGCCGTTGCCAATGCTGGAGCGGTTTGGCTAGAGCAACAGTGGGAAACAGCACGGTTGCAATGGAAAGCTTCGGGGGCAACAGCATTCATTTTAGCGATTGATGAAATTCAAAAGATTGACAACTGGAGTGAAGTGGTTAAAAAGTTGTGGGACGAAGACACCCGCACGAACCAACCCATTAAAGTTATTCTATTAGGATCATCTCGTTTGCTCTTGCAACAAGGATTAACCGAATCGTTGGCCGGACGTTTTGAAACTACTTATCTGGGGCATTGGTCATTCGCTGAAATGGAAAAAGCCTTTGGTGTGACAGCCGAACAATATGTTTGGTTTGGTGGCTACCCAGGTGCAGCCAGTTTAATGAGCGATGAAGATCGTTGGAAGAAATATGTGAACGATGCGTTGATTGAAACCAGCATCTCCAAAGACATCCTCATGCTCACCCGCGTTGACAAGCCAGCCTTGTTGCGAAAACTTTTTGAGTTAGGTTGTTTATATTCAGGGCAAGTTTTGTCCTACACAAAAATTGTAGGGCAGTTGCAGGATGCAGGCAATACCACCACGTTAGCTCACTACTTGCAGTTGCTCGATACGGCAGGTCTGCTGGCGGGTATTGAAAAATATACGGGCGAACAACTTCGCCAACGTTCTTCCAGCCCAAAGTTTCAGGTACACAACACGGCCTTATTAACAGCACAACAAGGTGCATCGTTGAAGGAAGTGAATTTAAAACCTGATGTGTGGGGTCGATGGGTGGAGGCTGCCATCGGTGCACATTTAGTGAATCACCAATTAAGTGAAGGATATACGGTTCACTACTGGCGCCATAGAAATGATGAAATTGATTTTGTGTTGGAGAGAAAGGGAAAAGTCATTGGGCTTGAAGTGAAAAGTGGTGCTACACAAAAAGCGCCAGGCATGGAGGCATTCAAGAAGCAACACGAGCCTGATAAAGTACTACTCGTTGGAAATAGCGGAATACCCTGGCAGGAGTTTTTGAAAATTTCGTTTGATCAACTATTCTAAATTAAAAGAAGACAGTCTCTACAAATAATGACTTTCAACGAAAACACGCGTGATAAAATCGCAGCCATCCTGCATTTAGGCAGGTTAGGATAAACTTACATTTCCTTAAGCAAAGCAAAATGGGATGAGGAGACTTATATAAGTGCTTACGATGAACATTCACATTTGATGTCGAAACTTTACGCAGGTGTTGGAACTAAACGATCGGTATGAATATTATAAACCCCGAAGCTATAAAGAGAAAATTTGAAACCGATATATTGATTATCGGTGCTGGTTCTGCAGGATGTATTGCAGCGATCAGTGCTGCTTCCGGAAAGTATAAAGTTATGTTGGCTGAACGGTATGGATTTGCGGGTGGATCTTCTACTCAAATGCTGGACACGTTTTATGGTTTTTTCACACCGGGTGAAGAGACTAGAAAAATTGTAGGTGGTATTCCGGATCAGATTGTTAATCGACTAGATGCCACCGGAGATATTTTTCTCCGGCCTAATACTTACGGAGCAGGCACCGGTGTAAATTATAATCCAGAGCGATTGAAGTATGTTTGGGATGTAATGCTTCAGGAAAAGAACGTAGAGGTTCTCTATCATTCTTTGTTGGTAGATGTATCCGTCAGTCAGGAGTTCAGTGATTGTATATTTTATCATAAGGGCACTGGCTTTTTTAAAATAAAAGCCAAACGCGTAATTGACGCATCGGGAGATGCCGACTATTGTCACCTTGCCGGAATACCCTATGAAAAAGCGGCTGAGTCAGAAAATGCACAAAGTATGACAACAACCTTTCGAATGGCCAATGTATACCTTGACGATTTTGAACACGCGGGTGGAAAAAAGATGTTATCCCAGAAAATGAAGGAAGCTGTGGTGACCGGGAAGCATCCACTACCACGAAAAGAAGGATCTGCACACGAAATGTGTCAGCCTCATTGTATTTCAACGGTGGCAGTAAAAGTTACAGATTTGGATTCTTTAGATGTAGAGCAGATCACAAAAGCAGAAATAGAAGGCAGGCGACAGGCATTTATATACGAAGATTTCTTTCGGGCGGAAGTTCCGGGGTATACCAATTCTAAAATAATTGGATTGTCTCATCAGATTGGAGTTCGCGAAACCAGAAGAGTTTACGGACTGGCCAGACTTACTAAAGATGATTTTATAAATGAATCGATGCCAGACGATCGGATATTGTTATGTGGTGCCCCCATCGAAGATCATCGAAAGGGAAGTTCAGGAGAATCGGAAACCTTTTGGCAGTATGTTCCCGGCAGAGGTGTCTATGGTGTCTCTTACAAAACGATAGTACCTCAGCAATCCAATACCAGTTGGATGGTGGGTCGCTGTTTCTCGGCCACACACGATGCACATGCCTCCTGCAGATCGATGGCACAGACGATGGCGATGGGACAAGCCGCTGGACTAGCTGCTGTTCAATCGCTTAAGTTAGACACAAGCGCTTCTGATGTCGATGTAAAATACTTGCAACATGCGCTCATCACATCAGGTGCAATCCTCGATCTTCCGCAACAAAAAGCATCTACTGGACGAAATGATTGGAGAAAGAACTTTTAATCTTTATTGAGTATGCATAATTTCTTTAGAACAGTAACTGGGGACAAGTCTGTGAGCGAAATGGGACTTTGTTATGCGCACGAGCATATTGTGATTGAGGAAAGTTTCCCAACCATTGCGAATAAAGATTATATTTTAAATGACACTGATAAAATCACTGATGAGTTATTGGAATTTTATAATGAAGGTGGCCGAACGGTAGTCGACACAATGCCTGCAAATTGTGGCCGCAATGTATTGAAGCTGGCAGAGGTAAGTAAGCGCAGTGGTGTCAACATTATTGTACCAACCGGCATTCATTTGGAAATGTATTATGTTCCCAACCATTGGCGGTATCATTATACAGAAGATCAGCTCACACAATTATTCATTGATGATATTGAATTGGGTATCGATGAGTTCGACTACAATGGACCCATTATAAAAAGAACAAATCACAAAGCCGGATTGATAAAGTTAGCGACAGGAGACGAAGCTATTTCACGTCATCAGGAAAAAATATTCCGGGCGGTTGTCAATGCGCACATAGCAACAGGTGTCCCCATTCTTACACATACTAATTTTGGTCGCCATGCTTGGGAGCAGGCTGTGTTGTTTGAGAAATTAGGAGCTGATTTGTCGCACGTGGTTCTTTCGCATGTCGATCGGATGAAAGACATTGACTATCATAAAAAAGTATTGGATACAGGAGTATTTGTAGAATACGATAGTGCTTTCCGATGGAAGGCTGATGAAGAAAACTGGACATATAAAATTTTAGAAGAACTTCTTCCACAATATTCGAAGCAGATTACCTTGGGCATGGATATGGCGCGCTCCACATATTGGAAAAGCTATGGTGGAAAACCAGGGCTAACATTTTTGATCGAGGAGATACCAAATAAATTAAAGGCGTGGGGAATGGATCAATATTTTCAAACCATTTTTTTTGATAATCCTTCAAGGTTGTATGCTTTTAAGAAGTAGTCGCAATATAGATTAGGTGAAAATCACCCACATGATTCACACGAATTGAAAAAGTGTGTTTTAAGTAGCCCGAATCGCAATCACCGGATCAAGGCGAGCGGCCATTGCTGCGGGAACAATGCCTGCCACCAATCCAATAACCGATGAGACACCGAGACCCAGCACAATATTTTTGATCGATAAAACTACATTCAAACTTCCGAACGGAATGAACGTAAGTAGATACACCAGCAGCAACCCCGACAAGCCCCCGATCAAACTCAGGAAGATTGACTCAAATAAAAATTGGAATAAGATGAAGTAGTTCTTTGCCCCCAACGACTTTTGGAGGCCAATAATACTGGTTCGTTCTTTCACTGAAACAAACATGATGTTGGCAATGCCAAACCCTCCTACCAGCATGGAGAATCCTCCAATAATCCATCCGGCTAATCCTAACACATCAAATACACCACTGATCGCATTGGCAATTGCCTCGGGGCGATTCAATACAAAGTTATCTTTTTGCACCGGTTTCAATCCACGCTTTACACGCATGAGACCACGGGTTTCATTTTCTAATTCAACCAATCCGATATCATCATCAAAACCTTTTAAACCAATAAGTGATCCCGCTTCAAACTCAGTCCAATGACCGGTGCCCGTTTTAAACAACTTCCGAAATGAATCATAAGGAATAATGCAGGTAAAATCCCTGCTCGTATTACCAATAAAACTTTCACCTTCCCTTTTTAAAACACCGACCACATTGAATCGGAGATTTTTAATTTTAACATGAGCACCCGTCATGTCATCACTATTGGGGAATAACGCCCGGGCGACTTCATATCCCAGGATCACCATATTCCTTCCTCCTTCCACTTCAGCCGAAGTAAAGTATCTGCCCCGTTCAACATTGATTTCAAAGAGTTTATCAAAATCCAGGGAAGCACCGCTAAGACCTATTCTGTTAATGCTGTTATTCTGATTCTTAACCGAAACCTCGTTAACATCTGCAAAAATGGATACTACCTGGCCCGTAGCTAAATTGGCCTTGAGAAATCGGTATTCGCTGACGGAAGGATTAGGTCTTTTAATATAGTCTTTCCACCAGTCACGGGAATTGCCCCCTGTGAAAGGCCACTTTCCTACATAAATTACATTACTCCCAAGAAAATTCAAGCTTTCCCGAATGTTCTTCTCCAGAGAGTCCACCAGCGTGAGGACTGCTATGATGGAAAAAATTCCGATGGTTACTCCCAGCAGGGAAAGAATTGTTCTTAGCAGATTGGATTTCAGTGCTCTGAAAGCAAATCCGAGGCTTTCAAAAATTAATCGAAGGGTAAGCATGTGGGTTAAACGCAGTTTTACCGATTTTGGGTTACACTAAACATTTGATTTTTAAAGAATCTTTGAATCATTTTGGAATATCATGCCAATATGCGAGCCGTATGACGCGAGTACCTTTCGCTAGACTCGATGAAATTTTTATATCACGATCTGAAGGTGGAGTTTCTGGACAAGGAGGAAACATCCAGTAAAAAATCAACTTATGAATTTTTTCCAACATCAAACTGGTTAATCAGTTCTACATGAAATTCAATCCTCAGGTTCGTATCAGATTCGAAGATACCAATTCTATTACGGATTGATTTACCTTGCAACTAACCAATTAGCCAAACATCCCACTCAATAATGATGCTTACAATAAATATGGTAAGCACGATTACCGCAAGACTTTTATGAATCCATTCCCGTTCCACGCGCTGTATGCTAATAAAGAGAAAAGTTGAGGCGAGCAAGATTTGAAGTATTTGTGTATCCAGGCCAAACTCCAGAATGAAAATATTAAAGGCTATTGATAGCATAGCCGAAAGTGTGAAGATTAAAAATATTTTCCGCCAATTGGTAAAGTAGAATAACTTCAAATCAATTACTTTTCCTTTAAGGGCAAACGGAAACAGCATACGCGCCAGCACAAACAGATTAATCGGGTAAGCAATCACGAACAAAAACGTGGGCAAGCGCCAGGGTTGGAATCCTTTTAGTTCATAGAGGAGCCACCATTCCTGAATATGCAGGAGAAGAACAAATAAAATCCAGATCAGGTGTGGCCAATACACGGTTACGCGTTCGCTTTTATGGATAAGATC
>CAZIOY010000128.1:0-6075 GCA_964540915.1 uncultured Ohtaekwangia sp.
ACGGAAAGCTGATTCAATGCGAATTTTCTAAATGCCCGCCCAAATGGCAATTCCTTTCCATTCAGCTCAACTCCGTCATTAGAGATGGTCTTTACCCACCTGCAATTAATAATAAAGGAACGATGAATGCGCACAAAGGGAGGATAAGGAAGTTTATCTTCCAGTGTTGATATATTCTCACGGGTAATCAGGATCATGTCTTTAAGATGAACCTTTACATAATCATCCAGGCTTTCGATGTAAAGTATTTCTGATTCACTCACCTTATGGATTTTTCGATCTGCCTTGATATGAACAAATCGTTGCTCCTCATGAATAACAGAGGCAATTGAATTTCCCTTTCCAATCGTCTGATCAAAAAACTTGTTTACGGATTTTAGTAACCGTTCAAATGAAATGGGTTTTAACAAATAGTCAACCACATTGAGATCAAATGCCTCAGGTGCATAATCCCGGAATGCTGTAGAGAGGATAATGGCTGGAGGATTTTTTAACGCGCTGGCAAATTGAAATCCTGTCATCTCCGGCATTTGAATATCAAGGAAGATCAAATCGACCGACTTGTTACGCAACAGGTTGGCGGCTTCAATGGCATTGCCACATTCACCTAACAACTCAAGTCCTTCAATTTTAGAAGCATGTGAGGCTATTAACTTGCGGGCAAGCGGCTCATCATCAACGATCAGGTATTTGAATTTCATTTATTCTGATTCAAAATCAAGTTAACTGAAAATGCATTCGCAATTGAATTTACAACTTCCATCGAATATTCACCTTTGTATAAATGATCTAATTGACTTCGCAGATTTTCAAGACCAATTCCCTTTCCGGGCTTTGTGTTGCTTGCGCTGTTGCTGATTGAAATAGATAGGCCCTTTTCTTTGTCTTCCACCAGTAAATTAATCCAGGCTTTACCAGCGATGGGCATAACCCCATGTTTGAATGCATTTTCAATTAATGTAATCAAAATCATGGGGCCAATCGCATACTTATTCAAATCTCCTGAAAATTGTGTTGTTACATGAACCCGATCCTCATACCGTAATAATTCCAACGCAATATAATTTTCAACTTGCTTCAACTCATTTTCCAATGGTACAAAAACTGACTTGTTGGAATGCAGTACATAATCTAAAATCTCACTCAATTGAAGAATGGCTTGCGGGGCTTTATCTGATTTCTGTGTGCTGAGATAATAAAGATTATTCAATGTGTTAAATAAGAAATGAGGGTTAAGTTGGGTTTTTAAAAATTTCAATTCGGTTTCTACTTTTTCGAGCATCAGCAACTGATAGTCTTTCTTTGAATGCTGCCAATGTGAAACCATTTTGATAGCCACCCCCAGGAAAACCACCAGAAGCAAAGAAGACAACAAGAAGAAAATGTCAATGGAGGCAGGACTCATGTTTTGCGCCCGGAATTCAGCCATTATCAGAAAAGTCAGCAATGCTACCATCATCTCCAGAAAAAGAGAAGAAAGAATTGTGTAGAAAGAGTATAAAAAGAACAGGAAATATCGGCCGGTTATAAGAAAGCGAGGAATCAAAAAATAATTAAATATATACGTTGCTCCAATAACCACGGGCATCAGCAAACCAACAAAGAAGAGCGTTTGAAAATAATTACTGTTCCTGCGGCCAAAAAAAATTCCATACAGAAAAAGCACGATTACCCAAAAAGCTGTATGTAGCACCCACCGCCTCTTGATAAAGTTTTGTTCCAGCGAGGTCGCAATCCGGTTCATGCAACATAGTTAGGGAAAAAATATTACCATACACAGATTTCTTCGGTCAATTGAAGTTCAAGTAACCCATTCAACAATTTTTAAGACCCTTTCGCCACAAACAGTCTGCGATCATGAAAATACCTTGTAATACCTGCTGTTCACCAATAAAAAAAATAGCAGGTATTTATTCTGATTAACCTTGCATGTAAACATTCAAAAAAAAACTAAATTTAAAACTATGCTTGCATTCTTTTACTTCAGCCATCACACAGAAGGAGGTATCTATTTTATGGCACCTTTAACTTTTCTTTTTGCAATAAGTGTTCTTCTCTTCTTGTACATCCTCGTGAAAAAGGATTTCAATTCCATCCTTACCGATGTGATTAAGCATATTGGAATCTTGATTTTTATGTATGGTGTTTTTGGAACTTTACTTGGTTTCATGCAAATGTTTGACGCATTGGAGTCTATCAAAGAAGGTCTACCCTTATCGGTGATATCGGGTGGAATAAAAGTGGCGTTGCTCACCGTGTTGTATGGTGCAGGATATTTTTGCCTCAACCAGGTGGGTTACATTACTATAAAAATCCTGGGAAGGAAAACTCAATAAACTGATTAATGTTGTTATTTCTCATCATCACTAGCCTGGGTTGGTTTACAATCGTGTATCGGTTTTATAAAACTAATCTCTCCCTGGTCATCAGCGAATTGAGAGTGAGTACAGTGCTATTGATTTTAGCTTGGGGTGGCTTCAATTTTTTCCTTGGTTTGATGCAATTCTTTGATTTTTTAGAATCATCACCTGCTAACGTAATAAGTAGTCTGGGTCAACAAATAGAATTGCTAATATCAATGGTCATTTGCATTGGCAACCTGATATTAAACGGACTATTGGCTATCCGGTTAATTACTTACAGATAATATACTTACAAAAAAAGGGAGCTCATCGCTCCCTTTTACATATGACTTAAAAAATTCGATTACCCAATAGACACACGTTTGAACTCCGCTACCGTCAGTCCCTTTGTAACGCTGTCTAAATATTGAGCAACGGTCTTTGAATTGTCTTTCACAAAAGTCTGTGGTAATAAAGTGCTTTCCTTAAAGAACTTGTTCAACTTACCCTGTGCAATTTTATCCACCATGTTCTCAGGCTTTCCTTCAGCAATAATCTGAGCTTTAGCAATCTCAATTTCTTTTTCGATCAGCGCCCTATCTACACCTTTCTCATCAACCGCCACAGGGTTCATTGCGGCAATCTGCATGCCCACATCTTTACCGGCATCGGTCACATCCTTTCCATTCACACCTTTCAATGATACTAACACTCCGAGTTTACTACCCGCATGAATGTAAGGCACTACCGCCTCACCCGCCATATGAACAAATGTACTGACCTCTATCTTCTCACCGATCTTACCAACCAATTCCGTGATGCGCTCATTGATGGTCAACTCACCAACTTTCACAGCAAGCAACGCTTCCTTATCGACAGGTTTATGTGCAAAGGCGGTATCTGCAATCAACTTGCCCAGGTTCTGAAACTCATCATTCTTGGCTACAAAATCGGTCTCACAATTCAATGCGATCAATACGGCTTCCTTCTTATCATCAGAAGTTTTTACGAAAACAGATCCTTCTTTGGCATCTCTATCAGAACGACTTGCAGAAACTTTCTGTCCTTTCTTTCTTAAAATCTCAATGGCTTTTTCAAAATCGCCTTCAGCCTCTGTAAGAGCTTTCTTGCAATCCATCATGCCGGCACCAGTCATGGTGCGGAGCTTATTTACATCTTGTGCGGTAATTGCTGACATATAATATTAGTTTAAAATTCACCTATGTATAAAAAACAAAACATCGACTGTTTAGGCCGATGTTTTTATAAAATCTAAATCGGCAATTGACCGTTTGCAGTTGACAAGTGCTTGTCAATTGAACTTTGTCAACTGACTCTTAATGTTCTACGGTTTCGTCAACTTTGCGTTTTTCTTCCTCGTCCTTCTTATGACCCGCCTCTTCCTTGTCTTTCTTACGCTCCATCAAAGCCTCCTCAATGGCTCTACCAACATGACCGGCAATCAATGAAATTGACTTGAACGCATCATCATTTGAAGGAATAGGGAAATCAACGTTAGTTGGATCTGAGTTGGTGTCTACCATCGCAAACACCGGTATGTTCAATTTCTGTGCTTCTGCAACAGCGATGTGTTCACGCTTTACATCGATTACAAAAAGGGCTGCAGGCAAACGGTTAAGATCAGTAATGCCTCCTAACAACTTCTCCAATTTTGCCTTCTCACGGGTTACCATCAAACGCTCGCGTTTTGCAAGGTTATTGAAGGCTTCGTCTTTCATTAACTTGTCAATCTGAGCAAGTTTCTTCAACGACTTGCGAATGGTTGCAAAGTTGGTGAGCATACCACCTAACCAGCGCTCCGTTACGAAAGGCATATTTAAACGAGCAGCTTCCGCAGCAACAATATCCTTCGCCTGCTTCTTAGTAGCCACAAACATGATCTTGCGACCAGAACGAACTATATTTTTCAGTGAAAAGATTGCTTCTTCGAGACACTTCAGCGTTTTATTCAAATCGATGATGTGGATACCATTATTTTCCATGAAGATGTACTCAGCCATCTTGGGGTTCCACTTGCGGGTGAGGTGTCCAAAGTGAACACCAGCATCCATTAAACTTTCGGTTGTTAATTTTTCTGCCATGCTGTTTCGATTAACGCTTGCTGAACTGGAATTTCTTTCTTGCCTTAGCACGACCTGGTTTCTTTCTTTCTACCATGCGTGAGTCGCGGGTGAGTAACCCTTCTTTCCTTAAAGTTGGGCGATTTTCGATATTGATGGTTACCAAAGCACGGGCAATACCTAAGCGAATAGCTTCGGCCTGACCTTTATTGCCACCACCTTCTACATTCACAGTTACATCGTATTGCTCGTTTGCCTTCAGTAGTGTGAGTGCTTGCTTAACGGTAGTCTGAAGAATTTCTGACTGGAAATAGTCATTCAGCTCTCTATCGTTTATGATGATCTGACCTTTGCCGGGCTTTACGTACACTCTGGCTATCGAGGTCTTTCTTCTTCCGATGGTATTAATAATCTCCATTTATCAGAATTTTATTTCTTTTGGTTGTTGTGCTGTGTGAGGATGCTCTGTGCCGGCATAAACGTGCAGACTTCTGAAAATCTCACGTCCAATGGTGTTTTTAGGTAACATACCACGAACTGAAATCTCCACTAGTTTAGCAGGATTCTTGCCGCTGATTATTTTAGGAGTGAGTTCACGCTGACCACCGGGATAACCTGAGTGAGTGAAGATAAGCTTATTGCTAAACTTCTTACCTGTCATTCTTACCTTATCGGCATTGATAATGACTACATGATCCCCAGTATCAACATTAGGAGTATAGCTTGGCTTGTGCTTTCCACGCAAAACGCGGGCTACCTCACTGGCTAAACGTCCCAGAACCTGATCCTTGGCATCCACCAAAACCCAACCCTTTTCTACGGTTGCGTTGTTGGCATTAATTGTTTTATAACTGTTATGATCCACTTTATTAGCTTTTTAAGCCCTATTAAATACACTTACCCCTCTAAAAAGGGACACAAAAGTAGATTCAAGAAACTGAATATGCAAGTCTGACTGAATATTGATTTCTTGAATCATTTCGAAAAGCTTAAAAAGGCTACCGCAAGTTTTCACTGAGTTGTCGTATAAGCGCTTGAAAATCTTTTGGATACGGTGCTTCAGCCTGCTTTTTTTCGCCATCTAATAAGGCAAATTCCAGTGAAAAAGCATGCAGAGCCATTCTTTTCATCAAGGGTTGTTCTTCGCTCATTTTCTTCAAATTGAACTTTCTTTTTACTGAAGACACATAAAAAAGCTTCCCACCGTAGACCTCATCTCCGGTAATCGGAGCCTTCAGGAAGGCCAAATGAATCCTTATCTGGTGCATTCGCCCGGTAACGGGTCGGCATTCAATTAAAGAATGATTTTTAAATGTTTTAAGGGTAGTGAAATAAGTCTGAGCTGATTTTCCTGCCCTGGATAGTCTGACCGTTCCATCATTTTGCTTTTCAATGGCGGCATCCACCAATTCATCAGAAAAACTATGGATGCCATCCACCACTGCATGATATATTTTGGTCACCTCTCTATTTTCGAATTGCATGCTCAAATGGCGGTAGGCTTCCGGATTTCGGGCTATCGCGAGGACTCCTGAGGTATCTTTATCAAGACGGTGACACATCTGAGCATCCGGTTCATATTGCCGTGCCAATGCCAGAATATTAACAGGATCGTTTCTATCCTCCAGGGTGGAAATAAAGGGTGGCTTATT
>CAZIOY010000129.1:0-5962 GCA_964540915.1 uncultured Ohtaekwangia sp.
TTAGACTGTCGCACGTTGTAATCTTCTTTTTTTGTTTGCACTAACTACAAAATAATCAATCAGAGGAGCGAATACGTTCATTAATAATATCGCCAGCATGATGCCTTCCGGATAAGCCGGATTGAATACACGTATTAAAACGGTAAACATACCGATAAGTAGACCATAAACCCATTTACCTGTTTCTGTCTGTGAGGCGGTAACCGGATCCGTTGCCATAAAGACTGCCCCGAATGCGAGGCCACCAATCACCAGATGATAATATGCGGGCATCTCAACAAAAGCGTTTCCACCGACAAGGTTTAAAAACAATCCCATAGCGTATGCGCCACCAAAAACACTTACGATAATCTTCCAACTTCCTGCACCTGTTGCAATTAAAATGAATGCTCCGATCAAACACATCAGTGTGGATGTTTCACCTATCGAACCGGGTCTTAATCCCATAAAGAGATTAGAAAAAGTGAATACTCCTTCGTTCCATCCGGCACCAAATGAATTGAATGATTCAACTACATTCTGTCCGGTGGTTGCAGCATCACCCGCCAATGATAACGGTGTTGCTCCTGAGTATCCGGCCACGGCTTGTGCATCACCTAAGTAAGTCCACACTCCCCCGGAAATATCGGTAGGATAAGCAAAATATAAAAATGCTCGCGCGGTAAGGGCAATGTTCACCACATTCATACCCGTGCCACCAAATGCTTCTTTGCCGATGATGACAGCAAATGCTGTTGCCACAGCAACTTGCCAAAGTGGTATGTCAGGAGGCATCACTAATGGAATAAGCATGCCCGTTACAAGGAACCCTTCATTAACCGGGTGTTTGCGAAGTGAGGAAAAGACGAATTCTATTCCTAAACCAACTCCATAAGAAATAATAATGATAGGAACTACCTGCAAAGCACCCACCCAAAGTTTATCTCCTAATGTTGCTCCTGCCTGGCCGATTGCTAAAAAATGCTGATGGCCTACATTCCAGATACCAAATAAAAGGCATGGCACCATCGCAATGATTACTGTCATCATCAAGCGCTTCAAGTCGATAGCGTCACGAATCTGAGATCCTTTTACGTCATTGGTTGTATTAGGGGCAAACATGAAAGTATCTAATGCTTCATAGGCATAATAATACTTCTCCCACTTTTGACCCTTCTCAAAATTGTGCTTTACCTTATCAAGCTGATTTCTCAAAAAATTCATCTGAACCGAATTAACTGTTTTGAACTAAATCAAGTCCTTCCCTCAATATCTCCTGCACCTTGTGTTTGGATACATCCACAAACTCACACAAAGCAAGATCTTCTTCAATGACTTCGTAAATACCCAATGCCTCCATTTCATCAATGTCCTCGGCAAGAATACTCTTTAATAAATGAGTAGGAAGAATATCCATTGGGGTAACCTGTTCGAATACTCCGCTTTGAACAAATGCTCTCGGCTCACCGTGGGTATTCGTATCAACAACACGTTCTTTATTAGGGGATAAGAACGAGAACAACCCGATAGAACGGTGGAAACTTAATTTTCTGGCTCCTGGCGTAATCCATCCAACAAACTCGTAGTAGTCGCCTTCCGGCAACACAGATACTTGCTGATCAAAGAATCCTATGTGTCCGTCCTTTCCGATCGATGTTCCGGTTAGCGGGTTACCCGAAATAACACGAACATGGTCGTTGTTAAGATTCTTATCCAGGAACTTCTTTACAGAAGCGCCAGTAAAGGTTTTATAGTATTGCGGATTTTTAACTTCTGATCCAGTCACAGCCACAATTCTGGATGCATCGTAGATTCCTTGTAAGAAGAGCTTTCCTATTTGGATAACGCCAAGCGGGCTGATTGTCCAGACTACATCTCCCTTATTGATGGGGTCTATATGATGAATCTGTACACCTACGCAACCTGCCGGGTGTTGACCTGAAAACTTATTTACGTTAGCGCCTTTTACTTGTGAAAACACTGTAGAGAGCTCACTGCTGGAATGCGTATTTACATGAACAGTGCCAGAGGTCAACTTTTTCAAAACATCAACTCCCACCTGAAAGGCTTGGTCCTGTCCTTTGAAAAGAATGCTATAATCAGGAGCCAGCGGGTGAGTATCAAAAGCAGAGATATGAATTGCCTTGGGTGTTGCCATTGGATCTGCCACCACACCATAGGGGCGCTGGACGATGGAGGGCCATATACCTGATTTCAGGATTTGATTTTTAATTTCTTGTGCCGGAAGGTTGCCAATATCAGAAATTGAAAACTTTGGAAATGTCTCGAACTCTACCTTTTTGTCGGCAAGAATCTTAATCTCCAATAATTTTCTTTTCTCACCACGCTTGATTTCCACGATCTCACCGCTAACAGGAGCAGTAAAAAGAATATTTTCATGTTTCTTATCATGGAAAAGGGCTGTTCCTGCCTTTACAGAATCACCTTCTTTCACAACGACCTTCGGTAGATAGATGCCATGAAAATCAGAAGGTTTGATGACAAAAGTTTCAGGCTGTTCGGGTTCTACAACTTTGGGGGCTGCTTTGCCCGCCAGGTTGATGGTAAAACCTTTCTTGAGTTTGATGAATTTGCCCATGAGCGGAGTGGCAATAATTTTGGTTTAGAACGGGGCAAAATTAGCAATTAAATTCTACCATCAAAGACTTGAATTATTAAAGAATTAATGGAAAAATGTAGATTTTAGAATTGTCTAACCCTTGACTTTATGGGCAGGGAACATCTTAGTCAAAGCAAGACGGATTACCTCATCCACTTGTTCATCAATGGTAATATGGGTGGTATCGATTGAGATGGCATTTTGGGCCTTTATTAAAGGACTTTCCTTCCTGGTGCTGTCAATCTGATCTCGCTTAGTCAGGTTATCAATTATTTCATCAATGTCCACCAGGTCATTTTTCTCCAACAATTCCTTTTGTCTTCGAAAGGCCCTTACCAGCATATCCGCAGTCGCAAATATCTTCAGCTCGGCATCCGGAAAGACAACGGTGCCAATATCGCGGCCATCCATAACGATTCCTTTCTCTTTTCCCAGTTTGCGTTGTTGCTCAACCATGGCCACCCTCACGTTTTTTATGGCGCTCACCTGGCTCACATTTTCTGATATCCTCATCTTGCGGATAGCCGATTCCACAGTAATACCATTCAAAAAGGTTTCCGAGATTCCTTTTGAATTAATCACGAAGGTAATGCGAACCTCACCGAGTGCCTTATCAACTTCCCTGAGATTGGTAATGCTTACATGATGATCAAGAAAATATACTGTTACTGCCCGGTACATGGCACCCGAATCGATATATCGGTAGTTCAACTCCTTAGCGACCTCCTTTGCCGTGGTGCTCTTGCCGCATGCTGAATAACCATCAATAGCAATAATGATCTTTTTCATCAGCAATCTTTAAGTGGACAAGGCATTGGCTTATTGGGGTCCGGCTTTTTGTATTTGGGTTTATAGGATTGCTGGCTTGATGCGCAGCACGTTAAACAGAATACAATCAAAAGCGATATGATTTTAAATTTCCACATGTTGAAAAGACTTAGTCAAATGTATTCGATACACACCAACCTCCCAAAACCCTTTTCGATAAATTAACTTTTCGTTGAACTTTGATAGCTCATTTTAAAGCCAATTTTCTGACCTGCACCCAATTCCTGAGTTTTTTCATTTTTTTGATACACCGTGATAAACCGAACATCCGGAAAAGGAGGGGCCATCAGATCATTTTCAATCGCAATTTTGAGTGACAACTTTACGATGGAATTTAAATCGAGCTCTGATATCTGCACGTGAGAAATTGTACTATATAAAAACCCTAGCTGCCCCTCACCCTCCACCAAAAAGCGACTCTCGTGATTGATGAGAATGCGGGCCAATAAATAACCTGGGTCGTTCATGCGATTGTATTTGATCGAATCAGACATGAAATTATAAATCATGATCTGACCAAAATACCGGTTAATCTCCTTTTCTTTTATGTAATCGGAATTCATCAAGGGATGCTCTTCCGCAAAGGTTACCACATTGGTGTGAAGCACAAACACCAATAAATCACCTGCCAGCTTTACTTGAAATTCATGCTCATTAACTGAGTTGAAATCGACTGTAACATCCTCATCACCCGGCTTAACTCTTTTCCGTAATTCGGTGATAATTCGTTTCGATTCCTTTGCCAGAAGGTCAAAAGATGAAAGCAAATTCTTATAGGTTACTTGCTTGGCTGATGATTTACTTTCAAGCATTTGTTGAATTTGGTCGAGCGGGTCTTGTTGATCAGTCATAAGAAATGATTAGCTTAGTAAATTGAAAAAATAAATTGGTTATGGAAACAAATGAGGAAGGAAAAGCCGAAAAATTTTTTAAAGATTTTGGCAAAAAACTAGATCAGTTTCTGGTGGAAATGAAAGATGCTGGAGCGCGCGCAGAAACAGACATGCAGCAGAAATACGAGGAGCTAAAAGTTGCCGCGGAAAAACTTAAAAAAGAGGCAGAAAATAAAGAGCGCTGGAAAGAAGTAGAAGCAAGTTTGAAGAAAGCAGGCGAAGAAATGAATAATGCAGTGAAGTCAGCTTTTAAAAAGTCTTGAATGTAAAGTCCATAGTATTTAGTCGATAGTCCATAGCAAAGCATCGAAGGTTCTACTCAATACTATGGACTAAAGACTGTGACTCAGACCTTCATCAATTTCCACTTTCCTCTTCGGAAAATAATGATCCCGGCAATCGCCATCAGCGACTCCGCCAGGGCAATGGCAATAAATACTCCTTTCGGGCCCCAATTCAATTGAATTGCCACGAAGTAGGCAAAGGGTATTTGAAACACCCAAAACCCAAATACATTAAGAATCGTAGGCGTGTAGGTGTCCCCGGCCCCGTTAAGGCCTTGCGCCACCACCATGCCATAGCCATAGAAAATATAGCCCAGGCTTACATATCGCAACGCCTGAACCCCAAAATATAAAACTTCCGTTTGCTGGGTAAATATTCCAATGATCGAAGGTGCAATGGTTAGAAACAGAATCATCACAAATGCCATGAAGAACGCATTGAAGTAGGCCGCACGCCATACCGATGTTTCTGCACGCTCCGGTTGCTTTGCTCCAAGATTTTGTCCCACTAAAGTTGCGCCCGCGTTGGCCAATCCCCAGGATGGTAGGAGTGTGAAAATAAAAACACGGATGGCTATGGTATATCCCGCCACCGCATTATCGCCAAAACCCGACATCAGCTTCATTAAAAAAATCCAGCTGGCTGACCCGATAATAAACTGAAGAATACTGCCACCTGAAACTTTAATCACATTGAGGATGATCTTTGATTTGATTCCAAGATTATTCCACCTGATCTTGATAATACTGAGTCCGGTAAACAGAAAATACAATTGAAACAATACCCCAATTCCTCTTCCAATATTGGTAGCAATAGCAGCACCTTCAACGCCCATGGCAGGAATGGGGCCCCATCCAAAAATAAAAATTGGATCCAAAATGATATTAATAACGTTGGCTATAAACAATGCCTTCATGGCTATGGCGGCATTGCCGGCACCTCGAAAAATGGCATTGATCAAAAAGAGTAGCGTAACGGTATAGTTTCCGGCAAACATCCAGAATGCGTAAGAAGAACTTGAAGTAATCACATCTTGTGATGCGCCCATCAGCTGAAGTATCTCTTTATAGTAAAAGATACCAACCATACTTATCGCAAAGGATATACCCAATCCAAGATAGATGGCCTGAACGGCAGCTTTGCTAGCTCCTTCTTTATCATGTTCGCCCACTCTGCGCGCTACGATGGCTGTAGCACCCATACCTAATCCCATGGCAAGAGAATACAAAATACTTAATACAGATTCTGTGTAACCTACTGCGGCTACAGCATTGCTATTGTTGAGTCTGCTAACGAAAAAAATATCGACCACGGCAAAAATGGATTCCATACCCATCTCAACGATCATGGGAATGGC
>CAZIOY010000130.1:0-5771 GCA_964540915.1 uncultured Ohtaekwangia sp.
ATCACTTCACGGGGTAAATGGTACCACCATAGTTGGAAAGGAGAGGAGCAAAAATCAGGCGGTATAGCAACCAATATTGGGATTCATTTTTTTGATATGTTGCTGTGGATATTTGGAGATGTAAAAGAGACAAAATTGGAGAAGTATGAGTTCGACCATGCATCAGGATTTATAAAACTGGACAAAGCAAACGTGCATTGGTCTCTGAGTATCAATGAGGAACATTTACCGGAATCCGTAAAAGCCCAGGGTAAAAGAACCTTTCGGTCTTTGCAAATGAATGGTCGTGAAATTGAGTTTAGCGATGGGTTTACTGATTTACATACAATCAGTTATCAGGAGATATTAAAAGGTAATGGGTTTAGTTTGGCCGAAGCCAGACCTTCTATAGAATTAGCGTATAGGATACGGAATTCAAAATTCGGTGCTAGCTAGAATACACACGATTAAATTAGTTACCAGGAACCAGATATCACTGTATGACGAAGAGGGTGGCTATTATTCAATCTAATTACATTCCCTGGAAGGGGTACTTTAACATCATTAAATGTGTTGATCACTTCGTTTTATTAGATGATGTTCAATATACGCGAAGAGATTGGAGGAATCGTAATCTGATTAAGACAAAAGCCGGATTAAAATGGTTAACTATTCCTGTTACTGTAAAAAATAAATATCATATAAAGATAGAGGATGTTCAGGCTGATGGGTCTGATTGGAGAAGAGATCATTGGAATCAGTTGAAGGAAGCCTATGGAACCAGTCAATATTTTAAGGAGATATCTCCCTTCTTTGAAGAGATCTATTTGCAAAATAAAGAGCTTAATTTGAGTAAGATTAATTACAGCTTTATAGAACAGATATTGTCGATTTTAAATATTACGACTATCTTAAACTGGTCGATGGAATTCCCAAACGTCCCAGCCGGAAAAACAGAAAGGTTGGTGCATATTTGTAAAAGTTTGAATGCGACCGAATATATTTCAGGCATGGCGGCTAAAAACTATCTCGAAGTTGAATTATTTGAAAAGGAAGACATAAAAGTAGTGTGGGCTGATTATTCGGGGTATCAGCCTTATAAACAGTTATACCCCCCGTTTGAACATGGTGTTTCAATTTTGGATATGCTTTTTAACCAGGGAATTCAATCAGTTCATCTCTTAAAGGACAGGATATGGGTATGAAGATTTCAGTTATAGCTACTTTGTACTATTCTGAGCCTTATTTGATTGAATTCTATAACAGGATAAAAAAAGCACTCATCCAAATTTCAAATGATAACGAAATAATTTTTGTAAATGATGGTTCTCCGGATGGATGCGTTCAAAAAGTTTTAGAACTTCAACGCCAGGATTCAAGTATTGTATTGATTGAGTTGTCAAGAAACTTTGGCCATCATCAAGCTATAATGACGGGCCTCCAACACGTATCTGGTGATTACATTTTCTTAATTGATGCGGATTTAGAGGAAGACCCTGAGTTGCTCCTTACTTTCTTTAACAAAATCCAGGAAGATAAAACAATCGATGTTGTTTACGGTGTTCAAAACAAACGAAAAGGAAATTTTACTGAAAGAATAACGGGTAGCATTTTCTATAAGATTCTGAACATGCTAACGAAGATCAATTATCCTGCCAATACCCTTACAGCAAGACTTATGAAGAAAGACTATGTTACCAGCGTAACGAAGTTTGAGGAAAAAGCAATTGATATTTGGGCGATTTTTGTACTGGCTGGCTATAACCAAAAAGGTGTAAGTGTTGAAAAGAAGAACAAAGGCGCAAGTACCTATTCATTTTCCAAAAGATTGGCAATGGGAGTTGAAAGCATAACTTCCTTTAGCCATCGCCCTTTATACTTTATTTTTTTTATTGGATTTATATGGCTAGTCATTTCAACAATAAATGTTTTAATCATTCTTTCAAAGAAATGGATTTTTGGGGTGCCAATAGAAGGTTGGTCTAGCATTATGGCATCGGTATGGTTGATTGGCGGAATCACTATTTTTCTTATTGGACTTATTGGAATCTATCTTTCGAAAATGTTTCTCGAATTAAAAAACCGACCACTAAGCATTATTAAAACCATTTATCGCAAGTAGGAAAGATGAATGACATAGATAAATTTTATCAGGATAATCTGCAGCAATTTGGATCAACGGCTAAGGGCGTTGGCTGGAAAAACGATGAAGCGCAAAGAGTTAGATTCAGCCAACTTTTTAAACTAGTTACAAGCAAGAAGACTTTTTCGATAAATGATCTTGGATGTGGAGTTGCTGATTTTGTAGATTTTTTAACAGCCGAAAAAGCCAATTTTATATATCGAGGGTATGACATGATGCCTGAAATGATTCAGCGCGCCAAAGCCAAGTTTGTGGGTAATGAATTGGTTCTTTTACAAATAATATCGAACATAACTGAGATCAGTCAAGCAGACTATACGATTGCAAGTGGAATCTTCAATATTCGCCTTGCCACATCAGACGAAGTATGGCTACGCCATATTCTGGATACCATTACTATTATGAATAGCAGAAGTAGTTTAGGATTTGCATTCAACATTCTGTCTATTTATTCAGATCCGGAATTTAGAAAAGCCGAGTTATATTATGCTGATCCTCTATATTTATTTGATTTTTGTAAGCGAACCTTTACACGAAATGTAGCACTACTCCATGATTATGGACAGTATGATTTCACTATTATCGTACGGAAGTAATTAAATAAGATAACTATGGGCTACTTTTATACGGGGATTACACTTATCCTCACTGTCTACGGTCAAATCATTTTAAAATGGCGCTTGAATCAATTGGAAGCATTACCTGATTCGTTTTTAGAAAAGCTGGTGTTTCTGCTAAAATCCATTTTCGATCCTTATATTTTTTCTAGTTTTTTTTCAGCCTTTCTAGCGAGTTTAACCTGGATGGCAGCCTTAAAGGAATTTGAATTATCAAAGGCTTATCCATTAATGAGCCTCTCTTTCGTATTCGTATCAATTATCAGTTATTTTCTTTTCAACGAGTCAATGAATCTATATAAGATTTTGGGTACCTCGCTGGTGCTGGCAGGTATCCTACTAATTTCGAAAGCCTCCTAACATGATCGGTTTTAATAAGCCTTACTTTACGGGTAAAGAACTTGAATACATTAAGCAGGCATTTGAGCTTGAAAAATTGTCGGGCAATGGAAAGTTCACGAAACTGTGCCAGGATTTCCTTGAAAATAGATATGGCATAAAAAAGGTATTATTAACCTCTTCTTGTACGGATGCCCTTGAGATGGCGGCTCTTCTTATAAATTCTGGGCCCGGGGATGAGATCATAATGCCGTCATACACCTTTGTATCAACCGCCAATGCCTTTGCTCTTAGGGGCGCTACCATTGTTTTTGCAGACAGCTCACAGGAAAGTCCTAATATAGATGTCGAAAAGATTGAGGGCTTAATTACTAAAAGAACAAAAGCGATCGTGGTTGTGCACTATGCTGGTTTTAGTTGTGATATGGATAAGGTAGTGGATGTTGCAAGGAAACATTCACTTTATATTATTGAAGATGCAGCACAGGCAATAGAGTCAACCTACAAGAATCGTCCTCTCGGTTCAATCGGGCACCTCGCTTGCTTCTCTTTTCATGAAACCAAGAACATTATTTCAGGGGAAGGCGGTGCACTATTGATTAATGACTCTACTTTTATTCAGCGAGCAGAAATTATTTGGGAAAAAGGAACCGATCGCTCAGCGTTTTTCAGAGGGGAGGTAAATAAATACAATTGGATTGATCTTGGTTCTTCTTTTTTACCATCTGAAATAACGGCTGCGTTTCTATTTGCCCAACTTGAAAACATAGACAGGATTCAAAATAAAAGAATGCAACTATGGAATGCCTACTTTGATAATCTTGAGCCACTTGAAAAAGCAGGGCTTATAAGGCTTCCTAAAGTCCAACCTTTCTGTCAACATAATGCCCATATTTTCTTTTTGCTATGCCGTGCCGAAATAGAGCGGGATGAACTGTTGATGGATCTTAATAAAAATGGAGTCAATGCAATTTTTCATTATTTATCTTTACACAAAAGTCCATACCATTCAAAAAAAGAAGTGCCCATTGAACTAACTGAATGCGATCGATATACGGCAACACTTCTTCGATTGCCACTCTACCACGAATTGAGTTTAGAGGATGTGAAACTTATTTCCCAAGCTATTCATAGATTTTATGATAAATAAAATGGATGATTTTCTAGACAAAAGAACAATCTATATTCTTTTGTCAATACTATCGTTAAGTACTCTATTTAGATTCTATCAGATAAACTTCCAAAGTCTTTGGTTGGATGAACTTTATTCAATAGTGCCAACCGATCCTAAGAACTCGGTACAATCAATCATTGAGTACTGTAAGGGAGATCAACCGCCCCTTTTCTTTATGTATCTATATTATGCCTTTAAATTTTTTGGATATAATGAACTAGTTGGCAGAATGGCCAGCGCCTTGATCGGTGTGATTGGAATTCCGGCTATTTACCTTTTGGCAAAGGAGTGCTTTGGAAAAACCACGGGATTATTTGCATCGTTACTAACCGCAATTAATTATTTTCATATTTACTATTCTCAAGAGGTTCGTTTTTATGGGATGGCATTTCTTTTCACCACCCTTTCTTACTTGTTCTTTATAAGGGCTTTTAAAACAACCCGCGCTTTTGATTTTATTGGTTATATCCTTTGCACAAGTTGCCTTCTTTACACTCATTATTTCGGGCTATTTATTTTTGGTGCGCAGGCGATTACCTTTTTCATTCTGCTCTACTACAACAGGAGTGTAAAATTTATTTTGCTTTCTATCCTTTCGGGAATTGCCGTTGGGGCGAGTTTCCTACCTTGGCTACCCACTTTGGTTAATGATTTAGGTGCAGATGTCGGCTGGATTAAAAGCCCATCACCTATTTTTGTGGCTCAATATTTTTATGATTATACAGGAAAAGATGCATTAACCACTCTAATTCTGATTGTATTTATTTATAACGTCTTTAAATCATCTAGTCAAGTTTCTACTCGTAAGGATGAGACCAAGCCAATTCTATTAATCATTGTGATATGGATTGTGATCTCTTATCTCGTTCCTTATTTGAGGTCCATAACCCTATCTCCAATGTTAAGCAATCGATATACCATAGTTACTTTGCCAGCTTGGATTATTCTCTTTTCCTTGGGATGGAATAGAATCCGAAATGTGAAATTGAAATATGCGATGTCTGTTATTTTGGTTCTTTCAGCAATTATAAATCTGAATTTTTTCAGAAAGCACTACACAGTTATCAGAAAAGACCAATTTAGGGAGGCAAGCCAGTTGGTTTTAGTGAAGAACGAAAATAGTTATCCGATCTATTCCAGTTTGGCATGGCATTTCAATTTTTACTTTAGGGAAACAAATAATCCTGTCAGGGATATGTCTTCGGCTAATCTTTCTGGAATAGAAAAATTCTGGTTGTTGCAGGCTCATTTTACTGAGGAAGATTGGCAAGCTGAGATAAATAGACTAGCACCTTCCTTTAAGGTAGTTGAAAAATATCCTCTGATTGGTGCAAATGCAATATTATTTGAGGCACAAGCGAATTAATAGAAAATGTTGTGTCTAAGTATTTTATTTCGCCAAATTATTAACTTTTAACCGCTATTTTTGCGGAATGAAAGGTATTATTCTGGCAGGAGGATCGGGCACACGTCTCTATCCGCTAACGAAATCTATATCAAAGCAGATTTTGCCAATCTA
>CAZIOY010000131.1:0-5651 GCA_964540915.1 uncultured Ohtaekwangia sp.
AGTCCCAATTTACATAGGCCACAATGCAACATGCTATGGCTATGCCCATTCCAAAGACATTTATAAAAATGAACAACTTGTTTTTGGCAAGACTGCGCAAGGTGATTATCAGGTAATTTTTAATCATAGGATGAGTATTAACGAATCAATGACATAGCAAGCGTTAAAGGGTTGCATCAAATCAACAAGAAATATGCCATTCAAAAATACTTCAATGGATTGAGAAAAGTGGCAAGAGCCAGAAGGTGTATGTTCACAAATGCACAGGTTTGTGTTCAGTTTTATTAGCACAGTAAATAAAACAATGCCCGCATCGACTTAATCAACGCAGGCATCATTAACCTAAACCTAAACTATGAAGAACGAATCAAGGAAGCGAATTCCCTGAAATCTTAAATCAAATTAAATATGAAACTGTTCTTTGATGTTTTCAGTAACCACTTTACCATCGAAGAGGTTTATAATACGATGCGCATAATTTGCATCATACGGTGAGTGAGTAACCATAATTACAGTTGTGCCTTCTTCATTCAATTGAGAAAGTAATTTCATTACCTCTTCACCATTGGCCGAATCAAGATTACCAGTCGGTTCATCCGCAAGAATTACTTTGGGCTTAGCAACAATAGCTCGCGAAATAGCAACGCGCTGTTGCTGACCTCCCGATAACTGCTGTGGGAAGTGATTTCTTCTGTGCATGATGTTCATGCGCTCCAATACTTCCTCCACTCTCCTTTTGCGTTCATCCGAAGGAACTTTCAGATAAAGTAAAGGAAGCTCTACATTTTCAAACACCGTCAATTCATCAATCAGGTTAAAGCTCTGAAAAACGAATCCGATAGAGCCTTTACGTAATTGCGCCCGCTGACGCTCAGAATACTTGGCTACCTCGTGGTCACCAAAGTGATATTCACCATTGGAAGGATTATCCAGCAAACCAAGAATATTCAACAAGGTGGACTTACCACAACCTGATGGGCCCATGATGGCCACAAACTCTCCGTCTTTAATTTCCAGATTGATACTATTAAGAGCAGTAGTCTCCACTTCTTCGGTAGTGTAGACTTTTTCTAAATTTTTTAATTTGATCATGGCCTATTCGGTTTTGTTTGAGATGTTGTGTAGTGAGATATAGTTTTAGGGATACTACTATTTTTATAAAAGGTTACGCTCTTTCTTAAAATACATTCTATTAGACGCTTGAACTTTCAAATGGTTGCATTAATTCAAAATTAAAACCTCGTTATTTCCGAAATTCTCATACGATGAGGTGATCACACGGTCACCAGGCTGCAATCCTTCAAGCACTTCAAAGTTTTCAGAGTTCTTGCGTCCGAGTTTAATATTCCTACGCACCGCTTTGTTGTCGCTATCCAGCACGAATACCCAATTTCCACCGGTATCTTTATAGAATCCTCCCACAGGCAATAATAATTCTTCTGAAGCCTGACCTAGTTCTATACGAAGGCGTAGTGACTGTCCTCTGCGGATATCATTGGGAGTTTCACCATCAAAATCCATGTCCACTTCAAATCGTCCATTTTGAATAGTAGGATAGATATAGGTGATCACCAATCGATAATCTTTACCTGCATAACTGGTAGTTGACGGCAAGCCCACCGAAATTTTTGGATAATACAGTTCATCGATCGGTACCCGCACTTTATAACTTCCCACGATATCTACCTGGCCCATGCGCTGACCTTGACTTACCGATTGACCAATTTCCCAATGCGGTGTGGAAAGTTGTCCATCAATAGGAGTGCGTATAACCAGGTTATCCAGAATCTTAGAGAGTCCATTAAGACTTATCATCATTTTTTGTTCTGACTCGGCTGTAAACCTTAACTGACGGATGCGATCAATGGAATCATTCTTATATACCTCATACGTAATTCGTTTTCTCTCCATGTTATACTTAAAATTCGCTTCCGTTTGCTCAAACTCCTGTTTGGCGATCAATTTCTTTTCAAACAATTGTTTTTGGCGATTATATTGAGGCCCTAATATCTGAAGTTGATTTTCAATCAATGCCAATTGCTGTCGCTGGTCCAGATCATTTCTCATGATATTCAGTTTTGTCTCACGAGCGCGGTTAATACTTTCGTTGAAAGAAGCCTCCTGTTGCAATACAGTGAGTTCGCGGTTAAGATTGGTGAGTTCAAGGATCACATCACCCTTCTTTAACATCTTACCACTTTCACTTACAATATTTTTTATGTTTCCACCTTCGATAGCATCGAGGTAAACAGTACGGCTGGGCTCAACGGTGCCAGTTTGCGGAATGAACTCCTTGAACTCACCCCGTTGTACCGTGGCGATTGTAAGTTTATCCTTATCGGTTTTGAACGTAGATCTGCGATCAGCAAAAATAAATTGGTACAAAACAAAACCTACCAGCAAGGCGATAGCACCGTAGGTTGCAATTCGCTTCAAGGTCCAGGTCTTCTTAGCAATCTTCTTATCCATGTGAAATCTTTACAAGCTTCTTATTGACATACAAAATCCCCCACCCCTTGCCAACAAGCATGCCAACGGAAATTCTAGCAAAAAGACGGGCTTTTTCATACAATTTTCAAATTTTCACGTTCATATGTGAACGAACTTGTCCGATTGCGGACAAGAATTATTTAACTTTAAAATCAATTCCGCTTAAAATCGTGTGATTTATTGATGTTTCGATTTCGGTATCAATATTGCCCACTGGCGGACATACTTAACTAAGAGCCCACTATGTCAGACTCAAAGCAAGGAAAAATTCTGATTGTTGATGACAATGAAGATTTGCTGAAGGCAGCGAAGATGCATTTGAAACGACACTTGGCCCAGGTAGATATTGAAAAAAATCCTGAGGCTATTCCTGGGCTGATGAGCCATGAAGATTATGATGTGATTCTGCTCGACATGAATTTTACCAAAGATGTGAGTAGCGGCAGTGAAGGATATTACTGGCTTGAGAAAATTTTAAGTATCGATCCCTCTGCGGTAGTTGTATTGATCACGGCCTATGGCGATGTACAAATGGCAGTGAAAGCGATAAAAGCAGGAGCCACGGATTTCGTACTGAAACCCTGGGAAAACGAAAAGTTGCTGGCCACGCTTTATTCTTCCATGCGCTTGCGCGAATCGCGTGATCAGGTTCAAACTTTGAAAACAAAAAATCAGGAAATCAATCAGGCCATCAATGAAAAATACAAGGACATCATCGGCCAAAGTCAGGCCATGCAACGCATCTTTCAAACTATTGAACGCGTAGCCCAAACGGATGCCAATGTTTTGATCCTTGGGGAAAACGGAACTGGAAAAGAATTGATTGCTCGTGCCATCCATAGAAATTCAGCCCGTAAAAATGAATCCTTTGTAGGTGTTGATTTAGGGTCGATCACCGAAACACTTTTTGAAAGTGAACTATTCGGTCATAAGAAAGGATCGTTTACCGATGCCAAAGAAGACCGTCCCGGACGATTCGAACTGGCAAACCATGGCACCTTGTTCCTGGATGAAATCGGAAATCTTTCCATGCCCTTGCAAGCAAAACTACTTACCGTGATTCAAAACCGAAAAGTGAGCCGCGTAGGGTCAAACAAGGATACTGCGATCGACATACGCCTGATCTGCGCTACCAACATGCCCTTATATGACATGGTGAAGGAAAACCGTTTCCGTCAGGATCTTCTCTATCGCATCAACACCATAGAAGTGGAAATACCTCCCTTGCGCGAACGAATCGAAGATATTCCTCTATTAGCTAATCACTTTCTAAAACATTACTCAGCGAAGTATGGAAAAGGTGTGAACAAAATCAGTGAAGCCGCCATGATACGCATGAGCAAACATCCGTGGCCGGGAAACATTCGCGAACTACAACACTCGCTTGAGCGGGCTATCATATTAAGTAACTCATCGGTGTTGCAACCCGAAGATTTCAATTTCTCCACCACCAGTGTGAAAGAAGGAGATCAACAAGTTAACCTCGATCAGTTTAACCTTGAGGAAGTAGAAAAACTGCTGATCCGCAAAGTGCTGAAGAAATATAACGGCAACATCACGCAGGCAGCTTCTGAGTTGGGACTCACACGTTCTTCGCTTTACCGCAGGCTGGAAAAGCATGGCTTGTAAAATCATCTTATGATATTCAATGATTTCCGGTTTCGTATTGCTTTGCGCGTGCTTCTTCTTGGCGCGGCCATCGCCATGTTTGTGTACATGGTCAACCGGCCAAACATGATTTTTGCTGCCGGGCTCACCTGCCTGATCATTATTGGTCAACTGGTAGAGTTGTATCGGTTCACTTCTCTAACGAATCGTAAACTCACCCGTTTTCTTGAATCCGTTAAATACTCAGATTTTATTTCCGGCTTCACCAGCGACAATAAACTGGGCAATAGTTTTCGCGAACTAAATACAGCATTCAATGAAGTATTGGAAGCCTTTCGCAAAGCCCGCTCAGAAAAAGAAGAGCATTGGCAATATCTGAATACTATTGTACAACAAGTTCGCACCGGCATTCTTTCCTACGATGCCGAGGGTAACATTCAATTAATGAATGCCAACGCCAAACGTTTTGTGGGCATCTTCAACATCAAGAACATGCATGAGTTGGAAAATTATAATCCGAAATTCTATCAGGCGTTGCAGGAAGTGCAACCCGGCAAAAGCACCTTATACAAATCCGGAACGGAATTTCTTCTTACCCTTCAGGCAACCGAATTGCGTATTCGCGGCAACACAGTGAAATTGATAACCCTTCAAAATATTCAGACAGAACTACAACGTCAGGAACTGGAAGCCTGGCAGAACCTTACCCGGGTATTGCGGCACGAAATCATGAACTCGATTACACCCATTTCGTCACTTACTTCCACACTACGCGAAATACTCGATCACGAACTTGTTAAAAAAGGTAATGATTATGAATTAAAAGCCGAAGGTGCCGAAGACTTGCGCGATGGGTTGGAGACCATTGAAAACCGTAGTAAAGGTCTCATTAAATTCATTGATGCCTATCGCGAATACACTTCTTTGCCACAGCCGAAACTAAAAACGGTTCGGGTGAAAGACCTGATTGAAAAAGTGACGCAATTGCTAAAGCCTGAATTCAAAAAAAAGAATTTGCAATTTTTCACGCATTGCGATTCCGAATATCTTACCGTGCAGGCCGATGAAGAAATGATCGAACAGGTTCTTATCAATCTAATTAAAAATGCGATTGAAGCTGCGGATCTCTCTCTTCATGGAAAGATTGAAATCAACAGCACCTATGCTGAAAATGCCGTGATCATTAAAATTACAGATAATGGACCCGGCATTATTCCAGAAGCTATTGATCGGATTTTTGTTCCGTTTTTTACGACAAAAAAAACCGGTTCAGGCATTGGACTGGCACTTTCGCGTCAGATCATGCAAATGCATAATGGCTCGCTCACCGTTATTTCCATGCCAGATGTAAAAACAACTTTCACGCTCCGATTTTAAATCTCCACCTTTTCAATGACATGCACAGGAATAATGAAGCCTCCTTTTAATTCAACAAAGTCACCACTCATTTCTATAAAGTTGCAAAGCACTTCAATGCGCTCGCCTGTGGCCAGTTGAATGATCAGGCCAATGTCGTCATGATCACTGCGTGTTTCGTTCATCGCAGTATGGAG
>CAZIOY010000132.1:0-5581 GCA_964540915.1 uncultured Ohtaekwangia sp.
ATTTTTCATAAAACGCATTGCCCACCCGTATATTTGTTCTTTCTAATAAACTTACCACTGCCGCTAATATCTTTTCTTGTGGAAACCCTGTTAAGGACAAATCTTTTTCAATTTGGTTTCTAATTACCGGAATCAATATCCCAAATTCCTGCAATCTGTAAAATTTGGTATGCTTTCTTATTGTGTTCCACAAACTATGGTATCTGTATTGTTTTCTTTGAAGTAAATCAAAGCCAGTAGCCTGTAAATGGCCATTGGCTATTTTGCAAATCCAAACTTTCTCCCAGGCAGGAGGTATTCCTAATTTTTTTATTCGGTCTATAGTTATCTTATCTTTTATTTTTTTGATTCCGGCAAAATAGGAAACCGCTTTCCCGGTGTGTTTCCGTGAAAACCCTGGTTTATTGTCAGGGGTATAAATAAGGTCTGCTGCTTTTGCGCTCTTCGCCATATCATGCGCCACAGCATCAATAGTTTTTTTGTCGATTTTTATTTCATCTACCAATTCGGCCATGGCTGTCTAATTAATGGATTAATTTTCTTATTATTTGTGAAAAGGAATAAAAAGCTTGATGGAAATCTTTCTTAATTCATGTTGCACTTTTATAAAGCATTAGTTTTTTATCAACGCAATATTGTTTTGAAAATGAATTAATTTCCTTTGCTGATCTTTTCAGTAATTACTGACATCCCAGAGAAAGAATGCGTACACTTTTCTGATTAGGCATCATCTTCATCCATCATTTTCTTAGATGATGTGTCGTGCTTTGCGGCATCTTTTTTACCATGGGCAGAGGTTCTTGTTTTGTGTTGAATGACTGTACTTTTTCAATATTTGTCCATTTTCTTTTTTTTAAATGTTTGAATTATTGTTAAAAAAAAACTGAACCATCGTTTTATAGGCTGTATATTTTTTCTGATGCATTACGTTTTTTTCTTTGCTTCGGGAACACAAGCAGGCACTTTTTTACCGCCTTTAATTTTGGTACCAACTTTTTTGTAGCCTTTCCAGCATGGGTCATCTTTTGTTTTAGCCCTTTTTGTTTTTGTTGGCATAATCGAGATATTTATTTGATGAAGTGTGCTGTAGATGAAAGAGCCGGCAATCGTACATTATTATCCATTATTGCCGGGCTCTAATCCTTATTTTCAAACTGCTGTTCTTCCGCAGGTTTATCGTGAATATTTTTGGAGATTTTGTTTGTCGGTTTTAAGGCTCCATCTTTCACATTCTCTTCATACGAATCAGCTTCTTTTGTTTTGTCATTTCTTTTATCTCGCTTTTCAGCTTGCTCTCTTTGATTCAAATTTGATTCTTGCTGAGGTTGAATATTTTTATCCATTAATTTTAATTTTTAAATCTGAAATAGAGAACTGGAAAAATTAGGTACTATTTATTACATTTTGATTGCGTTCTTTTTAATAAAATTTATTTAAGTTTTAGCGTGATTTCTAGCCAACAAGTCAAATACCATGCAGTAAAGTTGAGACTTTGAAAAGGGGCTGTGTTATACATTTGGGGAAATAAGTCACAGCATCCAAATATTGTTGAGTAGATTAATGCTCAATAGAGATTGAGAATTCGCGCTTTCGCATGGCTTATAGCACTGACTTGTCTTTGTTGTATCATTTCAGACTTTTTAATTTATAATTGATATAACGTCATTTCTTTTTTTGTCATTAATTTTACTGCGATAAATCATTGCAAAATGACATTTCAATAAAGGAAGAGTAAACCAACTAAGGGATGGATCTTGATTGTTTATTCAACTTTTTTCTTTACTTCTTTCAACTTCAATTCCTCAATATCTGCATCTATCTTTTCCTTCTTCATACCAATTCTTACAAAGCCAAATATGCTCATGTAAATATTGGCGATCCATACCAAAGCAAACCCGCCAATAAGATAGCCACGCCAATCAGCAAATAACAGATGGTATCGCGTAAGAATCAAAAAGGCAAGTGCAACATAATGGCTGAAACAATATTCGCAGGTAAACAGATAATAGAATTTGCGTTGCCATATTGTTTTACAGGATTTAGATTTTTGCACACAAAAATCTCTTGGTTCCTTAAATAATTCTTCATGCGTTACCGTCCAGGCAATACATGCTGTGGGTAATGCAAGCAAGAAAAGCCACGCTACTTGTTCTGTTAATTGTACTTTCATATCATCTCACTTTATTTTTTTTTGCTGGCAACTTTAATCCTTTGCTTTCTTTATCCCATTCTTTAACATCAACTCCTTGCGTTTCAAGCTTTTTCTTATTCGCATGGAAGAATTTTCTTTGTGCTTCACTTTTGTAGGGCATATGATTTAGTTTTTATTTTCAACAACTTCTTTTAACTTTTCAAGAGCAGTTTTTCGGTTTTCGGGATTGCTATCTTTGGCTTTCTCGTTATCATTATTGTCTTCTGTACGCGTAAACACCGTGACGTCTTCTTTTTTTTGATAAGCTGTCGGTAACCGTTGCATAATTTTCGGGCTTATCTTTGCCTGACATTCCACTTATCAATAAGTAAGAAATACTTTAATAAAATGTGTGTGAAAGGCATAACCAGGAATAGTTCCGTTGATAGAAAGCGCTATTCACTTCTTTCCTGAGAAGTTGACCTCTAACTCGACTATATACAGATCATATTCCACACGATTTTTACTTGTTGGCTGTATGCTATTGAGCAGGTTAACAAAACAGGAAAGAAGAAAAAAAGCTTCCTCATTTAATGAATCATTTCCTTAACGCTTCCACACTTCATCATTTTATCGCCATAGTATGGATTTTTTATTTCTTGCTCATTTGATAGCCACGATGCTTTTACCATTGGGCAATACGCCAAATAAATCATGCCCATTGAAAGCTTTCCACCTTTTACCAATGTTGTCATTTCATTACTTAACCCTTCGAACGCTTCGCGTTGGTCGGCAAGTGTTGAGGCACTTAGCAATTGCGCTGCTTTATCGGCAGCCCTTTTACCGTTGCTTACAGAAGCTAAAGCAGTTTGTAATTCACCTGCCATGTTTCTTGCTTCAGTTTGGTTAGAAGCTACAAAAGCATCTTTAACATGGATGTAATGTTGGCAGGCTGTTCCCAATTTAGCGTCTTTAAACATAGCAAAATTGTGATCCACACTGCTCATATTCGGATCTATTTTCTTGTCCATTTGGTGCGTTGTCGAATCGTGCTGCGCAATGGCCGCACCGCTTACTAAACCGAAGCAAAGCAGTATCATTTTTGTTTACATATTTATTAAAAATTTAGAGTTATTAAATAATTTCATAATTCAGCATCATGCCGTCATCTTCGTGCTCCAGATTATGACAATGAAATACAAACACGCCCTTGTCCTGTGGGAAGGTCATGATCACTTTCACATTTTCACGAGGCATTACCAGCACAGTATCCTTCCAGCCTTGTTCAGTAGCAATTAAGTTTCCACGGCCTCCGGTTCTGCTTAGTATCTGGAACTGCACACCATGAATGTGCATAGGGTGAATTTCATCACCGATGGAGTTATCAAATTCCCATATCTCTGTTGCGCCTGCCTGAACGGTTTCATCAATACGGTCGAGATCATAGACCTTATCGTTGATGGTATGCATTCCGCTTCCCATGTTACCTCCCATATTTCCACTCATACTCTCCATCATGCCTTTTATTTTCATGGTGCGTGTTTTGGAAGAAGAGACCGGTGCAATGGGTTGGATAACCGATAGCTGAGAAGGCTTGGTAAACGTATCGGACTCTTGCCTGTTCACCACAAACCTCATGATTTTAAACTCTTGCTGACCTTGTGCTCCACCGCTGAAGGTTTTGCTCCACAAATGGATTTCTTTGCCAACCGCATAATTTTTAAAATCCACTAAAATATCGGCACGTTCACCGGGACCAAGAAGGAGAGAATTCACGGTGGTGGGTTGTGCCAATAAACCTCCGTCTGCACCGATTACATCGAATGATTGATTATCGCTCAGGGAAAGGTTGTAGACCCTGGCCGTAGATCCGTTTAGAATTCGTAAACGATAGTAACGAGTAGCGACATTATGAAACGGTGCATAAGTACCATTCACCAACACATACTCACCCGTGTAGCCCGTCATGATTTCATTCATCGAAGGAGAATAGTTCAATTGGCCGTTTTCAATACGTTTATCCTGTACAACCAGCAGAAGCTCTTGATCCCCTGAAGGAAGATTAAGCGCTTGCTCTTCTGCATCATTTACTATGAAAAATCCGGCCAACCCCATGAATACTTGCCTCGCTGTTTTACCATGAGGGTGCGGATGATACCAGTACGTTCCGGCTCGTTGATTTATAGGTAAATTGAAATTGAACGAAGCTCCGCTTTCAACAATATTCTTAGGATGGCCGTCCATAAGGGCGGGAACCAGCAGCCCATGCCAATGAATATTGGTCTCTTCAGACAGATTATTTTGGAATGGCACTGTCGTCACTGACCCCCTTGCGACTTTTAAAGTAGGGCCTAAAATTCCACCTGAATACCCCAGTACAGAAGCACTTTTGCTATTCAATAGAATAGTCGTGTTACCCTTGGCGTTCATTGAGAAATTGGACGTCATTACAGCGGGGAAAGAAAGTGGTGAGGTAAATAAACCTTCTTTAACAGGTACTGCATTGGAACCCATGTTCATATTGTCCATGCAACTTTGCAAGACAGGTGGTATTACTATTACGGAAGCGGCTGCGGCTCCTGAAAGTTTTACAAATTCTCTTCTTTTCATTTGCGTAAATATTTTTTGGCGTTTTGTTCGGATTCAAAATAGAGCATGCTGCCGGGCTTGGCTCATGGTTACAATGGCCAATGCCTTATCCACCTTGTTTTTGCTATACGGATCTCCTGCAAAGCCCGGTATATCAAATATAAACAGGGGGAAGGAAAACTTGGTAATAAGCCTATATCTAATTTCATTATTGCTGGATAATTTTCAATGCCTTTGAAATCTGTATGATAATGAGCGATGTAAAATTCATCCCGATTACTATTAACCAATCTGTCGGCCTGATATAAAGACAGAATATCATTTTGTGATTTGCTATGAGCTACTTGCTTAGAAACTTCCGCGTTGATCATGTTAATTGCCATGAATTAATTACATCTTCATCCCACCCATCGAGGCGTTTGCTCCTTGTTTCAAAAGGAATTCGCTATTGAGCAAATAAGCACCAGAGGTTACCACTCGCTCTCCTTCTTTTAATCCTGAAATTATTTCAACAAATTGTTTGTTTTCAATCCCTGTCTCAACAGTTCGGCTTTCAAACATACCGGGCATGACCTCAATCCAAACCATTGTCATGCGACCAATTAATAAAGCTCTTTTAGGGATAATAAGTGTCTGTTTCGGATGATGATTGATTGTAACACGCGCCATCATGCCAGGCTTTATCATGTTATCATTATTTTCTATGCGAAAGCGAACAAGATTTATTTTTGAGTTTTCTTCCATGGCAGGGTTTTCGAACACCATCTTTGCCTTGAATGTTTTTTGTGGGAATGCTTCAATACTAATAGATGCTTCAGTTTTCTCATTGAAGTACTTTATTTCATTTGTATACACCTGCGT
>CAZIOY010000133.1:0-5559 GCA_964540915.1 uncultured Ohtaekwangia sp.
AAACCAATTCCTTATTCAGCTCACTAAAATTATTTACAAAATTCAACGGGTTTTGAATTTCATGAGCGATGCCGGCAGTAAGTTCACCCAACGAGGCCATCTTCTCAGATTGGATGAGTTGCGATTGGGTGGATTTTAAATCTGCCAGTGTTTTTTCAATTTGTATGTTCTTTTCTTGCAATAGTCCGTTTGTCTTTTTTCTTGCCAAACTTGTTCGATATATAAAACCAGCGATTAATAACACCACCGCCAAGCCGCCCATTAAAAAGTAGAAAGTAATTTTATTTTGGAATTCTTTCTCTGCTCTTTGTATTTCTATTTTTCGCTGTTCTTCTTCAAACGAAATAGACTGCAGTTGCTGTGTAACCCTCGTGCTATTCATCACTTCATTTCCACGCATAAAAAATTTCAAATACTTTATAGTACTGTCTGCATTCTTATTTTCGTAATAATCGCTGAGCATCTTGGCGGGGTTGGCAGCCAGGTATTCAATGGCTCCACCTTGCACCGCTTCAATTGCTTTTCTCGCTGAGTAAAGAGATGAGTCTATAAGATGATAGCGTTGATAGTGCTTAGCGAGACTAAAATGTGTAAAATAAAAGTACCTTGATTTACTCTGAGGATAATTCTGTATTATGTCTGTTGCTCTTTTATAGAAACTATTTGCCTTAGCCTTGTCATTTAATATACTATAAGTACCTGCCAGATTGCTAAGGCAATATACATAAAGACTTCGCTCTAAGATGGCCTTCGAATCTGGATTTGAACTATTCACAATATCTTCGATCATTTGTACCGCCCTTGTTGAATAATAGAGTGCCGAGTCTGGCTTATTGTCGCTAAGGTAAACGAAAGCCAGATTCATTACCGGGTACAGTTTGAAGATAGCCCGGCTACCTCTTTCGGAATAACTCATGGCTTCACGATATAAAGCAATCGCCTTTTGATATTCCTCCCTGTCTTTATAAATATGTGCAGACTGGTTAATTGCATAGGCAGTTAAAGATGGCTCGGATTGTGTTTTACTCAACTCAATGGCCTTGTAATGATATTGCAAAGCGCGGGCGAAATTGCCCGTTAACCTATATCCTTGGCCAGAAAGCCCCATAGCAGCACACTCCAAAAAAGCGTCTTTCTTTTTTTGTGAAAGCTCAAACAAAAGTTTTGCTTCCTCTAAAAGTGGAAGTGCCGACTTGTCATCGCTCAGCAAAATTAAATCCGTTGCCAGTTCGTGTATTTTGGCAGGGTCTACTTCCTTTTCTATTTGCGATATGATTTCGCGATCGCGTGAGGTAAGTTGCCCTATAGTCATCCCCTGACCTTGGCAAAGAGTTTTCAGGAGCAGTAAAAATAATAAAGAAAAAGTGTGCTTCATTTTAACTTTTATAAAACAGGGTACAGAGATGGACTAAACTAAATTATTAAAAATATATTGATCATCATATTCAATCTTAAACTCTTTTAGAAGTTCAAGATACTCATCTTTGAATGTTTGCGTGGCATGATGTTCCTCTTGGTTTTGAATGTATTTATAGATCATATCCACATCGCGCTGACCATAAGAGAATACGCCATAGCCCTCTTGCCATTCAAAACGTTCTGGCGTGAGAAAATGGTCGTTCACGTACTTCGAGGACTTGGCCTTCACCGTTTTCATTAATTCAGAGACAGAGACAACAGGCTTCAGTCCGATGAAGCAATGCACATGATCTTCTACTCCGTTCACGATAATGGTTTTGCAGTTTGCTTCGTTGATTAAGTTGCCGATGACACCAAGAAGTTTTGGTCGCCAGTCTTTGTGTATGACAGCGTTTCTGTACTTTACTGCGAATACAGTTTGCAGATATATTTGGTGATACTATTGGCCATCAGGTTTGGTTTTTTATTTATATGTGCCGAGCCTACGGCTCTCGTTTTTTTCTCTACACCTTACGCAACGGACTAAAGTCCCTTGTTACAACATTAGCCGAGCCTACGGCTCTCGTTTTGCTCTTCAAATCTCAACACTACTCAGCTCAAGAGCCGTAGGCTCGTTTCATATTGTAACGCTGGACTTCAGTCCAGCGGCTAAAGCCTAACACGCAAGGTGAGTGCCGTAGGCACGACCCATATCACTATGACAAAGGCAACAAAATAATAAACGTACTTCCCTCCCCTTCCTTTGTCTCCACCTTCAACTCTCCACCATGTGCCTTTACAATATTATAACTCGATGAAAGTCTCAGGCCAGTTCCCTGCCCCGTTGGTTTGGTGGTGAAGAAGGGCTGAAAGATTGTCAACCTGAATAAAATGGGTATATGGTCAGAAAAAACTTTCAATATATGTGGGGCTTATGCCAAGATAAGAAAAAATATAAAATAATGAATCGATGACTAGCTCATTAAATCCTCTCTATACACTATTTGTTTATATGGTTTTATAATTGTTACTGCTCCAGCAGCACCGATTTAACCTATCGGGCGAGTTCGTTGGGAATTGCTACCATTTGAATATGAAATAAATTTTACTGGAACACGCGTTGCAAACGCGCACTGGCAATCAAAAGTATTTCACCCTATACCCGGCAAATTTGAATGCATACAACTTATAATAATGCAATTACTTTTGTAAAGAAACCAGTTGATACCGCTGACCCTTATCTGTAGCAAATTCCAGAAGTCCGGGCTCCGGCTTTTCAATTTTTAAGTTTTTACTATTTAGAAACTTCATGGACACACCAGTGCGAAGTCGAAGTACTTTTCCTTCTTTCGAAAGTATGCTAGCGTTTTTTATTTTACCTGCAGCCCACGTAAACTCCAATTCAAAACCCTCGCGGGCACATACACCTTTAAAGGTTCCTTTGTTCCAATCGGCAGGCAAAGCCGGCAACAGTTCGATGTATCCTTCGTGCGATTGAATTAATAACTCAGAAATACCTGCAGTCATACCCAACGATCCATCAACTTGCAATGGGGTAAAACATTTTGCAAAAAGCTGCGGGTAACTTTGTTCTGTGAGATAGCCTTTGAATACTTTATCCGCGCGGTTGCCATCTTTCAACCTTGCCCAGAGGGCAACTTTCCAGGCGCGCGACCAGCCGGTGCCACCATCTCCTCGTTGTTCGAGTACGGCTTTGCACGCATTCATAAGTTCTGGTGTTTTCTTAAGCGATAAAACATTGCCAGGATACAATCCATATAAATGAGAGAAGTGCCGATGGTTTTCCTCCAACTGTCCCCAATCCTCAGTCCATTCCTGTAGTGTGCCATCTTTTCCAATTTGTGGCGGCACCAATTTTTTTCTTGCTTCCTCTACTTTCTTTGCGAATTCTTCGTCAACGTTCAAGAGTTTACAGGCTTTGGCATAATGCGTAAAGAGATCGCTTAATATCTGCATATCGATGGAGGAGCCTGCACAGATGGTAGTACCCGGAATCATGCTTCCGGTAACCTCATCAAAATATTTTTCGTTGCCGGGACTGCGCGGGAAGTTTTCCGGTGAAGTAGATGGATTTGTTACCAGCCATTTTCCGTTGGGATGTGGTGTGAGAAAATCCATAAAGAATTCCACCGCTCCTTTCATGACTGGATAAAACTCACCCAGAAATTTTTCGTCTTGTGTGTATTGGTAATGTTCCCACAACTCATTCACCAGCCAGGCACCGCCTACCGTGAACGTTCCCCAACTGGGCCCATCCATGGGTGCAGCCACCCGCCATAAATCGGTGTTCTGATGAAATACCCAACCTCGTGCACCATAATGTTCTTTGGCCACCTGAGCACCCTGATCGGTTAATTCTTTTACCATTTGAAATAAGGGCTCTGCACATTCAGATAAGTTGGCTGATTCTGCCGCCCAATAATTCATCTCTGTGTTAATGTTGGTGGTGTACTTCGAATCCCATGCCGGGTTCATATCATTATTCCAAATGCCTTGCAGGTTGGCAGGTTGTGTTCCGGGTCTGGAAGAACTTATGAGCAGGTATCTTCCAAACTGATAGCACAAAGCAGCGAGTGATGGATCAGGAGTAGTTTGAATTTGGATCATTCGTTCATCGGTAGGTAAAAAGGAATGAACAGAATTGGGTAAACTCAAAGACGTTCGTGAAAACAGATGTTGATAATCTTTTACATGCGCTTCTTTGATTTGGGAATAACTCCTTTGCTCAATCTTATTCAGATAATTTTCTACTCTCAAATGTTGGTCTGCGCTAACATCTTTGTAATTCACAAAATTGGTGGCAGCTGCAATGTAGATCGTCACTGCATTTGCGTTTGATACCCGAAGTATATAACCATCCAACGTCATCGTGCCGCTTTCCGGAATCACTTTCACGTGTGCTTCATATCTCAGTTTGCCCTCTATACCCAGGTAGTCAGCTGACTTTCCGGTAAGTTTAAGAACATCAGGCGATGCCCCGTCCATCTGAAAATAATCGGTACCATAGTTAGAGTGCGCCTGATTACGAACGCCACGCAAGTTGGCAGTAAATGAGATACTGCCGGGAACATCCGATGAGATGCGTATCGCAATGATTTGATCGGGATGAGAGGAAAAGATTTCCTGATGATACTTTTTTCCATCCACTACATAATCCACACCACTGACACCCTTCTCGAGATCAAGCCAACGTTTGTATTCCGAAAAATCCTTCTTAAAATCAAAACGAAGGTGAAGATTAGCCAGCGACTGATATTTTTGTTGCTCAACAGGATAGCCCATTAAATGACGTCCGAAAAGATTATGCGCTTCCAGCATTTTCTCTTCCACCACTAGCTGTTGGATTTCCTTCAGCTTTTCATGCCCGCCCTTTTTTACAGTAGAGTATGGCCCACCCGACCAATAGGTCTCCTCATTCAATTGAATAATTTGTTCATTCACACCTCCATAAATCATAGCGCCCAATCTTCCATTGCCAACGGGAAGTGCTTCTTCCCAATTAACGGCCGGTTTGGAAAGCCAGATTACCGTGGCAGGATTTATCGAGTTCGGATCAAACGAAGAATCCGAAATCTTTTCTTGTGCACACAGTTCACTATATAAAATGAAAACAATCGAAAACGAGAACAGGTACTTCATGGGAATTGGTTTACGTTTAGCAAGATAAATATAGCCCATTCAAAGTATGATCTGAAATGACCAGTCATGGCTGCACAAGTCCGGTCACAAAAGGGTGTACACCCAGCCCTCGTTAGAAAAATTTAAGAAGTATGTATCGGAGTTTATTAAATCATCAGGACGGTAGATAATATTGTTGAAATATTTTTTTGTCACTTGAACAAAAATCCTCTCCTATAGGGCTCAGTGGCAAGGTATTCGCTGCCAATAATACCATTTGAACATGAATTAAATTTTACTGGAGCAAGCGTTGTAAACTTCAGGTTTTAATTCCTCGCCAGTTGCAGGTAGGGCATAACCCAAATATAATTAAGTCATTTCACCTTAAGGGGAAATAATAATAAAATCATTTGGATCCATCGTAGCCGCAGTTGTCGAAATAGCTATCGTGTTAAAACTATATAGTTAATCGATGAGTTGATTTGTATTACCATTTCACCAAACGACTTTGTTGGAAAGAAC
>CAZIOY010000134.1:0-5522 GCA_964540915.1 uncultured Ohtaekwangia sp.
GATGAAATTCTTGCCAAATATTTCGAAAACACCGGAGGTCTTGCCAAGTGGAAGGAACTTCAAGGCATCAAGATGACAGCCAAGGTAAATCAGGGCGGTTTAGAAATTCCACTGGTAATCGTTCAAATGAAAGACGGACGTCAAATGACCGCAATAACTTTTCAGGGAAAAGAAATTAAGCAAGGTGTTTATGATGGCACGTCCCTGTGGAATACCAACTTCATGACGATGAAGGCCGAGAAAAGCGATACAGAAACGCTGGAAATATTTAAGTCGAGCTTAGGTGATTTTCCTGATCCATTCCTGAACTACAAAGAAAGAGGTTACAAAGTTGAATTGTTGGGCAAGGAAACAATCGATGGATCAGAGACCTTTAAAATCAAATTGACGAAGAAGCCGATCATGGTAGATGGAAAACCTACCGATAACATTGCCTTCTATTACTTTGATACCGAGAATTATGTGCCGCTCATGTCCGAGTCTGAAGTGAGAGTTGGGCCCAACAAGGGAGTGGTTGCACAAACTAAAATGAGCGACTATCAGGAAGTAGGCGGTTTTCTCTTTCCGTTTTCATTGACCGAAGGAGTAAAAGGAGGTCCCGGCCAGGGAATCACGATCACGTCAATAGAAGTAAACCCTAAAGTAGACGCTGCGGCCTTTACTTTTCCGGAAGGCCAGTAATCTTTTATACACATACGTAAGCGAGGCCATAGAAAAAATCTCCTGGCTGGAATAAACATTCTTTACTATCAGATGAAAAAATTATTAATAGCTTTTTTAATAGTCGGTGCATATAGCACCATCCATGCGCAGGATCCTGCCGTAACAAAAGGAAAGGAATTGTTTGGTGATATGCGCGCAAGACATATCGGCCCTGCATTAATGAGCGGCCGTATTACCGATCTGGAACTGCACCCCAAAAATGAACGCGTTATTTATGCGGGCACAGGCGGTGGCGGTGTTTGGAAAAGTAATAATGGCGGGGCCACCTTCAATTCAATCTTCGATGAGTATTGTCAATCCATCGGTGCGGTGGCGATCGATCCATCCAATCCTGATAATGTAGTGTGGGTGGGCACAGGAGAAACGTGGACAAGAAACAGTGTATCGGTCGGAGATGGTTTGTATAAGACCGTTGATGGCGGAACGAACTGGCTGAAAATGGGATTCGAGAAATCAGAGCGCATCGCAGGCATACAGATCAATCCAAAAAATCCAGATGAAGTATATGTTGCTGTGCTGGGTGCATTGTGGAGCGACAGCGAAGAAAGAGGTTTATATAAAACCACAGATGGTGGAAAGACCTGGAATAAAGTTTTATATGTAGATAAAACTACAGGTTGCAGTGATCTGTTTATTGATCCCAAAGATCCTACTATTGTGTATGCCTCTTTCTGGGAGTTTCGCAGATCACCGTGGAACTTTAGCTCCGGAGGAAGCAACAGCGCCCTTTTTAAATCGATCGATGGCGGCAAAACATGGAATAAAATTCACAAGGGATTTCCTGGCGGAAAACTGGGCCGGTTAGCCTTCGCAGCCGCACCATCCAATACGAACATTCTTTATACCGTTATTGAATCGGAGCAAGACAAAGACAAAGGATTGTATCGCAGTGAGGATGGAGGAGCTAATTGGAAACAGCTCAACAATGATTTTGAAATTGTAGTGCGTCCTTTCTATTTCTCACGCATTGTCGTTGATCCCCGGAATCCCGAAGTAATTGTAAAAGGTGGTCTTTCAGGTTCTATATCTCGCGATGGTGGCAAGACATTCAAAAACATGGGCTTCATGCATTCAGATATTCATGATATTGTTTTTGATATCAACAATTCTGATCGCATGTATGCGGCTACCGATGGTGGTGTATATCGTTCATGGGATGGTGGCACCACGATGGAAATGGTAGAGAACATAACGGTGTCACAGTTTTATCAGATAAGCACCGACAATGAGGAACCCTATAATGTGTATGGAGGCTTACAGGATAATGGTTCATGGTATGGTCCCTCTTCTTCACCGGGTGGTGTTGAGTCGCGCGATTGGGTACGCGTAGGTGTAGGCGATGGTTATCGTGTATTGCCACACCCAACCAAAAAACTTATTTATTCCGAGATGCAGGGCGCAGAAAACGTATGGCGCTATGATCCTGCAAAGGATCAGCACAAAACGATTCAACCACTTGCGGTAAAAGGTGATCCTAAACTTCGATTCAATTGGAACTCACCAATGGCAACGAGTGTGCATAAACCAGATCGGTTTTATATGGGCAGTCAGTTTGTACATCGTTCGGATGACATGGGCGAAACGTGGGAGAAGATTTCACCCGACCTTACTACCAACGATAAATTAAAAACAGAACAAGGAAATTCGGGTGGCCTCTCGCGTGATAATTCCGGAGCAGAAAATCATTGCACGATTTTTACTATTGCAGAATCTCCGTTGGATGAAAATATAGTATGGGCAGGAACAGATGATGGTAACGTGCAGGTTACCAAAGATGGTGGCAAGAGCTGGAGCAATGTAACATTGAATATCCCGGGTCTTCCGAAAAACACATCTTGCTGGCACATTGAAGCTAGTCAGTTTGGAAAGGGAAATGCGTATGCCGTGTTCACCGGATACCAACGGGGCGATCAGGCGGCCTATGCGTTTAAGACCACCGACTTTGGCGCAACCTGGAAGTCAATCATAAGCCCGGATGTGACCAGTTTTGTGCGTAACATTCAGGAGGATTATGAAAACGAAAACCTGTTATTCTTAGGAACAGAGTTTGGACTTTATATCACCATCGATGGAGGCAAAGGCTGGATGAAGTTTACCAACAACATGCCTTCGGTATCCGTTCACTTTATTGATCTGCAAAAACGTACCAATGACCTGGTGCTTGGCACGCATGGTCGCGGTGTGATCATCATCGATGACATCAGTCCGTTACGCCAACTTAATGAAGAGTCGTTGGTCAAAGAATTACATTTCTTCAACACAAAGCCTGCAATTATTCCAGAGTCGAATGGGTTTGGAAGTACCAGCACGGAAACCCAATTTGTTGGGGCTAACGCAAGCCGTAATGCCAAAATAACCTATCACCTCAAGAAGCGGCACTTGCTTGGTAAAATGGCCATAGAAATACAGGATCAAAGTGGCAATAAGATAACAGACCTTGATGCCGGAAAATCAAAAGGTGTTAACATTATCGATTGGAACTTCCTTACAAAGCCACCTAAATTGGCAACCGGCAAAACGTTTGCATTTGGAGGCTTCACCTCACCACGTGTACCAGCAGGCACGTATAAGGTGGTGATTCAAAAAGGAAAAGAAACCTACACCAGCGATTTGGTGGTTCAGTACGATCCAAAATCATCTATTCCATTGGAGGATCGCAAGATGAATGAGGCGACTACGCGCAAGCTTTTCAACATGTCGCAAGAACTCGCGTACATGGTGTATGAACTGGATGAAACAGTGACTGCGGCAGAGACACAAAAAACAAAAATTCCTTCTTCTGCCAAAGCAGTGAATCCACTGCTCAATGAATTGACTAAGCTGAAAGAGACCTTGGTGATCACCACGGGTGATAACTATGTGGGCATGGGCGAGCCTCAATTGAGAGAAGACATGGCCGATCTGTATAGCAAAGTGGCGCAAAGTCATTTCAAGCCTTCAAGATCTGAATTTGATAACCTTGAAGCGATTGAAGGAAGGTTCAACGCTGCAAAGGCAGACTTCAAGAAAATCAAGGATAAACACCTTGCCAAATTCACGGAAGTGAGAACCAAAAATAAACTGGAGCCCATCGTGATTAAATCATATGATGAGTTCCTGAAAGGGAATTAGGAGTGAACAAAAAAAAGAAAAGTCGTTGCCGAATAAGCAACGACTTTTTTTATGAATTATATTTTTTACTTCGGGCTATAGTGCTTGTAAAACGCCACGATGGTTTCAATACCAATTAAAAAGTTTTTGATGCCGTAATGTTCATTGGGGGAGTGAATGGCATCGCTGTCGAGGCCAAAGCCCATAAGAACTGTATCCAATCCTAATTCTTTTTTGAAGAGTGAAACAATGGGAATACTACCGCCATCGCGCGTAGGTATCGGTGTTTTTCCCCACACTTCTTCGAAGGCGCTACTGGCCGCTCTGAATGCTTTTGAATCAGTGGGAGTTACCGCGGGCTCTCCTCCATGGAGGGCCGTTATTTTCACCTTTACGGATTTTGGCGCCAACGATTCAAAGTGTTTTGTAAAGAGTTCGGTGATCTCGTGATTGTTTTGATTGGGCACCAGGCGCATGGAGATTTTTGCACAGGCCTTCGAAGGCAACACCGTTTTTGCTCCTTCACCGGTATAGCCTCCCCATATTCCATTTACGTCCAGGGTTGGCCGGGTGCCGGTGCGCTCCAGCGTGGTGTAGCCTTTCTCTCCCTGCACTTCTTCAATGTTCAGTTCTTTCTTGTAATCCTCCAGATTGAACGGAGCTTTGTTAAGCGCCTCACGCTCGGCCGATGAGAGTTCAGCTACTTTATCATAAAACCCAGGGATCGTAACCCGACCATTTTCATCGTGAAGTGAAGCAATCATTTTACTCAACACGTTGGCGGGGTTGGCGACAGCTCCACCGTACACACCGGAGTGCAAATCGCGGTTGGGCCCGGTCACTTCTACTTCCATGTAGCTCAATCCGCGCAAGCCCACCGTGATGGAAGGAGTGTCTAATGAGATAAGCGATGTATCCGAGATCAGAATTACATCCGCCTTCAGTTTTATTTTATTTTCTTTTATGAAGGTGCCCAGGTTATCGGAGCCCACCTCTTCTTCACCTTCAATCATGAACTTGATGTTACATGAAAGCTGATTGAGTTTCGTCATCGCCTCAAAAGCTTTGATGTGCATGTAAAACTGGCCTTTGTCATCGCACGAGCCGCGCGCATAGATTTTTTCATCTTTCACCACCGGTTCAAAAGGGGGCGAAGTCCAGAGATTCATGGGGTCGGGTGGTTGCACATCATAATGGCCATAGACTAATACAGTCGGCAATGAAGGATTGATCATCTTTTCGCCATAAACGATTGGGTGACCCGCTGTTTCACAGAGCTCTACGGTATCCGCTCCGGCATCTTTTAATTTCTTTACCACATAGTCGGCTGCCATGCGCACATCAGGTTTGTGGCGACTGTCGGCACTCACAGAAGGAATGCGCAGCAATTCAAAAAGTTCATCTAAAAAACGTTTCTGATGGGATTGAATATATTCTTTAATCATGAGTAAAATTTTTAGAAATGATAGTGACGCAAGGTAACTTTTCTTTGATGAAAGATCATGGATCGTTGACTCAACAAAAATGAACAAATTCACTCACTAGAGAGAGTCAATTTTGCAGTGTTTCCGATTGAACACCTAAGCATTGCTGAAATCCTAAATCATTTAGTAACTTACTTGTAAATTTTCCCTTTCCCTTTTTATCTATTTAAATTCAGAAAGTATGTTCACGATAACCAATCCAAAAACCCATAAAGGGTTAATCGC
>CAZIOY010000135.1:0-5319 GCA_964540915.1 uncultured Ohtaekwangia sp.
TCCTATATTTCCTGTTCAACAACCCATTCGCTTCCTTATCATCAATAAATTTTTCTTTCACAGCATTCCATTTCATCGGACGGTTGAGTCGCCATGAAATTAATGCCAGGTGCATGGGCAACGTCATTAACATTATTTTAATTTTTTCCTCTCTTTTGCAGGTCACGAAGGTTTTGGGTTTTTAGCTTTTTCAGATTTTTATGGTCTTTTGCAGTGAGTCCACTCCCTCGCCTTTGTTGGAGTTCTTCTCCAACAAACTCAAACCAAATCCCACCCCTTCCTATACTTCCTGTTCAACAACGCATTCGCTTCCTTATCATCAATAAATTTTTCTTTCGCAGCATTCCATTTCATCGCGCGATTGAGTCGCCATGAAATTAATGCGAGGTGCATGGGCAGCGTCATCTCACGGGCATAGGCAAGATTGCTTTCGGGTTGCTTGCGCGATTTTACTGCATCCACAAAATTCTGCTGATGGCCAGGCGAGCGTGGAAGGGTTTGTGGTATTTCAGGAATATCGGTAACGGTTTCACCATTGATGGTGATCGATCGCGATTCATAATCGCAAATGAGCGTGCCTTTGTCGCCTTCGAAGTAAGCGCCAATGTGTCGCTCCGCAGCACCGGGCACATCGGGTGCTATGGATGTCCAATGGAGTTTCAATCCATCAAATTCCATATCGGCATCGAGCCACCTGGGTGCATCAGCAATGCCATCCGTTTTTTCTCCGCGTGCTGTTACACTCTTCAATCCTTTCGGTTGAATTGCCCACCACACTACATCGGCAATGTGACACCAAAAATCGGCAAACACACCACCGGAGTAATCCAGAAAATAACGATACGTGAAATGACAACGTTCAGGAAAGTAATCCGCATAGGGTGCAGGGCCCAACCACATATCCCAATTTAAAGTAGGTGGTGGTGTTTGAATTTTCGGCTGACCAAGGCCCGGAGAGAAACCGGTTTTCCACAGGCGCACCGTGTGCACTTTTCCAATAACGCCCGCTTGGATGAGTTCTACCACACGATGATAATTATCACCGGCATGAATCTGTGTGCCCAATTGAAAAATGCGATCGTGTTTCTTTTGATGCTTCAACATCATCTGTCCTTCTTTCACACAATACGAGAGCGGCTTTTCGCCATACACATCTTTGCCCGCCTGAAAGGCGAGTGTGGCGATTTGTGCATGCCAATGATCGGGCGTTGCTACCGTGATCGCATCAACATCGTTGCGATCGAGAATATGACGGAAGTCTTCATAGGTCTTCGCCTGCGAGTCGGGCTTCAAGTCTTTCAATGTTTTGAGTGTGCCGCTGAGGTGATCCTTATCTACATCGCACAACGCAACAATATCCACATCGGGCAATTCGGCAAACCATTTCATGTGTTGATTGCCCATGCCACCCAAGCCAATGTGTGCCACCCGCAGTTTATCACTCGGTGCTCCTTTTGAAATAAACGATGGAAGTAAGGTGAGGCCCAATGCGCCCAGCGCACTCTTCCGGATAAAATCCCGTCTGTTAATTGCTTTATTCATAAGGCTGGCTGATTTGATTATCGATCGAATCTATCAAAAATGAATTGATTTTCCTTGACCGGTCATGAACGATCTTGTTTTGGCCTTACCTTGGTTATGAATAGATTTGACGGAAATTCTTTTTTAATACTATCTACATGCCGAATAAAAAAGTGTATCGGGTTGGGCTCGCGGTAGGGGTTGGTCTTTTAATCATCGGATTACTATTATTGATCGTGGGCCAATCCAACACTGCACAATTTTTTTTACTCATTGCTTTGCCTTTGATGGCCATCTCCTTTACGGGATTAGGTTCGCTGAAAAGTTTTTCTTACACCCTGTGGATTTTTTCCGCGGTGTGTTTCGCCCTGTATCACCCTTACCTGTTTACCGGCATTGGTGATTTTTCATTTAAGACATTGATTGTTCCGCTGCTTCAACTTATCATGTTTGGTGTTGGCTGCACGATGGGGTTAAGGGATTTCACAGGTGTAATAAAAATGCCTAAAGCGGTAATCATTGGTGTTGCGTTACAATTTACCATCATGCCCCTCATGGGTTATTCTATCGCCAAGGTTTTTGGTTTCCCTTCCGAGATCGCAGCGGGCATTATCCTGGTGGGCTGTGTGCCCAGCGGACTTGCCTCTAATGTGATGTCCTACATCGCCAATGCGAATGTGGCGTTGTCAGTCACACTCACGGCCGTAGCCACACTCATGGCACCCATCATGACGCCACTATTAATGCAACTGCTCGCTGGCGAATACGTGCCGGTGAATTTTGTTTCGATGATGATCGACATCTTAAAAATTGTAATCGTGCCCATTGGCGCAGGCCTGCTCTTTAATTATTTTCTTAGCAGTCGTTTTCCCGCACTTATCAAATTAATGCCTCTTGTTTCTATGGTGTCAATTGCGATCATCATCACCATCATCACCGCTGCTGGAAGAGATAGTTTGTTGGAGGTAGGCGTTCTGTTAGTGTTTGCGTGTCTGCTGCATAATGTTCTTGGCTATGCGATAGGCTATGGTTGCTGTAAGCTCCTTCGCATGGATGAAAAATCATGTCGCACCGTAGCGCTTGAGGTAGGGCTTCAAAATGCAGGCCTTGCTTCGGGGCTTGCCTTGCAGATGGGGAAAGTGGCCACAGTCGGTCTTGCTCCAGCTGTGTTCGGTCCGTTGATGAATATTACGGGATCATCGCTGGCCACCTGGTGGCATAATAAACCGGTGAAGGAAAATACGTGAGGCAAAAAATTCTCCATCTGATTGCCAGAAGTAAAATCATTAAATTGAATCTTCATTTAGCATTAACCTTATTTATCAACATGAACTTCTTAAAATTAAATCGATGGTTTTTATCGCTGTTTGTTATAATCCTGTTATCACAATGTCAGTCATCACCAACCACTCAACAGGCAACTGGTCCGCGTACATTGCTCGCCATCTTTGCTCATCCGGATGATGAAGCTACCGTTAGCCCCCTACTAGCAAAGTATGCAGCGGAAGGAGTGACGGTATATTTAGCGATCGCCACCGATGGAAGATATGGCGTAACCGATCACGCGAAAATTCCTGCGGGAGATAGTCTGGCAATCGTGCGGACCGAAGAGGCTAAGTGTGCTGCCGAAAAGTTAGGTATTCAACCCCCCATCCTGTTCGGATTACATGATCAATTAAAAATGGGTGAAGGGTTCGGCCCCGTGCACGATCAACTTAATACCATGCGTGAAAAAGTGAAAGAACTTTTCACCACCTTAAAACCCGATGTGGTAATCACCTGGGGTGCATCCGGCTGGACGGGTCATCACGATCATCGTTTGGTGAGCGCGGTAGTTACAGAAGTATTTCAAAGCCAGAAGTGGGAAAAACCAACGCAACTTTATTATTCAGCAATCCCTACGGGAAATCTACCTACCAATAGCCCGATGCAATTGGCTACCGTGGACTCTTCTTTCTTGCCAATAAAAATTTCAATCGCTGAGGCGGATTATGAAAAAGCAAGGGCTTCGTGGCATTGCCACAAGAGTCAGTACACACCCGAAACCATTGAGGGCATGCATCAACTGATCAAAGTATCACTGAAAGGCACTGCTTACTTTCAACCACTCGTTGTAACATCAAGCGAAAAGAAAACTCTATTTTAAAAATTTAACCCCTCACCCATCCAGCTATCTGCTCCAATCGCCACCTCTTCACATAGAGCAGCACGAGTGATGACAACAGGTTACCATTGATGATTGCGGAATAACAAAACTTTATAAACTGAACCAACAAATATGAATATGAAAATTTATCTATCACTCTTCTTCTCTTTGCTTCTCCTTACCTCAAATCTGTTTGCTCAGAAAAAACCACAAGTGCCTGTACTGAGTGCAAACAAAAAAACAGTGATTCAATCAATCGATAATCATGCAACCGAACTCATCGGCATCAGCGATAAAATCTGGGCGGCTGAAGAAACCGCTTTTAACGAAGTTCAATCTTCAAAATTGCTTGCCGACTTTGCGGAAGCCAATGGCTTTAAAGTAGAGCGTGGCGTTGCCGAAATGCCAACAGCATTCGTTGCTACCTACGGAAGCGGTAGCCCGGTAATTGGTATTCTGGGCGAGTTCGATGCACTGCCCGGCTTATCACAAAATAAAGTGCCAACAAAAAGCCCGCTGCATGACGGTCAGCCCGGTCATGGGTGCGGACATAATTTATTTGGAACGGCCAGCTTAGGTGCAGCAATCTCAATCAAAGAAATGATCGAGCAAGGAAAACTGAAAGGCACGATCAAATTTTTTGGAACACCCGCAGAGGAAAAATTCTTTGGCAAGTTGTGGATGGTGCGTGCCGGATTATTCAACGGTGTTGATGTGGTTATGGACTGGCATCCCAGCGCACAAACCAAAGCTGCGGTGCAAACCGGTTTAGCACTGGTTGATTTCATTGTCGAGTTTAACGGCCAGGCCGCACACGCTTCTGCGGATCCCTGGAATGGAAGAAGTGCTTCAGACGCTCTTGAACTCTATACAACCGGCATCAACTATTTGCGTGAACACATCAAACCATCGGTACGCATTCATTACCATATTCAGGATGCTGGACAAGTAGTAAACGTGGTGCCGGATTATTCTCGTCTTTGGGTGCGCGTGCGAGACACCAAACGCGAAGGTATGGAAGAAGTGTATGGCCGCGTAAAGAAAATGGCCGAAGGCGCTGCGATCATGGCCAATGTAGATTATAAAATTTCACTGATTTCCGGAGTGTACGAAGTGCTGGTGAACCGCACTGGTGGAGATTTGCTTACCAAAAATCTTGGACTGCTAGGACCCATGTCTTACACAAATGAAGAAGTTGCTTTCGCCAGGAAAATTCAGGAGAGCACTGGCAAACCACAAGTAGGATTGCACACCACTGTTGAACCATTGGAAGTAACTGATCCCAATGCGGGAGGTGGCTCTACGGATGTAGGCGATGTAAGTTGGGTGGTGCCTACCATTCGCTTAAGCGTGGCCACTGCACCGATTGGAACACCGTGGCATTCATGGGCGGTTGTTGCTTGTGGTGGCATGTCCATAGGGCACAAGGGCATGTTGCATGCATCTAAAATATTATCTATGACGATGATTGATCTTTTTGAAGATCCAAAAAAGATGGAGGCTGTGAAAGCGGAATTTAAACAGCGCAAAGGTGATGGAGTGTATAAGGGCTTGATACCTGATGGGCCTCCACCATTAGATAAGCGCGATAAATAATATCAGTCTGTTCCAGAAAAATAAAGGCCTCAGAAATCTGAGGCTTTTATTTTTTA
>CAZIOY010000136.1:0-5256 GCA_964540915.1 uncultured Ohtaekwangia sp.
AAGGAAAATAATGTTCCTGCATCACCTGGAATTCGCACATTATTGTAACCTGTAAAAATACCACCAGACTCTACATCAATATTGGCCTGTGCATTCACGAGTGATCTACAACATAAAAAACTAATTGCAAATAATGTTGCTGATAAAAGAAATTTGTTTTTCATTATTGATCGGGTTAATTTATTTGAAACAACTAAGACTCTGCTTTGATGTATGTATGATCCTCACCTTTTTTATTCAACAGCTGGTTTGCAATACTGCGAGGTGTGGTTCTGTTTTGGGTGTGTTCCAAAAAACATAGAAACTTCCATGAGATTAGACAACGCTGTCCAAATAAATAACTTGGTGGATTGAATGAGGACTTTGCAGAAGTAATACGCCACTTACAGTTCATTTGATTTCATAAGTTAAAATTTAGAGACTTAAATTTTAATAAGAATTTTGCCTTTTGCCTTGCCAGTTTCGCTGTATGTCTGTGCTTTTGATATTTTTTCAAGATTATATCCCCTGTCAATTATAATTTTTAGTTTTTGCTCGGCAACCATGTTTGCCAAAAGAGTTATCATTTTTGCTGTAGGCTTAGTGATAACGCTTTTAATTTTTTTTGAACTGAATACGTTAAACATCATAGCAAGGAATACTTTGAATGAAGGAACGGTGTTTACCATAACGCCTCCATTTTTTAAAATCCCTTTTGTCTTGCCCACGTCTAATTTACCCACGGAATCAAATACAATATCAAATTTCTTTGCAACGGTATAAAGATCCTGTTTGGTATAGTCAATAACAGTATCTGCATGTAATGCTTTTACGTTTTTAATATTTTCTGTACTACAGACACCTGTAACCTTTGCTCCCGCAGACTTTGCTAACTGCACGGCAATAGAACCGATGCCACCATAGGCGCCATTAATAAGTACTTCATCGCCTTGTTTAATTTTCTCTTTTAAGTATAAACCACAGTATGCAGTTCCCCCCGCCATGGTCAAAGATGCGCCTTGCTGAAAAGTAACATTATCGGGGAGTTTAAATACAGATGTTTCTACAACTGAAGTGTATTCAGCATAGGTTCCAAATTTGAAGGCAGGCATAATCATTACTCTATCACCTTTTTTAAACAAGGTTATATTATGTCCCACCTGCTCAACAATCCGGGCACTTTCTGCACCAAATATTTTTGGAAATTTATTTCCTGTAAACATCTTTAATTCACCCTTTCGTGCTTTGTAGTCCATGGGGTTAATGGAAGTATAGTAATTCTTTACTAATACTTCATTTGGTTTTACCGATGGTGTTTCCACTTCTGCTATTTTCAGTTCGTCAACTGTACCATACTTGTTAATGATTATTGCTTTCATTTTTTTGTTAGGTGTTTCTGTTACTAAAGTTGAATCGCCCACTACAATGATTTAAAAAATATAACCTCAGCTAAACGAGGCTATATTTCAAAGAATGGTTTTAATTAATCTTTAGGTAATAACACTTTGTCAATAACATGAATTACTCCGTTGGTTGCCGCAAGGTCAGTAGCAGTTACTGTTGCCATCCCCCCTTTTTCATCTGTCAATACGACTTTTCCATTTACAACTGATGCTGTTAACTTTCCACTAGCCACTGTTGTTAAAACAGCCTTACCTCCGCCTTTTTTAATAGCTGCCAAAACTGCTTTTGCATCCAGGTTTCCGGCAACTACATGATAGGTTAAGATGCCAGCAAGTGCTGCTTTGTTTTCGGGCATCAATAAATTAGCAAGAGTGCCAGAAGGGAGTTTTGCAAAAGCATCATTGGTGGGTGCAAATACCGTAAAGGGGCCTGCACCTTTTAAAGTAGTTACCAAGTCTGCCGCTTTTACTGCCTCAACAAGTGTAGTGTGTGCTTTGGAACCGGCAGCTACATCCACAACATCTTTTTGGGTTTGTGCCATTACGTTAATGGACAGTAATATTGCTGCAACAAAAAGGACAGCATTTTTAATTGATTTCATAGTTTATTTTATTTAGTGTGAAAAGAATACTGTTTTAAAAATAGAGCCTCATAGTAATGAGGTTCTATTTTAATGATTATAAAGATTTTAATCTTTCGGTAATAACACTTTGTCAATAACATGAATTACTCCGTTTGAAGCTTCAATGTCAGCAGCGGTAACTTTTGCTCCACCTACTGTTACCTTCCCGTCTTTAACGGTTACTTTCAACTTGCCGCCTTCTACGGTAGTTAACTCTTGTCCATCTTTCAAATCAGCAGCTTTCGTTTTTCCGCTTACAACATGGTAGGTCAGAATTTTAGAAAGTTTTGCTTTGCTTTCAGGTTTCAATAATTTGTCCACCTCTGATTGTATAGCAGCAAAAGCTTCATCGGTTGGTGCAAAAACTGTGAATGGTCCTTTACCCTGCAAAGTTTCAACCAGTCCGGCAGCTGTTACCGCGGCAGCAAGTGTTTTAGCATCTGTGGCGGCAATTGCCACAATGTCTTCGGTCATTGTCATTTCCTTTTCCATTTTATATTTAGTTTATGCAGAGAATGAATTTTCTCCGCGCGTGAAATTGTTTTTAATCGATGGTGTAAGCGTTACACAGCAAATAGTAAGAGTTACATCATTCACGCTTATTTTTTATAAAAGTTGAATCAAAACCCAATAAAAGGGACTAAAAATTAATTTCAATTGTGGAAAGGCGTCACACATGCTTAGACATTTATACGTGCAGTGGGTGAGGGAAATTCACCGCAAGCATCGTCTGTTTTAAACCGATGCAAAAAAATCAACGACTCGGAGGCAACGGAAAAAATACGCTTGTTTTCCTTTTGTAAGCTTCAAATTTTTCATTGCCTTCGTACTTGCGCTCCAGCATGGGCACGCCCGACACATAGCGCAACAAATAGGTAATCACAATAGGACCTGCTGCTGTAACCCAGCCACCGGGCATTGGCAACGCAAATAAAAAGATACCCCACCATTGCACCGCTTCTCCAAAGTAGTTCGGGTGACGGGAATAGCGCCACAACCCGGTGGTAATAATCTTACCTTTGTTTGAAGGATTTTTTTTGAATTGCTTTAATTGATAATCACCTGCACTTTCAAAATAAAAGCCAATAAGCCAAACTGACACACCGGCTACATCCAACCACTGAAAAGGCTCCGGTATCGATATGTTGATGAAGAGTACTGGCCAGATGGTAATAAAGAGAAGTACCCCCTGCAACATAAACACCTGCAAAAAACTGCGCAGATAAAAATGCTTCCACTCTCTGCGCCATTGAGCATATCTTGAGTCTTCCGGCTTACCATTGTTGCGCGTATGAATGTGCCATGCTAGCCGCAGGCCCCATACTGTAACAAGTGAATTCACGATTAGTGCACGATCATTGCCTCCTGATAAATAAAACACAAGCCAGGCAAGAAACACGAAGCCTAATCCCCAGGCAACATCGGCTACATCATTACGCTTTTTTATAAGCGCAGTTGCATACCAAATCACCATATAGGCAAACAAGGCTACTGCTAGAATCAGATAAAGGTTCATACTACCCACCGCAAAACAATAAAATAAGTGATAACCGATACACTGGCGGCAAGCACACTACCCCAAAGCATATCTACGATCACTACTGTCAACGGCCAATCTTTTAAGGTTGCAAGGTTAGTAAGGTCGTATGTTGCGTAGGTAATAAGCCCAAACAACGCACCTGACCACAAAGCGAGAACCCATTCTTTTTTCTCGAGCGCAGGTGAAATTACAAACACCACCAATCCCACTAAAAACAACAGATAAAATAGGATGGCAGCTGTCCAGTTTATTTCGGGTTTCATCAAAAAACCAATTTGGTTTTTATAGAAATTACGGGCAATCAAACTCAGCCAAACCATGTCGATGGCGAAGAATACAGGAACAGCAATAGCGTAAACTTTAAGGAACATATCAGTACTATTTAATTTGTTGACAGCTAATGTATTTAATTCTTTATACAAGCACCCTTCAAAGAGTAATAACCCATTATAATAAATTTAAAAGTCAAATAAGTAAAGGTTTAGCAGCTTGTTTTATTTAAAAAGGATCCGATAACTCGCTGACGCGGATTAGTTTTTTATTTACAAATTCATCAATACCCAATTCAGAAAGTTCTCTTCCATAGCCAGAACGTTTGGTGCCTCCAAAAGGTAAATCAGCCTGTGTCCATGTTGGGTGATTAATGAAAACCATGCCGGTATCAATTTGGTCTGCAACACGTTTTCCTCTTTCAATATCTTGCGTGAATACAGAACCACCAAGGCCATACGGTGAATCATTGGCTAAATCAATTGCACCCTGTTCATCTTTCACCCTGAAAAATGTAGCGACCGGTCCAAATAACTCTTCGTAGTAAACAGGATTATCCTTTTGCATATTTGTAATAATCGTTGGCTCCATAAAAGCACCTTCTCTCTTTAACCTTTTTCCTCCTAGTACTATTGATGCACCGCCATCAACAGCCTTTTGCACCTGTGTTGCTATTTGCTCCGCTGCTGCTTCACTGCTCATCGGACCTAATTGTGTGGCGGCATCCATTGGATCTCCCACTATTAATTGCGCAAGTTTAGTTTTAAATTTTTCTAAAAAAATATCTGCCACACTCTCCATCACAATAAACCTTTTAGAGGCAACGCAACATTGACCATTATTATTTATCCTACCTGTTACCGCCCATTCAACTGTTTTGTCCGTATCGGCATCATCGAGTACAATGAACGCATCGCTTCCTCCTAGTTCCAAAACCGATTTCTTTAAATGCTTTCCTGCCACCGAAGCGATGGTGGCTCCTGCGGCTTCGCTGCCGGTTAGCGAAACTCCTTTTATCCTTTTATCAGCAACCAGTGCAGATGCCCGGGTGCCGGATATAAGCAGGTTAGTGTACAAGCCAGCTGGTGCTCCCGCTTCTTTAAATATTTCCATTAGTGCAATTCCACATTGAGGTACAATGGACGCATGTTTTACCAAAATAGTATTACCTGTCATAATATTAGGTGCTGCAAAACGGGCTACCTGGTAAAAAGGAAAGTTCCAGGGTTCTACTCCAAGCAAAACCCCAATAGATGTATACCTGATTAGTGCATGGCCGTGCGTTGGACGTAATATTTTGTCAGCCAAAAAGATTTCGGCATTGCTGGCATAGTAATCAAATATTTCAGCACTTAATTTTATTTCTCCATCTGCATGTGCCAATAATTTACCCATTTCTAATGTTATCATCTTCGCTAACATGTCTTTCTTCTCTCTTAGC
>CAZIOY010000137.1:0-5223 GCA_964540915.1 uncultured Ohtaekwangia sp.
GTCGTCATGGTCGTCTCTGTCCGCGTAACTCAATTCAGCAAATGAGCCACAACGTATTTATATAAGTCAAAAAGTGTCTTATATATCTTCATTGTTCTGCTAATGTCAGCAAAATAAATGACAGAAGGTACTTAAAAATCCTCTAAAAAATACGAATTCTGATCAGTTTAGTGAGGCAGAAATTTCAAAACTTCATGGTATAGGACCGAGTTCATTGCCTAAATTTCGCAGCACTTTGAAGGCCGCAGGTGTACCATTTAAGAAGTAAGTGCACAACGGGTTTTATCTCGTCAGGATAATTTCTTCACCGGCTACACATTCTTTTTCCAGTTTACTACCGAGAGCTGGTCTTCCGTTCAGTAAAAACTTATCACCTAGTCCATGAGCAAGTTTCAATGTTCCGCCAGCCAGTGATTTTACTTTAATTTCTTTCACTTTTCCTTCCGCTACCTTCGCGCTGATCTGAAAGGCGCCTTCGGTGCGGATATTTTCAAAACTCAGTTCCTTCCATTGATAATGGAGATTAGGCAACACATAAATTCCATCTTCACGGTTTTGAACCAGCATTTCAAACACAGCACTCAACGCGCCAAAGCCGGCATCGAGTTGCATGATTTCATTGTTGGGAGTTCCTGATGGCAGCTTGTCGTAAATGGGATGTGAGAAAATGCTCGCTCCCGGTTTATTGGAGTTGTGCAATGTGCCCCGGCCTTCATTCACAAAATTTTCATTCCAGTAATGCAATGTGCTTACAGCAGCTTCACTATTTCCCGTGCGCGAGAAAAGTGTAGATGCCCACGGCACACACCAACCCGACCACGCGCCCATGCCTTGAAGCACCCACCGATTGATACTGGATTGTACAATCTCTTTATGTTCCGCTGCAGCGGGATCTACCGTTACAAAAGGATAAATGCTACCCATGTGAGAATGATGGCGATGACTTTCCACTAAATCCATTCCTTCCCAAAGTGCAATTCGTTTTCTGGAGGTTGGACTATCCTGCCATGTTGTGTAAGGAGGAAGTCGTTTCGATACATCTGCCCAGCGGGGATCAATCGGTTTATTTAATTTTTTTGCAGCAAGTGGTAATACCTTCGCTACTTTGTGCAGAGCGGCTAACTGAAACGAAGCATCGCGCCCCCACGCGTTCATGGCATCACCACGAAATTCTGGACTCACGGATACCGGCAAACTAAAACGTTTTCCTCCGGCACCATCATCTACTTGTTCGAGCATGGCCCAGTATCCTTCAAATGCACCGATGAGTAATGGATAAGCCATTTCTTTCAATACACTTTCATCCATGGTATACGCATAATGTTGCCAGGCAAGATAACCCATCCACGCAGTGCAGGCATGATCGATAGTGCCTGTCCAGAAGGTGCCCACTACGCGGCAACGATCGTCTACTGCATGCGGCAACATCATGGCACCTTCGCGCCCAAAGAACTTTTCACCGTTGGTTTTTAATTGTGGCATCCATGCCCTCATCATATTCCAAATGGGGTTTAGGTGCGATGCCCGGTTGCTGGCCAACGCAGGGGTATAGATCATTTGAATGTTGATGTTGAAATGATAATCATTGCTCCATGGTGGTAATTGATATTCTTCCATGAACGGACCTTGCAGCGCACAGGCAACTCCTTGTGGTGGCGTGCTGCACGCCTGTTTGTACAAACCATAGTCAACAATTTCCTGCAATACCGGGTCCGGTAATTTTATTTTAGGCACATCGGCCCAATAGTTTTTCCACCATTGATTGCGTGATTCGATGGGAGCAGAGACAAGACTTTCAACAGACTTCTTCAAGTCTGCCACATCGTTTCCAAGCAATGACTTTATATAGATTCTGTTCTTTGAAGTTTTATATACGATCGAAAGAGGTACATCATCGGGTAATGATTGTGTAAATCCTGTCAATCCTTTTTCATTCCAATAGGAGGGTGGTGTGATTTTCACCAGTTCCATCCGTTGTGCAACTTTCTCATTATCCCCTGCTGCTTTTAATGTGATCTTCACCTTTCCTGCTAAGTCGGAAGGCAGATCAATCCACGTGAGTTCCGTCATGGGATCTTGACCAATCGTGACGGTTCTTTCCTTTCCAACATGATCGTGGAGAATAATTTTAATATCGGCATTGACTAAAATTAATTTTCCGGTGGTGAGTTTAAATTCCTCGGGGAAAGTAATTTTTAACATACCACCACCCATCTGTTGAGGTTCGCGTGGTTGGCCTTCTTGTTTCTTAGGAACTTCAAAGGCTTTGCGCAAGCCTGCTTCATCCTTCGCTTCCAATAAATTTTTTACATCCTGATAGGTTGTGCGCGCAGAAAACTCATTGCCACCGCGGTGGTCCCAGAATCCGGCCCGACCGATGGTAATGTTTAGTTGGTTGTCCTTCCCCCAGATCATCAGGCCTTGCGTGCCGTTTCCCAACAGCATGCCCGTGTGCGTTCTGTTTAATGGAAAATTCCAGGTGAGTACTTTATTATCCCACCCTTGAGTGAATACGGAAATCGCAAAACAACTGAACGCCCATACTAATAAAAAGGGCCGGATGATTCTCATAAATACATATAGATTAATGTCCGCCTTTTACGTAGGCCCAATCTTGTTCCTGCTTCAGCGTGAGTTCGATCATGGCCGATGGAACCACGATGACATTCGAGAGCAGATCTTCTTTTTTAACATTTCTTCTCTTCATGGTGTTGTTGCAGGCAGCAAAGACTACACCCTTGCCACTCCATTCTGCAACCTGGCTGTTCACTTTCGATTTAGTAGTTTGTAATAAATCAAGTCCGCCACCATGGCACACCACCTCGATATCAGCATTGGGCCAGGCGGTGCGGATATTTTTTACTTGTCCCAAAACGATCGTTTGAGAAAGTGAATCACTATCGGTGAACTGCATCACGATTTTGTGTTTCTTCAAATCGACTACACCGTCATTTGTCTGGGCGAGTGAGGTAAAACCCGAGGCGATCAAAAGGAGCAATATTATACGTTTCATATTCCAGAGATTAAGGTATCAAGATACTAAAACTTATGCGCTTTTGGCTCCACATAAATATCTTTGTTAAGTAGGTTGGCGCAAGAAGTCAATTTTTGGAGGTGCCGTTCCGGACAAGGTTGATAATTTGAATGGGAAAATTTCTTTAACCACTTAGGATGGTAAGATGACTGTAACGTGGCACGATCCGGAATCCCATCCAGTAAGCACCATCGCATTGCATAACTTTCTCTCAAATCCTCTTCCACTGGATCGGGTTACTTCTCAAGCGAGTTCACGAATTCAAAAGCCCTTACCTCCATCCAGCTTTCCGTCACACCAGCCAGTGAAAATCCAACATGACCGCCCCGTGCAGGTGTTTCCAGATGAACATGGGCACTTGTTTTGGCGATGTCAAATGGATAGCACGCTTCCGATAGAAATGGATCATTGATTGCATTGATAATCAGTGTTGGAATTTGAATGGAGGAAATGAAGGATCCCGATGAGGCCTTTGTGTAAAAATCATCGGCATCTGCAAAGCCATGAAGCGGTGCGGTATAACGATTATCAAAATCCCGAAAGGTCTTGATGTTCTCAAAGCCTTCGGATGAAATCAGTTGAGGAAACTTTAATGATTTGGCTCTTATTTTTTTCTCGAGTTTTTTTAGGAAACGGCTGAGGTAGAATTTTTTGTTGGGCTTGTTCAGTTCACGGGCGCTGGAACCCAGATCACATGGCACCGAAAACGTGACCGCAGCTTTTATTTCGAAAGCCAATTGATCTTTTCGCTCACCTAAATATTTTAACGACATGCTTCCACCCATGCTGAAGCCAACGAGGACGATGCGTGCATACTTCTTTTGAATAGCATGATCAATTACGGCAGCAATATCTTCCGTAGCGCCATGGTGGTAAAATCTGGGCAACCGGTTCATCTCACCACTGCACCCACGACAATTCCATCCAAGGGCATCCCACCCTCGCTGATAAAAGTAATAAGCAACACCTTTTACATAATGTCTTTCGCTGCTTCCTTCTAACCCGTGCGAGATGATGACTAGTTTTTCTCCTTGAGCTCTCATCCAATCCAGATCGAGAAAGTCGCCATCGGTTAATTCCAATCGCTCACGTTCGTATTCGCCTTCAACCTTTCTGAACATGCTGGGTACTACGGTTTCCAGGTGACTATTAAAAAGATAGAAAGGAGGATTTGAATACGAGGAGTTAATTAGCGGCATAATTGCGAGGAGTGATTATGTGCTTAAGACCTCGTGGAATTGCGGAGTTTTATCAAATATTGCTTTGGCAAATGGGCAGAGCGGAAGTATTTTGATATTCTTTTCTCCCGCATAGTTTACAGCTGCATTCACTAATTGTTTGCCTGCACCTTTTCCGCGCAAAGCATCTGATACTTCGGTATGATCAACGGTGATCAGATGATCCCCTGCTTTGGAGTAGGTCATTTCGGCCAGCGGCTGATTATTTTCTTTAATGATAAATGCCCCTTTTGAACCGTGTTCTATGTGATCGATATTCATGGATGAAATTACGATTTATACCGCGCACTCAGGATGGTCATGATCACAAACAAAATAGCAACGCCACCTAATGCCAGTCGTAATGATTGCCAATCAGCAATGAAGCCAATGATAGGAGGACCAAATAGAAAACCAGAATAGCCCACCGTAGTTACCATGGCTAAGCCAACACCCGGTGAAAGATCTTTCGTGTTACCGGCTATGCTGTAAGCAATCGGTACGAGAGAAGAAAGGCCCAATCCAGTTATGAACAATCCTACGATGACCACATAGGGGTGTGTTAACAATAAGGTGATCGATAGGCCTGCGGTAGAAATGATGCCCAGATAAACCATCAGTTTGCGATCACCCAGTTTTGCACGTATTGAATCGCCAAAAAATCTACCGACCGTCATCGCCAGCGCAAAGGAGAATAATCCGATAGGGGCTAATGCCTTACTCGCTCCGGCAATTTTTTCCATGTAGTTTGTGCTCCAGTCGGCCATCGCACCTTCGCCCAGCATGCAACAAAATGCAATCACACCAATGCTGATCATGGCCGCATTCGGCAATCGAAAGGCAGGGCCTTCGGCAATTTTTTCTTTGGGTTTATCATGAATGAGATGATAACGCGCCCAGGCCGCACCGAGTATACTGAGGCCAATTACAATACTCAAATGGAGGAATAACGTGGTTTGTAATTTTACAAAC
>CAZIOY010000138.1:0-4908 GCA_964540915.1 uncultured Ohtaekwangia sp.
TAAGTCTTATGTTGTTTACACCTGTATTTGTGCCTCCGGCATTCGATAAGGTTGCTGTGCTATTAAAAACTAGGCCATGTAATTCCGAGCCATCGGGGCTGCCTCCAGCTGCAGAATTGTTGATGGTAACCCCCGCTACAGCTGCTGTCAGCGGTAAATTTTTATCGGGTGCCCAACCGGGGCCAATCACTGTAATTTTCTTGTCGCTAATGGTAAAGCTTGGATAAACATTGGGGCTACCATACACATATACGGTGTCGCTATCGGCACTGGCATCTACTGCCGCTTGTATGTTACTAAACTGCCCAAGGTTTGAGGGGTTACTACTTACCGTACGCACGGTGGCATAGCTATTTAGCATGGCTGCCAGTGCGAAGATTAAAGGAAGTGTCTTTTTCATATTGAGATTGGGTTAATAGGCGATGTGATTGATATGTTAAAAGTAGAATTCAAACCACCAACCCTCAATACCTGAATGCCATGAATTATGAATGCTAAAAAATACCGGAAAGTAGGTAGATGAAAAGTATGTTTAATTAAAGTACTTTAGTCGAGCGGTTGATGAAGGGCAGGCTACTTTTTATTATTTTTTATGTGTTAGGAATAGTATGATACGAATTTACCTTCTATTACTTTTTTTATTCAGTCCATTTAATGTACAAAGGGGTTTTTCCCAAAATAAATCAGTCCCGTATTTAGATAGTCTGTTTGCCATTGCCAGTAAACCAAAGCTGGATAGTAATTCTGTGATGGCGCTTATCTCGGTTCAACGATATTATTTTGAAAGGGGATCATTTGATTCTACCTTAAAGTATGCTAAGCGCTCACTGCCCATGGCGAGAAAAATTGACAACACTAAAATCCTTGCGCGAATTCACTATAATTTGGGAATGACCTATACCAACTTAGTTAAATATGACAGTGCTACATTTTACCTTGAAGCTGCGCAAAAATTTATGCCTTTGGTAAAGGACACAGCACTTCAAGTTAATTGTTACAATGCCCAGGCACTCTTGTGTAATTACCAATCCGATTTCAGTACCGCGACACTATACTTAACAAAAGCAGCCGAGTTAATTGATCACTCAACCTCTGTAAAGCTTAAACAATTATTATCTCAAATTTATGGTAACATTGGGCACAACCTGATAGCAGAGAAACAAATTGAAAAAGGAATAGAGTATTCCAAAAAAGCTCTTTTACAAAAGAATTACCCCAGTGAAGCCCGCTATAAAACACTACTTTATTTAGATCTATTTGATGCGTATGTTCAATTGAAGAATGTTGTGCTGGGAAAAAAGTACCTGGACTCTGCCATCATACTCAATCGCTCGTTGGATAATTTGGTTATCGCTGCCATTGTAGCCAACAACACAGGCTTCTATTATCAAACTATTGGTGATCTGCCGAATTCCTTAACGGGATATCTGAAGGCGTATCAGTATGGTGATAGTAGCCAAAACGATTATCTCAAAGCCGAAGCAGCTGACAACATAGCGAATCTGAATTTCAAATTAAAAAAATATAATGAAGCCGAACGGTTTGCTAAAGAAGCGATTGCAATTGGAAAGAAATTTAGACAATACAAAGTTATTGCTAGTACGTATGATGTTTTAAAGAAAGCGGCTTCTGTAAAGAGCGATTATAAAAAAGCACTTGAGTATGCTGAACTATCCAAACTCTTTGCTGATAGTGCCACCAACAAAGAAACCCAGGCCGCCACGCTTTCGCTGGAATCAAAATACCAAAGCCAAAAAAAGGAAAATGAAATCATCTCCCTCACAACTTCCAACACACAAAAGGAATTGGAAGTAGTAAAGCGAAACAGAATATTGATAGGCGGAGGAGTTTTGGGAGGAGCCGCTTTGTTAATACTTGGATTGTTTTACAAGAATAGTCGTCAGAAACAGCTCTTAGCCGAGCGCGAGCAAACGCTGCAGCGTGAACAAATCAAATTTTTAGAGCGGCAACAACAAGTGGTGTCTTTGCAAAGCATGATCAACGGGCAAGAGACCGAGCGCACGCGCATCGCGAAGGATTTGCATGATGGATTAGGCGGCTTGTTTTCTACTGTAAAGATGTATTTCAGCACATTGCAACATGATACTCCAGCCTTAAAAGTAAATGAGCTATTTCAAAAAAGTTATGCAATAGTCGATACTGCTTCCGAGGAGGTAAGACGAATCGCTCATAACATGATGCCTGAAGTGTTGATGAAACTCGGATTAGTGAATGCCCTAAAAGATTTGTCTGCTAATATCAGTGCTGGAAAATTATTGAGTGTTTCGCTTGAAGTGCATGGATTAAGCAAAAGACTAAATGCCACAACTGAAATTATGCTATTCCGCATTATCCAGGAGCTTTTAAACAATATCATCAAGCATGCCCAAGCAACTGAGGTCATCATTCAATTTATCAAGGAGGGCGAGCGTCTCAGTGTAATTGTGGAAGACAACGGGCAAGGCTTTAATACGGCAGAGGTGGATGAGAAAAATCATGCGGGCATTGCATCGATACGAAGCCGTGTTAATTATCTGAATGGTAAAATGAGCATCGACTCGCAGAAAAATGTTGGTACAACCATTATGATGGATTTCTTAATAAATGAAGGGTAATTTCTATGGCTTTGCTACTCTACGATTATCTTTATTATAAATGTATCTAGTGACACGACTTTTAATCATTGACGATCATCCACTGGTGCGCGATGGTATCCAAACCATGTTGCGGGATGAGTCGTCTATTCTCATTGCAGGATCAGCAAAAACGGCAGCCGAAGCACTTTCCTTCCTTGCCGGTGACGAACCAGATATTATTTTACTGGACATCAGTCTTCCGGATATGGATGGTTTGGAATTGTGTGAGAAGATCAGGCAGTCGCATAAAAAAGTAAAGATAATCGGACTCACATCAACCAACGAGGCGGGTATCATTACCGGTCTTTTGCAACGGGGAGGAAATGGATATGTGCTTAAGAATATGGAAAGGGCAGAACTTTTGTTGGCAATTCAAACGGTGCTAGGCGGGAAAGTATATCTAAGTGCTGCCGCCAATGATAAAATTTTAGAACAATTTCAACAGAGTAATTCTTTGGCTCGCGATATACCTATGATTACACGAAGGGAAAGGGAAATTCTACAAATACTGGCAGATGGATTGAATGGTCCACAAATTGCCGAAAAACTTAGTCTGAGTCCTTTGACTGTTGAAACACATCGTAAAAATCTATTCCGGAAATTTAATGCTAATAGTGTGCAGATGCTTCTTAAAATTGCACGTGACTATAAATTGGTGAGTTAGGCTAACCCAATTGCAAGTATTCGGGATTCTTCAAAAATCTCTGACCGCGCCAAGATCATGAAAGGAAAGCACGCCTACGCGCACCCCCAAAGTAATTTCATGGGTGTTGTATTGCGTGCCCACTGAATTTTTGGTGGGCAGTTCAAACACATAACCAAAACGGAAGTTGTCTCCCAGATTTATTTGTGCCAGAAATCCATACGTTGAAAAATTGCGTGTGAAGAATCCTAATGTGTAGCTGTCATCCACTTTTATGGAGGCAGCATAATCAAGTGAAATGGGCACACCGCTCACCGCACGCGCCAGTATCCATGGTTTTAATTTAATGCGATAAGAAAGCGGAAACACATAGGCGCCAAACAGGTAAGCATGTTGAGTATACAGTCCGGTGGTTACCGATTCAATTGCTGAGCTTGCTTTCAGCATTTTAGGTACAGACAACCCGATCATAAATTTTTCACTGTACAAAAGCAGGCCCGATCCGAAATTGGGTTTCCATTCGCTTGAGTTCGTGAACTTTGCATCGGCACGATTAAAATTTAAATCACTGTAGTCGCTATAATAGTTGACGACACCACCCTGCAATCCAAAAGACAATTTTAGTTTGTCATTCAGTGGAAGATGATACGCATAGGTAGCTGTAATCTCCGTTGTTTTATCGGTACCAATTTGATCTTGAAGCACGATTAATCCTGCGCCCATTTTGTTGCCCGATAAAGCAATATGTGCATTGGCATTAAAAGTAACCGGACTTCCTTCAAAGCCCGCCCACTGCTTGCGGTACATCACAGAGGCATTTAGGTCCGTAGTCATTCCTGAATAAGCCGGGTTAATAATGAAAGGATTCAGCATGTATTGCGAGTAGAGCGGATCCTGCTGGGCAAACACAGTCACACCCGAAATCACAATCAAAAGAAGGAGTAGTATGTTCTTCATGATGTCAGCGTTTTAAGGTGATGAAGCCCGTGATCGATTTACCATTCGAGAAATCCATTTTATAGAAGTACGTGCCGGTGGGCAGATCTTTACCGGAATTTGTCTGACCAGCAAACACACGCGACAGGTTATCGTAGTTGTCGATTTCAGATACGACATCCCCCCAGCGGTTATAAATCGTCACTTTATTTTGAGCAGCCCCTTCCACCACATCTACATACTTAATAAATAGAATGTCATTCAATCCATCCCCATCAGGCGTTATACCATTAAACACCACCACTTCACCGACTACTTCAATATCAATTACCTGCTGCGAGCATACTCCCTCGAGATCGCATACTTCCAGGGTGATGCGATCAACCCCGGTGAAGGGAAGGTCAGTGTAGTCGATCAGCAATTCATAGGTAGAAGAGATGGAAGTTGGTGCACCGCGAGAGGTACTATTATTAATTACCCGCAGCGTGGAGAAGTTAATGTTATTATCAGGGTCACTGACAATTTTGGTAAGATCAAAAGTGACTTTGCTTTCGATGAGGCCTGCCAATGGTTTCGTATCAATCACCGGAGGTAAGTTCGAACTACTGCCACCGGTGCAAGGTTGATTGGTGGAGGTGACCGTAAGGACATCCGATGTTGGAGACAAACAATTGGCAGTATTACCTACAATCA
>CAZIOY010000139.1:0-4895 GCA_964540915.1 uncultured Ohtaekwangia sp.
TAACTAATGCCCTCCCTTAGAACTAAACTCAATTTTTGCTTCTGAATTTTTCTGAAGTCGGTTAAAGAAAAACAGACACACCATTAAGACACCGATGGGTACCAGTGAAAAATAGAATGCGGTTTCTCCACCGTAAGCCTCAAAAATATTTCCAGTGATGATTGACCCGGTCGTGCCACCCAGGGCCGAGAAAATGACAATCAATCCAGACATCGGCCCATGTTGCCGTGGGGGCAGTGTGCTTAAGATGACAGAATTGATAGCCGGATAAATTGGGGCAATGAATAATCCGATAAGAGGGAAAACAAATGCACCCAAAGGCGCATCGCCCCAACCCGATACCTGGCCTCCAGAATTTTTTGCGAGCGGTATGGCAACCAATACCAAAACGGACGCAGCCAAAAGACAAATGATCAAAACAAGAAACCAATGAATTTTTCTCAACGCAAATCCCGCTGTAAATCTTCCAAAGGCTGTGGACGCTGCAAGTATACTGGCCATTTGAATACTTAACGTTGTGGGCAGATTAAGAACCTTGCTGTTAAATGTCGGCAGCCAGCTCATGATACTTTGTTCAATCAGCACATAGGTGAACGCACTCATAATGAAAATTAGCACCAATGGTTTGATGGCAAGTTTGAACATGGCCGCAAAATCTTCCAGAAGTGGTTTTGAGGCTTCTGTTTTTACCGATGACTCATCGAGTGAGGTGCTCAGTAAAAGTAGAAAGGCAACTAATGAAATTCCGGAGAGTAGATAATATACATTCAGCCATGCCGTGGAGGTTTTATCCTGATCATCTACAAAGGCGCTGAAAATAAAATAGCCGGTGAGGATGCCAACCATGAAGAAGGATTCAATGAAATTCATGAAGCTGGCATGTTCTTTTTTATTGTTGGTGACAATGCCAATCGTGGCATAAACAGAAACTTTAATGAGCGCGAAGGAAGTCCCGGTAACAGCAAACAATACTTTCGTCATGGCAAAACTCCCCAGCGAGGGCATTAGCAAACAAGCAAGCGTAACAAGACCCAAGGCAATCAGCATTGAATTCTTATATCCAATTCGGGTGATGTAAGAGGCCACTAAAAATGAAACGGCTGCAATACTCAGGTCTTTAAACGCTTCCAGAATACTGGCAGAAGATTCAGACACTCCATAGTTGCTTTGCACTTGCAGGATTACCGTGCCCACACTGTTGAGCAGGATGGCAAAGACAAAATAATTGAGAAAGAGTGAGAGTTTAATTTTCCAGTTTGACATGCTTAGTTGGGCTTACCAAACAAATCTAATTACTTTCAGTTAATTACCCACGGCAGCATGACACCCACTCATTTTAATGTTAGGATCACGATGGACGGTTCCTGAATTACAAATTCAACTTCTTCATTTCCTCTGCGGCATAGTTAACCGCCCGGGCCGTAATGGCCATATAAAATAAAGATGGATTTTGAGTGCCGGTGCTGGCCATGCTGGCACCATCAGTGACAAACACATTCTTGCAATGATGCAGTTGGTTCCATTTGTTTAGCAAAGATGTTTTAGGATCGTTGCCCATCCTCACCCCACCCATTTCATGAATGTCTAAACCCGGTGCCTGCCGGCTGTCATGTTGTTCAATCTGGGTGCATCCTGCTTTCTCCAGCATCTCGGTACTTTGTGTTAGAAAATCCCTGACCATTTTTTCGTCATTGTCATCATAATCTACCGAGGTAATTAACAATGGGATGCCCCATTCATCTTTTTGATCGTTGCTTAGTCGTACATGGTTGGTTTCTTTGGGAAGAGTTTCTCCCTGCATAGACATATACACCCGCCACTCGCCAGGCGCTGCCATTGATTTTTTTAATTCGGCTCCAATTTCATTTTGACTTTTTCCTTTTGCGCGATATGCTCCAATAAAAGTGAGAAAGCCTCCCACATAATCCGTATCCTGCCTATGCAAGTTGCGATAGTTTGCCATGATAGGCTTGGAAGGACTTCGTCCAAAATAATATTGATCAGCAGGGCCATCATACGAAGCGCTCAACGAGCCGCGGTAATTATGGAAGATAATGTGTTTTCCCAAAAGCCCGTTATCATTACTTAATCCATTCGGGAAACGAGAGGAGGTGGAGTTCAGCAAAATCAGGTTGCTGTTCAGGCAGGCCGCATTCACAAAAATTATCCGGGCCTGATATTCGATGGTTTCTTTGGTGAGGGTATCAACAATTCTTACACCGGAAGCTTTTCCTTTTTGTTCGTCATAGATAATAGAATGAACCACGGAGTGAGGTCGCATTGTAAGGTTGCCTGTTTTTTGCGCCCATGGTAGTGTAGCAGATACAGAGCTGAAGTATCCGCCATACGGACAACCTCGCGCACATAAATCTCTTGCCTGGCATTGTCCCCGGCCTTGCTTCAAATGAAGTTCTGTGGGTTGAGTCAGGTGAGCACCGCGACCATGAACCATGAATCGATCTTTATACTTCTTCTCTATCTTTTCCTTTAATTCTTTTTCCACGCAATTCATTTCAAAAGGCGGAAGGAACTCGCCATCCGGCATGGCCTCCAATCCATCGCGATTGCCACAGATGCCTGCAAAGAGTTCTACATGTGAATACCATGGGGCAATGTCTTTGTATCGTATCGGCCAATCAATACCATAACCATATTTGGCGGGTGCAGTGAATTCAAAATTGCTCCACCGCTGGCACTCGCGCGCCCACATCAGCGATTTGCCACCTACGTGATAGCCACGGATCCAGTCAAAAGGCTTTTCTTGTATGTAAGGATGCTCTTTGTCTTTAACAAAAAAATGTTCGGTGGCTTCCTCAAAGGCATAGCATCTCCCCGCCACTGGATTTTCTTCCAATACAGCGGATGGCAATTGTCCGCGGTGAGGAAACTCCCAGGGATTTTTGGTAGCCGAAGGATAATCTTTGAGATGTTCAATATTCCGTCCACGCTCCAGCACGAGCGTCTTTAAACCTTTATCGCAAAGTTCTTTCGCGGCCCAGCCACCGGAAATTCCGGAGCCGATCACAATAGCATCGTAGGTGTTGGATGAAGTTGACATGGTAAGTATACTATACGCATAAGATCTGGAATAATGTAAAGAGTTGAAATCAACTTGATGCCAAAGGCTTCAGATAATTTCAAACGGTCGCCCGAAAATAGTTAATCTTAACACGTTTTACATGAAGAACGCCATTGTGAATTCACAAACAACCGATCCTGTTACCTTTGCCAGGAAATATGATTTCAGTACACCCGATCAGCAGTATTTTAATCAAACCTACCGCGCTGAGCTCAATCTGAATTTCTTGAAGAAGTACGCTTTCAATACCAGTTATGATTATCTGATTTATACCAGCGCAACAAATGATTTTGATGAGACCATTCCATTCCTGAACCTTTCTATATCACGCTTTGTGATGAAGAACAATGCGGGAGAAATTAAAGTGGGGGTCAACAATCTGCTTGATCAGAGCAATAGCGTAACACAAAGTGCTGGTGAAAACTATCTGCAGCAACAAACCATGAACAATCTGGGGCGCTATTATATGGTAAGTTTTACTTATGCCCTCAACAAGCATTTGAATCCCATGGGCAATCGCAGAGGTGGTGGAGGGGGCATGCGCATGATAATCAGAAATTAAAACTCCGGATCATTTCACTTTTCCACGGGCAGTAAGAAACTAGTATCTTGCGGCTATGAAAATTTATTTCTGGGTTTTGATTTCTATTTTTTGGATGGGCACAGAAGGAAAGGCCCAATCTTACATCCCGAAATTTGATATTCAAGGTCATCGTGGTGCGCGGGGCTTAAGGCCTGAGAATACCATTCCTGCATTTTTGATGGCACTTGATTCAGGTGTGAACACCATAGAGCTGGATTTGGCAGTAACGAAGGACGGACAGCTGGTAGTATCCCATGAGCCGTGGATGTCTGCATCAATATGTTCAGATCCCTCTGGTAAATCGTTCGATGAAAAGTCGGAACGAAAGTATAATATTTATCAGATGACCTATGAGAAGGTAAAGCAATGGGACTGTGGCTCAAAAGGAAATCCCAATTTTCCGCAGCAAGCGAAGATGAATGCGACCAAACCATTGCTCAGTGAAGTAATCGTGGCCGTGGAAAATCACATTAGGAGTTTTACACGCTACGAAGTGGATTACAGTATTGAAATCAAAAGTATGCCGGAAGGTGATAATAAATTTCACCCTAAGCCTGAAGCATTTTCGGATAGGGTATTCAACCTGGTAGATCAATACTTGCCCCTCGATCGTGTAGTCATTCAATCATTTGATTTTCGGGTGTTGAAGTATTGGCATGAAAAATATCCGGAGGTACGATTGGCTGCGCTGGTAGAAAATAAAAAATCCGTAAATGAGAACCTGGCTGATCTTGGATTTACGCCCTCTATCTACAGCCCGTATTATAAAATGGTAACAAGAGAAAACGTGAAGGAGCTTCACGGTAAAAAAGTAAGGATAATCCCGTGGACGGTGAATGAACCGGGCGATATGCTATCATTGAAGGGAATGGATGTAGATGGTTTTATTACCGACTATCCGGATCGTGCAGCAAAATTTAGGCGCACATTAAATATCCAGGCGAAAGGAAAGAAGTAAACAATCATGAATACTAAATTCCTATTAGTTGGTTTGGTGAGTTTTTTATTAGCATGTAATAAGCCTATTTATGATTCAGGAAAAAATATTTCCATCACTACGTTAAATGGAAATTGGTATACAGATTTTCAAAATGGTGAGGGAATTTGGGAAGATTCCCTAACAACTTATGGCGAAATTTACTTGACCGATTCTTTACATAGGAGTATTTTGGAAACCTTTGGGCTAACACCTTCCAGTTTTTATCATGTAAGGGATGATTCTATACTGCTTTG
>CAZIOY010000140.1:0-4603 GCA_964540915.1 uncultured Ohtaekwangia sp.
GCTTTCCGATTCGCGGCCGTTTTTTACTTTACCTTCACCTTTTTTATGTGCCATAACTGATAATTCAAGAGTTAAAATTTCAAATTCAAAATTTCTGAAGCCGTGTTAGAGTTACCCGATGCTTTCAATCTGAATCTTCGTGAACTGCTGACGATGACCATTCTTAACGGCATAGCCTTTTCTCCTCTTCTTTTTAAAGATGATCACCTTATTTCCTTTTACGTGCTCTAATATCTTACCAGATACTTTAACACTGTTTACAGTAGGGGCGCCAACTTCTACACTTCCACCGTTATCAACCAGAAGGACCTTATCAAATGATACATTTGAACCAGCTTCTCCTTCCATTTTGGGTGCGTAGATATATTGGTCTTTAGCCACCTTAAACTGCTTTCCTGCAATGTCTACTATTGCGTACATGTGCTTATTATTTTTAAAAATGGACTGCAAAGATAAGGCTAAGACGTAGAAAAGCAAAAGGTTGTAAAAAAATAGGATGTTACCTCATAAAATCCTGTTTTTTAGGCCATCTGAGGCGAAATGAACCTGAACAGGCTACCTCGCTATACGTGGTGAGTGGCTTACTTAACCCTGTTTGTATGAGTTCGGAGGCGGGCTGAACTGCTCGTAGATACGAGATACAGGCGGCCCACAAACTCAGCTTTGACTAACAGCCGATTGAACCAGATAGTAAAAAATCTTTTATAACTAATCGATATTTCCTACTTCAAAGACAAGCAGAAACAGAATAAAAAAAACTTTAATTTTTTTTTATCTCATCCATTGATTGATCAAAAAAAATTAAATCGACTATCTACCAAATACTTACATTAAAAGCACAACGCACCATTATCGTTTTACGAAAAAATGGCGCTTTGTTTTTCGTTCATCATTTCGAATATTTGTCGATGCTGAAGTTTGAATTAGTGACTCTCTCATCATTTTCACTCACCACAAAAATTTAATCGATCGCAAACAAGGGTTACAAAGCTCTTGTTTGCATAGACGTATAAACAACCATTAAAAAATTCGCAATGAGTCAATCTCTACAGGAAGAACCCATTTTGAAAGAAAACAAAGACCGTTTTGTTCTCTTCCCTATTGTGCAACCGGAAATCTGGAAATTTTACAAGCAAGCCGAAGCAAGTTTTTGGACTGCCGAGGAAATCGATCTAAGCCAGGATATGAAGGATTGGCTCAACCTGAATGATGGAGAGCGTCATTTCATCACCCACGTGTTGGCGTTTTTTGCGGCCAGTGATGGAATTGTGAATGAAAACCTGGCCGAGCACTTTGTAGGGGAAGTACAATACACCGAAGCCAAGTTCTTTTACGGATTTCAGATCGCCATTGAAAACATACACTCTGAAACGTATTCTTTATTAATAGACACGTACGTAAAAGACCCTAAGGAAAAAGACAAATTATTCCATGCCATCGATACGATGGACTGTGTGAAGAAAAAAGCAGACTGGGCCTTGCGTTGGATTTCCAAGGGCACGTTTCAGGAGCGACTCATCGCCTTTGCCGCGGTGGAAGGTATTTTCTTTTCGGGTTCATTCTGCTCGATCTTTTGGCTGAAGAAACGCGGCTTGATGCCCGGCCTAACTTTTTCGAATGAGTTGATATCCAGAGACGAAGGGTTGCACTGCGACTTTGCCTGTCATCTTTACACAAAACATGTGGTGAATAAAATGCCCGTTGAACAGGTAATTGAAATCATCAAGGATGCCGTTGAAATCGAGAAGGAGTTTGTTACCGATGCACTTCCGGTAAACCTGATTGGCATGAATGCAGCACAGATGCGCGAATACATTGAGTTTGTTGCTGACCGCTTACTGAACGAGTTGGTGGGAAAGAAAATTTACAACACGCTTAACCCATTCGACTTCATGGATATGATTTCGTTGCGGGGAAAAACTAATTTCTTCGAAAAACGTGTGGCCGAGTATCAAAAGGCCGGAGTTATGAACAGCATGGAAAAAGATTCTTCTCCGAAGTTTTCACTGAACGAAGATTTTTGATACATTCGATTACATTTTTTAAACTTTCTCTTTTAACAACCAAACAACCCTACTATAAATGCTTGTATTAAAACGTGACGGACACAGGGAGTCCGTAAAGTTTGATAAAATCACTGCCCGTATTGAAAAACTCTGCTATGGTTTAGATCCCAAATTTGTCAACCCGGTAGAGGTGGCCATGAAAGTGATTAATGGCTTGTATGATGGCGTGTCAACACAAGAACTGGATAATCTCGCAGCTGAGATTGCCGCTTCGCTGACCACCAAGCATCCGGACTTCGCCAAACTCGCGGCAAGAATTGCGGTATCCAACCTCCACAAGGTTACCAGCAAGTCCTTCTCAAACACGATGAAGCGACTGTACACCTATGTGGATCCGAAGACCGGACAAAATGCTCCGCTGATTTCGAAGGAAACCTGGAAAGTAATTCATGAGAATGCGGCCGAGTTGGATGATGCCATCATTTATGATCGCGATTTCAGCTATGACTACTTCGGCTTTAAAACGCTGGAGCGCTCTTACCTGATGAAGATTGATGGCAAAGTAGTAGAACGTCCTCAGCATTTGCTGATGCGCGTAGCCGTGGGTATTCACGGTGAAGATATTCCTGTTGCCATCGAGACCTACAACTTGTTATCAGAGAAGTGGTTCACACACGCCACGCCTACATTATTCAATGCAGGAACTCCAAAGCCTCAGCTTTCCTCTTGCTTCCTCCTCACCATGAAGGATGACAGCATCGATGGAATTTATGATACCCTGAAACAAACGGCCAAGATTTCACAATCTGCGGGTGGCATTGGTCTTAGCATTCACAACGTGCGGGCGAAAGGCTCCTATATTAAAGGAACCGGTGGCACATCCAATGGCATTGTGCCGATGCTGAGAAATTTTGATATGACGGCCCGCTATGTAGATCAGGGTGGTGGCAAGCGCAAAGGCAGCTTCGCTATTTACCTCGAACCATGGCATGCTGATATTTTTGAATTTCTTGAACTAAAGAAAAATCACGGAAAAGAAGAGATGCGTGCCCGCGACCTCTTTTATGCTATGTGGATTCCGGATTTGTTCATGAAGCGCATTGAAAACAACGACTCATGGTCACTCTTCTGCCCCAATGAAGCTCCCGGCCTTGCCGATTGCTATGGTGACGAGTTCGAGCGCCTCTACGAAAAATACGAAAAAGAAGGAAAGGCCCGCAAGCAAATCAAAGCACAAGACCTGTGGTTTGAAATATTGGAGGCACAGATTGAAACCGGCACACCGTATATGTTATACAAGGATGCCGCTAACAAGAAATCAAACCAGAAAAACCTGGGCACAATCAAGTCAAGCAATCTTTGCACTGAAATCATGGAGTACACATCACCCGATGAAGTAGCCGTTTGTAATCTTGCCTCCATTGCACTTCCTAAATTCGTAACCGAAGATGGAAAGTTTGATCACCAGAAATTATATGAGATCACCAAAGTAGTTACCCGCAACCTGAACAAGGTCATCGATGTAAACTACTATCCGGTGCCGGAAGCGAAATACTCAAACATGCGCCACCGCCCGATTGGTATTGGTGTGCAAGGTCTAGCTGATGCGTTCATTTTACTCCGCATGCCTTTCGATTCACCCGAAGCGCGCGGATTGAATACCGACATTCATGAAACCATCTACTTCGCAGCTATGGAAACATCCATGGAACTGGCCAAAGTGAATGGTGCGTACGAAACCTTCAAAGGTTCACCTGTATCAAAAGGAATTTTCCAGTTTGATATGTGGGGGGTTACTCCAAGTTCAGGAAGATGGGACTGGGAAAACCTGAAAAAAGAAGTGAAGCAAAACGGAGTGCGTAACTCACTATTATTGGCACCTATGCCTACCGCTTCTACTTCTCAGATTTTAGGTAACAACGAATGTTTCGAACCTTATACTTCAAACATCTACACACGCAGAACACTGTCTGGAGAATTCATTATTGCTAATAAGCATCTAATGAAAGACCTGATCAGCCTGGGCTTGTGGAGCGAGAACATGCGTCAGAAACTGATTTCAACCAACGGTTCTGTTCAGCCCATTGCAGAGATTCCTCAAAACATCAAGGACATCTACAAAACCGTTTGGGAGATTTCGCAGAAGTCAATCATTGACATGAGTGCCGATCGCGGTGCTTACATCTGTCAATCGCAGAGTTTGAATATTCACTTGACCGATCCAAACTTTGGCAAGCTTACTTCTATGCACTTCTATGCCTGGAAGAAAGGATTGAAAACCGGTATGTACTACCTGCGCTCTACCGCTGCTGCCGATGCCATTAAGTTTACACTTGACAAAACAGCCATGGCACAACCTTTCGTGCAAGCGGTTGCTCCTATGGTTGCAAATATCACTGAGCCCACTGCTGCCTATTTAGCCATACCAGAATCACAGCAAACTATCCCTTACGAGCAGGCTACTGATTATGATCAGAAGCGTGCCGACATGGCCTGCTCACTGGATAATCCGGATGCGTGTGAGGCGTGTGGAAGTTAAAATTTCAAATTCAAGGTTTCTAATTGAAAAAGCCCTGCATATTGCGGGGCTTTTTATT
>CAZIOY010000141.1:0-4481 GCA_964540915.1 uncultured Ohtaekwangia sp.
TATTTAGCAGCTTATCGTGTGGGTTTAAATCAAAGTAAACTGATACGGGTTCTTTAATGGTAGTTGCCAGTTCTTCTTGTAAGGCTTTCACAAACTCCGTTACCCAGCCGCTTCTATTATCGTTGTGGCGATAGGAGATGAAGATGTCGTATTCAAAACCGGAAACTATGGATGGCATCTTTCAAAGATAGTGATTTTGACTGATGCTATCCACTATATGATCCGAGCCTACGGCTCTCACTCTATAGCCTCTATCGTTCGCAACGGACTGAAGTCCGTTGTTATAATATCGGTCGAGGCTACGCCTCTATCGCTTTGCTCAATTCTTATCATTGTTAAGTAGAGAGCCGTAGGCTCGAATGTGTTTTGTAACACGGGACTTCAGTCCCGTGCAATTAGTAGTAATAAATTCTAGTGCCGTAGGCACGATTCATTTTCAGTCTCCACAGACTCTGTTACCCAGCCACTGCGGTTATCGTTGTGGCGATAGGAGATAAAGATGTCGTATTCGAAGTTGGGTAGGATGATTGAGCACCAATCTTCTTATGAAAATGCTACCGTAATCCCGGCATTTTCCTTCAGCGCCTTTTCATAGAGGGCTTGTGCTACAAACAAATCATACACCGCCATACCTGCCGACTTATACGCGGTTGTATTATGAACATCGACACGCTGTTCTTTGGTAACTAATTTTCCTATAGTGAAGAGGTCGCTTTCTTTTAAGATATTTTTCTTGACCGGGTTGATACAATCTCCTGTTTCCACTCTCGCAAATTCTGAATCAATGAATAGTTTACCGGCCAGTTTAAAAACAGCATCGGGCAACTCTTGCATTGATGGTTTGTAAGAGCCAATGCTGATGAAGCATTTTCCTTTTAGCAAACTTTCAGTGCCGGGCAACACGGGTACCGAGGAGGGTGTAGCGGCAATCACAACATCCGTTTTACTTAGCAACTCCTCAGGGGAAGAACTAGCTACAATCGTTACTTTCGGAAAATAGGTCTGGAGAAATGAAGTTAAGCGGGATGCACCACTTTCGGATTGGTGCAGATAATGAATAGTGGAGATATTGCGAACGGTGCAAGCAAACGCGGCTTGATGGATTCCCTGGATTCCACAACCAATTAATCCTATACTTGAAATGTTGGCCGGAGTAAGATAGTTAATGCCGATTGCGCCCAGGGCACCCGTACGGAGGGCCGTTACTTTTGATGCATTCATTAATGCTAACGGTTGGCCGGTGGCTCCGTCATTTAAAAGCAGAGCTCCAATAGTGACAGGTAAATTTTTATCCCGGTTGCCGGGAAATACATTTGCCAGTTTGATGCTGAAGTATTGATTGCCCCAGGCAGGCATACTAATCATCGTATCTTTCCCTTTGTCAATGTGCATCCGCAATGGAACAATCACTTCTTTCTTTTCATAGGCGATCATGGCTTGTTCTACCGCTGCAACGATTTGATTGAAAGTAAGAAGTTCGGCTATAGAATTGTTATCCAGGATAAGCATAGTACAATCTAATTGAGTTCGATTTTTTTTCCTAAATAAATTCATTCATCGCCTTGCGACTTTATGAATTAATCTTTCGGCTTTTTCATCACACCTTAAATTAGCTATTGGGTGCAGCGGTAGTTCGAAGCCCAGCCCTAAGCATGACCGTGGCTGTATAAATGATCACCACAATCACTAACCAACGGAGCGTATCTAATGGCAATGACTTTACCACAAACGCAGCAATCAGAACAGCTATGACTCCGGTTATGCTAATGGCAAATGCCGCTCTTCGGTTATAAGCTCCTTCTTTAATAAAACGTAACGAAGCTACCGGCATCAAAAAGGCACAAGAACCCATCATAATAGGAAAGGCAACCGTGGGCGACATTCCCAAGGCAAACACTAAGGCCATGCATGGCGCATAAAGCCCGATGCCCGCGGTCATCAATGCACCCAAAATAAAATTGACAACTACGGCAAAGACCAGTTTACTCCCCTCCAGGCCGATCGCTTCTCCCCCACCCTCTATCCAATTCATTTTCGTTGCCACCATGAAAGATGCAGTGATCAACAAGGCTACTCCCATCGTCAACCGAATATTCTTCTCAGGTAATTTAGCAACAACGCCCGCTCCTAAAACGGCCCCAGCACCGGAGGCTAACACCATTAATACAAGTGTGAGGGGCTCTACTTCTACAATCTGAATAAAGATAATGGCTTGCGCCACGGTAGGTATTGCATTGCCAACATTGAGTGTTCCTGGAATCAAACGATCCTCAGACTGCTTCATGAATTTGAGCAGAGCCGTTTCAATAGCAAACGAACCGATCCCCAGCGTGTCAAAGAAATTTCCAACAAATCCTATAAATCCTGTTTTTGTCCAACTATTGTTCTCTAAATTGTGGCGGTGCTTTTGAAAATCAAGAAATAGCGCTATGCCAATCCAGCAAGCAAGGAGCAGAAAAACAACCCAGATAATTGTAATCATGTATAAATCAAATTTTAATACATGCAAGTAATGATAAAATCCGTATCTTAGTTAACTCTCAATCTAAAAATTTAATAGTCATGGAAAGTTATCCTAGTATTTTCAACGATGTAATTGGCCCGGTCATGCGCGGCCCCTCTAGTTCACATTGTGCCGCATCGCTTCGCATTGGAAGGCTTTGCCGTGATCTGATGGATAGCGAAATCACCGAAGTGTATATCGAGTTTGATCCGAATGGTTCACTTGCCACTACTCACAAAGGTCAAGGTTCTGACATGGGTTTGTTCGGAGGATTTCTAGGATGGGAAGCGTATGATGAGAGACTTCCCGGGTACTTGCAAGCCGTGGATGAGGCTGGAATAAAAATCACCATCGATATTCATCCCATCGGTGCTACACATCCCAACACGTATAAGCTCACCTTAAAAAATAAGAAGGAGACGCATACGCTCACAGCACTTTCTACCGGGGGCGGTATGATTCAGGTGATTGAAATTGATGGTGCACCGGTATTGATGGCGGGCGATTTTTATCAAACGTTAATCTATACAAAGTTGCCTGAACAGGTAGTTGCTTTTTTGGAAGGGTCGATTTCATTTGATGAGATCAGAATTCATCATGGCAACGTTGACTTTGTGGAAGTAAAATCAAATCAATTTATTGCTTCTGGCATCACAGAAGAGTTACTGAATTTAGATCACGTACTCTATATCAAAAAACTATCACCGGTGCTGCCTGTTTTGGCTCGCAAGAATCTCTCGGTTCCTTTTATCACCGCTGCAGAAATGCTGGAGTACAATACAGGTAAAAATTTATCGCTCTGGGAACTGGCGATTCATTATGAAAGTGCACGCGGTAATATCTCGCATGAGGAAGTTTTTGAAAAGATGCGGGCGATTGTCGTCATTATGCAAAACGCAATTGAGATTGGCGTAAAAGGTACTACGTATGCCGATCGAATTCTGGGACCACAATCTGTCAACTTCAAAGAGCAGATAAAAAAGAAAACGCTGGTGGAAGGTGATGTCTTGAATAACGTTATCCTTTACACTTCTGCTATGATGGAAGTAAAAAGTTCGATGGGGGTAATTGTTGCAGCACCAACAGCAGGCTCGTGCGGGGCATTGCCTGGTGCGGTGATTGGCACAGCCACTGCTTTAAAATTATCGCAAGATGAAATGGTGAAGGCCATGTTGGCTGCTGGCATCATTGGAGTTTTTATTGCCGCGCATGCTACGTTTGCGGCTGAAGTGGGTGGATGCATGGCCGAGTGTGGCTCTGGTTCTGGCATGGCCGCAGCTGGACTGGTAGTATTGAAAAATGGAACACTGGATCAATCGCTCACTGCTGCCTCCATGTCTTTGCAAGCATCCTTAGGAATGATATGTGATATGATTGCCGATCGCGTAGAAGCTCCTTGCTTAAACAGAAATGTGATGGCCGCCTCCACTGCTATATCATGCGCCAACATGGCGCTCGCTAATTATGATCAGGTAATTCCATTAGATGAAGTTATTGAAACCATGAAGAAAGTTGGTGATCAAATTCCCAACACACTTCGTTGCACAGGACTTGGCGGACTGGCTATTACCAAAACGGCCAAGAAGATTGAAGCAATGCTGGCAAAGAATGAAGAAGTGCAAAACAAAACCTTCTTTAAGGTTTGTTGATCTGATAATTTTCAATTCTGTGCTTTCTAAAAAAAATTAATGAATCGTTTCAGATTCAAAATTCCTCTATGATCGTATTTAAAATTAAGAGATCTATCGCGATCCTCTTTTTCTTGCTCATCTACGTAGTTACATCAACGGACTGAAGTTCGTTGTTACAATATTTGCCGAGGCTACGCCTCTTAGTTTTACTTGCAATGCCAGGCCTCTTTCATACTTCATCTGTATTTACTCCTTTACCCTGCTAGAGCCGTAGGCTCGTTTCATTTTGTAACGTTGTTACAATATTTGCCGAGGCTACGCCTCTTAGTTTTACTTGCAATGCCAGG
>CAZIOY010000142.1:0-4300 GCA_964540915.1 uncultured Ohtaekwangia sp.
CCATTTTTCCTTGTAGGCCACTCATGAAATTGACCGTGCGGTTTTCGCTAATCTGCTGTGCATTGGCCGTTGAAGTAGCGTAACCAAGTCGCTTTGTTTCTTTTTTAATACCCAACGCTGTAACAATTACCTCTTCAAGGGATTTGGAATCAAATTCCATTGTTACGTTCAGTCCGGAGCGTCCTTGCAAAGCAACTTCTTGAGTTATGTAGCCTACAAACGAAAATAACAAAGTGGCATTAGGATCATCAACAGATAAATTATAGCTACCTGAATTATCAGTAGTTGTTCCTGAAGTTGTGCCCTTCACTAAGATATTTACCCCAGGAAATCCATTTCCATTTTCATCAAGTACTTTTCCTGATATCTGTACAGCAGTCTCAGAATTTTGTCCTTTACCTGGCATCAAAATACTGTAGGGTTTAAATTGTAAAGATGGTGTAGTGAATAAATACAATGATGACGCAGATGCTGTTAACTGATCCTTTTCATTATTCTTTCTGCTTCCCTTGGGAAAGATCACATAAAATCGCTCGCTGACTTTTTCATAGTTCAAGCCTGTCTCGCGAAGTAATGATTTTAAAGCATCATCCAATGATCTGTAAGAATCACGCAGCTCATTAACACTTTTCCCTTCCACCAATTCATCCTTGTAAGCAATTGAAACACTGTATTTTCTTTCCAATTCACTCAGGCCATCTTTCAGGGATTGTGACTCCACTCTAAAGATTTCTGAAGGCGACTGTTTATGCGATGACGCATAAATTTCTGTGTACTGAGGCATTGCCTGGTGCACAACCAAACAACAAAAGCACATAATTAGGTAGAACTTTCTCATAGGAGTTTAATTTGGGTTTGATCGATTTTTATGTTCAAGAAAAATATATCGGCTATTTTCAAATACTGCTTCTATCTGAAAAATCTTTGTCAGGTTATTCACAAAATTTTGTGCATCACCAATGGGCATTGTACCGGAGGCTGTTTGATTTAGCATCCCTGTTGTTTGCACTTCAATCTCAAGGCCATAATTATCTGAGGCCATTCTAATCATATCCCTTAAGGGTGTCTCATCAAGATTTACTTTTTTTTCCGTCCACGAGAGATAGTTGACTGGATTTACCGAGGCTTTTCTAAACTTATCTTTCTTAAATTCCACAAGATCTCCAGGTTTCATCAAAATTTTTCCTTCTTTTCTCTTCATTGGAAAACTGAGCGTTATTTGTCCTGAACTCAAAACAACTTTCGTTTCAGCCGCCCTGTGATAAACATTGAACTCCGTTCCCAATACTTCAACTGCTACACCTTGTGATGTCTTTACTTTAAAGGGTTGATAATCCACCTTGCGCTTTACAATGAAAAAAGCTTCGCCTTCCAAATAAACTTCGCGAGCAGATTGTTGCTCCCAGTGATCATTAAAAGAGATTTGGGAATTGGAATTCAGAATTACTTTGGAGCTATCGGGTAGCGTAATTGTTTTATTCTCACCAAACTTTGTTGAATACTCGATTAACTGAGGCTCAGATGTCCAAAAAATGAAACTTATAAAAGAGATAACAAGAACTGCGGCTGCGGCATAATACTTAAAATTTAAATTTGATAGAAAGCGAATGTTCCTTTCTGCTTCTATTCCAGTGTCAAGCTGAATCTTCCTCCAAAGTGACGCTACGTTTGCCTGAGAAAGATGGTAATTAGGAAGTGTGATTTGTTTTAAGAACTCGCGGGCATCATCAATCTCCTGTTTTTTCTCCTGATGATTTTCTAGAAAAGATTGCCAAAAATTATTGCATTCAGCATTAGAGGAAACTATCCATAGCTGGAAATACTCATCCAGCACAAAATCATGTACTGAGTACTTTTCATAATTATTTAAAGATGGATTCACAATCGTTTGCGCTATTTTCCTAATAAGAGGGAGCGCAAACGATTTCCTCACCATTTTTCGAGGAAAATTTTTATGAGGTTTAAAAATTAAGCGAATTGGACGTTTTTAGAGTCAAAAATGTAAACTCGTTGACTAAACCTTAAAAAGTCTTATTGATGTATAACTGAACTAGCAGAACGAGAGGTAAGGCAATAAGGGGTGTCTTTTTAAAGAGAAAAGTAAGATTATCGCGCAAGGTATGTATCGCCTTTGAGAGTAGATTATGAGCAGATTCAACTGAAATTTCCATAACAGAAGCAACTTCCTGATAGCTCAGTTCATTGTAAAACTTTAATAAAACTACTTCCCTTTGACGCTTGGAAAGCGACTTCATGGCCATCTCCAATTGCAAATGCTGCTCGTGAGTTGTTTGTTCAACAATCAGAGATTCCTCTCGGGTCAAATCAGATTCCTTAAAATCAGAATTTTCATCAAGAGAAATAAAAGAGTTTTTCTTATGGTTAACTTTTTGAAATAACAGATTTCTAAATGCTTTAAACAAATAATAATTGACAGCCTGAACATCAGCTAACTGACTGTGTTTTGCCCACAGGTTTGTAAATAACTCCTGAATAGTATCCAGCACTATCTCCTTATCAAAGGAAAGGTGCATTCCATAGTTATAGAATTTGTTTACATACTTCTTATATAGACTGGAAAAGGCAAGCTCATTACCCTTTTTGAAACTTTGCCACAACACCCTATCATCAATGGATTGCTCCAAATGATTTCGATATTTTATTTCCTCTAGTTGGCGGCCGGAATTGCCCATGATTTTGTGAATAGGTGATACAAGCTATGAATATTTCAATCGATTGCAACGAGTTTTGATTTACTTTCAACAAACGATCTTGACAACCGATTCTGCTTTTGAGTGTAGTAAATCAGGCAACCAGGAGAATTTTCAGGAATCATAACTGGATGAAAAGTTGTCTTTTCTTTTTCTTTCCGCCCGTAATAAATCTGCATCAGGCTGAATTGGTTGTCTGCAATGGTTAGAATACCTACATGCCCTTCAGAACGCTTTTGTTCAATTCGTTTGACAATCGCGTTAACTTTGAAACATTTGGAGGCTGCAAATCTCATGATTAATATGATGAAACGTTTTCTGCCGATCCTGCTGCACCTGCCTGCCGTAGCCGTACCGGAAAAGGCAGGTCACATACGCAAACTCTTTGCACCTGAAGGGCCTCGTTAAGATGTGCGGAAGCAATTAACTCCGGAATAAGTTTTTCCTCTCCTGCCCCGTTTAGGTGTATTCCGTTTAAGTTCTCTGCTGAAGCTGGACTTATGAAAGCCCAATGAATCAGCAACTTCTTTTCGGCTTTTGCCTTGTTTCATAAATCGATCAATTACATACCTTTACCCTTGACCTAGTTGTTTATAATTTGTTATCGCAACACAAGTCTAATTAACTTGGTCAATTGAAAGGGGGAGAAATCCTACTTTCTTTCAACATCTTGTATTGCACTTATTAGTTAAACTTAGAATACCTTATCTATTAACCAAATTTCTAAACCTCAAGTAATCATGAAAACTACACTTGCTATTATTCTGATGATGTTATCAGGTTTTTTTGTTCAGGCGCAGAACATTGGTGCCTCCCCCGATTTTGTCAAAGCATTAACCGCCAAATGGGAAGGTGAGCGTTCTGCCGATGGTCGTCCGAAAGTTCCGGATGGTATTCTCGAGCGATTGCAGGATTGCACGCTCGAACAAATCTGGGGTTACTTATCTAATAAAGGATTCAAAAACCAGGTGGAGAAAAACTGGATCATATTAAAGCCGGGCGAGACGATGGTAGGTCGTGTGGTCACTGCACAGTTCATGCCTACGCGCCCTGATCTTGATACGTATGTGAGAGAAAAAGGTAAAGCTGAAGGACGCAATCAGAAAGGCGGCATCAACATCTGGCCGATTGATATTTTAACCAAAGGTGATATCTATGTGGCTGATGGTTATGGCAAAGTAAAGGATGGTACATTAATTGGATCGAGTCTTGGTAACGCGATTTATGGAAAGACAGGTAAGGGTGTTATCTTTTATGGATCTGTCCGCGATATGCAGGAGTTGAGAGACACAAAAGGATTTAACGCATGGGTAAAAGGACATGATCCTTCTTATATCAAAGACATGACGCCTACTGCAATCAATGCACCGATTCGCATTGGTGAGGTAACTGTTTTCCCTGGTGATGTTGTATTTGCTAATGAATATGGAGTAGTATTCGTGCCAGCTTTCCTCGTCATTGACCTGGTTACCGATTCAGAGATGGTTGGTTTGCGCGATGAATTTGAACGCTACATGTTGCAGTTGAGTAAATATCCTTCCGGAGAAGTGCATGGTGACTGGAGTGATAAAATGAAAGATGAGTTCAGG
>CAZIOY010000143.1:0-4227 GCA_964540915.1 uncultured Ohtaekwangia sp.
GGCGAGGGAATCGTTTAATTCCTCCCAATTAAAAGACAACAAAGTCGCCTTCCAATTGTACGGTCATTCGTTGATTGATTGTTTTTGCTATCGGTGTTCGGTTTATATTCCATTTCCAGTGAGCTATCAGTAGGCTGTTGTCTGAAAATTATAAACCATCGCTTTCAATAATTTTAATCCACCAGCGCCTGATAAACATACAACCTCATCTTGTCATGATAATTCCAGGTAAACGGGTTTACCTGCATCATCAGGATAGCAATAATTTTCTCCTTCGGATCGATAAAGAAGTGAGTATTAAAAGCACCGCCCCAGTAAAAAAGACCTTCAGATCCCAACAGTCTTCTTTCCGCTACATCTTCCAGCACCGCGAAGCCCAACCCAAAACCTTCGCCTGGTTTGTCAAATAAATCTCCCGTGTGGTTATCGGTCATCAGTTCGATGGTCTTGCGGCTCAATAGCTGTTTGCCGTTAAACTTTCCTCCATTCAATAACAGTTGGCAGAAGTTCATGTAATCAGCAGCCGTAGAATACAAACCATTCACGCCACTCCAGAGGGTGTTGCCTTCCATCTTTGGCTGATTCGCATTTTTCACAAGCCCATCATTAGTTTGATTATACACCTGAACAACCCGCGATTGCTGCTCCTTCGAGAGATTATATCCTGTATCATTCATTGCCAGTGGTTTGAATATCCGCTCGGTCAGGAATTGATTTGTACTCATGCCGGAGAACTTCTCTATCAAAACGGACAGCACATCCGGAGCCGAACTGTAATACCATTGCTCACCCGGCTGGCCCACCAGCGGCAGTTTCAACAGACTGTTTACCCGGCTCTGAATATCTGGATACGGTTTCCAGAACAATTCCTTGCCAATATCCTTGTCCAGATTGGTGGCTCCAATACCATGCGAGAACCCTGCCGTATGGCTTAACAAATTAGCTATGGTAATTTCCTTACTGATAGGTACAGTCTCTCCCTTGATGCCTTCATCTACGTTTTTGATCACGCGCAAGTCCGTAAAGCCTGGCAGATATTTTGAAATTGGATCCGTCAGCATGAAGTGACCTTCTTCATAGAGCATCATAAATGCTACGGCAATGATGGGCTTGGTCATAGACTGAATATAGAATATTCCATTTGCTTTCATAGCCGCTTTATCCTCCAGGTTGCTGCTGCCAAAGGCACCCTTATGAACGATGGTTCCATTGCGCATGATCAGCGACACCGCTCCTGGAATACGCTTCTGATCTATTTCACTTTTAATATACCCCTCATAGCGCTTGAGCCGGTCAGCTGAAACTCCCGCAGTAACTTTATCCGCGACCTGTGAATAACCAACACCCTGTGTGGTGAGAACGAATAATACACACGCCAGTAAGAGTTTTGTAAACTTCATGATTGTTTTTTTATCTAATGATCAATACGATTAAATATAAGAACATTATATCATTTTTCACCGGTGAAGAACGTACCGCTGGTCTAATTCTGCCAGACCCTGACGATTATAAAAACGCTTCGATCTGTGGAGACAGACCGAGGTGGGGGAGTAGAGGTGCGGTGGGGCATTTTTCATTGTCTACTTTCTGAACTAAGCACACTTATTGGCTTGGCTTTGGACGTGGGTTGCATGTGCGGCCTGCCAATGTGTGTGCGATTAGTTGAGTCTCATCTGTCCGATGATTTCGGGCGGTTGATTAAAACAGTTTCATTTGGGTTTCAATTTTTGGATAGAAAACACCAATTATCACAAATGGATTTTTGGCTCTGCGCATATGCCACTCCTTAGTTGTCCCAAGAAACAGATAAATATCTTTCTCCGTCAAAAATTCTTGCTCGTACTTCTCTCTCACTTTTGCTAAAGCTGCTGCTTCATTTCCTTCTGCTGCTCTCAAACAGTTCCAATACAAGGCTCCAATCTCCCAGTCTTCAATCATTAGCCTGCTTTCTTCTCTTGCATCATCGCTAAAACGATAGAAAAATTTGTAAGGAAGTTTAGGAATAAGTGATTCGGGTGTTTTATCTGTAGCGAATAAGTCGCCTTGCTTTCGAAGTTCAAGCCATTCGTCTTTCCATTCTCTGGTATCTTCTTCTATTTCAAAGGATAGAATTTTTGTGGGTTTGAAGGTTGCCAATGACCGATTGGTCGGTGCTGCTGAGTCTTTAAGGAGTTGACTTTTATTTGTATAAACATGTCGAAGGCAAATTTCTTTCCGTCTTAACCAATTTCCATCCGTATTCAATCCTTCATGGACAACGATGTCACGAAAATCATAATGCTGTGGTGAATGGCTTTCAGGACGGAAGTCATCGGTTCTCCTATTCAATTCAAGTTCTATCCAAGTATATTTTACATTATTAAATTTTCCAGAACCTTTCAGGTCAATTAAGAAACTTAATGGAATTGGATAGATTCGTATCCACTCACCATTCTCTAAAAGCCCTGCAGTACAAACTAATTCATCATAACTTCTTGATGGTAACGGATAGGTAGTTACAGATATGAGGACTTTCTTTCTCGCCATAGATTAAATATGTTCTACTTTATATTCGAAGCCCGGAAGGGTTTCAATGGCTTCGGCCAAGTGTTTACGGTGGCACTGGCAAATATTGGCTTCAAAACAGGTAAGCGCAATACGTTTGTTTTCTTTCAACAAGTTTAAAATCTCATTCTGCGCTTTTGTTGTCTTAGTAAGATTTTGATTCCGATATACCGTAAACAATTTATCGTAATCGGCTTGGGTATTCAATTCCTGACGTTGTTCGGATTGGATTCCAACCTCCGGAATGTGTACATACTTTATTCCTAAGCTCTCGCAATATCTTTTGAGTAGTGTTTTGCTAAAACCATATTTCATACTTAGCGGGTTGTTGCGCACGTCCACTAAAACCTTCACATCATTTTTTAATAAGCGCACTAAATATTCTTCCAGCGAAATGCCTTCATAGCCAATGGTAAACAAAACTGTTTTCGTGCCGTTGGGCTTGGCTGCATTTACTTTCTCCAGTTCGGTCTTGTCCAGTATATCGGCAGCTACTTCACTTTTTGTAGCGTAAAACGGATAATTAATGTACGTGTGCTTCATCAGCGTATTCGCACTCATTCTTCCGTATTCAGTTTTTACCTGTTGCAAGTGTTTCAGGTCTTCGGGTTTTACCAATTTCAGATAATCCGTCTTATCCAGCTTGGCAAAATGCTTTTGCGATTCTGCCAAAAGACCTTTGGAAACCATTGTGGTTAAATCTGCATTGGCCGAGTAGGAGTAACATCCGTATTTGTAGGGTACAAAATCGTATTCAGTTTTGGTCTGTTTCAAAGTAAACAGGAAGAGCAACTTTTGTAAACGGATTTTATCAAGTTGGCCGTCAAAGAGTTGTAAGAGGGAGAGTATTATTTTTCGTCTGTAAAACACAACACAAAACTAATGCTTTTTAAGGCTGATTCAAGCCTTTCGCTTTACTCTATATTTTCCTGTTCCACTTCGGCAATCGTTCATACTTAGTTAGAAATCTTGTAAGGAATAAAATCTCTAAATCTCTTGGGAAATCTTTATTAAACTCCCCGTGACTAACATACCAAAAAATGTGTAAGGATTTAATTCCTTCCAGATTCATTTTCTTAGGCCAATATGTTTTCCGCAATTCTGCGCCCGTTTTTCCGGTTATAAATCTTCCGCGCAAGCCATCTTTGCGATGTTCAATATTCCTCGTTATATCCTTTCTACCCGAAATACCGATGTAGATTAGGTTTTGTGTGGCCCTGTCATTTGCGTAAATGAAATAGATACCGCTCGAATGATTCGGTGCATTACAAACATCTCTTAAGGAATCCGATGCTTTAAAGATGAAATCACCTCTCTCTTTGTACCTATTAAGTTCATCAAACATAGAGCCTATACTTAATTAATGCATTCAGAATATTCCAGTGTCTACGGGTCTGATCTTTAATTTTACTATTAATCATCCGATTGGATGCCTTGAATGCATAGGTCAAAAAATTGCCCCAGTTGTATGAGGCTGTATTCTGAAAACGGTTTTCCAATTTTAGCCAAATTCTTTTTCTTATCCGCCTAGCTCCTTTATAAGAGAATTTTTTAAAGATTCTGCCCTTGAAAATTTGGCCTCTATTTTTTGAATGTAGTTTATTAGCGTAGTGTTTTGGGCAATGAGCGCACAGTCGAGTCACCCAAGGGAGTTTCACCCTTAGGTTCTCACGGAACCGTACG
>CAZIOY010000144.1:0-4032 GCA_964540915.1 uncultured Ohtaekwangia sp.
GCCGCTGGACTGAAGTCCAGCGTTACAATATGAAGCGAGCCTACGGCTCTAACAGCGTAAAGGAGTAAATACAAATGAAGTATGAAAGAAGCCTGGCATTGCAAGTAAAACTAAGAGGCGTAGCCTCGACAAATATTGTAACAACGGACTTCAGTCCGTTGGTTTTAGACAAAGAAAAAAATGGAGTGACGTAACCTCCACTCGTATTGTAACAACAGACTTCAGTCCGTTGATAAGGAGTACGAAAATAAAACAAGAGGCGTAGCCTCGGCTCATATTGTAGCAACGGGTTTCAACCCGTTGCTATGGAGATGAAAAAAAAGAAAGAGCCGTAGGCTCGGAACATATAGAAACGAAACTATAATAATATGGCTAACACCTTTCACCAGATCTATCTCCAAATGCTTCGAAGCTATGGCTCTGACCAGCCACTACAATAACATTACGCAAAAAGTATTAGACAAAATCTTTCAACCATTCTTCACCACCAAACCAACGGGGCAAGGAACGGGATTGGGTTTGAGCTTGAGTTACGATATTGTGAAAGCACATGGTGTGGAGTTAAAAGTAGCAATCAGGGAGAGTGAGGGATCAGAATTTTGCATTATATTACGAGCATGAGAAGGACATTTGTGAGTGGTTGCGGAAACTTCAACGGATAAGATACTCCATGGGCATTAACCTATCACTGAAAGGAATTATATCAGCGCTACTTTTAACGTTAGCTCTTCTTCTCGGAAACAACTGTTTTGCCCAAACGCACGAGCCAAACTTCAAGTTAATTGCCGGAAATGATGGAATTACGCTTGGCAAGATCAATGGAATGGTGCGTGATAGTCATGGGGTGATGTGGTTCATTGACCAAACGAATGGCCTCATCCGCTATGATGGTGTCCACATGACTGCCTTTCCCCATGACACTCAAAACCCCAATAGCCTCGGAGGCACCCAACCAGAGGACGTCATTATTGATTCAACGGGCATTATATGGATTAGCTTTTGGGGAACAGGCCTTGATCGGTTCAACCCGACTTCCGAAGAGTTTACTCATTTCCAGCATAAGGAGAATGATGAGACCACGGTAAGCAATGATTCCATATCTTCCATTTTGATTGATCACGTAGGAAATTTTTGGGTGGGTACCAATCAAGGTCTCGATTTGTTTGACCAAAAAATGGGAACGTTCAAGCACTATAGACAAAATGCACAAGACCCTTCAAGCCTTAGTCATAATTTTGTTCGAAAACTTTATGAGGATCGGGAAGGTACTTTGTGGGTAGGAACCGGTATGGCGTGGGATAATCATAACAAGGGTGGCCTCAATAAATTGAATAGAGAAAAGAGAAATTTTACCCGCTACCTCAATGATCCAAAAGATCCGCAAAGCCTGATCAACAATAAAGTAAGAGCGATCTTCGAAGACAGCCAGGGAACTTTTTGGGTGGGCACAGCGGGTGACGGTCTGCACACGATGGATCAGAAAACAGGGAAATTCACAAGACATCTCAGCGATCCAAAAAACTCACAACAACTCAGCCGGCCACCGGTGAAAGCAGGTTTCGATCATATCACTTTTATTACGGAAGATGTTGAAGGGCAAATCTGGATTGGAACCTGGTCTAACGGTATTAGCCGATATAACCCTGTAACAAAGGAGATAACCTATTTTGGAAATAACATCGGTGGACTAACAGATGTGACAAGCTGGACTGCGAAAAGTTATAACAATGGCTTGATGTGGCTTTCAACGGAGGAGCCACGTAATCTTTATCAGATTGATTTGTTCACGAACAATATTCCGCTCATTACTGTAAGTAGAGCTTTTGGAGTAAATGGATTTTATCAGGACGACCCCAACGTTCTTTGGATAAGCTCTGCGGGCGGGGGGCTTATCAGAAAAGATTTGCTAAGTGGGGCTGTAAAGATATTTAAGAACGAACCCGCCAATCCAAAAAGTCTTAGCGGGAATGACGCTACTTCCATTCTTAAAGACAAGAAAGGAAATTATTGGATTGGCACAGAGAATGGGCTAAATCAATTCAACCCAAGAACCGGAATATTTAATCGTTATCAGCATAAAGAAGGAAACAAAGAAAGCCTGGCAGAAGGGCGAATCATATCTTTATATGAAGATCATGAATCCAATATCTGGGTTGGTACAGCTGGTTTTGGTCTCGATATGCTTGACCAAAAAACCGGAGTATTTACCCATTACATTCATACTAATGATACCACCAGTATTGGTGGAACCCTAATTCCAGGCATTTATGAAGACAAGCCGGGAGACCTGTGGATAGGCGCCTGGAATGGAGGTGGTCTTAATCGTCTTAACCCAACAACAGGAAAATTCAAGCATTACCTTAAGGGAAAAAGCGTAGGCCAGATTTATAAAGATCATGTGAATGTTATCTGGGTTGGCACCACGAGAGGATTGTACCGGTATAACAGGATGACGGACAACTTCACCCGGATAAGTAATGACAATGCTGGTGTTGAGATTGAGGAAGTCAGAACGATGTTGGAAGATGATGAGGATAACCTCTGGATTAGTACAAATTCCGGAATCACAAAAATCAACAAGGATCGAAATCTATTTACCAAGTATGGCAAGGAAAATGGCATTAACCAGGCCATATGGTACTTATCCTCCTACAAAACATTGGATGGTCAGTTACTATTTGGAACGAATGGCGGGTATTATGCTTTCAAACCTTCCCAACTAAAACTTAATCCTCTTCTCCCGAAAGTTGAACTTACTAATTTTTGGATTGGCAATGAGTCCGTAAAAGCAAATGATGAAATTCTTGAAGGATCTTTAGACAGCGTTAAAGAAATCCATTTGAGTTACGACCAAACTGTATTTTCTGTTGGGCTTTCTGTCACAGATTATAGCAATGCGGAGTTCAGAAAAGTAGTTTACTCACTGGAAGGATATGATATTGGATGGCGGCAACCCGGCTCGGATGGAAGAGCCTACTATTTTAATGTTCCACCCGGCAAGTATACCTATACCATTAGAGCTATGAATAGTTCCAATGGCGTATGGCAACAGAAAAGTATGGCCATCATCATCTCTCCTCCCTGGTGGCGCACGTGGTGGGCGTATGGGAGTTTCGGAATTGTTTTTGTAGGATTTGTATTTTCTGTTGATCGTGTTCAACGCAAACGACTTTTAGAAAAAGCAAAAGCGGAGGCCAAAGAAAAAGAATTAGCGCAAGCTCGCGAAATTGAAAAGGCATACAAGGAATTGAAGGCAACCCAATCCCAACTCATTCAATCAGAAAAGATGGCAAGCCTGGGTGAACTAACTGCAGGCATTGCTCATGAAATTCAAAACCCATTGAATTTTGTAAACAATTTTTCTGAAGTGAACAAAGAGTTAATTGAGGAAATGAAGCAGGAAATTGAGAAGGGTAATTTAAATGAAGTAAAAACATTGGCCAACGACATTGCCGCCAATGAAGAAAAAATAATCTTTCACGGCAAGCGCGCGGATGGAATTGTGAAGGGCATGTTGCAACACAGCCGTAGTAGCAGCGGTATAAAAGAACAGACGGACATTAACGTGCTGGCAGATGAATATCTGCGTCTGGCGTATCATGGCTTACGGGCGAAGGACAAATCGTTCAATTCCAAAATTGAAACTGATTTTGATTCCGCACTTCAGAAAATAAATGTAGTACCTCAGGATATAGGAAGAGTGGTGCTCAACTTGATTAATAATGCCTTTTATGCTGTGAATGAAAAACTTCGACAAGCTCAGTCTGACAGTCACTATGAGCCTACTGTTTCGATCAACACTAAAAAAATTGGCGATAAAGTTGTGATACGAGTTACCGACAACGGAAACGGCATTCCTCAAAAAGTATTAGACAAAATCTTTCAACCATTCTTCACCACCAAACCAACGGGGCAAGGAACGGGATTGGGTTTGAGCTTGAGTTACGATATTGTGAAAGCACATGGTGGGGAGTTGAAGGTGGAGACAAAGGAAGGGGAAGGGAGTACGTTTATTATTTTGTTGCCTTTGTC
>CAZIOY010000145.1:0-2036 GCA_964540915.1 uncultured Ohtaekwangia sp.
TGGCTCTGTTTGCCTTTTGCATTCCATAACTAAAATCTTCTCCTCCAGAGAAAGTGTTATGACTTGCTAAAATATATACCGGCATTAAGAGGTTTAAACTATCTGCTTTCGCAGGATCGGCATAAAAGAAAGTAGTGTCTTTGGCTGAGCGATTGATAAGATCATTCATGTGTGTTTTTACGTCAAAAAAGTAGCTCTCTATTTGGCTCACCATAGCTGGGCTTCCGCCATAATTTTCTCTTAAATCGATTATGATAGCGGAGGTATTCGATAAAAAGTGAAGTACTGAGGCAATCGTTGGCTTCGCATTTTCTATATCGTCTACAAATACATTAAAAGTAAAGTAACCGATATTTCCTGGTAATATCTCTACCTTCGTGAACCCATAGTTATTCTCTTTCCAATACTTTTTAGTTAGGCTGACTTCCTCGTCAGAAGGGTTAGTGTATTGCTGTACACGAAACCCAGGATCGTATTTAATGTGCATATGCGGATCATGGTGAATTTTGTAAATATCAGTTTGTATTTGCTCAGCAAGTTTTTGAGGATTTTGTAACTCATGTGTATATGCCTTATCTTTTAATTGCGCCTCTAAATAAATGGCTATGCTGCTCGCCTTTTCGGGAAAGACATAATGATTATTTAGAACTTTATTCAATGAATCCAGCAGCACGCTAATGTTGGTAGCATCTTTTTTATTGTTCTGCGCGCTACATAAAACGGGAGCTCCAAAAGCAAGTAAGACAAGAAGGTGGTAAGTTTTGAATTGTCTTTTATACATTTTCATTCGTTACGATATTTATATGACCGATTTTCTATTTGGTAGCAAAAATCCGAAATCTTATGATGTTAATCCCGGTAAGTATCCAGGTTGCCTTCCTAATCGCGGCCGAATTGAATTATTTCATCGGAGTTTTCATCCACGATTGGTCTTGACTTGAAACCTTTAACGGTGAGGTAAATCCCCAATGAAAACTCAAATAGCGCAACCGGAACTGCGAACAACCCGGTCGAGGGATCGTGCTGACCGATGAGACCGAACAGCACAAAGATATCACCAATTATAAGCACTGGCCCACCGATGATTCCGATCAGAGAAAGGCCTCGAGGCACAAGCCTTGATTGGTACAGCAAGAAGCCCAACAATACATCGTTAATGGCCGGCATAAAACTTTGGCCGATGAGGAACATGCGATCATACATGATAACTAGTGTGTTGCTTGCGACCAACGCTTCCGAACCGGCTGCAGTCTGTCTCATGGTTACCACCGTTAGCAGAAACGCGACACCAGCGAAGATAGTACCTGCCTCCAGAACTCTTGATCCGACCAATCCCAAGGCAACCCCTTCGTTCTGTTTCTTCAGTACCGGGTAAAGTGCAACGGCAGTTCCGATACCCGTAAGAGCCACAATTATCTCGAGTATGCCACCGATGATGACCTTGGTGTCAGGACCGGATCCAAGGATATAGTTCGGCTGGTGTATCGACCCGTATAGAGCGAGTGTCGGTATCGAAACAAATGTGAGTAGGTAAAGTACTCCAGCTGTCAGCGAGTTTTTTCTGTTTGAATCTATTGTTTTCATGTGTCTAAAATTATGATGTGCTTGAGGTAGGGTTATTATGAATTCTTATTTCTACCTAGTGGATTAGTTTTCCAAGGCTTGTAAAAACGCACGTTGAGAATAAAGCTCCTGTTATACATTTCATTTGTACTTGAAATGTTGGTTAAACCATAATTGTATCTTAGGTCTAAGGCAACCTGTCTCTTTTTTATCCGAAAGTTGTAGCCACCACCGAATTGCAAACCCGCTTCCCAGCGTTTAAAGCTATTGCCTGAACTACCAAATGAAAGATCCGAAGTTTTGTCTTCCATTTTGTTAGTTCCATAAAGGCTATAAGCAATGGATGGACCCGCGTTGACATAAAATTTATTATAGTGGAACCGAGCCAATAGCGGTAATTCTAATGTATAGAACCGCAGAGTCGTCTTACTATTTGTTAAAGGATTGTTCGATCCCAATCTGGCTCCCTTTAT
>CAZIOY010000145.1:2136-4025 GCA_964540915.1 uncultured Ohtaekwangia sp.
AAGGAAAATCAAGCCGATTACCAGTCCTGTTTTTACATTCTTTTTCATATTTTTTTGGTTTAGTTGTTTAACTGATACAAAAGTGAACCTATCGCCACAGTCTGAGAATTCTATTATGCAACACTTGGGAGGATGTCTGCATGCTGATCCTTTTAGTCTGCAAAATAAAAGCAAGCATAGGAGGGATCAGATTTTATTTAGTGAGATCCTATATGGTCGTTGAAATGAATCGGCTGATCTTTCAGATGAACTCATTTGGTTCTTTGAAGATTGAGCTGGCTTTGATTCTCTATTTACGTTTGATAAATTATTCTGTGCGATTTGAAATAGCCTCAAATAAGAAAGCACATTGTTGTTTGCGGTATTTTCTAATAGATAGTTCATAAAAAAATTAGTTTTGTTACAATTGAAAATATAAAATCGTAGGAATTCTTAACGTTAGCAGCACGCTACGTTCAAAAGAATTGCTAGTATTGACATGACGGCTACAAGTATGATTAATAGTATTCGCACCATTTTTGCGGTTCCAGTTGAATTCATTTATTTACTTATTAAGGTTTGTTGAGTACATTTTAAAATTGCGCTTTGCTAAGATCTGAGTGCATCGTTGAGGCGTAAAGGAACTATTTGCGGCTAGGTTCCATCCGGTCGTAATGAAATATAGTTTGGATAAACCGGTAAATTTTGGTGTAACACCAATTTGCAACGACACTAAAATCTGAGTACCAATTGTGGATTTTTTTATAATTCAGTGAAACACTATTTGACTTTCCGCGATTGAGGTTTGCATGCGCAGCATTCAACAAAAGGCTCAAATAACTTTCTGGTACTTTATTGTTCCCGATTTTTTCCGATCGCCCTGTATTCGTTTGGGCAAAAGCGTTTGTGACCAGGAAAATCATACCTAGTATAAGTACTATTGGTAGTTTGCTCTTCATAATTCATTTGTTTTGAACAAAAGAACGCGAAGGCGAATAGGCTAACAATTTAGATATGCAATGCTCAGAAAGATGTCTGCATACTGGTGTTTTCAGTCTGCAAGATAAAAGTAGTTTTATCCCTTGCTATTAATGAGGTGGAAGAACGCCTCTCTATATGTCTCCGAAACGGGTATTAATTGATCTGCAATTTTTATTCTACTTCGCTCAATGGATTCAATTTTATTGAGTGCAACCATGTATGATTTATGTACTCTGCATACCAAATTGGGAGGAATTATTTTTTCAAACTCACTGAAATTCTGCAGCGTCATTACCTTTCTATTTTTGTTCACTGTATGAATCCTTCGGTAGTCCCTCATTCCTTCAATGTATACGATTTCGTTAAGCATTATTTTTTCCAATCTATTTTCCGTTTTAACGAAAATAAAATCTGTTTGTGAATCTAAATTTCGATGTACGATATTTTCCTGTGCTTTATTTACAGCTTGTAAAAAACGATTAAACGCAAATGGTTTTAAAAGATAGTCGGTTATCCGTAATTCATACCCCTTCAATGCATATTCCTGGTAAGCCGTAGTAATGATAACCTGGCTATTTATTTTTGTGGTTTCCAGTAACTGGATACCGGATAATTCATCCATGTTAATGTCCAGGAAAAGTATGTCTACTTTATTGTTATTTAGGTAGGCAAGTCCGGTCAGGGCATTGTCGAATGTTGCACTTAAGTTTAAAAAAGGAACTTTTTCTACAAAATCCTTCGTCTTCTCAAGGGCAAGGGGTTCGTCTTCAATAATAATGCAGGTATATCTATCCATTTGTGATTGTTAAATTTACGCTGTACAAGTCATCACTTTTCTCCACGACTAATGTATGCTTTCCAGCATACATAAGATTTAGTCTTTTTTGGATAAGCTCATTTCCCAAACCGCCATTCGATCGCTTAACCGT
>CAZIOY010000146.1:0-3918 GCA_964540915.1 uncultured Ohtaekwangia sp.
AGGATGCCGTATCCGGCGTAGCGTTGATAACCGGCGAGTCCGACATCGAGACAGCTATCTTTTAACGACCACCGGGACGCTTCCTAATCCCGAGTTCAAAGCCAAAGTAGCGCTGGAGGCCCTCAAGGGCATCGAGCCAATTCACGCCCTGGCGGCGAAGTTTAAGATGCACCCCACGCAAATCGCCCAGTGGAAAAAAGAACTATTGGCGAAACTCCCCGAACTCTTCGCCCGGAAGGGGACGCCCGATCCCGCTGAAGCGGAGGCCAAGGAGGCCCGCTTGTATCAGAAAATAGGCCAGCTCGAGGTAGAGCTCGACTGGCTAAAAAAAATCTGCGGAGCTCCACAGCTGAACGACGCCAGATGATCGAGCCCGACCATCCCAGTATCTCAAAGAAGCGGCAGTGCCGCCTGCTCGGCCTGCCGCGTACGAGCTATTATCATCAACCGCGCCCAAAGCGGACGGAGGATTTGCGCCTCATGCGCGCGATCGACGAAGCCTATCTGGCCCAGCCCGTGTTCGGTTCCCGGCAGATGACCCGCTGGCTGCACCGCCAGGGTTATGTGGTCAATCGCAAGCGCGTCCAACGCATGATGCGGCTCATGGGCCTGGAGGCGATCTATCCGAAGCCCAACCTCTCGCGCCCGCAGCCCGGCCAGCAAATCGACCCGTATCGCCTGCGGAAACTGCTCGTCGAGCGACCCATCAAGTCTGGGCCACCGACATCACCTACGTGCCCATCGCCGGCGGTTTCATTTATCTCTGTGCGGTGATCGACTGGTACAGCCGGGCCGTGCTCGCTTGGGAACTCTCCAATACCCTCGACGCCAGCTTCTGTGTCCGCGCCGTCCAGCGAGCACTCGCGCAATACGGCGACCCGGAAATCTTCAACACCGATCAAGGCTGTCAGTTCACCTCCAAGGAATTTACCCAACCGCTACTCGCCCGCGGCGTGAAGCTCTCGATGGACGGCAAGGGTCGGTGCCTCGACAACGTCTTCGTCGAGCGACTGTGGCGCACGGTCAAGTACGACGAGATCTACCTGCGCAGCTACCAGACCATGCTCGATGCCGAGAAGCACCTCACCGTCTTCTTCCGTTTCTACAACAACAGCCGGCCGCACAGTGCGCACGACCGCGCCGAGGGCGAACACGTCACGCCGATGGAAGTGTACCGGCGCGATCTCGCGCAACCACTCAGCGCTTGAACTCCCTCCCTCAATCTCTCAACAACCCAATCCGGGCGGGGGAGGAGCTTCGACCCTCCCCCTGCTCCCCCTCCCAGATCTACTTCTTAATTTAACCGATCCCCTGTCCAACGCATGGGGTCCACTTCACTACCACCGTCTTGATGCGCCCACTGTCGAAATCCAAGATCATCGCATTCCGTCAATGCCCCAAGCGGCTGTGGCTGGAAATCCACAAGCCGGAACTGCGGGAGGAAACCGCGTCGACCAAGGCAAGCTACCGAGTGGGGCACCAAGCAGGTGACATCGCCAAGCGCATCTACGATCCCGCGGGAAAAGGCGTTGAGGTAAACGCGCAGCGTGATGGCTTTCGCGAGGCGTTTACGCAGTCCACCAAGCTGCTCTCCGAGCACCAGCAGCCAATCTTCGAGGCCGGTCTGAAGATCGAGGGCGCCGTTGCCTTCGCTGATGTAATGCTTCCCGACCTCACGGGTGATCATCCGGGCTGGAAGATGATTGAGGTGAAATTCTCTACCTCGGTGAAGGATTATTACCGTGAAGACATTGCGGTCCAGAGCTACATTGCCCAAGCTGCAGGCGTTAATCTCAAATCGGTTTCGCTGGCCTGCATTGACAGCTCCTGGGTCTACCCGGGAAACGGCGACTACCAGGGCCTCTTGGCGGAAACCGACCTCACCGCAGAAACATTGGCCCGCTCTGAGGAAGCGAAAGGCTGGATCGCTGAGGCCCAGCGAGTAGCAGCCCAGCCCACCGAGCCCTACGTCGACACCGGAGATCACTGTTACGACCCTTTTGCTTGCGGCTTTTGCAACTACTGCAATCTGGGCAAGCCGATCTCGGAGCGGCCGCTCGATTGGCTTCCGTCTCTCTCTCCTGCCCGGCGCGCGCAGCTTGCCGAGGAGGGGATCGACGACATCCTCGATGTGCCGGATGACTTGCTCAACACCCGGCAGAAGCGAGTCAAGGAACACACCTTGGCCAAGACGGTTTATTTCGATGCTGAGGGTGCGGCGGCGGATCTCGCCGATCTAGGGGATCCAAAATACTTTCTGGATTTTGAGACGATCCAGTTTCCGGTGCCCATCTGGGCGGGCACGCGACCCTACCAACAGATCCCCGTTCAGTTCAGTCTGCACACTCTGACAGCCAAGAATCAGTTGTCTCATTTTTCATTTCTTGATCTGTCTGGTAGCGATCCATCAAGGCCCTTTGCCGAGGCCCTGAGCGCGAACTGCGGCACCAATGGGCCGGTTTTTGTCTACAGCGCGGCCTTTGAAGTAACCCGCATCCGGGAACTGGCAGTCAGGTTTTTGGATCTGGCCGGACAACTGCTCGCCATTATTGATCGAATCGTGGATCTGCTACCCATCGCCCGGGAGAGATACTACCATCCTTCCCAACATGGTAGCTGGAGTATCAAGGTTGTATTGCCGGCAGCAGTTCCTGAACTGAGCTACGACGCTCTCGAAGGCGTGAAAGATGGCTCGATGGCAATGGAGGCATACGCGGAGGCCATACAGCCGACCGTCACGGCCGCACGAAAAAGCGAAATTGAGCAGCAGCTCATCGCTTACTGCCGGCTTGATACCTACGCCATGGTCAGGCTCTGGCAGTTTTTTAATGGGACCAAAGCCCCAGTGCTGCCAGATATGAGCTGATTACTTTCCTGCTTTGACTGACTTCGACTTGGTCGAATTCAACCAGCGCCGAATCTGCCGAAGGCCCCGGTATCAAGCAGCGCTAGCTCTGCGCTGTTATGATTTCTCCTGAGAATGATGCATCGCGTGAGCCGGTTGTTCCGCCCTTAGCCGCAGCAGCCCGGCTCTAACTCCGACATAAGATGACGCACTTGGAGCTTACCTTCTGGTCGCTTGAGCCCATGTTGACGTGCGGCCTCGCTCAACCCCATGCCTAAGTCCTCCAACCAACTCGCTCTCTCGCGCCAGTGGGAACTGCTGAAGAAACTGCCGTCCCGCGGACCAGGCATCACGGCCAGCGACCTAACCGATTACCTGCGTGACGAAATGGGATTTGCGGTCAGCAAGCGCACCGTAGAGCGCGATTTGATCGATCTCGCCCGCCTCTTTGGCATCCGCTGCAACGACGAATCCGTTCCCTACGGCTGGCACTGGCTGCCGGGCAAACAGTGTGATTTCAGCAGCGTGGATCTGGCCGACGCCCTCTCGCTCGTGCTGGCGGAACAGACCTTGGAGAAGCTGCTCCCGGCCTCGATGCTCACGGCGCTCCAACCCAGGTTTGCCTTGGCCCGCAGCAAACTGGCCGCCTTAGGAAACCACCGTTTCGCCAAGTGGGCCGACAAGGTGCGCTACGTGCCCACCACCATGAGCTTGATCCCGCCGCGAGTGGATGCTCGCGTGCTGGCCACCGTTCAAGAGGCACTCCTCCAAGAGCGGCAGGTGCTGGTCACCTACACCGGGCCCCAGGATAAGAAAGCCGGGGATATTCCGCTGCATCCCCTCAGCCTGATCCAGCGCGGCTCGACGCCTTATCTGGTGGCGACTGCGTACAACTACACCGACCTCCGGCTCTACGCGATTCACCGGATAAAAAAGGCGGTGCTTTCCAAAGAGCCCGTTGTCCCGCCGGCAGACTACAACATTGATCGATACCTTGCGTCCGGCGCGATGGAGTTCGGCAGCCACGCGATCATCACGCTCAAGGCGTGGGTCAGCAACGAACTCGGCATCTA
>CAZIOY010000147.1:0-3854 GCA_964540915.1 uncultured Ohtaekwangia sp.
ACATTGCTCTCGATCATCAAATTTTCATACAGAAAATCGGCACGATAAGTATTGTTTGCCATGATGCCCCCTACCTTGGCGGCTGCCAGAAAAACATATTCTGGTTTTTCAGTTTCAAAGAATTTTTCAACCGCTGCCTGATTGCGCAAGTCAAGTTCGGAAGATGTTCTCAAAACAAGATTGTGGTAACCTTCCGTCTGCAATTTTCTTACGATGGCAGATCCCACCATTCCCCTGTGGCCAGCCACATATATTTTGGATGTCTTTTCCATTACTCGTGATACTGGAAAATTTTGTGACCCCCATCTTTAAGATAAGAATCCCGTTGAAATAATTGAAGATCACTGCTCACCATGTCATCTATTAAACTATTGAGATCATAGGTCAATTCCCAGTTCAACTCGCGTTTTGCTTTTGATGGATCTCCAATCAATAACTCAACTTCAGTAGGACGAAAATAAGCAGGGTCAATTCTCATAACCACATCTCCTACCTTTAACTTTACCTTCACCTCTGGGTTAGAAATTTCTGAAACAACAGCAATCTCATCAATACCCTTACCCTTGAACTCAAGCACCATTCCCAATTTTTGAAAGGTCTTAAAAATGAATTCACGCACAGTCGTGGTCACTCCAGTAGCAATAACAAAATCTTCCGCTTTATGATGCTGCAGCATTAACCACATCGCCTTAACATAATCCTTGGCATGACCCCAATCTCTCTTCGCATCGATGTTGCCCATGAATAAAGATTTTTGTAAGCCCAATGCAATGCGACAAGCAGCCCGTGTTATCTTACGGGTAACGAAGGTTTCTCCGCGTAATGGCGATTCATGATTAAACAGGATTCCATTGCATGCAAATAAATTATAGGCTTCACGATAGTTGACCGTGATCCAGTAACTATACAACTTCGCAACCGCGTAAGGAGACCGTGGGTAAAACGGGGTAGTTTCGCTTTGAGGCACCTGTTGAACAAGTCCGTACAGTTCTGAAGTAGACGCTTGATAAAATTTGGTTTTTTTTGAAAGACCCAACATCCTGATCGCTTCCAATATCCTGAGGGCTCCAATACCATCAGCATTAGCCGTATATTCCGGCATGTCAAAACTTACCTTTACATGAGACATCGCGCCCAGGTTATAAATCTCATCGGGCTGAACCTCCTGAATGATTCTGATCACATTTCCTGAATCCGTCAGATCTCCATAATGAAGCTTAAGTTTCACATTATCTTCATGAGGGTCCTGGTAAAGGTGATCGATTCGATCGGTGTTAAATAGAGAACTCCTTCTTTTCAAACCATGAACTTCGTAACCTTTTGAAAGCAGAAGTTCAGCTAAATATGCGCCATCCTGGCCTGTAATTCCGGTAATTAGGGCTTTCTTCACGTTAGATTTTCAATTTAAGGGGTAAAGTTAAAAAATAAGCCCCTATTCTATAAATGAATCAAATACCAATCTATGGTCTTCATGATCCCGCTTTCAAAATTCTCTTCTGCTCCCCATCCCAATTCAGTTTCAATTTTTGAAGCATCTATCGCATACCGTCTATCGTGACCGGCCCGATCTTTCACAAATGTGATTTGTTCTTTGTAGGATTTTCCATCTGCCCTTCTTTTTTTACCATCCAGGATTTCGCAAATGGCATTTAAAATCTGAATATTGGTCCGCTCATTTCGTCCTCCAATATTATACGTTTCTCCTGCTCGGCCTTTATGAAAAGCCAGGTCAATTCCCTTTGCATGATCCAAAACATACAACCAATCACGTACATTCATGCCATCACCATAAATTGGTATGGGCTGACCAGTTACTGCTTTGCGAATAATGGTAGGTATCAATTTTTCATTGTGTTGCTTGGGGCCGTAGTTATTCGAACAATTCGTAGTAACCACATTTAAACCATAGGTATGAAAGTAACTTCTTACCAACAAATCACTGCTGGCTTTGGACGCAGAATATGGACTATTCGGTGCATAGGGGGTAGTCTCTTTGAAAAGACCTTCCTTGCCTAAGGTACCATACACCTCATCGGTAGATACATGTAAAAATCTATTTGACTGACATTCCGATTTAAATTCAAAGGGAGCATTCATCCAACTTTTCCGGGCCACGTCCAGTAAAGTAAATGTTCCGTTGATGTTCGTCTTAATAAACGCCTCAGGGCCAGAAATTGAATTGTCAACATGAGACTCGGCCGCAAAATGAATAACGCCATTAAAACGATATTCACTAAACAACGATTCAACCAAAGGGCGGTCACCTATATCTCCTTTTACGAAGGTATATCTTGGGTTTCCATCCACCTCGGTAAGGTTTTCTAAGTTGCCTGCATAGGTAAGTAAATCAAGGTTTATGACCTTGTATTCAGGATGGGTTGAAATAAAATAGGGGATGAAATTTGATCCTATGAATCCTGCGCCACCGGTTACGAGTATTGTTTTCATTTACAATTATTAAAAGTGAAAGTTGGCTTCAGAAAATAATGGAAGATGTTTATCCTTTTCAGAAAGTATCAGGTTGTTACCCGCCAAAATATCAGAAAGACCAATCGCAGGATCATTGAAATTAATTCCACCTTCGGCTTGCTGATTGTAGAATTCATCTGTTTTATAGAACACTTCGGCTAAATCACTAAGGACTAAAAAACCATGTGCAAATCCTTTAGGAACCAACAATTGTTTTTTATTCTCTGAAGAGAGTTCCACATTAAAATACTTGCCGAAAGTTGGTTTTTCCCGCCTCAAATCAACTACCATATCCAAAATGGATCCAGACAAGACACGAACAAGTTTTGTTTGGGCATAGGGTGCATTTTGAAAATGAAGTCCTCTCAAAACACCCTTTTTCGATCTGGACTGATTGTCCTGAACAAAATTAATGGTAATCCCATTCTCAGAAAATGTCTTGTAACTATAGGACTCCATAAAATATCCCCTTTCGTCACCTATCACTTTTGGATCCAGTATAAAAAGGCCGTCAAATTCAGTAGCAACTATTTTCATTCGCCAGATTGCTTTTTTATTTTTTCATTCATAATTTTCATAAGATATTGACCGTACTGATTTTTCAATAATGGCTTAGCTAACTCCGTCAATTGCTCTTTTGTAATATATCCTTTGCGGTACGCTATCTCTTCGAGACAGGCAACTTTCAACCCCTGGCGCTCTTCAATGGATTCAACAAAATTAGAGGCTTGTAACATAGATTGATGCGTTCCGGTATCCAGCCACGCCATTCCTCTACCCAACAGTTTTACGTTGAGCGTTTGTTCTTCCAGGTAGATCCGGTTCAGATCAGTTATCTCAAGTTCGCCACGGTGCGATGGTTTCACTTTCTTCGCTTTTTCCACCACGGTATTATCATAAAAATACAATCCGGTTACCGCGTAATTTGATTTCGGAAGTTTAGGTTTCTCTTCGATCGAAATAACCTGATCATTCTCGTCAAATTCTACTACCCCATATCGCTCAGGATCATTAACGTAATAGCCAAATACAGTGGCTCCCTTCTGATTTTTTCCAGCCTCTTCCAATAAGCCTGAAAATCCATAACCATAAAAAATATTGTCGCCAAGCACCAGGCATGCCGTATCTCCATTCAGAAATGTTTCACCAATTAAAAAAGCCTGTGCAAGACCATCCGGTGAGGGCTGTTCCCTGTACTGCAACCTGATACCAAGCTGCGAGCCGTCACCCAGTAAATTCTGGAAAAGGGGTAAATCCTGAGGGGTGGAAATGATGAGAATTTCCCGAATGTTAGCCAGCAACAATACTGACAACGGGTAATAGATCATGGGCTTGTCATAGATTGGCAAAATCTGCTTTGATATAGATTTCGTTAGCGGATAGAG
>CAZIOY010000148.1:0-3648 GCA_964540915.1 uncultured Ohtaekwangia sp.
GGCATAGTTTTATTTATGATTGGCTCATTTAATCGTCAGGTAATTACACTTTGTCAATAACGTGAATTACTCTATGGGTTGCTACAGGGTTAGTTGCTGTAACAGTTGCCTTTCCGCCTTTTTCATCTGTCAGTACAACTTTTCCATTTAAAACTGTTGCTTTTAACTTTCCTCCAAACCAGAAAATGAATTTTCTCTTCGTTGTAAGATTGTATTTAATTGGTGGTGTAATCGTTACAACTTTTATAAAATGAATAAATGGGATTGATGTAGAATCAGAGAACCCGATAAACGGGAATTGAAATTAATTTCAATTCCCGTCCTGCAAACCCTAAATTTATTAAGGAACGAAACAGTCTCTTATCGGTAACTACGGCCAGTATTTTTAATGCTTCTATTTACTTTCTTCCTCCTTTACCAATTTATTGTAAACTCCCATGATGAGAATGGGTGCTGCCCATTGGCCAACAAATGCCGCATCCTTGTCTCTTCCTAAACACTTTAAGGTAAGTGATATTGCCATTGTACCGATGGCGGTGAATAGAAACACATCGGAAGGAATTTTTTTTGTTTGCTGCTCAATAGCTTTAGTAGTTACATCTTCTTTTGTTGTTGGATTTTCCATTTTGTTTTTTTATTTATTGATTAATTGAATAGATTATTTATTGATGTTTTATTGATTCAATAATGTATGAAATGGATTTTCATTTTATTTCTCCATTTTGCCCATGCTCCTGTGCTCCACAACACTAATGCGATAAGAAGCGGTTGAAATGGTAAACGAAGCCATAGAAGTAAATCGGAGTTTAACCCAAAAGCATAATTATGATTAACCAATTGAGCAATATTGCCTGGGAAAACTACAACCAAGAAGAGGGCAACTATCCAACCAATGGTTGTTTTTTGTTTTCTTAATAAAAGCAATGAAGCACCCAAAATTAATTCTGCAATACCTGATAAAAGCACAACCATATCCGACTCCATTGGCACCCAGTTTGGCACTTGTGCCAAAAACGCTGTTCGCATAAAAGTAAGATGTCCGGTACCAGTAAAAATAAAAAATATTCCCAGCAGTATACGCACCGTTGTTTGAGCTTCTGTTGATTGTAAAAACTTGGTTTCCATCAATTTTATGTTAACACTTCTTGCTTTAGGGTAGAAGAGAATTCAGCCAAGGCTACGACAAACGTTTTTAAAAACTCCTTCGTCTTTTCATCAGTCAAATTCCCGATTTCGTCAAATTTCGTATCTACCTGTGTTATCACTACTTCAGGTACATTCATGACCATAGCATTTACAGCCACCAATATTTGCCGCAAGTGATATTGTGACCTTACACCTCCCAGTAAACTGGGGCTTGCACTTATGATGCCCACCGCTTTTTTATCGAAGGGTTTTGCAGGATGTTTGGAAAGAAAATCAATCACGTTTTTAAGCCCTCCAGGAATAGAATAATTATATTCCGGTGTAACTATGATAAGTGCGTCAGAGGTTTTGATGGCGGTACATATTTTTTCAATGGATTCAGGAAACACTTTTTCATGCAAATCAAAATTGTAAATGGGTGTATCAGCAATTGATAAATGTTCAATACTGATATCTGGCGGTACAAGCTTTTGTGCCGCTTTTAGCACCATCGTGTTAAAGGACTTTTTTCTTAAACTTCCCGAAATGGCTGCAAAGTGATAGTTGTCTTTCATTTAAGTATTTTATGATTAATTGATTTTATAAACTAATTTTTCCGTGTTCGCCTTCGGCATACTCTTTTCCGGTAACAATTGCTTTTAGCATATTGAAAAGAACGACCATTTTGCTTGAACTGCTATCCCAATAATTTACTTCGTTGGGAGTTACTTTTATAAGTGTCATGTCGGGGTCGTCCAATCCAAGCGGAAACCATGCTTTCATTATGGAACTCCACAACTCTTTCATTTTGTTTTTGTCGTTTACTAAAGTTGCCATGCCATGAATCATTAAATAATTATTACTGCTTTCATTAATAGTGGCAATAGATACTTTTTTGCTTTCTTCAATTTCTTCAACTTTATATGATGACGCCTTTGTAAAAAACCACATGGTTCCATCGTCATCGATTTTACTTATGCTCATTGGCCTGCCTGATAGATTTTCAGTATTTTCTTCGCTTGTGATGAGCATACAAACGCGCACATCTTTAACCATTTCAATTAGCTTCTCAATATTTTGATTGCGTTCCTGTTTCATATAATTTATTTGAGTTTTAGTGTGTTCTAAGAACCAGTCAAATACCATGCAGTAAATTTCGTTCTTAGAAAAGGTGCAGCGTTATACATTTGGGGAAATAAGTCACAGCATTCACACATTTTGTTGGGTAGATTACTGCTCAATAGAGATTGAGACTTCTACATAGAAGGTTGCAGGCTCTTTAATGAGGTTAGTCGATTTATGATAGTGATGGTTAGAACCATTGGTGGTAAACCCTCGCCAGGTTTTAGTAACTAATAAATAGTGGTGGTGGCAAAATTTAAGGAACCTGTTTCTTCCACTTTCAATATTACTTTCTGTGAGTTTGTCCCGGATGCCGGGATGCAGATTTTCAATACCATACCCGGGCATTTGATTATTTTGATCTCAAAAAGATTGGGATAAATTTGATACCCCAAGCTTTAAAAAAATTGGAATGCTTAAAGAATGTTTCTAATGAACAGAAGCTGATTCCATTAAAGAGTAGCCACTTATTTTTTATATTTTATTCTAAAACCGACCAGAATAAAATTAACTAACAAGGAAAATAAATTGGTTACTAAAATAGGAATATCGTGTTTTAAAAAACCGTACAAAGTCCAGAAGCTTAATCCTGTTATCAACATAATAAGCATCCATATAGAAATATCTTCTACTTTTTTTTCTTTTATTATTTTTATTAATTGAGGTAAGGTAGACAATGCTGTGATACTGCCTGCCATGATGCCCGTAACCTGAATGATTGTGTCTGTCATTTGTATGTATCAAAAGTTAAAAACTATTGAAGGTTATTTTTTAAGCATCTTTTAAAATATTCAATAACACTTTTTCCTCCGGCATTAGTTCCTTTTGCCCGTCAGCCGTTTCAATAACTTTAAGTTCGCCCAGGTATTTTTCTAATTTATTTTCTTTATAAAGTTCCACTATAACAGGATGTACATAGTAGTTTTTACAAACGGTTCGGGTATTTCCTAATTGTTTTGCCACCATGTCAAAAGCTGCAGGAATTTTTTGATTCATTTCTGTTGTTGTTTCAAAACTTCCGAGTTCATTAAATGCAACCAGGGCGCTGACAGTTCCTGCCCATGTTCTAAAATCTTTTGCAGTAAATTCACCACCTGTAATGGTACCAATGTATTTATTCACCATACCTGAATCAATACTGTGAATGTTTCCATTGTCATCATAAAATTCGAAAAGCTCTTTGCCAGGAATATCTTTACATCCTTTTACAATCCGGGATAATTTTTTACTTTTAAGCGTTATGTTATGCTGTACCCCTTTTTTTCCTTTAAAGGAAAATCGAAGTTGTGTTCCATTAATAATTACATGCCGGTTCTTCAATGTGGTAAGGCCGAACGAACCATACAATTTTTCATAAAACGCATTGCCCACCCGTATATTTGTTCTTTCTAATAAACTTAC
>CAZIOY010000149.1:0-3552 GCA_964540915.1 uncultured Ohtaekwangia sp.
AAAAAAAATAAGAAAGAATCAAGCGACTGGGCGCAGGGTTATGGATATCAGTTCTGGCGATGTCGCAATAATGCCTTCCGCGCAGACGGAGCCTATGGTCAATACATTATTATGATGCCCGATCAAGATGCAGTAATAGTGCTTACCAGTGAAACGCCAGATATGCAGGATGAAATCAATTTGGTATGGCACTATTTATTACCGGCCATGCAACCAAATGTATTACCTGTCAATGATGATGCGCTGGCAAAGTTGAATGATAAATTGAATTCTCTGGCTTTGCCCATGCCGACAAAAAGTACCTCACCATGGGTTGAAAAGATTTCCGGTAAAACATTTTCATTAACAACCAACGATAGAAAATATGACTCCATATCATTTCAATTTAATGACGAACAGTGCCAGGCAACAATAAAGACAAGCCTGGATATTTATCAACTATCTTTTGGATCTGGAAAGTGGCAATTCGGTGAGACCACTAAATTAGGGCCTACACTTATTCCCGCTAAGGCGCACTTTGTGGGACTTCCAATTCCCAAAGTAGCGGGTAGTTACTATTGGAATAATGAGAAATCACTGGAGCTTACGTTGCGATACATCGAAAGCCCTCATACAGAAAGAATTATTTGCAATTTTGATAAGGATAAAATCACGATCGATATTCAAAATAGTACTACTCCGGAAAGCAAGAGCCAACCGTTGTCTGGTGAGATGAAATGATGTAAGTGTGCAAGCGTTAACTACTAAATCATGGGCAGGGATAGATTTTCATTTCAGTAAATCTTTTGGTGGGATTACCGCTGAAGGAGGTTTCTCCTTTTTTTGGGTCTTTGTGTTTTTGTAAAGGCTATGATCGATATAACAGTACCCATTCCCATACATGGTTAAGTTATTTATAAACTGAGCTAAAAGAAATCCAACTGTTTCGAAGTTTATTTCTGCAAGGAGATAAGGCATAAAGGCAGGATTGACGACTCTAGTCAGGCTTTCTTTTTATGAAGATAAAATCACCACCACCATCTCCTGCACCCTGGATGATTCCATACAGCGGATTGGTTGCCGCATTGTTTACGATGGGCTCATAGATACGGGCAAAAAGATGCTGGGCGGGTAAAAAATCTTCCTCATTGTCTCCGAGTTTCATAAGCAACTGCTGAATAAAAATACTTTTATCCGGCACCGCACTTAGGTTACCACTGGTCATGGCCTTTCTGCTTGGTTCTTTGTAGAGCTCGTTAATCCGCATGATGGTTTCGGCAGATACGCTTCTGCTTTTGAAGATGCTGCCACCGAAGCAGGCATCTGTAATTAATAAAGTGTGTTTTGATCGGATCACGTTATTACTTAAAAAATCTTTGATTTGGCTGTTGGCAATCCAGGCACTTTTACTTTTCAGTTCTGCATCCGAAGGAAGCCAATACCCTAAATCTTTTTGTTTGTCCCAAACACCATGGCCAGCATAAAATACAAGGACATTATCATTTTCGGTTGCCTCCTCGGCAAGCTTGTCAAACGAATCAATAATATTCTGTCGGGTAGGATCTTTTAACAAGATCACATCGGCCGGATCAAATGTATAATTCGAAGTAAGCATATCATACAACAGTTGTGCATCTTTAGTAGGGTTATCAAGTGATTGAAGGCCGGGACCTTCGTGCTGATATTTAGAAACGCCCATGATCAAGGCTCTGTTCTTTCGTCTGTTTTTTGGAATTATTTCATCAGGAGCTTTCTTAGCAACCACAGGCTCCGAATAATCAACTTTAACAGTGTTGGTTCTTCCTTTTATCGTTTGTGCCCATGAGCACACTGAAAAAAGAATAAGTGGAAGTAAGCTTAGCCGTATCATACCTTTATCGTTTTAATAGTTTCTTCATCACATACTGATCACCCACTTTCAATCTTACAAAATAAAGTCCCTCTCCATGCCCTTCACTTTCCCATTGCCATGCACCTGCCCCAGCTTGTGGTAGAATGGCAACGGATGAAATTTTTGCTCCCACCGAATTAAAAATTTCAATTTCTGCGGTTGCCCCCATCAGCCCGTTTGGTAATGTGTATTTAATTAAAACACGGTTAGTAAATGGATTAGGGTAGGGCTCATACAAAATGACTTTGTCCGGTATCAACTCTTGTTTCACATAGTCAGCATTGCCAAACACAACCTTAAAATCTTTTGATGTGGCACTGTTGAAATTGTACTGCGTTTGACTATTCATATTCGTTACCCTGTGGGAAGCAACATCCAACAGATAAATTTCTTTTCCATTTCCAAAATAAGAGTTGTCCCAATTAAGGGAAGTGATTTCCGCTTTAAGATTTGATTCTACGCTAAACTGCCAAACCTGATTTTCAGTTGTTGGAACCACATCTTTTGTGTACGTCATCCCTACATATTTTTTTGGAAACCTGACTTCCAAATATTCAATGAAACGTGGGCTATTGAAGTCATCGTGATAGTCGAAGCCTTCTTTCGCTTCCGGGTGCATGCCTATTCCTCCGAGCTTGTATTCTGTTGAGCCGTTCTTCAATGTAAAAAAAATCTCCCAGGCGGATTGATCCAGCGAATTGGTCGTTAGATCATGCGAGCCGACACGGCCTTGAATGGAAGGATTTTTTGCCACCGGGATAGTGATGGATGTTGCACTACTGCCGAGGAATTTTACAAAACCGCCTTCGAGAGTTTTGAGCACATCAACATTGTCTATCGCTCCGCGGAACACCCGGATTTTACTGCTGTTGCCACCAAGGTTGGCGGCTTGAGCAGGGTTGGCGGCCACCACATCGGCCCACGAAATATTGAAGTTGTAGGGATTGCCAATTTGATTCCAGCCCGGTTTAAGGGTAATGGTAAACGGGCTGCTGGTGCTCACATCCACGGTGGTGCCCGGGCCGGTGTTGAGCGGTGAACTGCTGACACAGATAAACCAGTAACCTTCACCCGGAATTAAAACAGAATTTGCATTCAATTCACTGAAAGAGGAACCGTTGTACTTGAACATGCGCCAGATGGTAGGATCATAGCCACCCAGCACATCGTTGAATACGCCATTGGTCGTTTTGACCACCAACACTAAGGGTATGGCAATGATGCGGTAATTAATTGCCTCAGCTCCTGCTGCGGAGCCGGGATAAGATGTGATGGGAAGTCCTGTGGAATGATCGATAAGAGTTTTATAAATAGTTTGACTGGCTGCATTGTCTAACCCTGCTCCATCTGTGATCAGGTATTTGTACTCCACACCCAATTCGCTAACAGCGCTGGCAGGAATTGTTGCGGTGTAGGTTGACCCTGTGGAGAGCGTCATGTTTGCAGATACAAAAGTATTGGGAGCCGTGCCTGCAATGGGGCGATAAAAAACTCTGGGAACAGGATTGGAGGCAATTCCGGAGGCATCAGTGAAATTAGCTGAAACCGATATGGAACTGTTAGGAGCGATAACAGATAACGTGTTGTTGGCGGTAACTACAGGAGGAGTAGTATCCGTGCCTGTTGTTACCGTAAAATTAGTTGCGCTTGTTCCGGTTACTCCGCCTACCGTTACCGTGATT
>CAZIOY010000150.1:0-3487 GCA_964540915.1 uncultured Ohtaekwangia sp.
AGTCATAGCATTTTTCAAATTACCTTCCCGAATGCAATCCATAAAATATTCATCAGCCTCATCTGGGTTTGTCCTGTCAAAATTTTGGTTCATTTCTTTTTCTGTTTAATGATGTAAATGTGCCGTGTAGTATTACGCCTAATGGATTACAGCTACACGAGGTGGCTTATTTAACCTCGGAGCTTTATTAAAAGAACAAAATTATGAGTAAAGAAAAAAGTTTATTAAAAGCAGAAAGTCAGCCATCTTGTTTAGGTGCTGTGTGCGCCCAGTCACGGACAAAATCCCGAACCAACTTCTAAGGGATATTGAAATAGTATCTGATTTAAAAAAGTACATTTCATCACATTAGATTGGGTTAAACATTTTGTTTGCCAAATCCATTTCATAAAATAAAAAACAAAGAAGTAGAAATCACCAAAAATCAGTATACCCGACTTTTCTTGATTAATTCTACTATTTTGCTGTGCAAAACTTTTTCATCAATCGGCTTAGAGAGATAATCATTCATTCCAACGGCTTGACATTTTTCTACGTCAACGGTGGTTACATCTGCGCTTACAGCGATATTCTCGCTATGGAAACCCAAGCCGGGTTGTCTAATGCTTCCTTTCAATCAGCGTGGGAGCTTCTTCATGATATACGTTAATCATTTCCGTTATTAGTTTTGAATTTCCTCTTGTCAGTTTCTTCAAGAAATCCAGATTAGCGCATCGCTGCTCTTGCTTTTGTATCTTCTCCTGAAGGTTCAAACGGATTCGGTTTTATGAGGAATGTTTTTTTAGGTGCTTGACAATCTTCTCGTATAGTAATTTTTCATCAACGGGTTTTGAAATATAGTCATTCATTCCCGCGCTCTTGCACTTTTCAACAGCCTCAATGGTAACATCTGCGGTAACGGCAATGATCGGAATTTGTAAATTCATTTTGTTTCGAATATGTTCGGTTGCTTCAAAGCCATCCATCTTCGGCATGTGTAGATCCATTAAAACAATATCATATTTATTTTTTTGTAATTTTTCTATTGCAACATTTCCATCATCTGCTATATCTATTTCAAAACCCAAGTCAACTAATGCCGTCTTTATTAAAAGTTGATTTAACTTAACATCTTCTACCACCAGTACTTTTGCGCCTTTTACACTATCCACCATTTCTGTTCTGCCATCAGATTCCGTTTCTACTTGAGCATTTGTTTTTTGGAATGTTAAAATAAAACTAAAGGTGGAACCTTCTCCTACTTTGCTTTTTACAGTGAGCTTTCCGTCCTGCGCCTCCACAAACTGCTTTACGATAGAGAGTCCCAATCCTGTTCCTCCAAATAAGCGGTTGGTGTTGCTGTTTGCCTGCTGAAAGTTTTCAAATATATTCCCTATTTTATCTTCCGAAATACCTATGCCTGTATCCGCCACAGAAAATTCTATGGTTGCATTCTCCTCGTCTTCCCTGATCATGCGAACGCTTACGGTTATGCTGCCTTTGGAGGTAAACTTTATCGCGTTGCCGAGCAGGTTTAAAAGTATTTGCTGCAAACGCACCGTATCGCCCAGCAGCACTTCGGGAATGGAAGTATCGAACTGTTTAATTAATTTCAAATTAACCTCTTTTATTTTTACATCAAATAAAAATAGTATTGTTGAAATGCAAGTTTCCAGTTTAAAGGGGTTCTTCTCAAAAGACATTTTTCCCGTATCCACTTTGGCGAGGTCCAATATGTCATTGATCAAAAGAATCAGGTTATCGCCCGATGTTTTTATCGCATTGAGGTATTCTCTTTGTTTTTCAGTTATGTCTGTTTTTAACATTACTTTGGTAAACCCGACAATGGCATTCATGGGCGTTCTGATCTCGTGGCTCATGGTTGCCAAAAAAATCTGTTTTGATTTAGTAATCTCTTCGGCTATATGTTTTTCTTTTTTCGCTTCATTTGTTTCTTCAACCAAACGCAAGGTCTCCTTGTTCTTTCTATACAGTTCCACAAACACCGCCACTTTTGCTTTTAATATTACCGGCTGAAAGGGCTTGAGCATATAATCTACCGCGCCAGACTGGAATCCCTTTAAGATATTATCGGGCTCATTCATTTGCGCTGTTAAAAAAATGATCGGAATATATTTTAGTTTTTTGCTTTGCCGGATCATAGTGGCTGTTTCAAAACCATCCATGATGGGCATAAGAGCGTCTATCAGGATGAGGGCAAAATCCGGCTCCTTCATTAGGATATTTAATGTTTCTCTACCGGAAGTTGCTCTTATAATTTCATAATTCTTCCTGTCAAGAATCACTTCCAGCGTTAGCAGGTTCTCAGCCCGGTCATCAACTATTAATATTTTGGCGGGCGATTCAACTTTCATGTTTGAAAAAAATTAGTATAGTAGGTTTTCCTGGTTAATATTCATTTTTTATTTTAGCCACACACGCATGAGTGTCACCAGCTGCTCAATATTAACCGGTTTTGTGATATAATCAGAAGCACCCGACTCAATACATTTCCGCCTGTCGCCTTTCATCGCTTTGGCGGTAACAGCAATAATGGTTAAATCCTTGTTTGCCACGTGTGCACGAATCCGTTTCATGGTTTCATATCCATCCATCTCCGGCATCATAATATCCATGAGAATAATATCAATGTCCTTGTTCTTTTCCAGAACATCCAGGGCTTCCTTGCCGCTTTCCGCAGTTATCAAATTGAACCCGAAATGTTCCAATGCCGCAGTTAAGGCAAATAAATTACGTACATCATCATCCACAAGCAATATTTTTTTGCCTGCCAGAATATCCCCGCGGGTATGAACACGTTCGATAATATCTCTCATTTGCTCCGGCAGTTCTTTATGGACGCGGTGCAGAAATAAAGCAACCTGATCTGTGAGTTGATCGAGCGATTCAGCGTCTTTTAAAATAATGCGGTTGGCAAAACGATTCAGCCGCTGTTGTTCTTTTTTGTTTAAGTCCTTTGCGGAATAAACAATGAGCGCTGTTTGCGGTTCGGCTTTTTCAGTTTCTAATTCTTTAATAATATCCAATCCTTCTACATCAGGTAAAATGAGGTCGAGGATTATGCAGTCAAAAGATTTTTCACGGATGAATTGAATTGCCTCCTTGCCGGTTTTGGCAGTGGTTATTTCCAAATCTTTGTATTCAACCGCTTTTACTATTCTGTCTAACTCCTGTTCGTTGTCGTCTATTATCAGCAGCTTCTTTATTTTTTTGTTGCTGAAATCATTGAGGTCGGCAAACAAATTTTTGAGAGATTCTTCTCTTACAGGTTTTCTCAAAAAATTTCTGGCTCCCCGTTTCAATCCATTGTTGCGGTCGTCTTCTCCTGAAATAATGTAAATAGGAATCTGCCTCAGTGATAGATCGGTTTTGAGGCGATCCAGCACTTTCCATCCGCTTGTATCCGGCATGTTTATATCCATCGTAATCACATCGGGACTGAATTGATTAATGAAATCAATTACATCATTTCCTTTTGTAGCAACAA
>CAZIOY010000151.1:0-3435 GCA_964540915.1 uncultured Ohtaekwangia sp.
GGGTGTCGGGCCTGACAGGTATGATATTTCATAAGGGAAATACATGCACACCTCCACTGTCAGGTTGAGCCGGCAGACTGGCTTGACGGACATAGCTGACTTGAAGCTTCTGTGCCAGAAACATATATTTGACAACTTAAAAACGGGGAATTCTAACCCCGATAATGTCAGCTCTACCCAAAATTAAATAACAACCTTAGGAAATATTTTGTAATAAATTTTAAGTGGGTAATGCTACTGTCCGGCCTACTAACATGCACCATGTTTATAGGATTGATTTCACCGCAATCTCTAACTATGTCAAATTTTGGCACGTCCATGGAAGGACCTTTAGCTGAGATTATCGTCCGCAACTGGTCAGCATTAATTGGTTTAATGGGGCTCATGCTTATATACGGTGCGTTCGTTCCGGCAGTAAGACGCTACTCATTGGTAATTGCAGGCACCAGTAAAATTGTATTTATCGCGCTCGTGCTGTTGTGGGGCAAATCCTTTCTCAGCTTTGGTGCAGGAACTGCAATTATTGCTGATTCATTCATGATTGTCTTATACGCTGCTTATCTTTTTTTCTCCAAGTCATCGAATCCCGCTTAACCCGCACTGCGTGTAGCCCCGAAACTTTAGCTGTAACCTATATAAATAACGCAACAATGACGTGCTATAATTTAATTTCAATAAAACAATAAAACAATGTACACCGGTAAAGACTTTACATTTAAACTGCTCTGGCACTTTGCAAGAAAAAATCTATGCATTACATTTCTAATAAGCTTAGGTGCAGTTTTATTGTATACATTTTTAGAGTTTAAATTCATTGCTATACCTTTTGTGCCTATTGCCTCTGTAGGTACAGCAGTCGCTTTTTATGCCCGCCCTTCTTGGAGTTCTTCTCCAACAAGCAATAGGAACCTCACAAGCTGTCAATAACCCGAGCCCTTCAAACAAAAAAGATCCACATCCCTCCTATTAAAAAATTCCTGCGAACATCACGCAATGGTTGTATCCCATCACGGCATCTTTCTATCCGGTTATAGTATTTTTTTGCTTTCTGCGTTAGTCGTGAAATACCATGTGCTATGAATAAACAAAATGCTGGCATCAAATATGACAATTAGATAGTTGATGAAATTTTTGGCTGCGCATCCATGCATGGCTTTAAAATCAAAAAATCATGAAAACACTAACACGCATAACAAACCTTGGTTTAGTATTCGGTCTCATCTTCCTTGCTGGTTGTGCAATGAATCCGGTAACCGGAAGGAAACAATTCGTGATGATGTCCGAAGGGCAGGAAATTGGCATGGGCAAAGAATCCGACCCACAGATTATGGCCTTCTTCGGATCGTATAATGATCCGCGTTTACAAAAATTCATCAATGAAAAAGGTCAGGAGATGGTGAAGGTTTCGCACCGCTCCAAACTGGCCTATGAATTTAAAATCGTGGATTCACCAGTGGTCAATGCTTTTGCCACTCCGGGAGGTTATGTGTATTTCACTCGCGGCATCATGGCCAACTTCAACAACGAAGCAGAGTTTGCAGGAGTGTTAGGACATGAAATCGGTCACATCACGGCACGCCACTCGGTGATCCAACAAAGAAATGCGATGCTGGGCCAACTGGGAATAATTGCCGGGGTGATCCTGGTGCCAGAGCTTTCGCAGTTTGTGGAACCCCTTTCTGCCGGAATGCAACTTGCGTTGATGAGTTTTGGAAGAGATGCGGAGCGACAATCGGATAAACTAGGTGTGGAATATTCTTCACGCATTGGGTATGATGCTTCCGAAATGGCCGGATTTTTTAAGACGTTGGAGCGACAAGGTAAAGTAGAGGGCGGAGAGAAAGTTCCGGAATTCCTATCCACTCACCCCTCCCCGGAAGAACGAAATATCACCGTGGCTAAACTAGCCGGAGAATGGAAAACCAAATTAAAATTGACGAACCCAAAGATCAACCGCGATAGCTATCTGAAGCTAATCGATGGTCTGATATTAGGTGAAGATCCAAAACAGGGATTTGTGGAAAACAATATCTTCTATCATCCTGCTCTGAAATTTGAATTTTCAATTCCTAGCGGATGGAAACTACAAAATACGCCACAACAAGTACAAATGGCGCCCGATAACGGAGAATCATTACTGATGTTAACCATTGTTGGTAAAGGTTCTCTGGAAGAAACGGCCAACCAACTGTTGCAGCAATATAAACTTACTCTGGTCGAATCGAAAAAGGAAAACATCAATGGCTTAAACTCCATTCTGATGATAGCCGATCAGAAACAAGAAAAGGGTACGATCCGTTTGCTCTCCTCATTGATTCAATACGAAGGAAATATTTATAGCTTGATGGGAATTTCAGAAATATCAAAATTTACGAGTTATCAATCCGCTTTTCTTTCTACTATACGCAATTTCAAATCGCTCACGGATTCAGAAAAACTCAATAAAAAGCCCGAAGTAATCCGGATAAAGACGTTGCCCCAGCAAATGACAGCGCAAGCCGCCTTTCAGAATTTCAACATGCCGGCAAACCGGTTTGAAGAATTGGCGATATTAAATGGGATGCTCTTGAGTGATAAACTTAACAAGGGAACGCTGATCAAAGTGATCGAAAAGTAAATCTCTGATGCTTCAACATAAAACATCCGACCCATTTATTTATGTCCTACTTGTATTCCTATTTATGGCAGCAACAACTTTGAAAGCACAAACACTGCAAACGGTTCCCACTGTGGATTTAAAAAAGTATGCAGGCACATGGTATGAGATTGCTTCGTATCCTCAGCGTTTTCAAAAAGGGTGTCATGGCACCACGGCCGAATATACATGGAATGAAAAAGGATATGTTATTGTGGAAAACCGCTGCAACAAAGGCAGTCTTACCGGGAAGCCATCTTCCATCAAGGGGAAAGCGTTCGTGGAAAAAAATTCGGGTAATGCAAAATTGAAGGTGCAATTCTTCTGGCCTTTCAAAGGCAAATACTGGATCATCGATCTGGCAGAAGATTATAGCTATGCAGTGGTAAGTCATCCCAACAAAAACTATTTGTGGATACTATCCAGAACAGCAAAAATACAGGATGTCACTTACCAGCAAATTCTTTCCCGACTGAAAGAAAAGGGCTTTGATTTAACGAAGATTCAACTCACGGAACAAGTATAAAAGAATCGAATTACTTTATTACAAACGACCTCATCGACACCGAACCCATATCCGTCTTCTCGTTAAAGAAGCACATCTCTCCATTCTACATCCGTGGCCTACATCCGTGGCCTGTGTCCTCACAGACCACGAATTGAAGTAATGAATCACCCATTGCTTTACCTTGTTAGAATTCTCCAAGTTGTCAATAACCTGAACATTCAATATCCACTCTATCTGATTACAAACGACCTCATCGACACCGAACCCATATCCGTCTTCTCGTTAAAGAAGC
>CAZIOY010000152.1:0-3420 GCA_964540915.1 uncultured Ohtaekwangia sp.
GTCTGCAAATCACCTTGCATGTGGCGGACTATGTTGTAGTAGTAATGAAGTCCCGCCTAAAGCGGGATTGAGCGAAGAGCATAGCCTGTTAGTTCTATAATTTTTGACAACGAGAAATGGGAGGATCGAAGACCTTAAAACAAGATCACAGCCAAGAAATTGGTATATCCGTAATGAAGTGATTTATGAACATGAAGAGCCTTGTGAAATGGGAGTTTCAACCTCGGTTTCGTGGAAACGTAAGGGTGAAATTCCCTTGCGTGACTCGATTATCGCTCATTTTAGGACAACAACAAACTTCAAACATTGTATGAAGTTCATTTTCAATTATTTCCATTTAGTATATATAGCTTATGTTTGCTGCAATCAAGAAAGGCTTATACATTTCTAGAAATTGTAAAAATGGAGAATAATCCTATTGTTGAAGCTTTTGCTGCTATAAGTCCCTTATCCGAACAAACCCGCATTGATTTCAGCGCTCTTATTTCATTTAACTTCATTCCAAAGAAGACTTTTCTCCTTCAATCCGGAAAAGTAGCGAACACCCTATTTTTTATACAAAAAGGTATTGCGAGGGCTTTTTATAACCTAGATGGCAATGAGATTACTTTTTATTTTGCTATAGATCGTCAATTTATAGGAGCAGTGCCAAGTTTGTTTAATGGAAAACCGTCCCTTTGTGCCATTCAGTTACTTGAAGATTCGGAGGTTTATTCTTTTAATTACCAAGAATTTGAACAATGCTGTGCCCGTCATCATGACTTGGAAACTGCTGCACGTAAACTCTCATCGTTGGTGATTTTGAGAGAACAGGAACGAATTGAAAATCTCCGCTTACATTCGGCTAGCGAAAGATATCTCATGTTAGAAGAGAGCCACCCAGGCATTTCACACCGTTGTCCATTGAAATATATAGCCTCCTACATTGCCACCAGTCCGGTAAGTCTTAGCCGAATCCGGGCAGGAAACCAATAATCATAAAAAAAATATTTCTTAATATATGTTAAGTAGGAATGGTTCCTTTAAGTTGACTTTTGTGCAAAAAATTAGACAAAATGTTAAAAATAAGAATCTTGAGATTCCCGAAAATCAAGAAAGGCAAATTAGACAAAGTTGCCACGGGCACAAAAGTAGGAAAGAATGGAATTGAACATCAAAAGAATTCAATTTCATTGACTTCGATGTTATTCACCCTTCTACTAAGCATAATCTGCTTTTTTGAGGCTAATGCCCAGCAAAGCGATAGTTACCTCCTTAAGAAAAATCAATTCAGAGTAGGATTGGGGGCTGGATACTTTAAAATAGCGGATTTCCAATTTTCACCAAACATGTTCCAATCGGTAAGGACAAACTTACAGTTGGGTTATTCGAATAGGTTAAAAAAGGGAATCTTTTCCACCAATCTAAACGTTTTTTTTGGGGGGTTAACCCTTAATTCCGGATCTAAATTAAATTTCTATCTCAAAGAGACTGATATTTATGGAGTTGAAAGTACAAAATTAGAAGAAGTGAAGGTCTCCCAATTGGGCTTCAATTTTGAACTTGGCTACCTGCATAAACTTTCGGAACGGGCTTCATCAAATACAATGCTTTATTTAGGTGGAAGTTTGGAGGAATGTTTCACCATTACCCCGGGTTTTCTCAATATAGGTACTATTAATTACGCCTCCTTAAATGCGAAAGCAAGGTTTGACTATATTTTGGAAAATGGTAAACCTATCATTTTGGGATTGTCGTTTCCAGTAGTATCTCTGGTAACAAGAATGCCTTACCACAATGCTCCAAACTATCCCGGCAAATCAATAATCAAGGGTTTTTTCACCGACAATAACAACATTGAAACCCTTAGGCATTTTCAAAATTTGCGGTTTTCTGCAAAGTACAACTGGTTAGTAACAAAGCGAGTAGCTTTTGATGTCACTTACGAAGCTTCATGGATGCATTATAATAGGCCCGAACATCTTACCCAGATGGGCAATCAATTAATTTTAGGGTTCAATTTTTAATTAGAAATATCATGAAAAATTCTTTAAAAATAGGCAGCATTTTATTATTCGCTGTCCTTCTTTCTTTATCTTCTTGCGAAAAAATGGTGGTTGGGCCAATTCGAGATAACTCCAACGAAAATAACTTCCAGCTTTTGTGGGAGAAGTTCGACAGCCACTATGGCCTGTTTCTGGTAAATAATATTGATTGGTATGCCGTATACACTTCCCATCTGCCAATGGCTAAGGCAGCAAAAAACGATCAAGAATTGTTTTCAGTCCTTACGTCTATGCTAGGTGTTTTAAATGACAAACATGTTAACCTGTATACCAACAATGTCCAATTGGCAGATTACAACAGCGGGCATAATGGTCCACTCCCAGCGAGAGAGGATTTTCTTTTTAAAAATATCCAAGAAAATTATCTTATAGAATACAGTGAAAAAAACGAAAATTTCGGTTACGGCAAACTTTCTGCCGACATTGGTTACATCCACGTTTCCTCGCAAAACGAAAACTTAGCCTTTTATGAAAAAGCCATGGACAAAGCCCTTAATGATTTAGCTTCCACTAAAAAAATCATTTTCGATATACGAGACCATAATGGAGGAAGCGACAATGTGAGTAAATATATCGCTGGTAGGTTCGCCACATCTAAAAAGCTTTTTATGACCTCCAAAAAGAGAAATGGTCCTGGCCACAATGATTTTGAAAAGACACTGTATTGGTATGTGGAGCCGGAGGGTAGTAGCCAGTATACCAAGCCAGTTATATTGCTCACCACGTCACGTTCCATCAGCGCTGCTGAATCACTTACATTTGCAATGAGAGAAAATAGTAATGTAGTTCATATGGGAGAGACAACTGCCGGAGCCTTTTCTGATGTTATAGCTTATCAACTGTATAATGGTTGGCTTGTTACCATAGGTGTTGGCGACTATCGTGGATCGGACGGCAAAAGCTATGAAGGTATTGGGATTGCTCCCCATATTTACAGTAAAAATCAAAAGGCTGATGTGCTGGAAGGAAAGGATAAAACGCTTGAGATGGCTATTAATTTATAATAATCGATAGTGGAATTAATGAAATATCGGCCAAATCAAAAGCTATTTTACCTCTAGAATTTGTACATTATAGTCAACGGAAATAGATTTGATCGTTTTAAGAAAATTTGATTTACTAAATAAATCTATCGCATCAAGCCACAAACTTCAGACAATGTGAAAAATGGAAATCAAAGGAAAATCATATTTTAAGGACAAAAAGAAAGATATTGCCTACTTTGAAAGTTGGGTAAAAAAATTAGAGAAAAATAATGAGAGACAATACGAGCGATATGAAATTGAAACTTCACTTGGTAAAACTCACGTTTGGGGACTTTATACAAATGAAGAACACTTGGACACCGTAGTAATTTTTCCTGGAGCAAGAACAA
>CAZIOY010000153.1:0-3392 GCA_964540915.1 uncultured Ohtaekwangia sp.
AACTTTAAACTTTCCACTTTCCACTTTCCACTTTCACCTTTCCACTTTGAACTTTTCACTTTTCACTTTCAACTTTCCACTTTCCACTTTCCACTTTCAACTTTCCACTTTCAACTTTTCACTTTCAACTTTCCCCCTTCCACTCACACCCTCACCAACCCCCTCCTGATACCCTCCAACACCATCCCCGTTCGGCTTTGCACTTTGAATTTAGAAAACAACGACTCGCGATAGCCGTCAATAGTGCGTTCACTTAACTGCATCAGCGTAGCAATCTGTTTATAGGTAAGGTCGCTGGTGGCATGTTGCAGAAAGGCGCGTTCATTTTCGCTGATAGTAAGACTCACGGCCAACTGATTATTCATGAGCAGGCCGGCCAGGTTTACTTTATTGATATCCGAGTTATAATAATTTTTGTAATAGACTTCATGCAGCGCCCGTTCCAGTTCATCGGGGTGCGTGTCTTTGAGCAGGTATGAGCAGCAGCCCGCCTTGATCATATCCATCACAGTTTGTTCATTGTCTTTCATCGAGAGGGCCACCAGCCGCACGGAAGGATGATGCGCGTGCAGCCATCGTGCAGTGTCCACGCCATTCATCACTGGCATTTCAACATCGAGCAGTATGATGTCGGGCAGGGGTGCGCCTTTTTCAATTTTTTCTTGCAGGTCTTTGCCATGGTTGGCTTCTACCACAATGGCAAAGCCCGGTATGCTGCTGAGCAGCGAAGAAAGCGATTTCAGAAAAAGCTGGTGATCATCCACCAGGCCAATTTTAATGTTCATGTTGGTGCGGGATTTCGATCGTCACTTTAGTACCTGTGTTATCCGATTTCCACCGTGCCAAGCCACCGATCAGCGACACGCGGTGTTTCAGGTTGAGCATGCCAAAGCCATGTTTGGAAGTGTTGTTCACATCAAATCCTTTTCCATTGTCTTCAATGGTAACAAGCAGTTTGGCTTCCTGTTGTTCTGCCTTGATATGAATATGGGTGGCGGCTCCGTGTTTCATCGAATTTTGAAATGCCTCCTGCACCATGCGGAACAAAATCAGTTGCCGTTCTTTGGGCAGGCTCAACGCCACCGCTGGGCTTGCGGTCATGATGATGGTTCCTGCCGAGTTGATGCGATGGGTTTCGTCCTGCAGGTTTTCAAAGAAGTTGAATTGCTCCAGCCACTGCTTGTTTAGCGACTTACTCAACATGCGCAACTCCTGTATGGTTTTGGATAACGTTTGGTCGGCTTCCTTCAGCGTATCACCCACATCAGGCAACTTGCGCACGGCCGTGGCCACCAGCATTTTGGCGGTGCCCACCAGCTGGCCAACGTTATCGTGTAGTTCTTTGCTTACGTTGTTGAGTGTTTCTTCCTGGGCTTCAATGCGGCTCTTCAGCAGTTCCTCCTGGTACTGACTTTTTAATGCTTTCTTTTCGAAGATGAAGAGTAATTGCTTTTTCTGATACACCAGGATGAGAATAATAATGCCGATGGCTACCAGCAACAAAAAGGCGCATCCGATTATGATGAGAGTGACTTCCTTCGATATATCCATCCTATGCCGAAGCTGATGATTAAGGCACCTAAAAATAAGAGAACATTATGAACAATCCATAAGTAGGTAAGAATTGTACCGATTTCGTAAGATTTTTCCTCTGCCATATACTGGTGCGTTAAATAATTATAGCTGAGAAAGATGGCAAACGTGCCCAGGTGGTAGGCCAGTTGCACGCACACAAACCAGAAATCAACATTGAGCGATAGCGGTTCTTCGGTAACATTGGTTAACACCTGGTGCAGATACAGGAAGATGAGCACCACAATGCCCGTGGAGGCGATGACATAGCCGATGCTATCAAAATAAGGATTGCCGATATGAAAGGAGTAATACGCCAGCGTGATCACGCCCGCTACTACGGCTGTTGTTTTTTTTAGCCGGGTTTTAAGAAGGGTATAAAAGTAATTGCAAAGGAACACACTGCTCAACGGATAGAGCACATTGTAAAAATGGGTGTTTAAGTTAGTAGATGCCACCATGCCCGTTAATAAAACCGTGCCCACCAGGTAGAAAACAACCAGTGTTTTGTACCGGAAGGCAGGGTTCACTTTCCGTGAATAAAATAAGAAGGCCGCTGCGAAAAGGAAGAACGACAGGGGCTCAATAATCATGGAAAGAAAGAATTTCAATTCAGTAGTTTAATCGTGAGTAGATTACCAGGGAATGCACGGAGGCCTTGGGCATCCATCAATAGTAAAATTGGCAACCTCACCTTCTGCATAGCTGCCCGAAGCGATAATTTTAAGGGCGCCCACCTTGCGGTCATCCTTGGTGGTTTCTTCCACGATGCTCACCGTGCACACAACTTTGCCGGGGTTCGTGTCTAATAATTCCTGCATGCGTTTGGCCTCAAAGATAAATTGAAAAGCCTGTACGGATTCTGCCATAGGGGTAAAGGTTAAAGGGTTAAAGTTTAATACGACAACAGCTTCAAAGATGCAGATTTTAAAAGTAACATGATACGGGGTTTTCCCCGTTTCCCAAAGGGTATTTTTCCCGCTTCCGCTTTAAGCTGCAAGCTTTGAGCTTTGAGCTTTCGAGCTTTCTATTTAAAGCTTCAAACTTTCCACTTTCAACTTTCCACTTTTCACTTTAAACTTTAAACTTTTCACTTTAAACTTTAAACTTTCCCCTTTCCCATACGGGAAAAATACCCCCCTCCTCACGGGGAAAATACCCTTGTGCCACACCAGCCTGATGTTGCACCTTGGGGAAAGATAACGCACCACCACACTTTCCCTCTTTTCATCCATGATCCAGGACATCTTCGAAACCGGCAAAGATATTTTTGATTTGTCGCCCATGCTGTGTGCCAAAAAAGAAAACGAGCGGCATAAGCTCGCCAACCTGCTGGAGCTGATCGGCCACCTGGTGAAAGACACCGTGGCCAAACTCAGGCAAGGCCAACTGCCGGCCAGCAAAAGCCAGCAACTGGAAATGCTCAGTGAAGAGTTATACTTCCGCCTCGCCTTTAGTGTGGGCGAAATAAAAGCGCGCGCCCTGGCGGGCAAACTGAAGAGAGGCTATGTGGCCGGCCAACTGCAAAGCGAACTGGACCAGAGCCAATCCACACACCATCACCTCACCATACTCGAAGCTGCGGCTGGGTATTTTCTGGCTACGTCCGATCAGCTGAGAACGGGTGTTCAAGCATAGTACCCGATAGAGGATGAAACTAGTAGGGCAGTAGAGCGATAGGGTCAACCATGGAGTACGTGTGGGGCTTAATTGAAATAGGGGGGGCAAAAATATGACCTGGCTAAAAGAATGGAAAATCATCCTTAGCAACCTAAATTGGGTGGCTAAGGATGATAAAATCATCCTTATAAACGAGTTAT
>CAZIOY010000154.1:0-3267 GCA_964540915.1 uncultured Ohtaekwangia sp.
CTTTTAACTTTTAACTTTTAACTTTTAACTTTTAACTTTTAACTTTTAACTTTCTACTTTTTACTTTTAACTTTCTACTTCTATTCAATAATCTTTATAACCGATTTATCTTTCAAATACGCACTCCCGCTGATGATCAGGGTCTTCACGTTTTCCAATCCGGCCAAAATAATCACCTGATCTTTTTCGATGTTTCCCACCATCACAGGTAATTTGCGTGCTGTCTTTTGATCTTCCGTCACAAACACATAACCTGACTGGGCATCACCATCCAGCAAGGCATCGTAAGGAATTTTCCAAACGCGTTGCTTGCGCGATCCTTGTATGGTGGCCTTGCCAAATAAACCGGTGGCTAACCCGCTGCCGGGTGATAGTAAAGTGAGCTCAATTGTGAAGGAACCATTCATGGCATCGGTGCCTTCTGATTTGCGCGTTACGGTGGATTCAAATTGTTTTTCTTGCAGCGCATCCGTAGTTATGATGGCTTTGTCACCCACATTGATCGAAGACCACTCGCGATCACTCACACCCGTTCTGAGAATCCATTTGCCTTGTCCTGCCCCGTTCGTTTGAAATACGGTGGTACCCGAAGAAATCACCTGGCCCTCGCTAGCCATCTTGCGCAAAACAAAACCATTATTCATCGCACGGATTTCTGAATAGGATCGATTGAAGTTGGCGGCATCTAACTGACGGGACGCCACGTCCATGCCCGTGCGTGCATTCTGAAATTGTTCGAGAGTGGCTACACTGTCTTTATATAAATTCTCCACACGATTAAAATCGCGCTGCGCTTTTTCAAATGATAAACGGGCTTGAGCAACCTGTGCTTCAATCTCCGTGAGGTTGAGGGCTGCCAGCAATTGACCTTTGCGGATGGCATCGCCTTCTTTCACATACATCTTTTCGATGATGCCACCGGTCTTAAAGGCAAGGTTAGTTTCATCATCCGTAGTGAAGAGCCCGGAGGTTTGAATCACCGGTTGCAATTCCTGTTGTGCGATAGCCATCACACGCACCGGAATCACTTCAGAAGTGCGTTCAGTAGTTTTATTTTTTCCATTGCTGTTACTGCATGACTGAGTAAACCACGCTGCGGATAAGATGAATAGGAGAGAAGCTGATTTCATTTTGATATTCATTGATGTCATAATCCAAATATTAAACGTTAAACTTTCTACTTTCTACTTTAAAACTTTCTACTCCAACTCATACCCCGCAGTCTCCCTTTCCAGGCTCGCTTCCGCAATCAGCACCCGATATTGATTTAGGGTGACGAGCAGTTGTGCGCTGGTAAGTTGATTGCGTGCATCCACGGCTTCGATAAATGTGTTCACACCTTCTTTATATCCTTTCTCAATGAGTCGGTTATAGCTTTGAGTCGCCTCCAGTTGCTTCTGGGCCGACTGGTAATTCTGATACGCACTCACGAGGGCGTTCTTTGAAATTTGAGTACTCATAGTCAACTGTCGGTTTACCTGCTGGACAGAGAGCTCGGTGGTTTTTATTTCCAATCGTGATTGTGAGATTTTATTCCGGTTGGTGAATCCTGCGAAGAGCGGCATGTCTAATTGAACACCGATCAGGTAATAGTTTGCATTACTATTGTACTTCAGGTTTTCGGCCTGGGCACCCATATCCACAAATCCACTGATCTTCGGAGACCAGAATAATTTATTCATGCTTAGGATATTTTCATTGAGCTCTTTTAATGTTTCAATCTGAATCAGCTCTTCCCGTTTTTGCACCGATACTGGCTCTTGAATCAGGAGGGAGGCATTCAATAAATTTTCTGTTGCAGAAAAGGTGCTGGTGATCGCCTCATCGGGATTTCGGTTCAACAAAAAGTTGATATAGAGTTGAGCATTTTCTACCTGTCGTTCGGCATCTACCAATTGTGCTTTGATATTTTCAATTTCACTTTCGGAGCGAAGTACGTAGGCAGGTAATCCTTTTCCATTCGCCAGCAGCGACTCGTTTACACGTTTACCTTCCATGGCTCGGGTGCGTGCACTTTGGTAAATGAATACTCCTTCGCGCGCGCCCAGGTACGTGAAGTAAGCAACCTTGATATTGCGAACGAGTTCGCGTTTATAGATGGTCACTTCAAATTCCTGTAGCAGTATCTGATCCTGACGGATTTTTCGATTATAGATGAGATCTGTGTTGAGAATGGGCATGGAGGCACGGGCACGCACATCATAAAAATCCTTGGGGAGGAAGTTGGTCGTTACATTTTCGATTTGTGGAAAGTTATCGCTGCCGGTAAGCTGGTTCAGTGTGCCGTATACCGGATTGAGTAAATCGCCTACAGGAAATGAAATGCTACGACCCCCAACACCGTTGATAAAGTTGCCCAGTAAATTGAGCGAAGGGGTGAACATGCCGTTGGCTATCTTCAACGAGAGCATCGCTTTTTCAAGGCTGATCGTCTTTTGCTGAAGCACAATGTTGTTCTTCAAACCCACTTCAATGTATTCGTCCAATACCTGTTGTGCTTTCACATTGGCAGGGAGTAAAAGACTTATAAGGGCGATAGTTAATAGGGTTTTTATAAATAGTGTTCTCATAATGAACAGTGTTAAGTGGGAGTATAAAAAATTTTATGATTTTAATTTTTCCAGGGTAGCTGCGAAGGTCTCATAGGCGGAACTGATCAAATGATCGAGGTCCAGTTGATTAGCGCGGGCTATGGCAACATGTCCCAAATGACCACTGATTCTGAGGGTGCACATGCCATGCATGGTGCTCCAGATGGAGAAGGAGAGCATGGTTTTATCAAGGTCTTTGAAGTACCCGATCGCCTGGCATTCGCCCACCGTTTTCAATAGAATATCAAAAGCACGATCCCCCTCATGCCAGTCTTCAAAGCAGTTGGCCACGTGCTCCAAGGGCTCCTTCATGACAAACAGAAGTTGGTAAATATCAGGGTTTTGCATGGCGAATTGAATATAGGCGCGACCCATCGCCTTCAGTCGTTCGAAAGGATTCGTTACCGTATTGAGCACTTCAAAATGGCTTACCAATAGTCTGAAACCGTCCTGGTGCAGGGCATGTACGATTTCGTTTTTGTCCTTGTAATAGAGGTAAATGGTAGCGGGGGAGTATTCGATTTTTTCTGCAATAGCGCGAATCGAGGTAGCCTCAAACCCTTTTTCGGTAAACAGTTCTTTGGCTGCATTAAGGATATCCTTTTTCAGGTCTTCCTTGTGGCGTTCTTTTCTTTCGGTTACTCCCATATTCTTTGCGAAACAACGGAATTTTACT
>CAZIOY010000155.1:0-2912 GCA_964540915.1 uncultured Ohtaekwangia sp.
GCGATCGATAGCCAGCCGTAGTTTGCCATTGCTGATTCGAACCGGCATAGGCAGGATTTAGTAGGATGGGATTATTCAGATATTGCGAATACAGCGGATCTTGTTGTGCATAGCCAGCAATGCAACACATCATCAGAACAATTGTTAATATGGTTTTCATATTCTTAAAAAATTTAATATCAGGTTGAGTACAATTTTCATTGACTGTTATGACGGTCATTTTGTTCATCGCTTCAGTGATAAGTAACCGGTCATGGATTCCCGTCCTCCTTCAAATGCAATTTTGTAGAAGTAAGATCCTGACATTAACTCTCCACCATTTTTATTGATGCCACTAAACACCACCGAGGTGTTGTCGTACTTAGACGCTTCCCACACCACATCACCCCACCGGTTGTAGATGGTAACCTGATTGGTTTGTGTATCCGGAAATAAGTCAATGTATTCGATGATCCAGGTGTCATTTTTTCCATCACCGTTGGGTGAGATCCCATTGTACACGTTAATATCTCCAATCACTTCGATGGCAAATTGTTTTTCGATACACACACCCAGTTGGTCACAGATACGGATGGTGACGAAATCAGCACCGGAAAAATTAATTCCTGAGTAATCGATATCGAGGTTGAATCCTGATAGAGTTGTTTTTCCTCCGCGATGAGTTGCATTGCCCATCACTTGCAAAGAAGCAGGATCCAGGTTGTTATCGGGATCGGAAATAAGGTCTGATAAATCAATGGAAACAAAACCTCCAATGGTTGTTATTACTGTAGTGGTATTAATTATCGGAGCACTATTCACGCATGAAGTATTGGCCACTACTTGGATGATATCCGAAGAAATACTGCTACACCCGCTGGCATCTTTAACAACAACAGAATAATTTCCTGGCTGCACATTGGTTATCTGCTGAGTGGTCTGCCCGCCTGACCAGGTGTAAGTGAAACCAGATGGAGCAGATAACGTGATAGCATTCAAACATAATTCAACTACACCAGCATTAATCGGTTCGTTGGATGTGATGGATGGTTTTGAAGGAACGGAAAGAATGGTGGCGATAACAGCCGTCCGTGTGCTTTCACAGGTTCCATTATCGATGGAAACATAGTAAGTGGTTGTGGTTGTCAGCGATGGAGTAGAGTAGCTACTATTGATTTGTCCAGTGATCGCAATTCCGCCAGTTGCAACAGAGTACCAGCGATATTGCCCATTCGTTCCTCCGGAAGCATTTACGGTTACCGTGCCATTGCCACACACCGATGAAGGTGTGACGCCAGGGCTTGGCACGGTGGTGATAGTTGCTGTGACTGGCACACGCGCACTTTCACAAACACCATTAAGAATCGATACGTGGTAGGTAGTGGTTGCGCTTAGGGTTGGTGTGGTGAAGGTGCTATTAATCGCTCCGCTGATCGTAGCTCCCCCTACGGCATCTTGATACCAGCGGTAAGATCCATCTGCCGCACCTGATGCTGCAAGATTTTGCGTTTGGTTAATACAACCCGAAGAGCCTGTCACACCTGGTGAAGTAGTCGATGACGACAACGTGGCCACTACTGGCACACGCGTACTTTCGCAAACGGCATCTTTCAAACTAACATAATACGTTTTGGTTGCTGATAAATTTGTAATGGAAAGTGTACTATTTGTTTCACCGCTAATTGGTGTTGCGGTAACAGCATCGGTATACCATCGATATTGGCCATTGCTTCCACCGCAGGCTGAGATTGCAACTGAATTGGTGCAGGTTGTATTGCCAAAACCCAGTGGCGTTCGTATACATTCGTTGTTCACCATACCTAGTCCATTTTGCAATTGCCCGTTCCATCGATCAAAGTATCCTCCCGCAATTATTTTATCTGTTCCATAGGGAACGATACTATAAATAACATCAGTGTTTGGACCAACGCCCGGATCAAAAAATTTGTCAACGCTCCCATCGGCATAAAGTCGAGCTAGACGATTTCTCGCTTCACCATTTACATTCTTAAAATATCCACCCGCTATAATTTTCGAAGAAGGCTCTACGTAAATTGAATAAACAGTATTGTCAAAACCTGTGCCCGGGTCAAATGTCAAATCAAGACTTCCATCGGTGTTCAAGCGCGCCAATTTATTTCTGGAAACTCCACCAACGTTCGTGAAGTTGCCACCAATAAGAATCTTTTGATCAGCTTGCAGCGCAATGACTTCAGGCCTGACTCCCCCACCATTAAATGAATTATCCAAGCTGCCATTTGAGTTCACTCGAATCATGCCGTTTACTGGCAGTGAGTTGTAGACCGAGAAATCGCCAGAGATCAATATTTTACCGTCAGCTTGGATAACGATTTCGTTTACGTTAAAATCTGCCCCGCTTCCCACGTTAAAAGTTCCGTCTATCGTGCCATTTGGATTTATTCTAACGATTCGATTGATTGCAGATCCATTGTAAGCGGTGAACTGCCCGCCAGCAATAATTTTTCCGTCCGGTTGAATCGCCATTGCGTGCACGAAGTTGTTGAATCCTGGGGAAGCGGAGTTAAAACTTCCATCGAGTGTACCATCGGAGTTTAGACGCGCTATTCGACCATAATTTGTACCGTTGATTGTTGAGAATCTTCCTGCTATTAAAATCTTTCCATCTGCCTGAAGTTCGATAAGATCAACATACCCATTAAATTGTGTTTGGTTCCATATTTGAAATCCTGGATCGATCGTTCCGTCAGGAAGTAATCTTGTCACATAGAATTCGTCTGGATCAACTGCAAAAGCATTCACCACAATCTTATTGTCAGGCTGAATAAACATGTCATCAATAAAGGTAATCCACCCATCTTGAGTTGGCTGCGGAACAAAAGAGTTATCCAGAACGCCTGGGCCGTTTAGTGCCACCGTAATCACAGATGGCGTTCTCGCACTTTCACACGCAC
>CAZIOY010000156.1:0-2759 GCA_964540915.1 uncultured Ohtaekwangia sp.
CATTAGCCGGACCACCAAGAACAACCAGCCACGTTGAATTAACCGAAGAGCAAAGACGGCTACTTGGAATTCCCGAAAGCTTGATCCGTTATTCTGTTGGAATTGAAAATGTAGAAGATCTTCTCGGTGATTTAGAACATGCGTTGAAAAGTATTTGATACAGCCCTTACAATGCTGTCATCACGCACAAGTTAACCCAATCTTAAAAAACGATAAGAACTGCAAAACGCGATGCGCGATCCCGTTGAAGCAACGCGCAGCAGTACCTATGAAATGTACTTGCCTGCACCCCATCAAACCTTTATCTTTCTATTTCAGGCTCAAGTCTACCACCCTCTAATGAAAAGAATTCTCCCCGTGATCGTCATCGCTCAATTTCTCTGTACCTCCTTATGGTTTGCCGGCAACGCCATCATCAATGAGATGGCACTTGATCTTCATCTGGATGCGAGCTTCCTTGCACACCTCACCAGCGCTATACAATTTGGATTCATCAGTGGAACCCTCGTCTTCGCAGTGTTCACCATCTCCGATCGCTTCTCTCCTTCTAATGTTTTCTTCGTAAGCTCCATCCTGGCAGGACTTTTCAACCTGGGCATCAGTATAGATGGAATTAGCGCTACTGAAATACTACTCTTCCGGTTTTTAACTGGATTTTTTCTCGCAGGTATTTATCCGGTGGGGATGAAGATCGCTTCGGATTATTACCAGACAGGACTCGGAAAATCATTGGGCTTTCTCGTGGGCGCATTGGTGATCGGCACAGCCTTCCCGCATTTATTAAAAAACTTTATCACGGGCTTCCCATGGAGATATGTGTTGTATGCCACCACAACATTATCATTCATGGGCGGGCTATCTATTCTGCTGTTAGTGCCCGATGGACCTTACCGCAAGTTCAGCCAGAAGTTAACTATGATGGCGTTCATCAACGGATTCCGAAAGCCTGATTTTCGTGCGGCCTCGTTCGGTTATTTTGGTCACATGTGGGAGCTGTACACCTTCTGGGCTTTTGTGCCGGTGATGCTCTCAGCGTATACGCTCCGTTACCCGCAAAGCAGTCTGAATGTTCCCCTGTTATCTTTCCTCATCATTGCTTCCGGTGCACTTGCCTGCGTGATGAGTGGCGTTCTTTCTCTACGCTACGGAGCTAAAAATTTAGCCACGCTCGCGTTATTCTTATCGTGCCTCTGTTGCCTGGCATCTCCACTGTTTCTGTTTGCAGCGTCTGCTACGGTATTCATTGCCTTCTTATTCTTTTGGGGCCTGGTAGTGATTGCCGACTCCCCGCTCTTCTCCACCTTAGTAGCCCAAAGCGCTGCACCGGAATCCCGGGGCACTTCCCTTACCATTGTAAATTGTATTGGGTTTTCAATTACGATTGTAAGTATTCAGTTTATTAATATGTTGGCAGATCATATAGACGTTCAGTATATTTATATGATGCTGGCTGTTGGGCCCATGCTTGGGCTCACTGCCTTATTGAGAAATAAATAGGTAATCACTTTTCTCACTCCTGTGAAAAATTAGCATAAAGTATGGATAAACCAAGCAGCAAGCGAGTTGTCATGCAGAAAAGTATACACCAGGAAGAGCGTGTTTTATGCCTTCATTTTGATCGCGATGAACAAATTGAAAAAGTCATAAAGAAGCTACCCGGATGCCGGTGGAGCCAAACCATGAAGTGTTGGTATTTACCTAATACTACACCTCATTTCAGGCAGGTGCTTGAAAAATTACGACCACTGGCCTATGTTGATTTTTCAGAAGTAATTAAGAAAACAGAGCCTATTCATAAAGAAAAAACACCCGCCCCCACGACCACCCGGAAACATACTCCAACAGCACAACTCGATGAGCACGCACAAAAAGAAATAGAAAAATTTACGAGTTGGTTGAAATCAAAACGATATAGCAGCAACACCATTAAAACCTACACAGAAGCGTTGAAAACTTTTATGCGATTTTTCAAAGACAAAGATATCACCCAGATCAGTAACGAGGACCTTGTTTTCTTTAATAACGAATACATTCTTGCCAACCACTATTCTGCTTCCTTTCAGAATCAGGTAGTCAATGCCATCAAGTTGTTTTTTAAAGTCATTGACAACCGGTTAATCGATGTGGACCTTATTCATCGGCCGCGCAGGGAACATTCATTACCCAATGTATTTAGTAAAGAAGAAGTAAAACAACTGCTGCAGGTGTTGCCCAATGTAAAACACCGGGCCATGCTTTCGCTTATTTATGCCTGCGGACTAAGAAGAAATGAATTGCTGAATCTTAAGCTTACTAGTATTGACTCAAAACGTAAACTTGTACTGATCAGGCAAGCGAAGGGTAATAAAGATCGCATAGCACCCCTTTCGGATAAAATACTTGAACTACTGCGTGCCTATTATAAAACCTATAAACCCAAAGAATGGCTGTTTGAAGGCCAGGCAGGTGGACAATATGATGAAAGAAGCCTGGCGAGTGTAATGAGGCAGGCTGTGGCGAAAGCAGGTATTAAAAAACCTGCCACCTTGCATTGGCTGCGACATAGTTTTGCCACTCACCTGTTGGAGTCAGGCACCGACTTACGTTATATACAGGAACTTCTGGGGCATAAGAGCAGCAAAACAACGGAGATCTACACGCATGTGAGCACCAAAAGCATACAGAATATAAAAAGCCCATTTGATGACCTTTAGACAAAAAACCCTATTTTTAAAGGATGGTAAAAATCATCCTTAGCGAGCCATTACGGGTGGCTAAGG
>CAZIOY010000157.1:0-2715 GCA_964540915.1 uncultured Ohtaekwangia sp.
GATATCGGTTTACCAGACATGAGCGGATTTGATCTCATTCATAAATTAGAGAATATAAAAGGTCACAGCATTCCTCCTATTATTGTTTACACCGGAAAGGAACTTACAAAAGAAGAAAACAATGAGCTTGAGAAATATGCTGAGAGTATCATTATAAAAGGAGTAAAGTCGGAAGAACGATTGTTGGATGAAACAGCTCTTTTTCTTCACCGAACAATAAGCAATTTACCAAAATCAAAACAAGTAATTATAAATAGACTGTATGATAAAGAAGCTGTATTTCATTCGAAAAAAATATTATTGGTAGATGATGATATGCGAAATTTATTTGCATTATCAAAAATATTGAAAGATCGTGGAATCGAAATAATAAAAGCAGAAAACGGAAAGAATGCTTTGGATATGTTGGAGAAACATGCGGATATTAACATGGTATTGATGGATATCATGATGCCGGAAATGGACGGTTACGAAGCAATGAAACGAATTCGCTCGCAGGTGAAATTCAAAAATTTACCTGTAATCGCGCTTACAGCGAAAGCCATGAAAGATGATAAACAAAAATGTATTGATGCAGGTGCTAATGATTACATTACGAAACCTATTGATGTGGAACGCTTGCTATCATTGATGCGTGTGTGGTTAAGCAAATAAGGGGTTAAGAAAAATTAAGAAACGATTGGAATAATTTCTAATGAAAACGAAATCAGACAGCCTTGTTAAAATGTTATTGGTTGACGATAGGCCTGAAAATTTGTTTGCCTTAGAATTAATTCTTTCCAATAAGAATTATTTATGTGTGAAAGCAAATTCTGGTAATGAGGCATTAAAAATTCTGCTGCACGAACAAGATTTCGCCATCATATTAATGGATGTGCAAATGCCGGAGATGGATGGTTTCGAAACAGTAGAATTAATTCGCGAAATGGAAACACTTAAACATGTTCCAATTATTTTTTTAACTGCGAGTATGGATCGTTCTATGTATATTTTTAAGGGATATCAGGCCGGTGCAGTTGATTACATGATTAAACCGCTTATTCCGGAAATATTAAAGGCAAAAGTGGCAGTTTTTGTGGAGCTATATCAAAAAAAACATGAATTATTAGTTGAAAATGAAGAGAGAAAAAAACTGGCAGAAGAGTTAAGAATTGCTAATAAAGAGCTGCTGGCATTTACGTATATAGCAAGTCACGATCTGCAAGAGCCACTGCGCAAAATACAAACTTTCGTCACGATCATACTTGAAGATGAAAACGAAAACCTATCTGACGATGGAAAATATAGTTTCCAGCGGATTCAATCATCGGCAAAAAGAATGCAGCAGCTTATTGAGGATCTGCTTGCATTTTCCCGAATCAGCACGACTGATCACAAGTTTGAAAAAACCGAACTCAGTGCAATTGTAGATGAAGTAAAAACTGAACTAAAAGATGCTATTCATGAAAAACATGCAACCATCGAATCCAATGAACTATGCCCCGCTAACATCATTCCATTTCAGTTCCGCCAGCTCATGTACAATCTGATAAGCAATGCGCTCAAATTTTCAAATCCCAAGGTGCCGCCTCAGATAATGATAAAGAGCAGTATTATAAAAGGTAGTAAATTAAATAACGAAAAACTTTCACCCGAAAAAAATTATTGCCATGTCATTGTAAAAGACAATGGTATCGGCTTCGAACCCCATTTCAGCGAACGTATTTTTGGAGTGTTCCAGAAACTCCACGGCAAAGATATATATGCTGGTACAGGAATTGGCCTTGCCATTGTAAAAAAAATAGTTGAGAACCACAACGGCATCATTATCGCAACAAGCGAGTTAAATAAAGGAGCAACATTTAATATTTATATTCTGGCTCACTAGCGTTTTGATGTTGTGAATCTGAGGTGATTCTGGCGAATTAAAGAGAGTTCGCATTATTCAGGTAGAAAACGTGGAGTATGAAATTACAGGTACTCCAAAAAAAGGATGTGGCACTTGCAATTCCTGAACAAAGAGGTTCATCAGTTTTTCAGTTTCTGAATCAATCACATCCCATAAACTCAGCAGTATTGACTGTGCTCCTGCTTTCAAAAAACCACGTGCAAGGCCAACAATACCTGCTTCATGAATCATTCTTTGATAGGTGCGCAACCGATATTTTTTATTTTCATTCTTAACACACTGCGACTGGCATTAATTTTTTCATCAACCGACAATGAAAAATTGAGTGTGTTCACCATAGCAATCAGGGAGTCGCCCTTTAACGGAATGATGGCGGAAGCTTCCAGTGTATTGTGATTAAACAGCCAACGGTAAAGGGTGTCATTTTCAAAGTGATAGAATAACAGTGCGAATCCGGATTGAGGGTTCGCGTTGAGATCTTCGCTATACGGGCTTACTACATATTCAATTTTTTTCTGGTTTGCCCGGCCTTTTGAATAAGAAAGCCCACGTGTTGCCATCAGGTTTTTTTAACTTTACCTCATAAGCTTGTAGTTGAGCGTTTAAGGATTTTGAATTTTGGGCGTTTTTGAATTTTGGAAAACATGAAATCAATAAGAGTGAGGCAAAGAGCCGATTTCATACTATAAAAGTGTGGTAAGTAGGGAATTCGATTAAAGAGAATATGAGAACCCTAAAATAAAAAAAGCGACTGTTTTAGTCGCTTTTTCTTGTAGCGGGGACAGGACTCGAACCTGTGACCTTTGGGTTATGAGCCCAACGAGCTA
>CAZIOY010000158.1:0-2669 GCA_964540915.1 uncultured Ohtaekwangia sp.
GCTCAGGATTAGTCTTCGGAGGGAGGGTAGCAGGCCCCCGATCAAAGCTCACACCCGCTGAGACCCACTTCTACTTTCCCCTTCTCACTTCTCACTCATTACTTCTCACTCCTCACTTCTTACTCCTTACTTCTTACTTCTTACTTCTCACTTCTCACTTCTCACTTCTCACTTCTTACTCCTTACTTCTTACTCCTTACTTCTTACTTCTTACTCCTCACTTCTCACTTCTCACTTCTCACTCCTTACTTCTTACTCCTTACTCCTTACTCCTTACTTCTTACTCCTCACTCCTCACTTCTCACTCCTTACCACCAATCGTTGTCCCTTTCCCCCCGAAGCACTATTTTAGCCCCTCGTTATAAGGCTTTAAATCAGGAACTGCAGTTGAAACAAAAAAAAATCCTCCACATCATCAAAGGTCTGGGCCGCGGTGGCGCAGAGCGGTTGCTGGTATCCACCATCCGTCAGCACAATAAAGAATATCACTTTGATGTCGTGTACTATTTACCCAACAAGAGTCACCTCGCAGAGGAATTGCGATCGCTGGGTTGCACCGTACTATTGATACCTTCGCCCAATGTATGGCTGATGCTGCTTCAATTGCCAGTGCTTATCCGCTTCATCCGGCAAAATCAGTATGACCTTTTACATGCTCACCTTCCCTGGTCAGGGATCATGGCGCGTATGGCCGGAAAAATAACAAACGTGCCTGTGGTGTATACCGAACATAATTTATTCAACCGCTACAATGTGGTTACGCGTCTGATCAGCAAACTGACATTTTCATGGCAAAAGCACGTGATTGCGGTCTCGGCCAGGGTGAAGGAAACCTTACAGCAACAGGTTCAGCCCTCCGTGCCGGTGCGGGTGATTATGAATGGGGTGGACGTGGGGGAGTTTAGGAGAGAAGGAGCCAGTAGGCAGGAGGCAGTAGGCAAAGGGAGTTTGAACGTAGGCAATAAGTCGCAAGCAGGTGGAATAAACGCTGAAGGATTCTTCAACAACGAACAACGAACAATCAACAACGATTTCACAGAAGTCAAGATGAATACGATACGTAGATCACTGGGTTTGCCTGAGCAGGCCATGATCATCGGAACGGTGACGGCACTTACCGAACAGAAGCGGATAGACCGGTGGATTGAGGTTGCTACGGCTGTCGCGCGGGAATGTCCGGAGGTTTATTTTGTCATTGTGGGTGATGGCTTGTTGCGCGAAGCACTTCATCAACAAGGCGAGCGGTTGGTGAAGCAGAAGAAATTGCTGTTTGCCGGCATGACGGCCAACCCTGCCCAGTGGCTTTCATGCGTTGATATTTTTTTGATGACCTCCGATTTCGAAGGCCTGCCGGTGGCGTTGCTGGAGGCCATGAGCATGGAGTGTGTGCCGGTTGTAACCAACGTAGGCGGAATTCCCACCGTGATCACCGAGGGCGATAGTGGCTTTATGTTTGATCCGGAATCCATCGACACCGCGGTGGAAAAAATTCAATGGCTGGCAGCATCACCTGAATTGCGGAGGAAGATGGGCGTTGCCGCACGCAAGGTAGTGGTAGAGAAGTTCAGCGTGGTGCGGATGGTAGCAGAGTTGGAAGAAGTATACCGCGATGTACTGCGGCAATACGCTGACCGTAACATTCCTTCTCCTTAATCACAGGCTCGCAGTCAACACTATGATAACCATGACCATCCGATTTGCAACCCATACCGACTTGCCCGCCATGCTTACCTTGCTGAATTCAAGTTTGGGAACCCTGGGGGGCATGCGCTCGGCAGCGTATTGGCAATGGAAACACCTTCAAAATCCATTTGGGGTTTCACCGGTATTATTGGCATTTGAGGGTGACCGAATGATTGGGTTAAGGGCCTTCCTGCTCTGGCAGTTCAGCTACCAGGGAAAGATCATCCGGGCTTACCGGGCGGTAGATACGGCTACACATCCCGAATATCAAGGTAAAGGGATATTTAAAAAACTGACGCTCGAAATGCTGAATCTGCTCACGACCCGGGAGCCGGCATTTATCTTTAATACGCCCAATCATAAAAGCATGCCTGGCTATCTCAAGATGGGCTGGCAGGTAGCGGGGAAAACACCCCTGCTGGTGAAGATACATCCCTTGAATATGCTTCAGCATGTGGTGAAGTCTGCCGGGTCGCTGCCACCTGCTGCGGTGCCCGATGTATTACCGCCTGCTGTAGTCGCGTGTGTGAATGCGTGGAAGCTGCACCAACAGGAATATCTCACAACGGATTATACTGAAAGTTATTTGCGCTGGCGCTACGGCCACGTGCCGGCACTTCGTTATGGCTTGCAGTGGGCGGAGCAGGACGAAGGCAGTTGTGCCATATTCTATCGCATAAAGGCCACGGGCCGCATGCGTGAGCTTCGAATCACGGATCTGTTTTATACTGGAAAACAGGCGAAGGCAGCAGTGAGGCACGCGGTAAGGCAACTCGTGAAAACACATCAACCGGACGTCACCACGGTGCTGAATGATGCGCAGGGAAATGTAAAAAAAGTGTTGCCGGGCGGATTCTTCAGCGCTACCAGCCGTGGCTTAACAATAACTATACGGCAGTTAAATGACCCGGAATTGGCTGCATTGGCCCATAACCAGCAAAGATGGAATGTATCGGCTGGAACACTCGAACTATTTTAATATCGGA
>CAZIOY010000159.1:0-2642 GCA_964540915.1 uncultured Ohtaekwangia sp.
TCCCAGGTAACTGGTGATCCTACTCCATTAGAAGTAAGCACCTGGCCCGCTGTTCCGAAAACACCCAAAGTAAATCCACCTACCGACAATGCACCTGAAATGTGGGTATCCCCATCAAAATAACCGGCAAAATTTCCTCCGCCAGCACCACTCGCAGAACCATGAACTCCGAAAGCAAAAAGACCTCCATTCCCTTCAGCTCTTCCAGATACGCCATAGGTAACACCATCTACTGGGTTAGCGACCCCGGTAGCTACTACTTGAGCGCCATAGGAGTAATCAGTTCCTGAGGTTGCTCCGTTTGTAATAATGTCCAATCCAGCCACAGGTGTAGCAGTGCCAATGCCCACCTTAACGGCATTTGCACCTGTGCCGCCCAACACTAATGAATTGCTGGCTCCTACTTTGGCTTGCTGGCCAATAGCAGTGGCGTTGGTCAATCCCGCAGCGCCCACATCAGCAGATGCACCAACTAAAGTATTTGACGAACCTGTGGTGTTAGCTGCTCCGGTGCTTACTCCAAGAAACACATTGTTGCCACCACTGGTGTTGATCTGCCCTGCTGCCGCCCCAACGAAAATGTTTTGATTACCGCCAAGATTAGTAAATCCGGCATTATTTCCTAAAAACACGTTGCTTAAGCCGGTGGTGTTAGAAGTGCCCGAATTGGAGCCAGCAAACAAGTTTCCGGTTCCGGTTGTAACCACGCCAGACTGCCCTCCCAGGAATATATTATTCGCGGTTGTGCTCCCCTTTAAGAAAGTAACACCGTTGATCATAAACCCACTCGCTGTGGCAACGTTGATATTTCCGTTTACATCAAGCTTCTGAGTGGGTATGGTGGTTCCAATACCCACATTGCCAGTGGCATCAATTCGCATTCTCTCTGTGTTGGAAGTTTCAAACGCGAGGGGTTCTGCGTTATCACTTCCAATTCGTTCCGTTCCTGTCAGAGTATTTCCGGTTAAGCCCCAGCCACTTGTTGCATTGACCCACGTAGGTGCCGATGTGCCATTAGATTGTAAGAGTTGCCCGGTGGTTCCTGCTACTGTAAATCCAAAATCTGTTGCTCCTCCGTATGCTACACCACCCAGTACTACAGAAGTAAGACCCGTGCCCCCTTTAGCAACAGGAACTGTGGCCAATGTTGTGGCAAAAGATCCTATGCCTGTGCCTGTAACATCGCCTGTTAGCGTTATCGTTTGGTCACCTGTATTCGTGCCTGATAAATTAGCTACCGCTACGTTTGCCAGCATGGCGTTGGTGATGGTTCCGTTAGCAATCGCAGTTGCATTTCCAACACTGGTAACCGGACCTGTCAGGTTCGCATTAGTAGTTACCGTGGCGGCAACATCAACAATGTTATCAGCATTAGTATCGTAAGTTGTCTTTGACATGTCACCACCGGCAGCAAGCGTTGCAGGGGCCCATGCTGAACCATTCCATTGTAAAACTTGTCCGCCAATCGTTGCACCCATGGAACTTAAGTCGGCAGCTGCAATTGATCCATCTGAAATCTTTGTCGTAGTAATGGCACTATCAGCAACCTTCAGTGTGGTTACTGAGTTGTCTGCAAGTTTGGTGGCGTCAATATCACCGGCCGCAATGCGTGCAATAGGGAGAGTTCCTGATGTGATTTTACCAGCATCCAAACTGGCAATGTTAGCATCGGTAATCGTGTTGGCTGCAATCTTCACACCAGCTCCTGCTGTGCCGCCTGTGATAGAACCATCGGCTACCGTTGCAGAAATATTCGTCAAACCTGCGCCATCACCTGTGAATGTGGCAGCCGTTATTGGGCCTGTTGTTGTAATCGCAATATTGCCCGCTAATTCTGTTCCGGTAACAGAAGCGGGTTTAATCTGAAGACCTGTGCTGAAATCACCGCTGATATCTCCTGCTACGTTTGGAGTCTCAGTGTCTAACACAACCGTGCCGGCAAGTTTGGTTGCGGCAATATTTGCTGTTGCATTGATGTTTGCATCCGTGATCGTAGTAGCGGCAATGTTTGCACCAGTGATCGTGGTGGCTGCTATGTTGCTTCCCGTAATTGTGGCAGCCGCAATATCTGCACTGGTGATTGTGGCATTGGTGATTTCTGTTGTTGTTACACTATTCAAAATAGAGAGTCCGCCTAATGTTACAGGTGTTCCATCGTTGGTAAGGGAAAGTGTACTTCCGGCTAAAGTTAAATCCTGCGCGTCAGTAGATGCCGCTGGTGTCTGCCAGGCAGGCACTCCGCCTACTGTTGTTAATACCTGGCCGTTGGTACCGGTTGCCAGTTTTGTAACAGCTACTGCTGCGCTACTTGAAATGTCGGCATCGGTTATCGATGCGTCTGCAATCTTTAAAGAAGTTATTGCGTTGTCAGCAATCTTGGTTCCATCTACTGCATTTGCATTAATCTTGGCTGTAGTGATTGCATCGTTAGCGATTGTTATTACTCCGCCAGTCAGCGTTGCATCACCCGTCAGCGCGGTCGCTGAGTTGGTTGTACCATCTCCAACTAAAATTTGTCCACTGCTTAACGTAGGGGTTGCCCCAACTCCCGCATCATCTGCTGCTGGAACCCAGTTGGTGCCGTTCCATTTTAGCACTTGTCCTGTTGTCGCTGTTGATTGAGCCAGTTTGTCGGCTGTGAT
>CAZIOY010000160.1:0-2536 GCA_964540915.1 uncultured Ohtaekwangia sp.
ACCGATTCTCCTCAAAATCAGATACTTCTGTCTGGATAACTGCAAAGTGGGTTAAATGCTCTTTCAGTTAGTTAAAGATAATTGCGGAGTCCGAGGCGAGACTCCAGCGTTATTAGGATATAGCAAATGGGAGAACTTTGAAAAGGTAATTCAAAAGGCCAGAGACGCCTGTAAAAACGCTGGTGAGAATTTGTCTGATCAGTTTCCTGATATCAGGAAAACGATACCAATGCCAAAAGGAGCGGAAAAGTAAATTGATGACATTCTGTTAACCCGCTATGCATGCTATTTAATTGCTCAAAATGGAGACAGCAAAAAAGAGGAGATATCATTTGCTCAAAATTATTTTGCGGTCCAGACCGAAGAGCTGAACTTGTGGAGCAACGCTTATTGGAATATGAAAGAGTAAGAGCGCGAGAAAAACTATCTCAAACTGAAAAGCAATTATCGGGTGTATTGTATGAAAGAGGTGTTGACAACCAAAGTTTCGCAGTAATCAGATCAAAAGGTGATCAGGCATTGTTTCGGCTTTCAACTCAAATGTTAAAAAGAAAAATGGGAGTTCCGGATAATCGTCCGGTGGCGGATTTTCTACCGACCATTAGCATAAAGGCAAAGGATCTGGCTGCGGAAATGACCAGTCTCAATGTTCAAAATAAAGATTTAAAAGGAAACAATCCCATTGAACAGGAACACATTGATAACAACACAGCGGTGAGAGATATGCTAACCAAGCGGGGCATTGTACCAGAAAATTTGCCAAGTAGCAGAAGATGTGAAAAAACTACAACGCAAACTGCAGGCGGATGAGAAAAAGGTATTGAAAGGTGCTAAGAAGAAATTGAAATAATAAAGGGTTATCCTCTTTGCTGACAATGTTATTTAGTTATTAAGAAACAGAGAACCATCCATAATGCCCAAACGATTAAGATTATTATTCTCAGCGGAGTCTCCCCGCCCCGGAACTGCGCGTGATGTTAGTATTAAGTTAGGGAGTTTCGTTTAAGTCAAAGATAATTGCGGAGTTCCAAGCGAGACTCCGCCAGGAAGGAACAAGGTCACAAACAAACTCCATCAATATATTCAATATTTTATCAGGCATTAGAAGGTAAATGCTTAACGACATATATTTACTTGTTAATTCAGCTCACTCTGCAAAATGCCCAAACGATTAAAACTCTCAGAACTCATAGGAGAAATAGATGATGCCATTCAAGACCGGTTTGCAGGCGAAACGTTTTGGATCACCGCTGAAATTACTGATGTAAAAAAACAACCTGACAAACGTTGGTGCTTTTTAAAATTCATTGAAAAAGAAGGCAGCCTCATCACCGCGGAAATCAAAGGCGTGTTCTGGTCAAATGCGTATGATAATGTGGTGCGGTTTGAAAAACTTTCTGGTCGGCCCTTTGCCAGCGGCCTGGAGATCACCTGCAATGTAAGAGTGCGCTTTCATAAACGCTTTGGCATTGACCTGGAAGTATTGGAAATCGATCACACCTATGCACTCGGCAAACTGGAACAGGAGAAACAACAGACACTGGATCGGTTAGTGAATGAAAATCCAACACTCATTCGCCTTGTTGACGGGCAATATTTCACCAGCAACAAGTCACTGGAAGTGCCGATTGTGTTGCAGCGCATCGCGTTAGTTACTGCACCCGATTCAGATGGCCAGCGGGATTTCAAACAGGAGATGGCGAATAATCCCTATGGCTATGTCTTTTCAGTGATTGAGTTTTTAACGCAGATACAAGGCGACAATTCAAGCAATCTGATTATTCAAAAACTAAAACAGATAGAAGCGAAAAAAGAAAACTTCGATGTGGTAGCCATTGTGCGTGGTGGTGGTTCGCAAACAGATTTCAAACCCTTCGATGATTACGAGTTATCAAAATACGTAGCCTCTTTTCCGTTACCGATTTTTACGGGCATCGGTCACGACAGAAACACGAGCATCGTTGATCTGATGGCACGCCAGCACAAGACACCTACTAAAGTGGCGAGCAGCATTGTAGAACACAACTTTAACTTTGAAAGCGAAATCATCGAATTGAAAGATCGTCTGCTCGAAACTACTGAACGGATGATCGACAAAGCCAAAGACAACTTACTTCAAATGAAACGAACAGTGAAGGCATACAGTCCGTCAACGATTTTGAATAAAGGCTACGCGATCATCACCAGCAACGATCAGATCATCATTGATCCCAAGGACATCAAGCTGAATTCTGAAATAAAGACCATTTTGAAAAACGAAGTTATTCATAGCACCGTCACCAAAAAATCAAAACATGAACTTGACCTATAACCAGGCCTACAACGAGCTCTCAAAACTTGTTGACCAGATCGAAGACGACAAAATTCAACTCGACACCCTTGCCGAAAAAGTAAAGCAAGCCAAAGAATTAATTGACTATTGCGAAACGAGATTGCGATCTATTGACAAGGATGTAGAGGCAGCGCTATCTGATAAGAAAACAACAACGCGGAAGAAGAGTAAATAAATCGTCATAAAGTTCCTTAAAACAACACC